>NZ_DATAVI010000098.1:0-6918 GCF_036267815.1 Nocardioides sp. | reverse complement strand
CTATGCTGCGGCGCGTCCCACGCCGAGACGTTCCCGGACGGCCGCGCGATCGACACCTAGCGCGGCGATCAGCTCGGCGGCGGGATCTGGCGGCTTGAGCTCGAGGATGGTTAGGAGCACCTGTTGCGGGGGGATGTGGTGACCACGGCGTCTTTCCTTGTACGAGTTCTCGAGCGCTGTCTTGGCTGCGGGTGTCATTGGCAAACGGTCGCGCAAGACGGCTTTGAGCGTCGGCCTCGACGGACGTTTGATCGGCTCGTCGATTGGTATCGGTGGTGCGTGGAACGCCGCGCCGATGCCGACGGCGGCGAGCGCATCGTGATCCATCGCGTCGAGCGCGTCGCGGGCTGTCTGTAGGTCGCATCCCAGCGCCTGCGCCAGGACTGGTTCCCTGAGCAGCCCGAGTATCAGGTGCTCGGTGCCGACCTTGCGGTCACCGCGGCGGCGTGCTTCCTCGCGAGCGTCGATGTAGGTGCTCCAGGGGTTCCACGCGTCGGCTGGTTGCGAATGCTTGGTCATGGGAGTCGCTTTCCATATTTGGCGTGGACTGCTTGGCGGGTAACGCCGAGCGCGTCACCGATCTGCTGCCAGGACCACCCCTGCCGGCGGGCGGTCGCGACGTGGTCCGCCTCGACCCGTTCCGCGAGCCGGTGCAGAGCTAGAGCGGCGCGGAGCCCCAACGACGGGTCGTTGGACGTGATCGCGGGCGCGATGTCTTCGACGTTCATGGCCGTCAGTCTAGATTGACAACAGAGGCCTTGTCAACCCAAACTGACGCCACGGGCTCGAGTCCTGGATCGCCCACTCCGGGCGCACCGCCGTCTCAGGTACGTGCCTGTACCGCCGCGGGCCCCCGGCGCCCGAAGCTCGCCCCCCGCGGATCCAGGCCCAGGCAGGCGCGTTTCGCCCCGCCCGCGCAGGAACGTCGCCCGGCACGCGGTCGCTGGTCAGAGATCGGACCAGACCGTGTGAGCGTTCACACCGAGCCGTTTCGCCCGCGCTCGTACGTGGTAACCGAGTGCCGCAGCGGCAGCGGAGGAGAGAGAGGAACACCCATGGGCTCGAGGGCTGTACGGCGACCGGCGATGTTGGGCCTGGCGATGGTGCTGGCCTGCGTGACGGCGATGATGGGCTCGGCCGCCGCGGCGACGGCCGCGCCGAGCGACGTCGGCCCCGTGGGCTGGAGCTCGGGAGCGGGCGATCCCAACCTCGGCGTGCTCAACCAGGGATCTCGAACCGTGGCCTTCGACAACGGCTGGCGCTTCAAGCTCGTCAATCCCGCCGGGGTCAGCGACCCCTCGGGGGCGTACGGCACCTCGGCCGATCCCAAGGCGTCGGCGGTCGGCTTCTCCGACACGACCTGGCAGCCGCTCACCCTGCCCCACGACTGGAGCATCACCCAGCTGCCGGATCCCAGCCAGACCAATGCCACCGGCTTCTTCCCCGGCGGGCTGGGGTGGTACCGCAAGACGTTCACGCTGCCCGCGCAGATGACCGGCAAGCAGATCTCGCTGGACTTCGACGGCGTGTTCGACAACTCCTACGTGTACCTCAATGGCCAGCTGCTCGGCAATCACCCGTACGGCTACACGGGCTACAGCTATGACATCTCACACCTGGTCCACACCGACGGCCACACCCCGAACACCGTGGCCGTCGTCGTCCAGAACCAGGAGCCGAGCAGTCGCTGGTACTCGGGCAGCGGGATCACCCGCCACGTGCACCTGACGGTCACCGACCCGGTGCACATCGCTCGCTGGGGAACGTCGGTCACGACGCCCCAACTGGCCGACTCGATCAGGTCCCACTACGCGACGGTGCACGTGGCGACCGATCTCGCCAACGACACGGGCCAGGCGACCAGCGTCGACCTGCGCTATCAGGTCTCAGACGCCGGCGGCCACGTGGTCGCCCAGGGCACGTCATCCAACGTCGCCGTCCCCACCGGAGGCAGCACGGCGGCGGCCGATCTGCGCCTCGATCACCCGCGGCTGTGGTCGACGACCGATCCCTACCTGTACACCGTGCAGACCGAGGTTGTGGACGCCGGTGCGCCCGTGGACTCCAGCACCAGCACGTTCGGCGTGCGGTGGCTGGTGTTCAGCCCGACGCAGGGCGTGTCCCTCAACGGGCAGCCGCTCAAGCTGCACGGCGTCGACCTCCACAACGACGAGGGAGCGCTCGGATCGGTGGACAACTACGACGCGATGTGGCGTCAGATGAGCAAGCTCAAGGCGATGGGGGTCAACGCCTTTCGCACCTCGCACAACCCGCCGTCGCCTGAGCTGATCGACATCTGCCAGCGACTCGGCATCGTGATGATGGTGGAGGCGTTCGACGCCTGGGACGTCGGCAAGCTGAGCCAGGACTACCACCTGTACTTCAACCAGTGGAGCGACTACGACATCAAGGAGATGGTCAACGAGGCCAAGAACTCGCCGGCGGTGATCATGTGGTCGATCGGCAACGAGATCCCGGATTTCACCTCGCCGCAGGCCCTCCCGATCGCGCAGCGCCTGATCGCCGACATCAGGTCGATCGACAGCACCCGTCCAGTCGTCGCCGGCTCGGACAAGTACCGCAGCGTCCCCGAGCCAGGCTCGGTTGCCGACCAGATGGTCAAGAGCCTCGACGGTCTCGGCCTCAACTACGACACGGCGAAGACGATCGACGGCCTGCACGCGCAGTATCCGACGAAGTTCTTCTTCGAGTCCGAGTCCTCGTCGGAGACCTCGACGCGCGGCTATTACCAGGATCCCGACCAGCTGAACACCGGGCAGAACTTCACTCCCGGCAAGTACGAGGTCTCCTCCTACGACAACAACATGGCCTCGTGGACGCTGAGCAACGAGTACGACCTCAAGAAGGTGCGCGACCGGCAGTTCTTCGCCGGGCAGTTTTTGTGGTCGGGCTGGGACTACATCGGCGAACCGACGCCGTACACCGTGTTCCCCGTCAAGACGTCGTTCTTCGGCGCCGTCGACACGGCGGGCTTCCCCAAGGACTCCTACTACCTGTTCCAGTCGCAGTGGACCCAGAAGCCGATGGTTCACCTCCTGCCGATGAACTGGACCGACTATCGGCCGGGGCAGACCGTACAGGTGCGCGCGTATGCCAACGAACCGAACGTTGAGTTGCTCCTCAACGGACACTCTCTCGGCACCCGGTCGTTCACCCAGAAGACGTCGACCGACGGCGCGCGCTACCTCGAGACGCAGCAGTGCCCGGGCGACGATGACACCTACACCGGTGGCGCGTGTCCGGGCAGCTATCAGAGCCCGAACGGCAGCTCGGGCGATCTGCACCTGACCTGGAACGTGCCCTTCCAGCCCGGACAGCTGGTGGCGGTCGCCCGGGACGCAGCCGGGCACGTCGTCGCCCGCGACGAGGTCGACACCGCCGGCCGCGCCTTCGCCCTGAGGGTGACCCCGGACCGGACGGTGATCCGCGATGACGGGAAGTCGCTGTCCTACCTCACCGTGCAGGTGGTCGATGCCCACGGCGTCGAGGTTCCTGACGCCGCCAACGCGATCCGTACCTCGGTGACGGGCGCCGGCACCTTCGCGGGGGCCGACAATGGCAAGCAGGACGATGCCGAGGGGTACACCTCATCGACGCACGACGCCTTCAACGGCAAGCTGCTGTCGATCGTGCAGGCCCGGACGAGCCCTGGCCCGGTCACCGTGCGAGTGTCCTCGCCCGGCCTGTTGCCGGTGACCACAACGCTTTACTCCAGCGCCCAGCCGGGGAGCGGCCTGATCGCGCTCCAGCCGAACTACATCCGCTCGCGCCGGGGCCAGGCGCCCGTCCTTCCGGCGACGGTGGTGGGCGTCGACGCCGATGGTGGGACGCAATCGCTCCCCGTTCAGTGGAGCTCACCGGGTCGTATGCGCCGGCCCGGCACCTACGTCGTCTCCGGGTCCGCGGCCGGCACCGGAATCCCGGCGCGGGCAGTGGTGACCGTCTACGACGTCGCCCGGATCGAGGTGCCCTCGGCGATCGTCCCCGTAGGGACGCCACCCGCGCTGCCGACGACCCTTAACGTGGTCGACACCGACGGCGTCACCCAGCAGCCCCTCGTCCGTTGGTCACACGTGCAGCCGCGCCGCTATGCCCGCCCCGGCCGCTTCACCGTCCGGGGCTGGATCCCGGCGATCGGGCGGCGCGTCGGCACGCGGGTGACCGTAACCCGTCACTTCAACGCCGGGCAGGATCTCGCCCTGGCCTCCGGCCCCGAGCATCCGACCGCCGACGCCAGCTTCTCGGGCGGCGTGTTCTCCGACGGCGGTTCCGACGGCGGGACCAGCACCACCGTCCCGTCGGCGATGCTGGACGGCAACACCACCGCGGGCGGATGGTCAAATCGCTACACCAAAGCGGCGACGCAGACCCTGGCCGCTGTAAGCGACTCCCACGCGGAGGACTGGGTCAGCATCAACTGGCCGCAACCGCAGCACTTCGGCCGGCTGGACGTCTACTACACCCTGGACTCCCACAACCAGCTCCCGGCGTCCGTCACCGTGTCGTACTGGAACGGCTTGGCCTGGATCCCGGTGACCGGCCAGCGGGTGTCATACGCGTCGTCATCGGACCAGCCGACGACGATCACCTTCCATCCGGTGGGCGGCACGGCGGTCAGGCTCGATATGACCAGTCGCTCAGCTCACGATCCGATCACCGGCAACCTCACGATCGCCGAGATTCGGATCCCCGGAAACGAGGTCGTGGCGCGACGATGAGGCCTCACCTGGTGACCGTCAACCTGGCGTAGGCGCCGGCGCCGCCATGCACCCCGTCGCCGACGGCGTAGACGACGAAGTCGGTGGTCGAGTTGACGTTCTTGAGGGTGACCTGGAAGGCGCCGTTGGAGGCCACGTTGACGAGTGTGCTCGTCCAGGACCGCCCGTTCGGGCCGCGACGGCTGACCTGCACCTGCTCGCCGGCAGCCGTCACCGGATTGAGCTTGCCCTTGATCGTCACGCGGTTGTGGTGCTTGCTCTTGAGCGCCTTGGCGGTCAGCTTCTTGGGCCCGATCGAGATCGACAGGTGCGAAGCCTGGGGGCTGGCGCCGCCGTTGCCGGTGGCGAACACGGCGCTGGTCGCGTCGGCGCCCTGGCTGTCGGGGTCGGCGAAGTAGTCGTGGCCCCTGGTGGCCAGCACCACCGAAAGCGCGCCGGTGCTGCCACCGCCGTCGATGACCTCCGGCTGCCAGGTCTTGCCGCCGTTGGTGGTCGCCAGTACGTCGAACGCCAGGCTCTCGTCGCTGCCCTGGCCCTCCAAGGCGACGACTCCGCTCTGGGGGCTGGAGAACGACAGTCCCGAGGCACTGTCAACGCCCAGACTGAACACCTTGGTCCATGTCTTGCCCCGATTGCGGGTGCCGAGCACGTCTCCCGCGAGGTCGAGCACGTAGCCCGCGGACGGGCTGACGAAGCTCAGGTCGATGATCTTGGTCTTCGCCGGCAGGGGCAGCGCCTGCCAGGCCGAACCGCCGTTGGTCGACTCGTAGGCCACGCTCCTGCTCCAGACGAACACGTTCCTGCCCACGGTCAGCGAGTGGGAGAGCTTGAGCGAGGAGATCTTGGGACCGGCCTTCTTGTGCTTGCCCGTCCCGGTGGCCTTCACCTTGCCGGAGACCTTGGTGAACGTCTGGCCGCCGTCGGTGGACCGGCGGATGCCGACCGGTCCGACCAGCAGCACGTTGGTCGCGCTGGTGGCGGCCAGCGAGGTGCTGTCGCTGACGCCGGCGTCCAGCGAGGACCAGGCGGTGCCGCCGTTGGTCGTCTTGCGCAGCACGCCGTCGTTGCCGACCGTGTAGCCGTTGGTGGCATTCGGGAAGGCCGCGTCGACCAGGTCGCCCCCGCCGGGGATCCGCAGCAGCTTCCAGGTCGTCCCGCCGTCGGTGGTCGCCTCGAGGTTCCCGCCCAGTCCGAGCAGGAAGGCGTTGCCGGCAGCGCCGCCCGCTCGCAGGGGCGAGTTGGCGGAGTCGGAGATCGCTCCCTGGAATCCGCCGGAGACGAGCGTCGGGAACGAGGCTCCGCCGTCGGCGGAGAGCACGGTGGCGCCGGCGCCGCCCACGCCGACCACGTTCGTACCCGTGGAGAAGGCGACGTCGGCCAGCGTCCTGGCCGACGGGGTGACCGTTGCGCCCGTCGCGCCGCCGTCGGTGGTCCGGATCAGCGAGCGCGAGTCGGCGATCGAGATCAGGCAGTTCAGCGCGTCACTGCAGGCGATGTGCGCCAGGTCGGGAGTACCCGCGCCCGCCAGCGGCCGGGTCATCCAGGTGGCGCCGGCATCAGTGGACTCAACCAGCGTGCCCTTGTCGCCGACCGCGAAGGCCGTCGTCGGGGTGACGAACGTCAGGTCGTTGAGGCCGTGGGCGATGGATGCCACCTGGGTCCACGAGTTGGCGCCGTCGGTGGTGCGCTGGATCGTGCCCGCGCTCGGGGCGCCGGTGACGCCGAACCCGACCGTCGGGGAGACGAACTGCAGACCCTGTGCGTGGGACTGTCCGTCATTGGGGACGGGCACCGGCGTCTTGGCCTGCACGCTCTGGCCGCCGTCATTGGTGAACTCGATCTGGCCGCTCTGCTGCTCGACATAGCCGGTGGTGGCGCTGGTGAACGAAAGACCGCTCACGGGGTCATTGCACGAGCTGGTCGAGGAGTTGATCGGCAACTCGGTGAAGCGCGCGCCGCCGTTGGTGGACTCGGCCACCGAGCAGCCGCCGCCGACGATCACCGTGTTGGGGTCGAGCTCCTGTACGAGGCCGAGCTCGTTGAAGGTGCCGGTCGGCAGTCCGCTCCAGGTCGCCCCGCCGTCGGTGCTGCGCAGCGCGGTGCCGAACTTGCCGACGGCGTATCCGGTCGAGCCCTGGAAGGTGACCGCGTCGAGGTCATTGCCCTGGGGCGTCGGGCT
>NZ_DATAVI010000097.1:0-91340 GCF_036267815.1 Nocardioides sp. | reverse complement strand
ACTTCGGCACCACCTGGCCCTCGTACTACTCCGACGGTGGCGAGGCGCTGCTGGCCTTTCCCGGTGTGCTCGGTCCCAACACGATCCCCGCCACCGTGGTGCTCGACGCGCAGGGCCGGGTGGCCGCCAGCGTCATCGGTGAGGTGCCGTCGTCCCTGACCCTGGTCCAGCTCGTGCAGGACGTGGCCCGACATGGCTGATTGGTTCCACCAGCAGGCGTCGTCCGGGTCCTTGGTGCTCGCGATCCCGGTGGCCCTGATCGCGGGTCTGGTGTCGTTCTGCTCGCCCTGCGTGATCCCGCTGCTGCCCGGCTACCTCTCCTACGCCACCGGACTCTCCGGCGCTGACCTCGAGCACGCGCGCCGCGGTCGGATGCTGGCCGGCTCCGTCCTCTTCGTGCTCGGCTTCTCGGTCGTCTACGTGCTGCTCGGCTGGGTGTCGGGGTCGGTCGGCGCCTGGCTGGTCACCTGGCGCCACCAGCTCGAGATCGTGCTCGGGATACTGACGATCCTGCTAGGGCTGGCCTTCGCCGGCGTGGTGCCGTTCTTCCAGCGTGACTACCGCATCCACTCGGTGCCCGCGGTGGGCCTCGCGGCCGCGCCGCTGCTCGGCTTCCTGTTCGGCGTCGGCTGGACGCCCTGCCTCGGCCCGACCCTGGCCGCGATCACCAACCTCTCGCTCAACGAGGCCACGGCCGGCCGCGGTGCCCTGCTCTCCGGCGTCTACTGCTTCGGGCTCGGGGTGCCCTTCATCGTCGCGGCCCTGGCCTACCGACGCGCGCTCGGCGCGTTCCGCTTCATCCGCCGGCACCAGCAGTGGGTCACCAGGGTCGGCGGCCTGATGCTGGTGCTCGTCGGGCTCGCCCTGATCACGGGCGTCTGGGACCAGGCCGTGCAGTGGCTCCAGCTCCACCTCGTCAACCAGTCGACGGTGGCGGTGTGACGCCGCCGAGCAGTGATGTCCCGACCGGCGCTCCCTCCGACGTCCCGGGCGACATCCCGGCCGACGCCCCGGCGGACGCGGACGACCTGTCCGGGCCAGGTCAGGAGAGCGCGACCTGGCAGCCGAGTGGCGACCGCGACCACCACCGGCGAGCCGGGGAGCTGAGCGCGGTCGAGCTGCTGCGCTGGACGTGGCGGCAGCTCACGTCGATGCGCACGGCGTTGATGCTGCTCCTGCTGCTGGCGCTCGGCGCCATCCCCGGCTCGGTCATCCCGCAGACCGGGGTCGACGCGCTCAAGACCCAGAACTGGCAGGCCGCCCACCCTCGCCTCACGCCGGTCTACCAGCGGTTGAGCCTGTTCAACGTCTACCACTCGGCGTGGTTCGCGGCGATCTACCTGCTGCTGATGATCTCGCTGGTCGGCTGCATCGTGCCGAGGCTCCTGGTCTACTGGCGCGGCTACCGCAAGCAGCCACCGGCTGCCCCGCGCAACCTCACCCGCCTCCCGGACCACGCGTCGTACACCACCGACGAGGAGCCGGACGTCGTGCTCGAGCGGGCCGCCCGGGTCCTCTCGCGCCGCAACCGGGTCTCGACGAGCTCGACCACCGCCGGCCAGGCGGACGACGGCTGGGTCTCGGCCGAGCGCGGGCAGCTCCGCGAAGCGGGCAACCTGCTCTTCCACCTCGCGGTGCTCCTCGTGCTGGTGGGCTTCGGGATCGGCAGCCTCTTCGGCTACAAGGGCGGCGTCATCCTGGTCGTCGGCAACGGCTTCTCCAACCAGCTCACGCAGTACGACGACTTCGACCCGGGGTCGCTGTTCAACGCCGACAAGATGGAGCCGTTCTGCTTCACGGTGCACGACTTCGCGGTGCACTGGATCGACTCGGGCCCCAAACAGGGCCTCGCCACCGGGTTCAAGGCCCCCCTGACCTACCGGGAGAAGTGCGGCTCGACCCCCGCCACGTCGTCGTCCCCGAAGCAGTACGACCTGCGCGTCAACCACCCGCTCAAGATCGGCGGCACGCAGATCTTCCTGATCGGCCACGGGTACGCCCCCCTGGTCACCGTGCGCGACGCCCAGGGCCACAAGCTGACCGACGGCCCGGCGGTCTTCCTGCCCGAGAGCCCCAACTTCCTCTCGTTCGGCGTGGTCAAGGCCTCGGGGCTGAAGGCCGGCCAGGACATCGGGCTCGAGGGCCTCTTCTACCCGACGTTCGCGTCGGTCCAGGGTCAGCCGATCAACATCATGGGCAACGACCGGAACCCCGCCCTCTCCTTGAAGGTCTACGTCGGCGACCTCGGCCTGAACGACGGCGTCCCGCAGTCGGTCTACACCTTGGACAAGTCGGCGATGCACGAGCTGAAGGGGGCCGACGGCAAGGCCTTCCAGCTCGAGCTCTCGCCGGGGCAGACCGTGCAGCTGCCCGACCACGAGGGCTCGGTGACCTTCAACGGCGTCAGGCGCTGGACGCGCCTCCAGATCAGCCGCACACCCGACATCTGGCTGACGCTGCTCGGTGTCGTGCTGGCGCTGGTCGGGCTGCTCGGGTCGCTGTTCATCCGGCCGCGCCGGCTCTGGGTGAGAGCCCGGCGGGGCGACGGCGCCACGCTGGTCGAGGTGGCCGCACTGGACCGGTCGGGAGGCGGTGACCTGGCCCCCGTACTCTCGTCGGTGGTGGAGTCCCTGCGCCAGGGACAGGAAGGAACGCGGGCATGAGCGCCGACCTCGGCATCAGCATCGGGTCCTGGGAGCGCCTCAGCAACCAGGCGATCGCGGCCGCCGGCATCGTCTACTTCCTGGCGGTGACGGCCCATCTCGTTGAATGGAGCGCCCTGCGCTCGGTGCCGGTGCGCGCCGCCGCGCGTGCCGTCGTACCCGCCGGTGGCCCGCCGCTGGGGGCGGACGCCGGCCCGACACCCCCACCCGCGGGCCCGGACGAGTCGGCGCGCTATCGCGTCGCGATGTTCGGCAACCTCGCCTTCAGCCTGACCGTGATCGCGGCCGCGGCCCACCTGCTGGGGGTCCTCGCCCGCGCCGAGGCCGTGCAGCGCGTGCCCTGGGGCAACATGTACGAGTTCACGATCTCCGGCTCGTTCGTGGTCGTCGCCGGGTACCTCCTGCTGCGCAAGCGGCTCGGGCTGGCCTGGATGGGGCCGATCGTCACCGCCCTCGTGCTGGTGCTCCTGATGGTCGCGGTGATGTGGCTCTACACCCCCGTCGAGCCGCTGACGGAGGCCCTGCGCTCACCCTGGCTCGTCGTCCACGTGATGTCGGCGATGATCGCCACCGGTGCCTTCACCCTCGGCGGCATCACCTCCGCGCTCTACCTCGTCCGCGACCGCGCCGAGCGACGCGGCAAGGTGGGCGAGACCGGCTACGTCGCACGGCTGCCCGCGCTGGTCACGCTCGACCGGGTCTCCTACCGGATCCACGCCTTCGCCTTCCCGGTGTGGACCTTCGCGGTGCTCATCTCCGGGCCCATCTGGGCGCACGAGGCCTGGTCGTCGTACTGGAACTGGGATCCCAAGGAGGTCTGCGCGTTCATCACCTGGGTGGTGTACGCCGCCTACCTGCACGCCCGCGCAACAGCCGGCTGGCGTGGCCGCAACGCCGCCATCCTGGCCCTGGTCGGCGTGGCCACGCTGTGGTTCAACTTCATCGGGATCAACTACTTCTCCACGACCAGCCAGCACTCCTACGCCGGCGGCTCCGCGCAGATCAGCCTGCGGGTGCCCTGAGGCCGACGTCAGTCGCTGTCGTCGGGGCCCTTCTTGCGTGAGATCCGCGCGAGGAACTCGTCGTCGTCGTCGGGACCCATCGGCCGGACGTACTCGTCGTCGTGGTGCGGCCGCCTCGGGAAGCCCTCGAGGAGGAACTTCGCGGCGTAGTACGAGCCGACCGCGACGACGACCAGCAGCAGCACGAACCTCCACACGACCCAAAGCCTAGGCCGCACCTGGGCGTTGCGCGTCGTGTCCCGCGGATTCCGGCGCCATCGCGGATCTGACTACCCTGGCGGCGTGAGGGAGTTCTGGACCTATACCGGGCTGCGGCTGCTGTTCTTCGCCGCGTCGATCGTCGTGGTCGGCGGCGCCTGGCTCGCGATCTCCGACTCGGCCAACGTCATGTGGATCTTGGTGATCTCGCTGGTGATCAGCGGCCTCGCGTCGTACTTCCTGCTCGGCTCCCAGCGCGGGGCGCTGGCGCGACACGTCGACGAGCGGGCGCGGCGGGCGACGGAGAAGTTCGAGGAGCTGAAGGCCAAAGAGGACGCCGACTGACGCGAGCCGCTACTTGCGGCGGCCGATCTGGCGGTTGATGCGCGACTCGGACTGGCCCAGGATCTTCGCCAGGAGCGGCACCCGCAGCTTCCACAGCAGGAAGCCACCGACGACGATCACCAGCAGGATGACGAACCACATGTCCCCAATGTAGCCGTCCGGTGTGCGCTCACCCGCCGATCGCGAGACCGACCAGCAGGCCGAGCCCGAAGACCAGCTCGGCGAGGCCGGTCAGCTGGAGCACCGGGACCAGGCCCGGACCCACGGCCTTGGACCGGATCACCCGGACGGCGCGCGCTGCCGGCAGGGCGTACGCCAGCGCCAGCAGGGCCCACCACGTTGTGGTGGCCGCGACGCCGACCAGCGACACCAGCGCCAGCAGGACGAGCAGGAGGTAGAACGCCCGAGTCCGGGCCTCGCCCAGCCGGACGGCGAGCGTCAGCTTGCCCGAGCCACGATCGGTGGGGATGTCGCGCAGGTTGTTGGCGACCAGCAGCGCACAGGCGATCGCGCCGATGCCGACCGCGGCGAACACCTCGGGACGTTCGATGTCGCGCGTCTGGACGTACGACGTGCCGATCACGGCGACGAGCCCGAAGAACACGAACACCATCACCTCGCCGAGCCCGAGGTAGCCGTAGGGCTTGGAGCCTCCGGTGTAGAACCACGCCGCGAGCACGCAGAGCGCCCCGACGAGCACGAGCCACCAGGCGGTGGTCGCCGCCAGCACGAGACCGGCCACGGCCGCGACGCCGAACGCCGCGAAGGCGGCCCGCTTGACCGCGCCGGGTGAGGCGGTGCCGGAGCCGACCAGACGCATCGGACCGACCCGGTCGGCGTCGGTGCCGCGGATGCCGTCGGAGTAGTCGTTGGCGTAGTTGACGCCGACCTGGAGCGCCAGCGCCACCACCAGGGCGAGCAGGGCCTTCCACCAGAGCACCGCGTCGTCGTACGCCGCGACGCCGGTGCCGGCGAGCACCGGTGAGATCGCGGCGGGAAGGGTGCGCGGGCGCGCGCCGGCGACCCAGTGGGCGATCGTGGGCGCGGCGGCGTGACCGGGGGACGGCATGGGCGGGATTCAAGCAGCCCGGCGCCGACGGCTACCGTGCGGGGCGTGACACTGCGGCTGAACGGCGAGGCCGAGCGCGACGTCGACGCGGTCGCCGCCTGGCTCGACGCCGACGACCCGGGCCCGGTGCTGGTCGCGACGTCCGGCTCGTCGGGGGCGCCGAAGCAGGTGGTGCTGTCGCGTGCCGCCGTGCTCGCCTCGGCCGCGGCCTCGGCCGCCCGACTCGGTGGGGCCGGGCCCTGGCTGCTGTGCCTGCCCTCGTCGTACGTCGCCGGCTTGAACGTCGTCGTGCGCTCGCTGGCCGCGGGGTTCCTTCCGACGCCGATCGGCGAGCGCTCGCCCTCGGAGGTGGAGTGGTCCGGCGACGGCCCGGGCTACGTCTCGGTGGTGCCGACTCAGCTCCTCCGCTGGCTCGACGCGCCCGAGGAGCGCGCGGCGCTGGCGGCGTATCGCGCGGTCCTGGTGGGCGGCGGCCCGGTCGACGCCTCGTTGCGGGAGCGCGCCGCCGGCGCGGGCATCCGGCTCGTCGCGACCTACGGCATGGCCGAGACCTGCGGCGGCTGCGTGTACGACGGGTTGCCGCTGGACGGCGTGGGCCTCGCCGTCGGCGTCGACGGGCGCGTGCGGCTCAGCGGTCCGACGCTGTGCGAGGGGTATCTCGACGACCCCGCGGCGACGGCGGCGGCGCTCGTCGACGGCTGGTTCCTGACCGCCGACGCCGGCCGGCTCGACGAGGACGGGCGGCTGCACGTGCTGGGCCGCGTGGACGACATCGTCGTCAGCGGTGGCGTCAACGTGCCCACCGGGGCTGTCGCCGCGCGGCTCCGCGAGCATCCGCGCGTGCAGGGAGCCGAGGTCGTCGGGCTGACCGATGCGGAGTGGGGAGGCCGGGTGGTCGCGGTCGTCTCGCTGGCCGACCCAAGCGCGAGCCTCTCGCTCGACGACGCCCGGGACTGGGTCTCGCAGCAGCAGCCCCGTGCCTGGGCGCCGCGCCAGCTGCTCGTCGTACCCGCCCTTCCGATGCTGGCCAACGGCAAGGTCGACCGGCTGGCGGTCAGGGCGCTGGCGGGTGGCGACCGATGAGAGTCTTCTCGATCCCGATGACGACGCGCTTCCGCGGCATCACCGTCCGCGAGGGCGCGCTCGTCGAGGGCATCTCGTCGTCGGGTGAGCCGGCGTGGGGGGAGTGGAGCCCGTTCACGGAGTACTCCGCCGAGGTCGCCGAGCCGTGGCTGCGCTGCGCCGAGGAGGCGGCCGCGGGCGACTGGCCCGCAGCCGTGCGGGCGTCGGTGCCGGTGAACGCGACGGTCCCGGTCGTCTCGCCCGAGGTGGCGCACGGGCTCGTAGTCCGCTCGGGCTGCTCGACGGCCAAGGTCAAGGTCGCGGACCCGGGCTCGATCCTCGCCGACGACCTGGCCCGGGTCGAGGCCGTCCGCGACGCACTCGGGCCCAACGGGCGGATCCGGGTCGACGCCAACGGTGCCTGGTCGGTCGAGCAGGCGGTTGCCGCGGTCGCCCTGCTCGACGCTGCCGCCGGCGGTCTGGAGTACGTCGAGCAGCCGTGCGCGACGGTAGAGGAGCTCGCTGCGCTGCGCCTCCGCGTCGACGTTCCCGTCGCTGCCGACGAGTCGATCCGCCGAGCCGAGGACCCGTACCGGGTCAGGGACCTGGAGGCCGCCGACATCGCCGTTCTCAAGGTGCAGCCCCTGGGCGGCGTACGAGCGTGCCTGCGGATCGCCGAGGAGATCGGCCTGCCGGTCGTCGTCTCCTCCGCCCTGGAGACCTCGCTCGGCCTGGCCGCTGGGGTCGCCCTGGCGGCCGCGCTCCCGACGCTCGACCACGCCTGCGGCCTGGCGACGCGGGCACTGCTCACCGGCGACGTGGCCACACCCGAGCTGGTCCCGGTCAACGGCGCGCTCCCGGTCGTCGTCCCCACGGTCGTGCCGGCGCTGCTCGACGCCCACGCCGCCTCCCCGGAGCGGATGGCCTGGTGGGAGCGGCGGCTCACCGAGGTCGCGGCGGTGCGGAAGACTCAGCGGCCGTGACGACCTCGACCGAGCTGGCCCGTGCTGTCGTCGGGCATCTGGTCGAGAACGGCGTCCGCGAGATCGTGCTCGCGCCCGGGTCCCGCAACGCGCCGCTGGCCTTCGCGGCCTTCGACGCCGCGGAGGCGGGCCTGGTGCGACTGCACACGCGGATCGACGAGAGGTCGGCCGGCTTCCTGGCCCTGGGGCTGACCAAGCAGCGGTCCTCGGCTGCCGTGATCTGCACGTCCGGCACCGCGGTGGCCAACCTGCACCCGGCGATGCTCGAGGCCGTCCACGCGGGGGTGCCGCTGATCGCGGTCACCGCCGACCGCCCGGCCCGGCTGCGCGGCACCAACGCCAACCAGACCACCGACCAGGTCGGCATCTTCGGACCCCTCGTGCACACGGTGGACGTCACCGGCGGGACCTACCCCGACCCGGAAACCCGGCTGGGTGGGCCGCAGGCCCCCGTCGGTGCGCCGGTGCATCTCAACGTCTGCCTCGACGACCCACTCACCCCGGCCGAGCGCTGGCGCCCCGAGCTGGAGGTCGGCGCGACGTGGGCGAGTCTCGCGGAGCCGCTGGGCCTGACGAAGATCCCGCACGGCCCGCGCACCGTCGTCGTGGCCGGTGACGACTCCGGCCGGCGTGCGCGTCAGCTGGCCGAGCGGGCCGGCTGGCCGCTGTTCGCCGAGCCCTCCAGCGGCTCGCGCACGGGCACCCACGCCCTGCGCTGCTACCGCCTCCTTCTCGACGGCGAGCTGGGTGCTCAGGTCGAGCGCGCCGTCGTCTTCGGCCACCCGACCCTCTCGCGCCCGGTCTCGCGACTCCTCGCGCGCACGGACGTGGAGGTCTGGGCCCGCCCCTCCGGCGTCTGGGGTGCACTGCCGGTGGCGGCCGACCAGGAGTTCGCCCACCTCGACGTCGACGAGTCCGCGGACACCGCGTGGCTCGACGCCTGGCTGTCGGCCGATCGGCACGTGGGCCGCCGGCTCGACGCGCTGCTGGCAGCCGAGCCCCGGCTCACGCCGTACGACGTCGCGGGTGCGGTCGCCGGTGCCCTGCCGCCGGGTGGCCTGCTGGTCGTCGGCTCCTCCAGCCCGATCCGCGACCTCGACCTGATGGTGCCGCGCTACGAGGTGGGCGCCCGGCGCAAGGTGATCGCCAACCGCGGCCTCTCCGGCATCGACGGGGTCGTCTCCACCGCCGTCGGTGCGGCGCTGGTGCGCGACTCCGCGCGCAGCCTCGCGCTGCTCGGCGACGTCACGTTCCTGCACGACGCCAACGGGCTCGTGATCGGACCCGACGAGCCGCGGCCAGACCTCACGCTGGTGGTGGCCAACGACGACGGGGGCTCGATCTTCGCCACGCTCGAGCAGGGTGCCGAGGAGTACGCCGACCGGTTCGACCGGCTGTTCGGCACGCCGCACGGCGTCGACCTGGCCAGCCTCTGCGCCGCGACCCGGACGCCGCATCTGAGGGTGACCAGCCGGGTCGAGCTCGAGCACGCCCTGGCGAGTCCGAACGGCGGCATCGAGGTGGTCGAGGCCGTGGTGGGCCGCGAGGACCGGCGCGCGCTCGACGCGCGGATCCGGGCTCTCGCAGACGCTCTGTGACGCTGGGGGCCCAGCAGCGCAATCCGGATCAAGAGGACGGCGTCCCGCACGGGGCACGATGACCCCATGACCGTCGCCACCGACACCTTCGCCGACTTCGTCGACGGGCTCGCCGGCGCGCTCGACGACCATGAGGCGACCGGCGCCGACTGGGCCGCTCGCCATCACTTCTCGCGATTCCACTTCGACCGGATGATCCGGTCGGTGGCGGGCGAGGCGCCGCAGACGCTGCGTCGGCGCGTCCTGCTCGAGCGCGCGGCGTACCGCATGATCACGACGAAGGCGCCGCTGATCGACATCGCCGTCGAGGCGGGCTACTCCTCGCACGAGGCCTTCACCCGAGCCTTCGCCAAGGCCTTCGACGCGACGCCGCGCGAGTGGCGCAAGAAGCCGGGGCACATCCAGCGCGGCGGACCCGACCTCGTGCACTTCGTACCACCCGGCAGCATCCGGCTGCCCTCGAGAGACAAGGTGAGTCCCATGGAGCTGCTGGAGAAGATGGTCGACCACCACGTGTGGCTGACCGGTGAGATGGTGCGGGTGGCGAGCCGCCTGACCGACGACCAGCTGGACGAGACGATCGGCCTGGCCGTCGACGAGGACGAGCAGACCGTCCGGTCCCTGCTGAGCCGCCTGATCGGACAGATGGGGATGTGGAACGCCGCGATGGCCAACCGCGAGTACGACTGGAGCGTCGAGGAGCACGAGTCGCTGACCTCGATGCGTCAGCGGCTGGAGGTCGAGGGCTCGCGCTACGTCGCCCATGTCCGCGAGGTCTCCGCTGCCGGGCGGCTCGACGACACCTTCGTCGACGCCCTGTGCGAGCCCGCGGAGGTGTTCACCTACGGCGGGATGATCGCGCACGTGCTCACCTTCGCCGCCCACCGACGGACGCTGGTCGTCCTGGCCCTGGACCACCACGGCCTCGGCGAGCTGGGCTGGGGCGACCCGATGCGGTGGGTCGCCGAGCCGGCCTGACCGCCGGCTCGACCACCGGCTCGTCGTCGCGCCGGGCCCCCGCCCGGGCAGTGGGCGACTCGGTCCCGCGGGACCAGACACAATGACGCCGTGGAGATCGCCTTCGAGCTCGTCGCCCTCGCGATCGTCGTGCTCGCCGGCACGGCGCTCGCGGAGCGCATCGGCCTCCCCGCCCCGCTCGGGCTGATCGTGGTCGGCGTCGCCGCGTCGTACGCGCCTGGGGTGCCGACGGTGCACCTCAGCTCCGACGTCGTCCTGCTCGGGCTGCTGCCGCCGTTGCTGTACTCCGCGGCGATCGGGACCTCGCTGGTCGACTTCAACGCCAACCGGCGCTCGATCCTGCTGCTCAGCGTCGGCCTCGTGGTGTTCACCACCTCCGGCATCGGCCTCCTGGTGCACGCGCTGCTGCCCGGCGTCACGTGGTGGGCGGCGTTCGCGATCGGCGCGGTCGTCGCGCCTCCCGACGCCGTCGCCGCGACCGCCATCGGACGCCGGATCGGCCTGCCGCGCCGGATCGTGACGATCCTGGAGGGCGAGTCGCTCCTCAACGACGCGACCGCGCTGGTCGCCCTCCGCACGGCCGTCGCGGCGGGGGCCGGCGGCGTCGAGCTGTGGCGGGTCGGTACCGACTTCCTGGTCGCCTCCATCGGCGGCGCCGCGATCGGCGTCGCGGTGTTCGTCGTGGTCGCGCGGCTGCGCCGGCACGTGACCGACCCGATCCTCGACACGGCGATCTCGTTCGTCGTGCCGTACGCGACGTACATCCTCTCCGAGGAGGTGCACTCCTCCGGCGTCGTCAGCGTCGTGGTGACCGGGCTGCTGCTCGGCCACAAGGCGCCGATCATCCAGACCGCCCAGTCGCGCATCGCGGAGCGGATGAACTGGCGCACCATCGCCTACTTCCTGGAGAACACCGTCTTCCTGCTGATCGGCCTCCAGGCGCAGTGGATCCTCGAGGACGTCCGGAACGGCGGGGTCTCGGCCGGCCGGGTCGTCGCGGTCTGCGTCCTGACCCTGCTGGCGGCGGTCGTGCTGCGGATCGTGTGGGTGTTCTTCGCCCGCTACCTGCTGGTGCGCCCCGGCCCCGACCCGACCACCGGCCAGCTCCCGCCCGCGACCTTCACGTTCCTGCTCGGGTGGGCGGGGATGCGCGGGGTGGTGACGCTGGCCGCGGCGTTCGTCATCCCCGTGAGCGCGCCGCACCGTGAGGTGCTGCTGCTGGTCGCGTTCACCGTGGTGGCCGGCACCTTGTTCGTGCAGGGCCTCTCGCTGCCGATGCTCGCGCGCCGGCTGCGGGTGCCGTCTCCCGACCCGATCGAGGACGCGCTGGCCCGGGCGACGGTCCTCCAGCAGGCGTCGAAGGCCGGGTTCAAGAAGCTGCACGACCTGGAGTACGACGACCGCAACGGCGTCTTCGCGCTGATCAAGCAGCGCATCGAGCAGCGCAACTTCGCGGCCTGGGAGCGCCTCGGCACCGCCGCCGACCAGGAGACGCCGAGCGAGCTCTACACGCGGGTGCGGCTCGCGATGATCGCGGCCGAGCGCGAGCGGGTGCTCGACATCCGCAAGTCCGGAACCGTGGCCAGCGAGGTCGTCAGCGACGTGCTGTCGATGCTCGACGTCGAGGAGTCGATGCTCGACATCAGCCAGGAGCGCCGCGGGGAGGTCCGGCTCACCGCGGCCCATCGTCGTACCGGAGACTCGTGCGCCGACCTCGACGCGTTCCCGCCGGTGGAGACGGTGGAGAACCCCGAGTGCCCCGACTGCCTGCGCGAGGGGACCGTCTGGGTGGCCCTGCGCCAGTGCCTGGTGTGTGGCAACGTCGGCTGCTGCGACTCCTCGCCTCGCCGCCACGCCACCGAGCACTTCCACGACTCCCAGCACCCGGTGATGGAGTCGGCCGAGCCCGGCGAGGACTGGCGCTGGTGCTACCTCCACCACTCCACCGCCTGACTCCCGCCCCCCCGGGGGCTCCAGGCAGGTCATAGGGTGACCGGGTGCGGATCACGAAGCTCGGCCACTCCTGCGTCCGGCTCGAGTACGACGAGACGGTGGTGGTCCTCGACCCGGGGATGTTCACCGATCCCGAGGCGGTCGACGGAGCCGACGCGGTCGTGATCACCCACGAGCATCCCGACCACTACGTCTGCGACCACCTCGCCCGGACCGACGCCCCGATCTTCACGATCGAGGCGGTCGCGGCGAGGATCCGCCAGGACGCTCCCGAGGTGGGCGAGCGGGTGACGACGGTGTCGCCGGGTGAGCGCTTCGACCCCGGCATTCCCGCGGAGGCCGTCGGCGAGCTGCACGCGGTGATCCACCCCGACCTGCCGCGCTTCTACAACTCCGGCTACGTCTTCGACCTCGGGGGTACGACGGTCTACCACCCCGGCGACGCACTGACCGTGCCCGGGCAGAGGGTCGACGTGCTGTGCGTGCCGGTCTGCGCGCCGTGGATGCGGGGCGCCGAGGGGATCGACTTCGCCCGCGCCGTCGGGGCGCCGTACAACCTCGCGATCCACGACCGCATCTACTCCGAGGCCGGCCTGACCATCATCGACGGGCACTACGGTCTGCTGCTGCCCGACACGTCGAGCTACCACCGCATCCCCGACGGGGCCGACCTCGACCTCGACCCCGTCTGACTGCGGCGGCCGCTCGCGTCAGCGGACCAGCAGGCAGAACGGATGGCCTGAGGGGTCGGCCAAGACGTACAGCGCCTCGTCGTCCTCGTCGGCGGTGCGGTCGAGCAGGACCCTCGCGCCCAGGGCGAGCGCGCGATCGCGCTGCCGCCCCAGCTCGGCAGCCGTGGAGACCGAGAGGTCGACGTGCAGCTGCATCGGAACGTCGTGCTCCGGCCAGGTGGTCGGCTCGAGGCGGGCCACCTGCTGGAAGGCGAGCTTGCGTCGCCCCTCGTCGTCCATGAGCACCAGCCAGTCGGCGCCGTCGGGTCCCTCCGAAGGGACCTCGTCCCCGGGTCGGTACCGGAGCCCGAGCAGCTCCCGGTAGAACTCCGCGAGCCCTCGGCAGTCGGTCGTGTCGATCGCCGTATGCATCAGGTGCGGGTACTCGTCCATCCTGCGACGCTAGTCGCGTCCTGCTCAGGCTGAGAGGTCGGCGGCCTGGACTTCCTGGCCCGAGTTGTCACTTCCTGGCCGCTGCAACCCCCAGGAAGTGCCAAATCCCCCGCTGAAGCGGGGGATTTGGCAGCAGGGATTTGGCAGCAGGGACTTGGCAGCAGAGCCTTGGCAGGGGCCACCCCCCAGAGGGTCAGCCGGCGGCGAGGGAGTCGCGCACGGGGACGAACTTCGCCTGGGTCTCCGCGAGCTCGGCCTCGGGGTCGGAGTCGGCGACGATGCCGCAGCCGGCGAAGAGCCGCACGGTGTTGCCGGCGATCTCCGCGGACCGCAGGGCGATGCCCCACTCGCCGTCCCCGGAGGTGTCCATCCAGCCGACCGGGCCCGCGTAGCGACCGCGCTCCATGCCCTCGATCTCGGAGATCAGCGCGACCGCTGCCGTCGTCGGGGTGCCGCCGACCGCGGCCGAGGGGTGCAGCGACGCCGCGAGCTGGAGCGAGGAGACCGTCGTGGCGTCGTGCACGACGCCGGCGATGTCGGAGGCGAGGTGCATGACGTTGGGCAGGTGCAGGACGAACGGCGTCTCCGGCACGGTCATCGACGAGCAGTGCGGCTCGAGCGCGTCGGCCACCGAGCGCACGGCGTACTCGTGCTCGGCGTGGTCCTTGGTCGACCTTGCCAGCGCGGCGGCCAGCGCGAGGTCGCGCTCGTCGTCGCCGGTGCGCCGGATCGTCCCGGCCAGCACCCGCGAGGTCACCAGGCCGCGCTCGCGACGCACGAGCATCTCGGGGGTGGCACCGAAGAGCCCGTCGACGTGGAAGGTCCAGCACATCGGGTAGCTGGTGACCAGGCGACGCAGCGGCCAGCGCACGTCGATCCGGCTCGCCGCCGTCGCCACCAGGTCACGGGCGAGGACGACCTTGCCGAGGGCGCCGGCGGTGATCCGGCGGACGGCCTCGGCGACCACCGCCATCCAGTGCTCGCCGTCCATCGCGCCGTCGCTGAAGACGACGTCCTCGGGCGCGTCCGCGACCTCGCTGCGCCCGGCGTACGACGCGTCGTCGACCAGGGTGAGCCACGTGCGCCCGGACCGCCGGCCGACGACGACCCGGGGCACGGTGAGCACGGAGTCGCCGGGGTCGTCGGCGAACGCGAAGGACCCGAAGCAGACCAGGCCGGTGCCGGGCTCGTTCACGTCGTCGCGGATGTCGGCCCGCGCCACCGTCTCGGTCCACCACTTGTCGGCGTCGGAGAAGCGGGTGATGCCGCGCGGCCGGATCTCGGCCGCGACTCCCCATCCGACGAGGCCCTCGTCGCGTCGCAGCCACGTCACCGCCTGGTCGGCCGGAAGAAGGTCGAGAAGGGGGTCGTCGTCGTCGATCTCGGTCGTCCGGACCGAGAGACCGGGTGACTCGGGGGTGGCCATCGGGCTCGTCACAGTCGGGAAGCGTACCCGGCGGTAGCCGTCGACCACGTCTCGAAGGCTGGTCGTGTCGGCAAGGTCACGCCGTGACCAGCAGCGCGGGCTCGGCACCGGGACGCCGGGCCGCTGACCCGTCACGTGACCTGCACAGCACCCGCACAGGGCCGCGCCCTACACCCGCACAGGGCCGCGCCCTACTCTCGTCGCGTGGCCCGCGCAGACCTCGACAAGCAACCCGGCGACGTTCGCCGGATGTTCGACGCCGTGGCCGAGCGCTACGACGTCACCAACGACGTCCTGTCGCTGGGCCAGGACCGCCGCTGGCGCAAGGAGGTCATCGCGGCGGTCGCGCCCCGGCCGGGCGAGCTGGTGCTGGACCTCGCGGCCGGCACGGGTACGTCGAGCCGGCCGTTCGCCGACGCCGGCGCGACCGTCGTGCCCTGCGACTTCTCCCTGGGCATGCTGCGGGTCGGCAAGGAGCACGAGCCCGAGCTGCCCTTCACCGCGGGCGACGGCACGCGGCTGCCCTTCGCCGACGACGTGTTCGACGCGGTCACGATCTCCTTCGGCCTCCGCAACATCGTCGACCCGGGGGCCGGGCTGCGCGAGATGCGCCGGGTGACCAGACCCGGCGGGCGGCTGGTGGTCTGCGAGTTCAGCCACCCGACGTGGGCGCCGTTCCGCACGGCGTACGTCGAGTACCTCATGCGGGCGCTGCCCCCGATCGCCCGCGCCGTCTCCTCCAGCCCCGATGCCTATGTCTATCTCGCGGAGTCGATCCGGTCCTGGCCCGGCCAGGCCGCCCTCGCCGACCTCGTCGCGGATGCCGGCTGGCAGGACCCGCAGTGGCGCAACCTGAGCGCGGGCATCGTCGCCCTGCATCGCGCGACGGCCTGACCAGCCGGGAGAGATGGTCGGGATTTACGGCACGGTCGGGTTGGCTAAATGCCCAGGTGAGAGGGTGTCTGCTGGCCACCGGACCCGAAGGTGCAGCAGCGTTGACGGAGTCCTAGACTGACCCGCGGCCGGTTCGTGAAGGCGTTCACAAAGCCACAATCTCGTCGCGCAGGTCACCGCCGGACACCGCAGCAGGGAAGGAAGTCTCCGATGGAGCTCTACGTGCCCGTCCTGGTGTTGGCGGGGATCGCGACGCTCTTCGCCGTCGGCTCGGTGATCATGTCGTCGCAGGTGGGCCCCCAGCGCTACAACCGGGCGAAGCTCGACTCCTACGAGTGCGGCATCGAGCCGACACCACAGCCGCTCGGCGGCGGCCGCTTCCCGATCAAGTACTTCATCATCGCGATGATGTTCATCGTCTTCGACATCGAGATCGTCTTCCTCATCCCGTGGGCGGTGCAGTTCGACGCCCTCAAGGCCTTCGGTCTGGTCGAGATGGTGCTGTTCATCGTCACCGTGTTCGTCGCCTACGCCTATGTATGGCGCCGCGGCGGCCTCGACTGGGATTGAGCGCCGTGATGCACACATGGCACGCGCCGCAGGGCGCTCGACTCTCGTGGATGGGAGATCACTGAATGGGTCTCGAGGAGAAGCTCCCCACCGGCGTCCTGCTGACCACGGTCGAGGGCGTCGCCGGCTACATGCGCAAGGCCAGCTTCTGGCCGGCCACGTTCGGCCTGGCCTGCTGCGCGATCGAGATGATGACCACCGGCGGGCCGAAGTACGACCTGGGCCGCTTCGGCATGGAGGTCTTCCGGGCCAGTCCCCGCCAGGCCGACCTGATGATCGTCGCCGGCCGGGTGAGCCAGAAGATGGCTCCGGTCCTGCGCCAGATCTACGACCAGATGCCCAACCCGAAGTGGGTCCTCGCGATGGGGGTGTGCGCCAGCAGCGGCGGGATGTTCAACAACTACGCCGTCGTCCAGGGCGTCGACCACGTCGTCCCGGTCGACATGTACCTCCCCGGCTGCCCGCCCCGCCCCGAGATGCTCATCGACGCCATCCTCAAGCTGCACGACCAGGTGCAGCACAAGCCCCTCGGCGCCAACGCCCGCGCCGCGGTCGAGCAGCGTGAGACGGCCGCCCTGGCGGCCTCGCCGACCTCGGAGCTGAAGGGCCTCATGCGGTGAGCACCCAGGACCCCTCCCAGGACGCCCGAGTCCCGGCCGAGACCGGCTCGGTCGAGAGCATGGGCACGCGGCACGGCATGTTCGGCGTGTCCGGCTCCGGCGACACCAGCGGCTACGGCGGGCTGGTCCGGCAGACGATCTTCCCCGGCGCCACCCAGCGCCCGTTCGGCGGCTGGTACGACGAGGTCGCCGACGCGCTGGAGGCCGGCCTGGCCGCCCAGGGCCTCACCGCCGCGGTGGAGAGGGTCGTGGTCGACCGTGGCGAGATCACCTTCCACGTCCGCCGCGAGGACCTCCCGTCGGTGGCCCTGATGTTCCGCGACGACGCGGGCCTTCGCTTCGAGCTGTGCTCCGGTGTCAGCGGCGTCCACTACCCCCAGGACGCCGGCCGAGAGCTGCACGCGGTCTACCACCTGCTCTCGATGACGTACAACCGCCGCGTGCGGCTCGAGGTCAGCGCGCCCGACGCCGACCCGCACATCCCCAGCATCGTCGCGACGTACCCCACCAACGACTGGCACGAGCGCGAGACCTACGACATGTTCGGGATCGTCTTCGACGGTCACCCCGCGCTGACTCGGATCCTGATGCCCGACGACTGGCCCGGCCACCCCCAGCGCAAGGACTACCCGCTGGGAGGCATCCCGGTCGAGTACAAGGGCGGCACGATCCCGCCGCCCGACCAGCGAAGGAGCTACTCGTGAAGTCTGCGTGGCACCTGCGTGTGCTCGCTCCGCTCGCAGTCCTTGCGCGGCGCAAGGACGCTCTGCCGCTGGGGGGCATCCCGGTCGAGTACCAGGGCGGCACGATCCCGCCGCCCGACCAGCGCAGGAGCGACAGCTGATGACCACCGAGCACGACATCTACGCCGGGACGGCGGACACCGCCGAGGGCAAGGTCTTCACCGTCACCGGCCAGGACTGGGACTCCATCACCGAGGGTCTGGGCGACTACGACGACGTCACCGGCGAGCGGGTCGTGGTCAACATGGGCCCCCAGCACCCCTCGACCCACGGCGTGCTCCGGCTGATCCTCGAGCTCGAGGGCGAGACCGTGACCGAGGCCCGGTGCGGGATCGGCTACCTCCACACCGGCATCGAGAAGAACATGGAGTACCGCTCCTGGGTCCAGGGCGTCACGTTCTGCACCCGGATGGACTACCTCGCGCCGTTCTACAACGAGATGACCTACGTCCTGGGCGTCGAGCGGCTGCTGGGCATCGACGACGACGTGCCGGAGAAGGCGCAGGTGATGCGGGTCCTGCTGATGGAGCTCAACCGGATCTCCTCCCACCTGGTCTGCATCGCCACCGGCGGCATGGAGATCGGCGCACTGACGGTGATGACGATCGGCTTCCGCGAGCGCGAGCTCGTGCTCGACCTGTTCGAGCTGATCACCGGCCTGCGGATGAACCACGCCTTCATCCGACCCGGCGGTGTCGCCCAGGACCTCCCGCCCGGCGCCCTCGACGAGATCCGCAGCTTCGTCGCCCTGATGAAGAAGCGGCTGCCCGAGTACGCCGACCTGTGCAACGCCAACCCGATCTTCAAGGGCCGCCTGGAGGGCGTCGGCCATCTCGACCTCGCCGGGTGCCTCGCGCTGGGCCTGACCGGCCCCGTCCTGCGTTCGACCGGCTACCCCTGGGACCTCCGCAAGACCCAGCCCTACTGCGGCTACGAGACCTACGACTTCGACGTCCAGACCTGGGACACCGCCGACTCCTACGGCCGCTTCCGGGTCCGCCTGGCCGAGATGTGGGAGTCGCTGCGGATCGTCGAGCAGGCCGCCGACCGGCTCGCCAACCTCGAGGGCGCCCCGGTGATGGTGGCCGACAAGAAGATCGCCTGGCCCAGCCAGCTCGCCGTCGGCAGCGACGGCTTGGGCAACAGCCTGGACCACATCCGGCACATCATGGGCGAGTCGATGGAGGCGCTGATCCACCACTTCAAGCTCGTCACCGAGGGCTTCCGGGTCCCGCCGGGCCAGGCCTACGTGCCGATCGAGTCGCCGCGCGGCGAGCTCGGAGCCCACGTCGTCTCCGACGGCGGCACCCGGCCGTTCCGTGCCCACTTCCGCGACCCGTCGTTCACCAACCTCCAGGCGACCAGCGTGATGTCGGAGGGTGGCATGGTCGCCGACGTGATCGTGGCGATCGCCAGCATCGACCCGGTGATGGGAGGGGTCGACCGATGAGCGAGACGGTCCCGACGAGCTCGGCCGACGACACCACCGGCCTGAGCGAGACGACCTTGGGGGAGCTGCGCGATATCGCCGCGCGCTACCCCGAGGCGCGGTCCGGGCTGCTGCCGATGCTCCACCTCGTGCAGTCGACGCAGGGTCGGGTCACGCCCGAGGGGATCGAGGCGTGCGCCGGCATCCTCGACATCAGCGCCGCGGACGTCAGCGGCGTCGCGACGTTCTACACGATGTACAAGCGCCGCCCGGTCGGCGACTACCACGTCGGCGTCTGCACCAACACGCTGTGCGCCGTGCTGGGTGGCGACGCGATCTTCGAGCGGCTCAAGGACCACCTCGGCGTCGGCAACGACGAGACGACAGACGACGTCGACGGCCAGCGCAGCATCACCCTCGAGCACGTCGAGTGCAACGCCGCCTGCGACTACGCCCCGGTGATGATGGTCAACTGGGAGTTCATGGACAACATGACCCCCCAGTCGGCGACCCAGCTGGTCGACGACCTGCGCGAGGGCAAGGAGGTGCGCTCGACGCGCGGGCCGCGGATCGCGACCTGGCGCGAGGTCGAGCGCGTGCTCGCCGGCTTCCCCGACGACCGGGTCGACGAGGGCCCCGGGGCCGGACCGGCATCGCTGGTGGGGCTCACCATCGCGCGGCAGCGTGGCTGGTCGGCCCCGTCGGACGCCGACCGGCGCGCACTCGGCGGCTCGCCCGAGTCTGCGACCGAGGCGGTCGAGCAGGCCGACACCTCGCGGGCCGAGTCGGAGACCAAGCAGGAGGAGGGCCACGCGGATGGCTGACACCTTGACCCCCGTCCTGACCGCGGACTGGGCCGACGAGCAGAGCTGGAAGCTCGCGACCTACGAGCGCAACGGCGGCTACCGGCCGCTGCGCCGGGCGCTGACGATGGCTCCCGACGACCTGATCACCGAGGTGAAGGACTCCGGCCTGCGCGGCCGCGGCGGCGCGGGCTTCCCGACCGGCATGAAGTGGGGGTTCATCCCCCAGGACAACCCCAACCCGAAGTACCTCGTGGTCAACGCCGACGAGTCCGAGCCCGGCACGTGCAAGGACATCCCGCTGATGATGGCCACGCCGCACACCCTGGTCGAGGGCGTGATCATCAGCAGCTTCGCGATCCGCGCCAACAAGGCCTTCATCTACATCCGGGGCGAGGTCGTCCACGTCGTCCGGCGGGTGCAGGCCGCCGTCGCCGAGGCGTACGCCGCGGGTCACCTCGGCGCCGACATCCACGGCTCCGGCTACGACCTCGACGTCGTCGTGCACGCCGGCGCGGGCGCCTACATCTGCGGCGAGGAGACGGCGCTGCTCGAAGGACTCGAGGGTCGGCGCGGTCAGCCACGTCTGCGCCCGCCGTTCCCCGCCGTCGCCGGGCTGTACGCGAGCCCGACGGTGATCAACAACGTCGAGTCGATCGCCTCGGTGCCCAGCATCGTCGGCAACGGCGCGCAGTGGTTCGCCTCGATGGGCACCGAGAAGTCCAAGGGCTTCGGCATCTTCAGCCTGTCGGGTCACGTCGCCCGCCCCGGCCAGTACGAAGCCCCGCTGGGCATCACCCTCCGCACACTGGTCGACCTCGCGGGCGGCGTGCGCAAGGGCCACGAGCTGAAGTTCTGGACGCCGGGCGGCTCCTCGACGCCGATCCTGACCGCCGAGCACCTCGACGTCCCGCTCGACTTCGAGGCGGTCGGTGCGGCCGGGTCCATGCTCGGCACCCGCGCGTTGCAGATCTTCGACGAGACCACCTGCGTCGTGCGCGCCGTGCTGCGCTGGACGGAGTTCTACAAGCACGAGTCGTGCGGCAAGTGCACGCCGTGCCGCGAGGGCACGTGGTGGCTGGTGCAGACGCTGACCGACCTGGAGAACGGCGTGGGTCGCCCCGAGGACCTCGACCTGCTGCTCGACCAGTGCGACAACATCCTCGGCCGGTCGTTCTGCGCGCTGGGCGACGGCGCGACGAGCCCGATCTCCAGCTCGATCCAGTACTTCCGCGACGAGTACCTCCGCCACCTCACCGAGGGTGGCTGCCCGTTCGACCCCGTCGCCGCCACCGTCTTCGCCGCCGAGGGAGCCTCCCGATGACCACCTCCGAGGTCCAGAAGACGGACCTGGTGACGCTGACGATCGACGGCGTCCAGGTCAGCGTGCCCGCGGGCACGCTGGTGATCCGGGCGGCCGAGCAGGTCGGCGTCCAGATCCCGCGGTTCTGCGACCACCCGCTCCTCGACCCGGTCGGCGCCTGCCGGCAGTGCCTGGTCGACGTCCCCGACGCCGGGAACGGCCGCCCGATGCCCAAGCCGCAGGCCTCCTGCACCATCCCGGTCGCCGAGGGCATGGTCGTCAGCACCCAGGCCACCAGCGAGGTCGCCGACAAGGCCCAGCAGGGGATCATGGAGTTCCTGCTGGTCAACCACCCGCTCGACTGCCCCGTCTGCGACAAGGGCGGCGAGTGCCCCCTTCAGAACCAGGCGATGTCCAACGGCCGCGGCGAGTCGCGCTTCGCGGCCTCCGGCGGCGTCAAGCGCACCTTCCCCAAGCCGATCAACATCTCCGCCCAGGTGCTGCTGGACCGTGAGCGCTGCGTCCTGTGCGCCCGTTGCACGCGCTTCTCCGAGCAGATCGCCGGTGACCCGTTCATCGCGATGGTCGAGCGCGGTGCCCTCCAGCAGGTCGGCATCTACGAGAAGGAGCCCTTCGAGTCCTACTTCTCGGGCAACACCATCCAGATCTGCCCGGTGGGCGCGCTGACCAGCGCCGACTACCGCTTCCGGTCGCGCCCCTTCGACCTCGTCTCCACGCCGTCGGTCGCCGAGCACGACGCCTGTGGCGCCGCCATCCGCGTCGACCACCGCCGCGGCCAGGTCGTGCGCCGGCTGTCCGGCAGCGACCCCGAGGTCAACGAGGAGTGGATCACCGACAAGGACCGCTTCGCCTTCGGCTACCTCCGCACCGACGACCGCTTGTCCTATCCCCAGGTCCGTGAGGACGGCGAGCTGCGGCCGGCGTCCTGGCCCGAGGCGCTCGCCGTGGCCGCGCGCGGCCTGGCCGCCGCCGGCGGGTCGGGCGTCCTGCCCGGTGGCCGGGTGACCGCCGAGGACGCCTACGCCTACAGCACCTTCGCGCGCGTCGCCCTCGGGACCAACGACGTCGACTTCCGCGCCCGGCCGCTGTCCGCCGAGGAGGCCGACTTCCTCGCCGCCGAGGTCGTGCTCCGCCAGGGTGCGACGTACGCCGACCTGGAGGCGGCGAACTCCGTGCTGCTGGTGGGCCTGGAGCCCGAGGACGAGGCCGGCACGATCTTCCTGCGGCTCCGCAAGGCCCACCGCGAACGGCGTACCCGCGTGTGGTCGGTCGCACCCTTCGCCACCAACGGCCTGCACAAGATGGGCGGCACCCTGATCGGGGCCGCGCCCGGCACCGAGGCCGAGGTGGTCTCGGGTCTGGCCCACGACCAGGACGTCGAGCTCGACAGCGCCGGCGTGATCCTGGTCGGCGAGCGGATGGCGACCGTGCCCGGTGCGCTGACCGCGGTCGCGCGCCTCGCCCGCACGACCGGCGCCAGGCTCGCCTGGGTGCCCCGCCGAGCCGGCGACCGTGGAGCGGTCGAGACCGGCTGCCTGCCCAACCTCCTGCCGGGCGGACGTCCGGTCGCCGACGCGCCGGCCCGGGTGGACGCCGCTGCGGCCTGGGGCGTGGACAGCCTGCCCGACCGGCCCGGGCGCGACGCCGACGCGATCGTCGCGGCGGTCCTCGCGGGCGAGCTGGGCGGACTCGTCGTCGGCGGCGTCGACCCCGACGACACGGCCGACCCGGCGGCGTTCCGCGCCGCCCTCGACGCCGCGTCGTTCGTCGTCGCGCTGGAGCAGCGGGAGACCGACGTGACCCGGCGCGCGGACGTCGTCCTCCCGGTCGCGCCGGTGACCGACAAGCCCGGCACGTTCGTGACCTGGGAGGGGCGCCCGCGCGAGTTCGAGGCCGTCTTCGTCAGCCCCGCCCTGTCCGACGCCCGGATCCTGGCCGGCATCGCCGAGGAGCTGTCCGCGCTCGGAGCCGGCAGCCCGCTGGGCTTCCGCACCTCCGTCGAGGCCCATCAGCGGATGGTCGAGATGGGCCCCTGGGACGGCGAGCGCGCGAGCCTCCCGGAGACCCCGGCCCCCTCGCCGGTCTCGGGCCGCGGCGAGGGAACGGTCGCGCTCGCGACCTGGAAGCTGATGCTCGACAACGGCTCGATGCAGGACGGCGAGAAGCACCTGCACGCCACCGCGCGCACCCCCGTCTGCCGGGTCTCCCCGGCAGCGGCCGCGGCGCTCGGCGCGATGGTCACCCTCGAGGGCGACCGCGGCTCGGTCACGCTGCCCGTCGAGGTCGCCCGCGACCTCCCCGACGACGTGGTCTGGGTGCCCGCCAGGTCGACCGGCAACGGCGTCCTCGCCGACCTCGCCTCGCCCGGATCGGGCGTGCGGATGAAGGGAGCCGACCAGTGACCGCCCTCGCCCTCCCGATGTCGCTGTCCCCGAGTGCGGGGGCCAACGGCCTGGGCGCCTTCGGTCAGGACCCGTGGTGGCTGATCGCGATCAAGGCCGTGCTGATCTTCGTGATCCTGGTCGTGCTGACCCTGTTCAACATCTGGTTCGAGCGCCGGGTGGTGGCGCGGATGCAGCACCGTATCGGCCCCAACGTGCACGGCCCGTTCGGCCTCTTGCAGAGCCTCGCCGACGGCGTGAAGCTGGCGCTGAAGGAGGACATCATCCCGACCGCGGCCGACAAGGTCGTGTTCCTCCTGGCCCCGGTGATCGCGACCGTGCCGGCCTTCGTGGCCTTCTCGGTGATCCCGTTCGGGCCCGAGGTGAAGGTGCCGTGGAGCGACCGGCACACGCCGTTGCAGCTGACCGACATGCCGATGGCCGTGCTGTTCATCCTGGCGATCTCCTCGATCGGCATCTACGGCATCGTTCTGGGCGGCTGGGCCAGCGGCTCGACGTACTCCCTGCTCGGGGCGCTGCGCTCGAGCGCGCAGATGATCTCCTACGAGGTCGCGATGGGGCTCGCCCTGATCGCGGTGTTCCTCTACGCCGGCTCGATGTCGACCAGCCAGATCGTGGCGGCCCAGGACAAGTGGTGGTACGGCCTGATCCTGTTCCCGTCGTTCGTCATCTACATGATCTCGATGGTCGGTGAGACCAACCGTGCGCCGTTCGACCTCGCCGAGGCCGAGGGCGAGCTGGTCGGCGGCTTCCACACCGAGTACTCCAGCCTGAAGTTCGCGCTGTTCTTCCTGGCCGAGTACATCAACATGGCCACCGTCTCGGCGCTGGCCACCACCCTCTTCCTGGGTGGCTGGCGCGTGCCGTTCTGGATCGACCACGTCTGGGCCGGGGCCAACTCCGGCTACTGGCCGTTCCTGTGGTTCATGGGCAAGGTGCTGTTCTTCGTCTTCATCTTCATCTGGCTGCGCGGGACCCTGCCCCGGATGCGCTACGACCAGTTCATGTCGCTGGGGTGGAAGTACCTCATCCCTGGCGCGCTGGTCTGGATCCTGGCGGTGGCCACGATCCGGACGGCGTCCCTGGACGGCGGCGTGGACCGCAAGTACCTCCTGATCGGGCTCGGGGTGCTGGTGGTGCTGTTCCTCGCGGTGTTCTTCTTCGGCGAGCAGCAGGGCGAGCTCGCCGGTGACGACGAGCACGACACCACGCTCGCCACCGCGGGTGGGTTCCCGGTGCCCGCCCTGCCCTCCGGTGGAGCCGTCCGCGGCGCCGCCGCAACGCTGACCTTCGCCACCGGCCGGACCGTCACGGCGACCGCCGAGGCTCCCGACTCGCTGCAGGCAGAGGGCGACACCGACCAGGTCGAGGAGGACCCCGCATGAGCTCCGAGCCGGAGGCCAAGACCCTCAAGGAGCAGCTGTGGGACCCGGTCGCCGGGTTCGGCGTGACCTTCCGGACGATGTTCAAGAAGGTCGTCACCGAGCAGTACCCGTTCGAGAAGCAGCCGACCGCCCCCCGGTTCCACGGCCGTCACCAGCTCAACCGCTGGCCCGACGGACTGGAGAAGTGCATCGGGTGCGAGCTGTGCGCCTGGGCGTGCCCAGCCGACGCGATCTACGTCGAGGGCGCCTCGAACAGCGACGAGCCTGACGGGGAGCGGTTCAGTCCCGGCGAGCGCTACGGCCGCGTCTACCAGATCAACTACCTGCGCTGCATCCTGTGCGGGCTCTGCATCGAGGCCTGCCCGACCCGGGCGCTGACGATGACCAACGAGTACGAGCTCGCCGACGACAACCGCGCCGACCTGATCTACGAGAAGCAGGACCTCCTCGCGCCGCTCCTGCCCGGGATGGAGCAACCTCCGCACCCGATGCTGCTGGGCGAGGACGAGGGCGACTACTACCGCGGCACGTTCAAGGCGCCCGACGGCGCCGCCGCGACGGGCGAGGGGTGACGGCGTGGGTCTCTTCTGGGTGCTCGCTCCGATCATGGTGCTCGCCGCGCTCGGCATCCTGTTCGTGCGCAAGGCGGTGCACGCCGCCCTGCTGCTCGCCGTGGTGATGCTCGGCCTCGGCTGCCTCTACCTCAACCTCAACGCGCCGTTCCTGGCGTTGGTGCAGGTCGCCGTCTACATGGGCGCGATCTTGATGCTGTTCCTGTTCGTGCTGATGCTGGTCGGCGTCGACGCCTCCGACTCCGTCGTCGAGACGATCAAGGGCCAACGCGTGCTCGCCGTCCTCGGCGGCCTGCTGCTCGGCGTCGTCCTCGTCGTCGGTCTCGCCCAGCTCAGCCTGGGCACGGTGACCGGACTCGACGTCGCGAACGCCCCGGGCAACATCCCGGCGCTCGCCAACCTGCTGTTCAGCAGGTACGTCTTCGCGTTCGAGGTCACCAGCGCCCTGCTGATCACCGCCGCGATGGGCGCCATGGTGCTGGCGCACCGTGAGCGGCTCGACCCCAAGCCGACCCAGGCCGACATCGCGGCACGGCGCGTGCACGACTACGCCGTCTCCGGCAAGCATCTCGGGCCGCTGCCCACGCCCGGTGTCTTCGCCCGGCACAACGCCGTCGACACTCCCGCGCTGCTTCCCGACGGAACGGCGTCCGAGGCCTCGGTGTCCCGGGTGCTCGCGGCTCGCGGCACCGTCCGCTCGGCGCCGGCGATGGCCGGGGACGTCGCGAGCATCGAGAGCCAGCTGGACGACGCGCACCACGCCGGCCGCGACCAGTCGGCGCCTGCCAGCACCGAGGAGGAGGCCCCCGCATGACTCCCTACGTCCTCTTGTCGTCGATCCTGTTCACGATCGGCAGCGTCGGCGTGCTCACGCGCCGTAACGCCATCGTGGTCTTCATGTGCGTCGAGCTGATGCTCAACGCCTCCAACCTCGCCCTGGTCGCGTTCGCGAAGCAGCACGGCAACCTCGACGGCCAGGTCACCGCGTTCTTCGTGATGGTCGTCGCCGCCGCCGAGGTCGTGGTCGGGCTGGCGATCATCATGACCATCTTCCGCACCCGCCGCTCGGCCTCGGTCGACGACGCCAGCCTGCTGAAGTACTGAGGAGACGCTGTCGATGATCGTTCTCGCCGAGGGTGCCGCCCCGCTCGTGCACCCGTCGTCGGCCGACGGGGTCTTCTCCCTGCTCTGGCTGGTGATCGCGCTGCCCCTGCTGGGCGCGGTGGTCCTGCTCGTGGGCGGCCCGCTGGCCCGGGGCCGGCTGGACAAGAGCGGCCACCTGATCGGGGCCGTCCTGCCCGTGCTGTCGTTCGTGCTCAGCCTGGTGCTGTTCTTCCAGCTGCTGGGTCGCGCGAGCGACAACCGCCAGGTCGGCCAGCACCTCTACACGTGGTTCCAGGCCGGCGGTCTGAAGGTCGGGGCCGACCTGCTCTACGACCCGCTCTCGGCGTTGTTCCTGCTGCTGATCACCGGTGTCGGCTCGCTGATCCACATCTACTCCGTCGGCTACATGGAGCACGACCCCCGGCGCCGCCGGTTCTTCGGCTACCTCAACCTCTTCGTGGCGGCCATGCTCACGCTGGTGCTCGCCGGCAACTACCTCGGCGTGTTCCTCGGCTGGGAGGGCGTCGGCCTCGCGTCGTACCTCCTGATCGGCTTCTGGCAGTACAAGCACTCCGCGGCCGCCGCGGCGAAGAAGGCCTTCATCGTCAACCGCGTCGGCGACATCGGACTCTCGCTGGGCGTCGGGCTGTTCTTCACGACCTTCGGCACGACCGACTTCAGCACGATCTCGGCAGACGCCAGCCACGCGTCCGAGGGCACGATGACCGCCCTCGGCCTGCTGCTGCTGCTCGCCGCCTGCGGCAAGTCGGCCCAGGTCCCGCTCCAGTCCTGGCTGCTGGACGCGATGGAGGGCCCGACGCCCGTCTCGGCCCTGATCCATGCCGCGACGATGGTGACGGCCGGCGTCTACCTCGTCGTCCGGTCGAACTTCGTCTTCGACTATGCGCCGCACGCGCGGACCGTCGTGATGATCGTGGCGACGGTGACCCTGCTGTACGGCGCGGTCATCGGGTGCGCCAAGGACGACATCAAGAAGGTCCTCGCCGGGTCCACCATGAGCCAGATCGGCTACATGATGCTGGGCGCCGGCCTGGGTCCGGCCGGCTACCCCTTTGCGATCTTCCATCTGCTCAACCACGGGTTCTTCAAGGCCAACATGTTCCTCGGGGCCGGCTCCGTGATGCACGGCATGGACGACGACGTCGACATGCGTCACTACGGCGCGCTGAGCAAGGCCATGCCGGTGACCTTCCTGACCTTCGCGATGGGCTACCTCGCGATCATCGGGTTCCCGGGCTTCTCCGGCTTCTGGTCCAAGGACAAGATCATCGAGGTCGCCCTCACCCAGAACTGGTTCGTCGGCGTGCTCGCGATCATCGGCGCCGGCGTCACCGGCTTCTACATGACCCGGCTGATGTTCATGACCTTCTTCACCAAGCAGCGGTGGTCGGACGGCGTCCACCCGCACGAGTCGCCATCGGTGATGACGGTCCCGTTGGTCGTGCTGGCCGCGCTGTCGGTGCTCGGCGGCGTGCTCCTGCTCGGGAACTGGATCGTGGACTTCCTCGAGCCCGTGACGGGCCATGCCCTCGAGGCCAATCCGGCACTGCCCGCCCTGGTGAGCTCGGCGATCGTGGTGGTCATCGTCGCAGTCGGCGTGGCAGCGGCGTGGTACTTCGTGGGCCGGACCGAGGTTCCTCGCGAGGCACCGGCCGAGGTCTCGTCGCTCACGCGTGCCGCGCGCAACGAGCTCTACGGCAACGAGGTCAACGACGTCCTGGTCGTCCGGCCCGGCGGACGTCTTGTCACCGGCCTGACCCTCTTCGACGACCATGCCGTGGACGGCGTGGTGGAGGGGACCGCCCTCGGGGTCGGCGGCACCGGCTCGGTCCTGCGTCTGACCCAGACCGGGTTCGTGCGCTCCTACGCCCTGTCCGTGCTCGTCGGTGCCCTGCTGGTCGTCCTGGCCCTCCTGGCGGTGAACCTCGCATGAGCCACCGTCACCACGTGCCCGCATCGCTTCGCCTCGAACGGGGAGACCGACCATGAACAGCTTCCCCTGGCTGACGATCCTGATCGTCGTCCCGCTCCTCGGGGCGGTCGCGACGGCTGCGCTTCCGTCGGGTCACCGCGACGTGCTGCCCAAGCAGGTCGCCCTCGGGACCTCCGTGCTGACCCTCGCCCTCGCCGTGGTGATGTCCTTCGGCTACCACCTCCACGGTGGCTTCCAGTTCACCGAGGACCACACCTGGATCAAGGCGTTCGGTGCCCACTACGCGCTCGGGGTCGACGGCCTCGGCCTGCTCATGGTGCTGCTGACCACCGTCCTGGTCCCGATCGTGATCGGCGCCAGCTGGTACGACGCCGACCAGGGCGCGACCCTGCGAGCCGACGACGACGCCTCGGCGCACCGGCACACCAAGGCGTTCTTCGCCTGGGCGCTGGCGCTGGAGGCGCTCTCGGTGGCGGTCTTCGCCGCGACCGACGTGTTCTTGTTCTACGTCGTGTTCGAGGCGACGCTGATCCCGGCGTACTTCCTGATCGGCGGGTTCGGCGGCAACCAGCGGCGCAAGGCCGCGGTGAAGTTCTTGGTCTTCCAGCTCGCCGGCGGTCTGGTCATGCTGGCCTCGGTGCTCGGGCTCTACGTCGTGTCCGCGAGCCGCGGCACGCCGTCGTACCTCTTCGGCGACCTCCAGGGCATCACGATCGACCCGGGTACCCAGAAGTGGCTGTTCGTCGGGTTCTTCATCGCCTTCGCGGTCAAGGCCCCGCTGTTCCCCGTGCACACCTGGCTCCCCGACACCACCGAGCAGGCGACCACCGGCACGAGCGTGCTGCTGGTGTGCATCCTGGACAAGATCGGCGCCTACGGGATGCTGCGCTTCTGCCTGGGCCTGCTGCCCGACGCCTCGCGGTGGGCGACGCCGGTGGTGATCACGTTCGCCCTGATCTCGATCGTGTACGGCGCGCTGGTGGCGATCGGCCAGGACGACATGCTCCGGCTGTTCGGCTACATGTCGGTCAGCCACTTCGGCTTCATCGTCCTGGGCATCTTCCTGCTCACCAGCCAGGGCGGGTCCGGCGCGGTGCTCTACATGGTCAACCACGGCCTGGCGACCGCCGCGCTGTTCCTCGTCGCCGGCTATCTGATCAAGCGTCGCGGCACGGCGTCGATCCGCGCCATGGGCGGGGTGGAACAGGTGGCGCCGGTGCTGGCCGGGCTCTTCCTGGTCTTCGGCCTCGCCGCCCTCAGCCTGCCCGGCCTGTCGCCGTTCGTCTCGGAGATCATGGTGATCATCGCGGCGTTCCAGCACCATTGGTGGACCGGCGCCATCGCGGTCACGGCGATCGTGCTCACCGCCTTCTACATCCTGTGGATGTACCAGCGCACCATGACCGGGCCCAAGCTGGTCGGCGGGCGCGAGGCGGAGACGCCCGACCTCGACCGGCGTGAGATCGGCACCCTCGCTCCGCTGTTCGTGGCGCTGATCGCCTTCGGGTTCTTCCCGATGCTGCTGCTGAGGGTGATCAACCCCTACGTCGACGACACGCTGCACCACGTCGGGGTGCACGACCCGGGCCCGACCGTCGCGAGCAGAGTCGTCTCCGTGCACGCTCAGGGAGGACATCAGTGATCGCGCTCGCCGCGGACGGCACGTTCGTCAAGCCGCACATCGCGTACGGCTCCCTGTGGCCACTGCTGGTCATCTTCGGCGCCGCCTGCCTCGGCGTGCTGATCGAGGCCTTCTGCCCGCGGCCCTGGCGCTACGCCGCCCAGTTCGGCACCGCCCTGGTCGCCCTGCTCGTCGCGCTGGTCGGCGTCGGCTTCGTGGCCAACGGGCTGCCGAGGCTGGGTGGCGGCTCCGCGCGCGGCCTGTTCGGCTCCGACGGCACCATCGCGCTCGACGGGCCCACGATGTTCTTGTGGGGCCTGGTCCTGGTCCTCGGGCTCGGCGGCGTCCTGCTGTTCGCCGAGCGCCGCGTGGAGGCCGGGGTGTCGGCGTTCTCCGGTCAGGCCTCGGCACTGCCCGGCACCGAGTCGGAGCGTCGTTCGGCCGGCCTGGACCACACCGAGGTCTACCCGCTGCTGCTGTTCGCGATCGGCGGGATGATGCTGTTCCCTGCCTCGGGCGACCTGCTGACGATGTTCGTGGCCCTGGAGGTCCTCTCGCTCCCGCTCTACCTGCTGTGCGGCCTCGCCCGCCGGCGGCGGCTGCTGAGCCAGGAAGCCGCCATGAAGTACTTCCTGCTCGGCGCCTTCTCGTCCGGGTTCTTCCTGTACGGCGTCGCGCTGATCTACGGCTACGCCGGGTCGATGGACTTCGGGGCGATCAACGAGGCGGTCACCAACGACGCGGGCAACCAGACGCTGCTGGTGATCGGGATGGGCATGCTCACGGTGGGGCTGCTCTTCAAGGTCGGCGCCGCGCCGTTCCACGCGTGGGTGCCGGACGTCTACCAGGGCGCTCCGACCGCCGTCACGGCGTTCATGGCGGCGGCGACCAAGGCCGCGGCGTTCGGCGCGATCCTGCGACTGTTCTACGTCGCCTTCGGGCAGGCCCGCTGGACCTGGCAGCCGATGCTGTGGGTGATCGCGATCCTCACCATGCTGCTCGGCACCGTGCTGGCGCTGGTGCAGACAGACATGAAGCGCATGCTGGCCTACTCCTCGGTCGCCCACACCGGCTTCCTGCTGACCGGGGTGCTGGGCCTTCAGGGCGTCGACGACATCCACCCCGGCCAGATCACCTCACTCCAGGCCGTGATGTTCTACCTCGTCACCTACGGCCTGACCACCCTGGGAGCCTTCGCGCTGGTGGGGCTCGTGCGTGACTCCGCGGGGGAGCAGTCGACGATCTCCCGCTGGGCCGGGCTGGGCAAGCACTCACCGGTCGTGGCGGGAGTGTTCTCGCTGTTCCTCCTGGGGATGGCAGGGATCCCGCTGACCTCCGGCTTCACCGGCAAGTGGGCGGTCTTCGAGGTGGCCCTGGCCGCCGGCGCCTGGCCGGTGGTGCTGGTGGCGGTGCTGGCGAGCGCGGCCGCGGCGTTCTTCTACGTCCGGGTGATCGTGGTCATGTACTTCCACGAGCCCGACTCCGACAGCGCCTACGTCGTCCACCCGTCGATGCTGACCTCCACCGCCATCGGGGTGGCGGCCGCCGCGACGATCGCCCTCGGAGTCGTTCCGGGCCCGGTTCTCGATCTGGCCCGGAGTGCGGGAGAGTTCATCAGGTGACCGCCGCCTCCGCGCTTCCAGGTGACGTCGGCCTGGCGATGCCGGTGGCCGACGAGGCCCTGGCGACCCGACTCGCGGACCGGATGCTGGAGGTCGAGCGGGCGCTGGCGGGCCACGTGCGCAGCCGCGCGCCGTTCGTGACCAGCGCGGCGAGCCACCTGATGGAGGCCGGTGGCAAGCGCTTCCGCCCGCTCCTGGTCCTCCTCGCCGCCGAGACCGGCGCGAATCCCGACTCCGACGACGTGATCACCGCGGCCTGCGTCGTGGAGCTGACCCATCTGGCCTCGCTCTACCACGACGACGTGATGGACGAGGCGTCACTGCGGCGTGGGGCGGCCTCGGCCAACGCGCGCTGGGACAACCACGTCGCGATCCTGACCGGTGACTTCCTGTTCTCCAAGTCCTCCGAGCTGACCGCCGAGCTCGGCGCCGACGCCGTGCGCATCCAGGCCCGGACCTTCACCCGGCTCGTCGAGGGGCAGATCCAGGAGACCGTCAAGCCCGGCGCCGGTGAGGACCCCCTCGAGCACTATCTCGACGTCGTGGCGGGCAAGACCGGGTCCCTGATCGCGACCTCGGCGCGCTACGGCGCCCGCTTCGGCGGCGCGACGCCCGAGGTCGAGGAGGCGCTCACGGCGTACGCCGACATCGTCGGCACGGCGTTCCAGCTCTCCGACGACATCCTCGACATCTCCGCCGATGCCGCCGAGTCGGGGAAGACGCCCGGAACCGACCTGCGCGAGGGGGTGCCCACCCTCCCGGTGCTGATGGCCCGGGCGTCGGCCGGGCCCCAGGACGCCCGCCTGCTCCAGCTGCTCGACTCCGACCTGAGCGACGACGCGCTGCACGCGGAGGCCCTGACCCTGCTCCGCGCCCACCCCGCCGTGGAGCAGGCCCGGGCCTACGTCGTCGCGCGCGCGCAGGAGGCCAAGGCCCTCCTCGCCGTCGTCCCCGAGGGCCCCGTCCGCGACGCCCTGGCGATCTTCGCCGACCACGTCGCCACCCGCACCACCTGACTCAACGGACCGGGAGGGCCAACTCAACGAGCTGGGAGGGCCGGCGGCGGTGGCGGAGGGAGTCGACGGTGAAGATGGCGAGGGCGACCCAGACCAGGCCGAAGCCGAGCCAGCGGCCGATCGGCATGTCCTCGTGGAAGTAGATGATCCCGAGGGCGAACTGGAGGATCGGTGCCAGGTACTGAAGAAGCCCCAAGGTGGTCATCGGCACCCGGATGGCCGCTCCGCCGAAGCACACCAGGGGGACGGCGGTGATCAGGCCGGTGGAGAGGAACAGCAGCAGATGACCCGGCCCGTGCGAGGTGAAGGTCGACTGGCCTCGCGCCGTGAGCCAGACGAGGTACGCCAGGGCGACCGGCCCGATCACCAGCGTCTCGAAGGTGAGGCTCTCGATCGCGGGTGCGTTCGCCTTCTTCTTGCACAGCCCGTAGCTGCCGAAGGAGCAGGCCAGCACGAGCGCGACCCAGGGAAGCCGGCCGTAGTCGAGAGTCAGGGCCACGACCGCTAGCCCCGCCACGCCCATGGCCACCCACTGCCAGGAGCGCAGCTGCTCGCCCAGGATGAACACGCCCATCAGCACGGTCACCAGCGGGTTGATGAAGTAGCCCAGGGACGACTCGACGACGTGGCCGTTGTTCACCGCCCAGATGTAGGTCGCCCAGTTGACCGTGACCAGGACTGCGGCCAGCGCGAGGAGGCTCGCGACGCGTCGGTCGGTGGCGATCGCTCGCAAGGTGGAGGTACGGCGCAGGGCCAGCACCAGGATCCCCATCGCCACCAGCGACCAGAAGATCCGGTGGGCCAGGATCTCCAGGGCTCCGGCTGGCTCGAGCAGCGGCCAGTAGAGCGGGAAGAGCCCCCAGAGCAGGTACGCCGTGACTCCCAGGAGGAAGCCGCGGCGCTCCTCACCCATGCAGTGAGCCGGAGTGCGTCACCAGGTCACGCGACCGTCCAGGTGTCGCCGCCCCCGATGAGAGCGGCGAGCCGCTCGGACCTGGTGCCCGTGGCGCCAGCGGAGGCCTGGGTGATCTGGCTACGGGCGAGGTCGTCGTACGTCGGGCGGGCGACCTGGCGGAAGATCCCGATCGGCGCCCGGTGGAGCTGCCCCGCGTCTGTCAGCCGGGAGATCGCGAACGCCGTGGTGGCCTCGGGGCTGTGGGCGTCGTGGACCAGGACGTCGTCGAGGGAGACCTGGTCGGGTGCGTCACCGACCTCGACGATCTTGACACCACCGGTCGCGGCGTCGCGGATCAAGCCCTGGGAGCCGAAGCGGATCGGCTCGCCGTGCACCAGCGGGATGATCGCCTCGTCGCGGGTGACCGGCGACTTGACGGCGTCGAACGCGCCGTCGTTGAAGATCGGGCAGTTCTGGTAGATCTCCACCAGGGACGTGCCGCGGTGCTCGGCCGCCGCGGAGAGCACAGCGGTGAGGTGCTTGCGGTCGGAGTCGATCGTGCGCGCGACGAACGACGCCTCGGCGCCCAGGGCCAGCGACACCGGGTTGAAGGGGTGGTCGAGCGATCCCATCGGCGTCGACTTGGTGATCTTGCCGGTCTCTGACGTCGGGGAGTACTGCCCCTTGGTCAGGCCGTAGATCCGGTTGTTGAACAACAGGATCGTCATGTTCACGTTGCGGCGCAGCGCGTGGATCAGGTGGTTGCCGCCGATCGACAGCGCGTCGCCGTCGCCGGTCACGACCCACACCGAGAGATCCTCGCGCGAGGTGGCGATGCCGGTCGCGATCGACGGCGCGCGACCGTGGATCGAGTGCATCCCGTAGGTCTCGAGGTAGTAGGGGAAACGCGACGAGCAGCCGATGCCCGAGACGAACACGATGTTCTCGCGGCGCAGACCCAGGTCGGGCAGGAAGCCCTGGACCGCCTTGAGCACGGCGTAGTCGCCGCACCCGGGGCACCAACGGACCTCCTGGTCGCTGGTGTACTCCTTGCCGGTCTGCGGCTGGTCCTGGGTCGGCACCAGCTCGATCCCGCTCCGCATCACCGGCAGCGGCAGGTCGGTCTGCTCACTCGTGGAGGTCATCGGTCGTCTCCTGAGATCGTGGCGCGCACAGAGGCGGCGAGGTCGACCTCGATGCCCTCGGCGTCGGCCACCAGGTTGCCGATCGCCTCGGCGAGGTCGGCGGCCTTGAGCGGCATGCCGTTGACCTGGTTGTAGCCGACGGCGTCGACCAGGTAGCGGGCGCGCACCAGCATCGCGAGCTGGCCGAGGTTCATCTCGGGGATGAGCACCTTGTCGTAGCGCTTCAGGATCTCGCCGAGATCGCGCGGGAACGGGTTGAGGTGGCGCAGGTGCGCCTGGGCGACGTGGTAGCCGGCCTTGCGCACCCGACGGCAGCCGGCGCCGATCGGGCCGTACGTCGAGCCCCAGCCGAGCACGAGCACCTTCGCCGCCGCCTCGGGGTCGTCGACCTCGAGCGGCGGCAGCGACTCGGCGATGCGCTCCACCTTCGCGGCGCGCGTGCGGACCATGAAGTCGTGGTTGGCCGGGTCGTAGGAGATGTTGCCGTGACCGTCGCCCTTCTCCAGCCCGCCGATGCGGTGCTCGAGGCCCGGCGTTCCGGGGATCGCCCACGGGCGGGCCAGCGTCTGCTCGTCGCGGAGGTAGGGCCAGAACTCCCGCTTCTCCTCGACCTCCTCGCCCTGGTCCACACCGGCCCCGCCGGCCACGTCGGTCGAGCCTGTCGAGACCCTGTGGTTGGTCGTCCTCGCGAACGCCGGGTCGATCTCGGGGAGCTCGGCGAGCTCGGGGATCCGCCACGGCTCCGAGCCGTTGGCGAGGTATCCGTCGGAGAGCAGCATCACCGGCGTGCGGTAGGTGACCGCGATCCGGATGGCCTCCAGCGCCGTCTCGAAGCAGTCGCCGGGGGAGCGTGGCGCGACGATCGGGACGGGCGCCTCGCCGTTGCGTCCGAACATCGCCTGGAGCAGGTCGGCCTGCTCGGTCTTGGTCGGGAGGCCGGTGGACGGCCCGCCGCGCTGCACGTCGACGACGAGCAGCGGCAGCTCGGTCATCACCGCCAGGCCGATCGACTCGGACTTCAAGGCGATGCCCGGTCCCGAGGTCGTGGTGACTCCGAGGCTGCCGGAGAACGCCGCGCCGATGGCGGCGCCGATGCCCGCGATCTCGTCCTCGGCCTGGAACGTCGTGACCCCGAACGCCTTGTGCTTGCTCAGCTCGTGGAGGATGTCGGAGGCCGGGGTGATCGGGTAGGAGCCGAGGAACAACGGCAGCCCCGACTGCACGGCACCGGCCACGAGGCCGTAGGAGAGGGCGAGGTTGCCGGTGATGTTGCGGTAGGTGCCGGCCGGCATCGGCGCGGGCTTGATCTCGTAGGAGACCACGAACGTCTCGGTCGTCTCGCCGAAGCTCCAGCCGGCTTGGTACGCCGTGACGTTGGCGTCGCGGATGTCGGGGACCTTGGCGAAGCGCTTCTGCAAGAACGCGATGGTCGACTCGGTGGGGCGTCCGTAGAGCCAGGACAGCAGCCCGAGGGCGAACATGTTCTTGGCGCGCGCGGCGTCCTTGCGGGAGAGGCCGTACTTCTTGACGGCCTCGACGGTCATCCCGGTCAGGTCGAGCGCGTGCACGGCGTACTCCGAGAGCGAGCCGTCCTGAAGGGGGTCGGTGGAGTACCCCGCCTTGGCGAGGTTGCGGGTGGTGAAGTCGTGGGTGTCGACGACGACCGCCGCGCCCTTGGGCAGGTCGCCCAGGTTGGCGCGCAGGGCGGCGGGGTTCATCGCCACGAGCACGTCCGGTGCGTCGCCGGGGGTGAGGATGTCGTGGTCGGCGAAGTGCACCTGGAACGACGAGACGCCCGGCAGGGTGCCCTGCGGCGCCCGGATCTCGGCCGGGAAGTTGGGCAGGGTCGACAGGTCGTTGCCGAACGCCGCCGACTCCTGGGTGAAGCGGTCACCGGTCAGCTGCATGCCGTCGCCCGAATCGCCCGCAAACCGGATGATCACGCGGTCGAGCCGCTTGACCTGCTTGGACAACCTACGTGCACTTCCTTCGCCAGCGCCGGGCTCGACTCAACCCCTCCACGATAGTCCGGAGGGGGCCCGCGGCGGCAACGCCGGACTGTTCTCCCACGTGAGTCACGCCACCCCGCCGGGCCGTCCCCGCCTCGGCGGTCCCGAGTTTTGGGTAGGTCGACGCCTCGAGCGTCCCGAGATCTGGGAGCCCGCTCCTCCAATCTGCTAATGTCAAGCAAACAACGTGACTTACGTTGGGTAAACCCGATCAGCGAGGAAGAAGAGATCCCACCATGACCCACAGGCACAGGATCATCGCGCTGACCGCCGCGGCTGTCGTCGTCCCGGCCGTCCTGGCTGGATGCGGGTCATCCAGCGGCTCCTCGTCCGGCAAGGTGAGCGTCGTGGGCTTCTCGGTGCTCAAGACCGCCAACACGCCGGTCATCGCCGACTTCCAGAAGACCTCCGCCGGCAAGGGCGTCACCTTCTCCCAGTCCTACGGCGCGTCGGGCGACCAGTCCCGCGCCGTCATCGGTGGCCTTCCGACCGACGAGGTACACCTGTCCTTGCAACCCGACGTCGACAACATCGTCAAGGCCGGCCTGGTCGACTCCACGTGGGACCAGACCCCCACCAAGGGGATGCTGACCGACTCCGAGGTCGTGTTCGTCGTGCGCAAGGGCAACCCGCTGGGCATCAGGGGCTGGGACGACCTGACCAAGTCCGGTGTCAAGCTGGTCACGCCCAACCCGGCGTCCTCGGGCGGAGCCAAATGGGACCTCCTGGCGGCCTGGGCCCACGGCGAGGGCACGAGCGGCGGCGACCCCCAGGGGCAGGCCTTCGTGACCAAGATGCTCGGGAACGCCGTGGCGCTGCCCGACAGTGCCAGCGACGCGCTGGCCTCGTTCCTGGCCGGGAACGGCAACGTGCTGCTGGCCTACGAGAGCGACGCCATCGCGGCGCGCGCGGCCGGTGACGACATCGACTACGTCGTCCCCGACGACACCCTGCTGATCCAGAACCCCGTCGCCCTGACCAAGGACGCCTCGACGGCGGCCAAGGACTTCTTGAAGTTCCAGCTGAGCACGGCCGGACAGGCCGACTACGCCAGGTCCGGCTTCCGTCCGGTCATCGAGGGGACCAGCGTCGACGTTCCGGGCGCCAACGACCCGAGCAACGCCTACCCGGCGGTGCCGACCCAGTACACGATCGACAAGACGTTCGGTGGCTGGGACAAGGCCAACGCCTACTTCGACGACAGCACCGGAGCCATCGCCAAGATCCTCTCCGGTCTCCACGTCGGCGGCTGACGTTGTCATCTGCCGTCCTCGGACAGGACACCCGGGCGGTCGGGCGCGGCCGTCCGGGTGTCCGTCTGAACCTCACCCCGGGTTCAACGCTCGGGCTCGGGGTCGCCATGCTCTGGTTCAGCCTGCTCGTCCTGATCCCGCTCGCGGCCATCGTGGCCACGGCGGGCAAGGACGGCGTGCACGGGTACGTCGAGGTCCTGGAGAACCCGCAGACGTGGGCCGCGATCAAGCTCACGGTCGGCCAGTCGGCCCTCGTCACCCTGCTCAACGTGGTGATGGGCACGCTGATCGCGTGGGTGCTGGTGCGCGACCGGTTCTGGGGCCGTGGGCTGCTCGACGTACTCATCGACATCCCGTTCGCGATGCCCACCATCGTCACCGGCCTGGTCCTCCTCGGCCTCTACGGGCCCCAGAGCCCGCTCGGCGTCAACGTCGCCAACCAGCGGGCGTCAGTGACCTTGGCCCTCGCCTTCGTCACGCTGCCCTTCATCGTCCGGACCGTCCAGCCGGTGCTGGCCGAGCTCGACGCGGACGTCGAGGAGGCGGCCGCCTCGCTGGGCGCGCGCCGTCTCACGATCCTGCGCCGACTCGTGCTCCCGTCCCTGGTGCCGGCCATCACCGCCGGTGCCGCACTGTCGTTCGCCCGCGCCATCTCGGAGTACGGCTCCCTCGTGCTGATCAGCGGCAACCTGCCCTACAAGACCCAGGTCGTCTCGGTGCGCGTGTCCAGCTTCATCGAGGGTGGCGACCAGACCTCCGCCGCGGCGCTGGCGACGATCATGCTCGCGGTCGCGCTGTTCGTGATCGTGATGCTCGACATCATCCAGCGGAGGGTGGCGCGCCGTGGTTGAGCTCTCCGCGCCCGTCAAGTGGGCGCTCCGCCTCATCGCTGTCGGGTACGTCCTCATGCTGGTCGGGTGGCCGATGGTCACGCTCGCGCAGAACGCGTTCTCCGACGGTCTGACCAACTTCACGTCCGCGTTCAGCGATCCCGACGTCGTGCACGCGATGGTCCTGACCATCGAGATCTCCGGGTGGGCGGTGGCGATCAACACGGTCTTCGGCGTCGGGATGGCCCTCCTCCTGGTGCGCTACGAGTTCCCTGGCAAGCGCGTCCTCTCGGCCCTGGTAGACCTGCCGATGGCGGTCTCCCCGGTCGTCATCGGACTCGCGCTGCTGTTGGTCTACAACGGCCGGACGGGCTGGTTCGGGCCCACCCTCGAGGCGAACGGCGTCCAGGTGATGTTCGCCATGCCCGCCATGATCATGGCCACCTGCTTCGTCTCGCTGCCCCTCGTCGTCCGCGAGGTGGTCCCGGTGCTCACCGAGATCGGCGACGACCAGGAGCAGGCGGCCAGGAGCCTGGGCGCCAGCGCGACCCAGACCTTGCGCCGGATCACCCTGCCAGCCATCAAGTGGGCCGTCGTCTACGGTGTCGTGCTCACCTTCGCCCGTTCCATCGGCGAGTACGGCGCCCTCAAGATCGTGTCCGGCAACCTGAGCGGTCAGACCCAGAACGCCCCGTTGGTCATCGCCCAGCTCTACGACAACTTCGCCAAGGGCGAGGCGTACGCCGTGGCGTTCACGCTCGTCCTGCTCGCGGTGCTGTGCATCGTCATCGTCTCCCTGCTGCGCCCCAAGGAGTCCTCGTCATGAGTATCGAGATCAAAGACGTCAACAAGCGCTTCGGCGACTTCGTGGCGCTGGAGAACGTCAACGTGTCGCTGCCCACCGGGCAGCTGACCGCCCTGCTCGGCCCGTCCGGCGGCGGGAAGTCGACCTTGCTGCGGATCATCGCCGGGCTGGAGCGGGCCGACACCGGCACGGTGAGCATCGAGGGCGTCGATGCGACGCGGATGTCGCCACAGAAGCGCAACGTCGGGTTCGTCTTCCAGCACTACGCGGTCTTCAAGCACATGACCGTGGCGAAGAACGTCGCGTTCGGCCTGGAGATCCGCCACAGGTCGAAGGCCGAGGTCCGCGACCGCGTCGCGGAGCTGCTGAGGCTGGTCCACCTGTCGCAGTTCGCAGACCGCCTCCCGTCCCAGCTCTCGGGTGGGCAGCGCCAGCGGATGGCACTGGCGCGCGCTCTCGCCGTCCAGCCCAAGGTGCTGCTGCTCGACGAGCCGTTCGGGGCGCTGGACGCGAAGGTCCGCAAGGAGCTGCGCGACTGGTTGCGTCGGCTGCACGACGAGGTGCCGGTGACGACCGTCTTCGTGACCCACGACCAGGAGGAGGCCATGGAGGTGGCCGACGAGATCGTGGTGATCAACGACGGGCGCATCGAGCAGGTCGGCACTCCGGACTCGCTCTACGACCAGCCCGCCAACGACTTCGTGATGGGCTTCCTCGGTGAGGTGACCCAGCTCGGCAACGTCCGGCTCCGCCCCCACGACGTCGAGATCGCACGAGCCCCCGACCTGGCCGGCACCGTCGCCGCGGACGTCCTGCGGCTGACCCGGGTGGGCTTCGAGGTGCGCATGGTCGCCGGTACCGAGGATGGCCAGGAGGTCTCGGTGGTGACGACCCACGCGCACGCCCGGAGCCTGGACCTGAAGGAGGGCGAGCGGGTCTGGCTCACGCCGTCCTCGGGAGCAGCGACAGTCCCCGCCATGCACGCCCTCGTCCCGAGCGGGCTGGCCGGCTAGCGTCCGCCCAAGACCCGCGACTCGGCGGATAAGTACGTCGAGAACACGCCGAGTCGGCGCAAGTTGGCGCCCGATACACGCCGACTCGGCGCAAGTGGGGGCCCGATACACGCCGAGTCGGCTTATGCCGACTCGGCGTGGGGCGCGCCGGGGCGCTGGCGCCGGCGGCTGGACCCTCGAGGTCCGAGGTCAGCCCATCCCCATGCTGTCGGTGGCGGACGGCGAGGGCGCGCCGGTGCTGCCGCCCGTCATGTCGTCCATGGGGGCGGGACCGGCACCGGGCGGGGTGATCCCGTGGTGGATGAGCTTCCAGGCCGGGAACAGGCCCATCAACGGGCCCTGGACCTGGCCGAGCATGTCGCCGGCGTCCGCCGTCCACACGATGGTCTCGTAGCCCCCCGTGACCTCGCAGGCGAGCCTGCCCTCGGCCATGTCGTTCTTGGTGAGGTCCTGGCTGATGTGGTCCTGGATCGAGAAGTTGAGCGGGTGCTGGAAGGCATGGTTCCAGCTGCGCTCGCCGGACCGATGGTGCGCGTTGCAATCGCCCTTGTTGGTCTGCAACGGCGACCCGCGGAGCTGCTCGACGATCGCCTCGTAGGCCCGGTACATCGACTGCTTGTCCGGGTACGTGCGCACGTCGAGCATGCTGACGGCCGAGTCCGGGTTCGTGCAGACGACGTGGTCGGTGCTGCTCTTGCACGAGCTGGGCGGGATCAGGCCCTTGGCGTAGTGGTCGTTCGCCGAGCTCAACGCCGCCAGCAGCGGACTCTGGTGGTGGCCTCGGGCATGCAGACCGAGCCAGCCACCCGCCACGATCACGACCGCGACGGCTACCGCCGCGGCCACCCAGACCGTTCTCCGGTTCTGCTGTCCTTCGGCGGGAGCCGGCGCAGGGGAGCCCGGAACGGGAGAGGCCGCAGCAGCGACCGGCTCCGGCGCCGGAGGGGTCTGGGCCGGCGTGTCCTCGGCCGGCGCGGGCGCCGGGTTCCTGACCGCAGAGATCACCGTCTGGCTGTCGCCGGGAGCCGGCGCGGAGCGGGAGATCTCCGGGACGAGGCTCGCCCACGACTCGACCACCGAGGCGGCGAGGCCGTCGTCCATGCCCCAGGCGACCAGGCGCTCGGTCAGGCCCGGGACCAGTGACTGCGCGGTGCCGCGCCCGGCGGTGCGCAGCTCTGTCGGCACCCCTTCCTCGGCGCTGACCACGATCGCGTCCAGCTCGGCCCGATGCTGGTCGGTCGCCGACCCGAGCACGTCGCTGAGCAGGGCACGCAACGGCCCGGGGCGCGCCGCGGCGAGCCAGCCGTTGTCGGAGACCACCCGCTCGAGTGCGGCCAGGACGACGGGTGAGATGCGGTCAGCCATCGCCGTTCACCCCTCGTCCGGACGTCGCCCAGGAAGGAGCGCCGGGTCGATCAGCATGCTCCGGCCTGGCGCCGGCATGGGCACAGCCCCGCGGAACTGGGGTGTTGCGAGCGCCGGCTGGCCGGGGCGCGTTGCCCGTTTCCCGACCTTCCCTCCGACGGGGACGTCGGGCGGTGCCCCCGCACATGTCGTGCACGGAGCGGGGGTGACGATGACGGGTGGCGGCGGCGGGGCCGGGCGCCTCTTGATCCGGACGGTGAACGCACCGGTCTGGTTGCCCAGGTTGCCCTTGGCCTTCGGCACCGAAAGCCTCAGGTGCCAGGTCCCGACACTGCCGGCTCGCGCGCCCACCCGGAACTTGCCGTGTCGGTGGGTGCGAGAGCTCCCGATGGTGCGCCAGTGGCCCTTGAGCTTGCGCTGCACCATGACCTTCACCCCGGCGTCGCCCGGGAGCCTCTGTCCGGACACCGTGAGCCGCGCGCCCTTGAAGACCGACTTGTTGAGCAGGTGGCCGCGCACCTCGGCCCGCACGTCGACCGACAAGGTCTGCGACCGACTCGGAGAGAGCGCCACCGTGCCCGGGTACTTGAAGTAGTAGTCGGTGTGCTTCTTGAGATGCTTCAGCTCGAAGGCCGCGGCGTACTGGGCCGTGAAGCTCTTGGTCGAGACCTTGTGGAACTTCTTCGAGCCGTAGGTCCGCGCGTAGAGGGAGCCTCGGTCCCCGAAGTACACGAAGCCGCCGACCTTCCCCACGCTGGCCTCGTCATTGCGGTATCCGGCGAAGCCGTCGACCCAGTCGCTCTCGCCGTAGTTGCGAACGAAGTGCTTGAGCCCCCACACGAACTTGTCGGTGGGGCTGGACAGCTTGCGCCAGCCGCCGAAGCTGCTCTCGGTGCGGGCACCCTCGAAGTCGTAGGTCCGGGTGCCGCTGGTCGTGGCGACTCGTAGGTCATCGACGTACCAGTCGTCGCCATGGCAGCCGAGCTCGGGTCCGACGTACGCCCTGGCCCCGCTGCCTGACGACCGAGCGAGACCCTGGATGGTGTCAGAGACCGTGCCGGACGCCCAACTGGCTCCGAGCCAGTGGCTCCACGTCAGCGGGTAGTTGTCGACCTGGTTCCACGTGCCCCAGCCGGCCGAGTTGGCGCCCAGTGTCAAGGCACCCGCGTAGTAGCCGTCACTGAAGTCGCCGTCGGGCGCCAGGAAGGCGATCACGTTGCCCGCACCGCTGTCAGCGGTGTCCATGTAGGACGAGAAGCGCAGGTTGGTCAGGGACGCCGGAGAGTTGAGAAGCACCAGCGGCCCGGCCCCCTCGCCCGTTGCCCCGCCGCTGGCCCCGAACTGCCACCCGATCGCCCGCTGTCCGATCGTGCCCGGCTTCTTGTACAGGTCATAGACGTTGTTCGGGAAGGCGTCGATCGGATCGGGCGCCCAGGTCGTGCAGCTGCCCCCGGCGAGGTAGAGGCCGGCGCCGGCAAGATCGTGACCATGCACGGTCACCGGCACGTCGGCGGCCTGCGCCGGCGACACCGACAGCCCCACCAGACAGGCACTGATGGCCGTGCCGATGGCCGAAATGCACACGAAATTCCGCATGGCTTCCCCCCGGAGCGCTCGCGTCTACTTACCTCTGCCGGCCCGAGCCGCGCTCAGCATAGGCGCGAGGTGCCCGGGTGTCACCGGGTGGGATCCCCACCCTCAGCGCGACCTCAGCGGTGCCTCGGCTCCACCTTGCGACGGGCGCTCCAGCGGCCGTCTGGAGGCCTCAGCGCGACCTCGGCGCGGTGCTAGATTCTCCCAACTCCCGGGCCACCCTTGGGTCCCGTCGATGTGGAGGCGATCGTGGCGGACAACGATGACACTGTCGTGAGTGATGCTCTGGCCTCGGTGATCCGCGACCACGGATGGCGAGTCGCCGGAGACCCGCCTCGACTCCGAGCCTCCCTCAGCGACCTCCTCGGACCGGCCACGGACGACCACCGGGGTCTGGTCGACGCGCTGGTCGTCAGTGCGGAGGAGGGCACGCCGGGCGCGGTCCGCGACGCCGGGCGCGAGGCGTTGCCCGAACGGCGAGCCGAGCTCGTCGCTGCGCTCGAGGCCTGGGGCCTGACGGCCGAGCGGGCCGACTGGGTCCTCGCAGCGTGGACCGGCCTGCTGCCAGGTCGTACCGACGTCCCGCCCGACACGGCGCTGCCGCCACCACCCGCGACCGAGCTGCCGACGCCGACCTCCGATGACGCCGTGACCGCGCATGCAGCTCCCGTCGATGCGCCCGGTGGCGCGCTTCTGGGTGCAGGCGCGGCGCCGACCGAGTTGCCTGGTGCCGCCCCGACAGAGCTGCCGTCAACCGCGGTCGGCCAGACACCCCTCACCCCGCCAGGGTCGAAGGGCGAGTCACGGCCGCGCGGTCGCCGGACCTGGCTGGTCGTCGCGGCCGCCGCAGTGCTGGTGGCCGGCGGCACGGGCGTCGCGGTTGCGCTCTCGAACGGCGACAGTCCCACGTCGCAGCCGGGCACCGGGTCCGCGAGCCACGCCCCGGCCGTCGGGAAGAAGCTGCCGGTCGGCCGCGTCGTACTCGCGGCGAAGGCCGACCCGACCCGAGCGAAGCGCAACGCGGTGATGGCCGGGCGCGCAGGTGGCGTGCGGCTCAACGCCTTCGGCCAGGTCCCGAGCGTGGGGAGCGGGAAGTCCGCCGTCCTGCCGGCGGACGGGGGCTCGTTGGTGGCCTTCACCGTGGCCGACTGGTGCCCCGTGACGAAGTGCGCTCACTGGCAGGGACTGGGGTTGCACGTCGCCGTCGGCGGCTCGTCGCGCCCCCTGCCCGCAGGCGGAGACACGTTCGTCGTGTCGGTGCCTCGTGGCGAGCACGACGTCGCCCTCGTCCTGCCCGGCGGCGGCCCAGCTCAGCGGCTCTCGCTGCTGGACGGTCGTCCAGGCCCGGACAACATCACCGTGCTGACGCGCCGGCTCGGGCTGACCAAGGTGCCGGGCTCTGCCGTCTCGGTCGCGAAGTCGTCCGTGAGCTTCGTCCAGAACTCGGTGCGCACGAACACCCTGGCCCGCCACGTGTATGTGACCGCGGCAGAGCTCGGGTACTACGACGGCAAGCTCACTCCCACGAAGCCCGGTGACGCCCTGGTCTACGTGCACGCCTACTTCGAGTACGCCGGCTCCGGACACCAACGGCTGCTCCGCGACGAGGTCCACTTCCAACCTCGGGGCGCGGCGATGGTGGCGCCGATCGCCGACCCGTTCTACGGCGGCGACGGCACCGAGGTCTACGTCTTCGAGGTGCCTGGTGACATGAGGGCAGGGGACTTCGTCGTCGGCGGAAGCGGACTGCCGCGAGTGATCGCCCCCGGCAGCGCCACCTCGGGCGTTCCCCCCGGCACCCACTACACCCTGTCCCTCACCCCCGCCCGGATCCCCGTCCACCTCCCCTAGCCGCCGAAGTCCCACCTCGGCGGGGGAGACCCCTTGGTTGAGGGATGCGGTCGCGGGAGTGGCGGTCTAGCATCTGACCACTTCGGCACGACCTCAGTCCGACCTCAGCGACCCGTTGCACGGTGGGGGGAGACCCGACCGTGCAGGAGGAGACATGGACACGAGCGCTGCCGACACCCGGGGTACGTCGGCCGGGCCGGCCCGGGCGGAGGGGGACCCGTTGCCATCACTGACGGCGGCCGATGCCGCCTTCGTCGACGCGCTCCGCTCGGCGCTCGCGACGGATCCCGGGGCGGCGACGCGACCCGGGCTGCTGCGGCAGAAGCTGGAGTCTGCGCTCGGGCCGGACGAGGCGTCACGTCAGCGGCCGCTCGTGCACCAGGTCGTCGCCGCGTCGGAGGAGAACCTGCCGGGCTACCTCACCAGGATCATGCCGCTGACTGCGCAGTCCCTGCGCCAGCTCAGCGGCGACCTGGCCGCCGCTCGCGGCTGGAACCTCGCCACCGCACAGCGCGTCACCCAGATCTGGGCACACGCCCTGGGCTTCAGTGGCGTCGCGGACGACTGGCCCGCCGCCGAGCCGGTAGCCGGTGCGGCTGCGTCCGATCGTCCCCCTGAGGCGCCGGCGCCCGTGCCCGTCGCGGGTGGCACCGCCCTGCCCCCGGCACCGGCAGCCGGTGAGGCCTTCCCCCTCGACGTCGTTGCCGCGAACGAGACAGGCCCCGCCGTGGGCGACGGCAGCCCGGCCGTCGGGGCGAGCGCACCCACGCCCTGGCCCAGGCCCTCGCGTCGGCTGGCCAGGCGCCACTCGCGCACGGCCACCGGGGAGTCCGCGCTCGGAGTCACGAGGGGCTACGCCGGCATGTCGCTGTGGGTCTACATCCCGGTGGTCTCGATCTTCGTGCTCCTGCTGGTCGCGACGTTCGTGGTGCTGCACCTGTTGCTCGGTGTGCTGCCGATCTTGGTGGTCGTCTACCTCATGCGTCGCGCGTTGAAGGCGGGGGTGCTCGTCGCGACCGCGAGCGGGCTCGAGTTCACGGAGTACTCGGCCCTTGGCAACCGTCCGAAGCCGGGCGGGTTGCTCGCCGCGTCATGGGGTGAGGTGACCGCCGTCGACGGAACCTTCGCGGTGGTGCAGATGGCGGGTCACCGGATCGAGCTGGGACCGCTCGGCCGGCAGTTCGCGCGAGCGGTCGTGGAGCACGCCGGACGAGGAGCCTGAGTGTCCGGGTCAGGCCTCGATGCGTGCGGTCGCCGGGCCGAACTCGACGGTGGTGCCCGGGACCAGCCCGACCGCGCGCCCGGGCGGGACGTCTTGGGCCTGCCCCGACTCGTCCTTCGCGTGCCAGGTCCTCACCCCGACGTTGCGCAGGCCCCACAGGTCCGGTCGCTGCGGATGGACGACGACCTCACCCACGATGTCGTCGTAGCCGAAGTCCCAGCGCAGCTGGTGCCGGGTCACCTTGGTGCCGGCGTTGAGCACGAGGGAGCGGTCGCCGAAGCGCAGCCGCACGGGGGTGCTGATCGGCTGGCCGCACGACCAGCACGGCCTGAACGGCACGCCGTCGTCGGTGAGGTTCTCGGCACGGCAGGCGCAGACCACCACACCGTCCAGGAGCCGGGCCAGGTGAGCACGCCAGACGCCCTCGCGCACGCGACGCGCGGGGTCGTGCAGTCCGGAGGTGAAGGCCGTCGTGAAGTCCAGCTGGAGGTACGGCGGGAAGAGCGGCCAGTAGGCGAGGACCGCCGCGTGCACCGCGGGGTCCGGACGGTTGGAGTCGTCGTGGGGGTCGAAGACGAACACCGGGTCGGTGGCGAACAGTGCCTTCTCGGCGTCCGCGTCGAAGCACTCGAAGCGCAGCTCCCGACGCCCCTGGAGCGGGTGGTGCAGCATCAGCAGGTAGAAGATCAGCACCGACAGGGAGTACAGGTCGGTGGCGGTGGAGGGCATCGCCTCGCCCCGCACGATCTCGGGCGCCATGAAGCGCGAGGTGCCCAGCACCAGCGCGGGATCGCGCCCCTCGACGCCGATGTTGTCGTTGTCGCAGATCAGGGCGTCGCCGGTGGCCGGGTCGAAGAACACGTTGCCGTAGCTGATGTCGCGATAGCAGAGCCCCTGCGCGTGCAGCTTGAGGAACGAGTCCGCCAGCCCGATGCACAGACGGATGACGGTCGAGAAGGCCGTGGCTCCCGGGTCGTTGAGCAGTGTCGCCAGCGGACGGTACGGCGGTGGCCGCAGGGGCATCACGTAGCCGAAGCTGTCGGCACCGTCGAGGACCTCGATCGGCCACAGGAACCGCGACGTGGGTGCCGCCATCTGGACGAGCCGGTCGAGGGTACGTCGCTTGGCCGGCTGGGCGCGCTCGGGGAAGTACCACTTCACCGCCAGGGTCGACGTCTCCGACTCGAGCTCGTAGACCTCACCCTCGCTGCCCTCGCCGAGGAAGGCGCCGACGCGCCAGCTGCCGCCGTGCCGGGGGAGCACCAAGGGCGTCCCGGGTTCGAGCAGCACGCCACCCACCCCTCTTCCCCGGCCCCCGGTCGTGCGGTCGCCCCATTGTGCACGTGCGGGACCGATGGCGCGCGGGCGATCGGAGGGTCCGTGCGATGACGGCTCGTCCTGGCGTGGAGCTCGCGCGCCGACCGCTGCACTTCTTCCTGCTCGTGGACTGCTCGGGGTCGATGGCCTCGGCCGGCAAGATGACGGCGCTCAACACCGCCGTCCGTGAGGTCCTCCCTCACCTCGCCGAGACCGCCCAGAGCAACCCGCACGCCGAGATCACGGTGCGCTCGATCGGCTTCGCCACCGGAGCGCGGTGGCACATCGAGAGCCCGACCCATCCCGACGACGTCGTGTGGCAGGACCTCCAGCCTGGTGGCTACACGGATCTGGGTGCGGCCATCGACCTGCTGGCCACGGTGCTGACCGTCCCGCCCATGGACGAGCGCGCGCTACCGCCGGCGGTCGTGCTCGTCTCCGACGGGATGCCCACCGACGACTTCGACGACGCGCTGCACCGCCTCGCCGCCCTGCCCTGGGGGGCCAGGGCGGTGCGGATGGCGGTCGCGATCGGGCAGGACGCGTCGTACGACACCCTGACCCGCTTCATCGGCGACTCCGAGCTGGAGCCGGTGACCGCGTCCAATCCCGAGCAGCTGGTGATGGCGCTGCGGTGGGCCACCGTGCACGTCGCGAGAGCCGCGTCGTCGGTCGCCCCGAGCGGGCCGCCTCCTGCCCAGATCGCCACGGCGTGGCCGGAGGGGTCGGAGGAGGCGACGATCTGGTGAGGGACCCCGTGAGCATGGACGCGGTCGGCGCGGCGACGTGGCGCGTGACGTCCGCCTCGCGCAAGGGGTCCTCGCACGGCGACGACGTGCCCAACCAGGACGCCGTCCAGTTCCTCGCGGTCAAGGACGCCTCGGGTGCCGACGTATGCGTCGCCGCCGTCTCGGACGGGCACGGCGGCCGGCGCTACGTCCGGTCCGACGTGGGCTCGTCCCTGGCCGTCGGCGCCGCGGTCACCCAGGTCGCCGAAGCGCTGCGAGAGCACACCGGAGCGGAGTCCTTCGAGGCTCTGCTTCGTCGGGAGGTCCCCGAGCTGGTACGCGGCTGGCGGGCCAGCGTGCTCTCGCACCTGAAGGCACACCCCTTCACCGACGCCGAGTCGAGGCGGGCGGGCGCCGATCTCGGCAGCGACCCGGTCGTGGCGTACGGCGCCACCCTGCTCGTCGTCGTCGTCGGTGACCGGGGCGTGGGGCTGGCGCAGATCGGCGACGGCGACGCGCTGGTCCGCACCCACGGCTTCGCGACCCGGCCGGTCCCCGGAGATCCTCGCCTGGTCGCGGGCGAGACGACGAGTCTCTGCCTGGACACGGCGGTCTCCGACTTCCGGTACGCCGCGCTGCCCGGCAGCGCTGACCCCGACCTCGTGCTGCTCGCCAGCGACGGCTACGGCAACTCCTTCGCCGACAAGGACTGGTGGCGCGCGGTCGTCGGCGACCTGGCGTGGTTCCTGACCGACCACGACTTCGAGGACTTCGCCACGCAGTTCCCGACGTGGCTCGGGGAGTCCGCGCAGGTCGGCGGGGACGACGTGTCGGCCGTGGTGATCGCACGGTCGCCACTGGCAGTGGCCCCGGCCCGGGCCGGAGCCGTCGTGGTGGCACCGCCCGTCGCCAGCGACCCCGCGCCGGAGCCCGTCCTGGCCGGCGGTGGCGCGCGCCCGGCTCCGGCGACCGAGGTGAGGCAGGCCCTCCCCGACCTGACCCTGGTGAACCCGCCGATCCCGGCGGCGTACGAGGCGGTCGAGCCGGCGCCCTCGGCTGGTCGTCGTGCTCGGCGCAGGCTGGCGCTGCTGGTCGCCGCGCTCGTGCTGGTGGTCGCGGCCGGGATCGTCTGGTTCGCCACCGACGGATTCGGCACCCAGGGCGGGCCGGTCTCGCCGGGGCCCAGTCAGGGTCCGTCGCCGGGCGGTTCGAAGCAGGGCCATCCCCACCACCACCAGCCGAGCGGCAAGAACGACGGCAAGAACGACGGCAGCGGCGGCAAGAACGACGGCAACGGCGGCAAGAGCAAGGCCACCCCCGGCAAGGCGGGGCGTGCGATCCGATGAGCGATGCGGACCCCGCTGCGTTCCGCCCCGGGGCGCGACTGGCAGCCCGACCGCTGCACTTCATCTTCTTGCTCGACGGGTCGGGATCCATGAGCGTCGACGGGAAGATCGAGGCCCTGAACGACGCCATCCGGGGCGCGCTGCCCCACCTCGCCGCACTGGCCGAGCAGAACCCGTTCGTCGACCTGCTGGTGCGTGCCGTGGTCTTCGCCGACGGCGCGCGGTGGCACCTGCGGGAGCCGACACCGGCACGCGACGTGGCCTGGGCTCCGGTCTCCGCAGGCGGCTTCACCGACCTCGGTGCCGCCCTGGTCGAGGTCAGCTCGGTGCTCGCCGTCCCGCCGATGGACGCCCGGGCCTTCCCGCCGGTGCTCGTCGTGATCTCGGACGGGCGTCCGACCGATGCGTTCGAGGACGGGCTGGCGACGCTGATGGCGCAGCCGTGGGGAAAGCGCGCCGTCCGGCTGGCGATCGCCATCGGGTCCGACGCGGACGTCGACGTCCTTCAGCAGTTCATCGCCGACCCCCAGCTGCGGCCGTTCTCGGCCGGGGACCCCGAGCAGCTCGCCTATCTGGTGCGGTTCGTCTCGACCGCGGCGTCCCAGCTCGCGTCCACGCCGGCCGGCGAGTCGGCCGACCGCCGCATCCCGGAGCCTGCGGTTCCGAAGCCCGCCGCCGCGGGACTCATGGTCTGGTGACACGGGTTGGCTCACCCCCGCAGCACCCCGTCGGTCGAGAGCACGCATCGGTCGCCCCAGCCGTCACCGGGCTTCGACTCGCTCCACCGTCGCTCGCCCGCGCCGCCCGTTCGCGCACCTCAGCCCGACCTCAGAGCACCGCGCGAGAGTCATCGCGTCGGGAGAGGCCCGACACCGAGAACGAGGAGTTGATCAAGATGGCACGCATCGGTGGCGAGCTCGAGCAGCTGGTGAGTCTGCGCGGCGTGTTCGACCGCGAGGCCGGGACTGTCGAGGAGCTGACCCGCACGATCCGCGGCCAGCTGGCCGGCACGTCGTGGGAAGGCCCCGCGGCCGACCGGTTCCGGCAGCTGTGGGAGTCGGAGTTCGAGCCCAACCTGTCCAAGCTGCGCACGGCCCTCCAGGACGCCGCCCTCGAGGTCGCGCGTCGCCGTGAGGCGCTCCAGCAGGCCGGTAGCTGACCGGTTCGTCCCGAACCGAACGGCGCGAGAGACAGAACGGGAGCAGGACGATGACGACAGTGACCAACGACCCGGCGAGCATGCGGGCGGCAGCAGCTCGCCTGCGCTCCGGGGCGGACGGGCTCACGGCGAGCAGCAACCAGGTGGACACCCAGGTCGGGACCGTCACGTTCCAGGGACCGGCAGGGGACCACTTCAGGGTCGAGACCATCGGGGGAGTCTTCGACCTCAGGTCCGCGTCGGTGCGGATGCAGGAGCTGGCCGACCGGCTGGTTCGCGAGGCAGACCGGCTCGAGCAGCAGCAGCTGGCCGAGCAGCGGCAAGGGGGGTGTTGGTGATGTGCCAGGAGAAGATCCTGATCGACCCGAACCAGGTCCAGGCGTATGCCCAGGTTGTGGTCCAGGCGAGCAAGCAGGCGGGGGAGGCGGTCGGCGACGAGTTCCTCCTCGGGCCCACCCAGCAGGACTTCTGCGCCTGTGGCGAGCTGCGCTCCACGGTCCCCTGGGTCGACAGCGAGCTCACCGCGATCCACGAGCAGGTGCTCAAGGGCATCACGCGGGTCGCCGGGGCGGCCGGCCACGCTCTCCACCGCTCGGTGCGCCTCCAGCAGGAGCAGAACGTCGCGACCGACGTCAGCGCACCGGGCACGGTGTCCGGGACGGCGCCTTCGGTGGTCACGGTCTCACCTCAGCCGAGCAACCTCCCGGCCGACGCCAACAGCTGGACCCCCACCCAGCTGTCCAACTGGATCGCCACCAACCAGTACTCCAACGACCAGTGGATCAAGACCATGAACATGATGAACACCGAGGACCCGTTCGTCCTGCCCGACGACGTCGAGCATCTGGGCTACGACAGCCAGGGGAACGCGACGTACGACAACACCAACGGCACGGGGTTCAGCACCGATCCGCTGGACGTCAGCCTCGGTGACGACTGACGTCTCAGACGGGCAAGGCAGACATCGGCGCCAGGTCCAGGAGAGAATCCCAGGTGCCATGACCTCCAGAGTCCACGTCGAGCTCGAGGTGTCCCGATCGGACTCCGAGCCACGACCGATCTCCCTCACCGCCCCGGCCGATGCGTCAGCCGGGGCGGTGCTCGACGTGCTCGGAGCCCAGGCGGGACTGGTCGGGGCGTCCGGAGCCGTCCAGGCCAGGTCGTTGGTCTCGGGACGGTACGTCGACCGACGCGCGACGCTGCGCGACGTCGGGCTGCTGCGGGGCGAACGGCTCAGCCTCACCGTGGGGCTCAACCCCGGTGGAGTCGTGGGGGAGCTGGTGCGCTGGCCGGAGCGGCACGGGCCGGCCGACGACGGGCGCATCTCGCTCAACCGCCCGCCGCGCGCCGTCCACGACGAGCCGGCCCTGTCCGTGCCGGTCCCGTCCAAGCGCACCCACCACCCGCCCCGACGCTTCCCGCTCGGCGCGATCCTCATCCCGGTGGCCATCGGCGCGATCCTGATCCTGGTCGTACGCCGTTGGGAGATCGCCCTCTTCGCGCTCTTCACCCCGGTGATGGTCGCCTGGAACTACGTCGAGGAGCGCCGCGCCCGCGCCGACGAGCTGCGCGAGTACGGCCGCACCTATGACGAGGAGGTCGAGCTCACCTTCGCGCAGGTCCGGACCGTCACCTCCGCATGGGCCGACTGGATGCTGCGTCACCATCCCTCCCCGCGGGAGGTCGAGGCCACGGCGACCCGGCTGACCTCGCGTCTGTGGGAGCGCCATCCCGGTGACCCCGACTTCCTCACCGTGCGACTGGGACGTGGCACCCGCAGCGCTCCGGTCACCCTGCGCAACGACATGGCAGGTCTGGCCGAGCTCTCCGACAGCCCCGACTTCGCTGCGAGCGCCGTGGTCGCCGAGATGCCGGTGACCGTCGGCCTGACGGGCAGCGCGGGGCTGGCTGTCGTCGGCAGGGGAGAGGAGCTCGATCGCACGCTCGCGTGGCTGGTCGCTCAGGTCGTGGCGCTGCACAGCCCGGCCGACGTCCTGGTCGCAGGCGCGCTCACCGACCGTGACAGCGCGGAGTGCTGGCGCTGGCTGCCGCACGTCGCGCGCGGCTGGATCGCCACCGAGCCGGTGACGATGGCCGCCGGTGCCGACGAGCTGCTCGACTCCGTCGCCCGGCTCGCCGAGCAGCGGCGAGTGGCGCGAGACCGGCCCAGGGCCGGTGGCGCCGGTGGGGATCCGCTGCTGGTGGTCTTCGTCGACGGGCGTTGCCACCCCGACCGCGCTCGCCTGTCGGAGGTGCTGGGCGCCCACGACGTCGGCATCGTGACCGTCTGGATGGGCGATGACCCGCGGGCAGCGCCCAGCACCGTGTCACACCTGCTGACCCTGGCCGGCGACCACGCCGACCTGGTGACGATGCGAGGTGGTGAGCGGGCGGTGCTGGCGCCGGAGCACCTCACGCGGGCCGCGCTCCTCGACCTGTCCGCCTCGCTGGCGCCCGTGCGTGACGCGGCCGACCTGCATCAGGTGATGTCGGTGCCCGACCGGGTCGCCCTCGACGACCTGGTCCCCGAGCTGGCCACCCCGGCGGGCATGCGGCGGCGCTGGGAGCAGGCGCCGATCACGCAGCTGACCGCTCGCCTCGGGCTCGGCGACGACGGTCCGTTCGACCTCGAGCTGGGTCCGAGCGGCTCGCACGCGCTCGTGGGCGGGACGACGGGATCGGGCAAGTCCGAGCTCCTCCAGACGATGGTGGCGTCGCTGGCCGCGTCGTACCCGCCGAGCAGGGTGGGCTTCCTGCTCGTCGACTACAAGGGCGGCGCGGCGTTCAAGGACGCGATGCACCTCCCGCACTGCGTCGGCGTGGTGACCGACCTCGACGACCACCTGACCCACCGGGTCATGGTCGCCCTCGACGCCGAGATCAAGCGCCGGGAAGGACTGCTGGCCGGTCGTGGGGCGCGCGACCTGACCGAGCTGCGCCGGAGCCATCCGGACGCCGCGCCCGGCGACCTGGTGATCGTGGTCGACGAGTTCGCCACCTTGGCCAAGGAGATCCCCGCGTTCGTCGAGGGCGTCGTCGACATCGCCGCCCGGGGCCGCTCGCTGGGGCTGCGGCTCGTGCTGGCGACCCAACGACCCGCGGGGGTGATCAACGACCGCATCCGGGCCAACGTCGGGGTCCGGATCGCGCTCCGGGTCAACGACGAGGCCGACAGCATGGACGTGATCGACTCGCGAGAGGCCGCACACATCCCGCGCACCCTGGCCGGGCGTGCGTTCGGCCGGGTCGACCGTGCGCTGACCGAGTTCCAGAGCGCCTTCGTCGGCGCCCCGGTGCGCGAGGGCGTGGACGCCGCGATCGAGGCTCGCGACCTGTGGGGCGGGACGGCGACCCCTCCCGTCTCCGCGTCCGCGGTCGGTCGCACGGTGCTCGAGGAGCTGGTCGCCTCGGCGCAGAAGGTGACCAGGCTCGGGCAGTGGCAGCCCCCGCACGTCCCGTGGCTCCCCGCTCTGGCGCCCGTCCTGCCCCTGCCCGAGCTGACCGCGCGGATCCCCGTGCTGCCTGCGGCGTCGGTGGTGCTCGGACTGGCAGATCTGCCCGAGCAGCAGGACCAGCAGGTGGTGGGCTTCGACCTCGCCCATCACCAGAACATGCTGGTGTTCGGGACCAGCAGGAGCGGCAAGACGACGCTGCTGCGCACTCTGGCCGCGGGCTTCATCGGCTCGCACGGCCCCGACGAGGTGGTCATCGCAGGTCTCGACTTCGCCGGTCACGGGCTGCACGTGCTGGAGGGAGCTCCTCAGGTCGCGGGCATCGTGGGGGCCGACGACATCGGCCGGGTCGGGCGGCTGCTGCGTCGGCTCACGGCCATGACGGAGCAGCGCAAGCGGATGATCGCCGGCCAGGGTCTGACCAGCTTCGCCGAGCTGGCCGAGCGCAGCGACGCCCGGCTCCCCCGAGTGCTGGTCCTGCTCGACGGCTACGCCGGTGCCACCGCCGCCCTCGAGCGCGTCGACGGCGGTCGCCTCCTCGAGCGCCTGGAGCGGCTGATCCCGGACGGACCCGGGGTGGGGCTGCACTTCGTGGTCACTGCCGACCGACGGGCCGCGGTGCCCAGCTCGCTGACCAGCGTGATCACGACGCGGCTCGTGCTCCGGATGGCGGAGCGCGACGACTATGCGCTGGTCGGGGTCCGACAGGATCTGGTGCACCACGCCTCGATGGGTCCGGGTCGCGGCTTCATCCAGGGCACGACCGAGGTGCAGGTCGCGGTGGTGGCCTCGCCCGACCCGCGGGCCGAGGCCGCCGCGATCGACGAGCTGGCGCAGTCCGCCCGTCAGCGGTGGAGCGTCCCGGTGCGCCGGCTCGCGCGGATGCCGGGGCAGGTGCGCCTCGACGACCTGCCAGCCCCGGCGTCGCCGTTCGCGCTCACGTGCGGCGTCGGTGACGACGACGTCCAGCCCGCGGTGCTCGACCTCACGGACGGTCATGCGCTCGTCGCGGGCCCCCCGCGCAGTGGGAGGACAACGGCGTTGGCCACCCTCGCGGTGTCGGCTGGACGAGCGTCCGAGCCGCCCGCGAAGGCGCTGCTCAGGACCCGGCGTTCACCACTCGACGACGTCGTCGCCTGGGACGTCGGGCCCGTCGACGCCACGGATCCGGAGTCGGTCACGCGAGCACTCGGCGAGGTCGACGCCCTCCTCACGGCGGGCCGCTCCGTCCTGTGCCTGCTGGATGACGTCGACTCGATGCCGGACGAGGTGTCCACGGCGCTGGAGGAGCTGAGCCGTCGGGGCCGGGACGAGCCGGTGCGCCTCGTGGCCGCCGTCGACAACCGCTGGGCGATGCGCGCGTACGCCGGGCTGGTGCCCGAGATCAGGCGAGGCAAGCGCGCCCTGCTGATGTCGCCCGACGTCGAGCTCGACGGCGACCTGGCCGGTGTCAGGCTGCGGACCCCCCTGGAGTCCCTGGCCCTCCCGGGCCGGGGCTTCCTTACCTCTTCTGGTGTATTCGAGCTCGTGCAGGTCGCACTTCCGCCCTTGACCTGACACCATGCAGCCACCTCGGGACCGTCGTGGCTCGGGCCCGACCTCAGTGCCGGCTCAGTGTCACGCCCCACCGTGTGGGTCAGTACCAGACACGAGTCACCGCGATGGGGGATGTGGGATGAACCAGGCAGAGAGCAGCCAAGCCGCAGCAGTACGGCGCCAGCTCGTCCAGCTCGTCGGCGCGCACGGTCCGGATCTCCTCGACGACGCCCGGCGCGTGCGCGCCATGCTCGGCGACGCGGTGGTCGGTGCCACCGCCGAGGCCAACCTGATCGGGCTCGCGATCAGCTCGGGTGTGCCGGCCAAGCTCCGTCAGGGCACTGCCGCCTCGGCGATCGTCAGTGAGCTCCAGCAGACGTCGTCGGTCCAGCCGCAGGACGCGGAGTGGGCGGTCAGCGCGATCGCAGCGGCCCTGGGAATGGCGGAGTCCGCGCCGCCGCCGCCTCCGCCACCCGCGCCGCCGTCCCCGGCCGCTGCCCCCGACGCGCCCGGGCCGGCCGCTGCGGCGTCGGGTCCGGCGGGTCCGGCGGGTCCCGACGACCTCGTCATCGGCGGAGTCGGTCCCGACGTGGTCGTCCGGGCCGGAACCACCGCCACGATCGGCCGTGACCCCGGCTCCACGCTGGTGCTCGACAGCACGGCCGTGTCGCGCCTGCACGCGCGCGTCGAGCGCGTTGGCTCCGGCTGGGAGTACACCGACCTCGGGTCGACCCAGGGCAGCTTCGTCGGTGGCGCCGCGGTGCGGACGACCACGATCACCGGCTCCACCGAGATCGTGCTCGGGCAGGGCGCCGAGGCGGTCCGGCTCCGGTTCGGCCCGGGCGTCGCGCGTCCGGCGCCCGAGCGGGCCAGGCCGGACGTCGCGAACGCGGCTCCTCCGACCGAGGTCCCCGGTCGACCCGGCGGAGTGCTCGCCGGCGGTGCCCCGAAGACCGAGGTGACGGGCGTCGACAGCCTGACCGTGACCCTGGGCGGCACCACCCGCGTCATCGCGTCCGGCGGTGCGCTCACGATCGGCCGCGAGAGCGACAACGACCTGATGGCTCCGGGCAGCACTGCCTCCCGGCACCACGCGCGGATCGAGCAGACCGGCGGCACCTGGGTGCTTCGTGACCTCGGGTCGAGCTCGGGCACCTGGCTGGCCGGACAGCGAGTCACCGAGGCGACGCTGACCGGCCAGCAGGAGTTCGTGCTCGGCGACCCTGGACGCGGCGACCATCTCACCACCCAGGCCCCCGGCAGCTCGCCCGCCTCGCACGGCGGCGGCATCGCTGCCGTCGCGAGCGCCGCGAGGTCCTGGCGCGGGAAGGGCCCGGCATGGGTCGTGCCCGCCGCCGCCGCGGCCGTCGTGGTGCTGGTGCTCGGTGTGGTGGCCGTCGGCCTGCGCGCACACCACGGCGGCTCCGGCGCCGACCGGCTGACCGACGCGCAGCTCGCGGAGGCGACCGTCGAGCTGGTCCGGCCAGACGGCATCTACGGCTCCGGGGTCGTGGTGGACGCCCAGAAGGGCCTGATCATGACCAACGCCCACGTGGCGGTGTCCAGCGCCCTGGGACAAGGACTGCCGAAGTTCGGACAGGACACCCCGCAGATGCAGTCGGACCTGCCGAAGAACCCGGCCGAGCTGGTCGTCTACGTCTCCTCTGACGGCAAGTCCGCCGCCCTGCCGAAGTTCTGGGCGAGACCCGTCGCGTGGGACGGCTACCTCGACGTGGCGGTCCTGAAGATCGACCGGCTCTACAACGGTGGGAGCGACCCCGGCGACGCTCCGGTAGCCGGGCCCAAGGACTGGGACTACCTCCCACAGGTGCCGCTCGGCGACTCGAGCGACCTCAAGGCCGGCGACCACATCGGCGTGTGGGGCTACCCGGAGGACCCCGGCTCGCAGGCGCCGAACTTCGGCAGCGGTCAGCTCTCGAGCACGGTCGAGGACCAACGACTGGCCCCCAAGTGGGGAACCGAGGCGAACGCCGCGATCTGGAACTTCGAGGGAGCTCAGGTCCTGCACGGCAACTCGGGCGGCCTGGTCTTCGACGAGACGACGCACACCATGGTGGGGATCCCGACGTGGTACATCCCCGACCACGATGCGGGTGCCCCCTCCGGGTCGCGGATGCGGCCGATCGACTTCGTCAAGCCGGTGCTGGCCGCGGCGCGGGCTGGCCGGCGCTACACCACGCCGTACGCCGTGCCGCACCCGGCGAGCGCCAAGATCACCAAGGTCGTGGCCGTCGGCACCGGCTATGCCGACAACGCGGTCGGGAGCTGCGACGACGCCCACACGCAGGCGGGGAGCAACGCCCTGATCGCCTTCGACTACACCGGCTTCACCGGCGGCCAGAACCTCGACCTCGCCGCCGCCGTCTACGTGCAGGACTCGAGCGGGCAGTGGAACCAGGTCACCTCTGCGATGTCGCAGCTGCACAACCAGATGAAGGCCGACGGCTGCGTGGCGTTCGTGTTCGGCGAGAACCTCCCCAACGGCACCTATCGGATCAAGGTCGGGGTCGGTGGAGACCTGCACGACATCTATGACTACACAGGGAACGTGGATTGGAACTGAGTCCGGGCACACGGGTCCGGGTAGAGCTGCTCGGACCCCTCGAGCTTCGGGTCGACGGCGAGCCAGTCTCCGCCGGCGGCCCGAAGCTGCGTGCCGTGCTGGCCCAGCTCGCGCTGGCCGGGGGACGCGTCGTCAGCGTGGACGAGCTCCTGCTCGGCGTCTGGGGCGAGGATCTCCCGGGGTCGGCGCGCAACACCCTCCAGTACCACGTGACGACGCTGCGCAAGGCCCTGGCCGAGCACGACGCCGCGGAGGCGATCGTGACCCGGGACCCCGGCTACGCGCTCGCGTGCGACACCGACGTGGCCGCCTTCCTCGCCGGCGCGACCCAGGGGGAGCGCGCCTCCTCCGGTGGGGACCACGCGGCCGCGGCCACGGCGTACGCCGCAGCGCTCAACCAGTGGCGGGGACAGGCCCTCGCCGACCTGCGCGACTTCGAGTTCGGCGAGGCGCGTGCGGTCGCCCTGGAGGCACAGCGCCTGACCTGTCTGGAGGCCTGGGCCGACGCGGAGCTGGCGTGTGGTCGCGCCGACGCACTCGTCTCCCCCCTTCAGGACCTGGTCACCGAGCACCCGACCCGGGAGCGGCTGTGGGAGCAGCTGATGACCGCCCTCTACCGGACGGGGCGGCAGGACGCCGCACTCTCGGCGTACCAGTCGGCCCGGATCGCCCTCGACCGCGAGCTCGGGGTCGAGCCCACCGCCCGCCTGGTCGCGCTCCAGAGGGCGATCCTCAACCAGGACTCCGCCCTGAGCCCGGAGCCCGCCGTACGCCGGACGCCCGCGCGCAGGATGACCCAGACGGTCCTCGTGCGCTCGGCCCTGTCGGCCGCGCCGCCCACCCTGGTCGGACCCAGCGGTCAACGGATCCCGGTCGAGGCCGCGCCGGTCGTCCTGGGGCGGCACGAGGCCTGCGACGTGGTGCTGGTCGACGACGAGGCGTCCCGCAGGCACGCCCAGGTGACGTCGGCTCCGGGTGGCTGCCAGGTGACCGACCTGGGGTCGACCAACGGCACCTACCTCAACGGCGTGCGCCTCGAGGGGCCGGCCCTCCTGGTCGACGGCGACCGGATCGAGATCGGCCACTCCGTCGTCCGGTTCATGGCCCGCGGCTGAGACGCGCTGCCGGCGGGCTGCCGGTCGGCTGCCGGTCGGCTGCCGGTCAGAAGGCGAAGCGCTCGGTGTGCTGGGCGATGGTCAGCGTGAACGCCCGGCCGTTGGTGGCCTTCTCGTCGAAGACGTGCGGGCCCCCGATGACGAACTGGCCGCCTTGCAGGGAGGCCGGAACCTCGAAGACCTGGGTGGCGTAGCTCTTCTTCTCGGTGAGGTCACTGGCGTGGTACACGGTCCCGTCCCGGGCCACGAACGTCAGCGCCGGCTCGTCGAAGGCCCACTCGTGCTTCTTGTCGGGGTCCTCGGAACGGGTGTACCACGAGCGGACGAAGAGGAAGGCGCGGCTCGGGTCGTGGGGCGTCTGTCCCGCCACGAAGTAGTCGAGGTGGGCGTCGGCGACCGTGACGTCGAGCGTGTGGTGGTAGAGCCCGGGCTGGCCGTCGATGTAGTAGATCGGGATCGACGTCGCGGTCGTGACCACGAAGTGCCGGTTGACGGTGAGGTCGCGGTGCTGGCGCTCGAGCACCTGGATGTTCCCCGCGTCCGCCTGGCCGGTGAGCAGCGAGATCCGCTGGTCCACACCCTCGGAGCTGAGCACGAGATCGGCGGACGTCGTGTCGGCCGGTACGGCGACGACGTACGGCCCCGATCCCCGCAGGGTCCGCGACTGGCCGCCCACCTCGACGCCGAGGTCGTGGCCGTGACCGCACGACGCGTGGTCCTGGCATGCCCAGGGGCCGAGCCCGAAGGTGATCAGCCGGCCGCCCGGTGGCGGGGTCATGGTGTGGCCGCCGACCTGGACCTGGCTGACCTCGGACAGCGAGGTCAGGCTGACGCCGACCTTCTCCGCGGCCATCCCCACCGGGTGGGCAAGGGGACGCGGCTGCAGGCTGTGGTCGCTCATCAGCATCGTCGCGGACGCCACCATGGGCGTGGGGCGGTGTGCTGCGTCGGTGGTGGCTGCCTGGGCATGCCCGCCGAAGGGGTGCGCGAGCGCGACGAACCCGCCGCCGGCGACGGCCAGCGCTCCCACGGTGCAGGCGGCGACCAGTCCGGTGCGCGAGCGGAGCCAGCCACGCGGGCGGTCGATGCCGACTCCCGGCCGCGGCGCAGGGCCGGGCACGGTCGCCCGAGGTGGCATCGGCGGGAGGGCCGTGGCCGCGGGCGGCGCGGCGGTCATCTCGGCGTCGATCGCCGCGTTCGTCACCAGCGGACGGACGGGCGTCGCGGCCTGAGGCTGACGCGGCGGGGCGGGGTCGGTCGTGGGTGCCGGGTCGGTCCCGCTGGGCAGGACGGAGGCCCAGGTCGCGACCGCCCACTGCGCGCGCTCGGTGCTGAGCCCCCACGACTCCAGCTGGCCCTGTACGTCGCCGAGCTCGCCGTGCCCGGTCGCCGTACTGCTCGCGAGGTCGTCCAGGACACCGTGGTCAGCCGCGACGACGAGCGCGTCGACCAGTCCGCGGTTCTCGGTCGCGTCCACCCCGAGGACGTCGGAGAGCATGGCCCGCAGTCGGTCGCGGTCCTGCACGACCCGCCAGCCGTGGTCGCGCAGCACGGATCGCAGAGCCCGCTCGACCACTCGCTCGTCCGTCATCGTCGTTCCCCTCGTCGCCGACCGGCCGGTGTCTGCCCCGGGCCTTGAAGATGATGGAGGGTCTCCCGGCGCGCTGAGGCGCCGCTGAGGGCTCGTGCGGCGTCGTAGCGCGGGAGCCGCGGCGCACACCCTGCGCCCCCTGGGTCACGCGTGCCCCAGCAGTCCCAGCAGTGGACTCCGTCGGGGCCACGTGGCCTTGACGACCGGACAGGGCCGTGATCCCCTCGTCGTCGGTAAAGAAGGTAAAAAAGTGCTGACCGGGCGGCTTGGGATCTCACGTCGGGTGCTGTCATGTCCGTTCTGTCGCGACGCAGGCCGGCACGCCCTCCCCTTCCCGAGGCCGCGGTCGGCCACCGCGCGCTTCGACGCCGACTCATGTTCCGGGCCGCTGCCGCGGAGGGCCCGCATCCGACGCAGCCGGCGCCCTGGGCTGCCGCGCGGTTCGCGGGCGCGCGTCCCTGGTGGCAGCGACCCCTGAGCTGGAGCATCGCGGTCGGCCTGGTCGTGGGGGTGGTCGGCGGCCTGGTGTGGGTGCTGGGCTCAGGCCGTCCGGCCGAGCAGCGGGCGAGGTTGGCCGCCTCGTACACCGCGCCGATCCGGCTGCGCCCGGGCACGTCGTACATCCGCACGCGGGTGCTCCCCACGGGGGACCTCGAGGTGACCCAGTGGATCGCGTCGGCGACGCCCGTGCAGAGCCTGACCCTCCGAGTCCCGCTGGTGCCGGGGCTCGCGCCGGCTTCGGTCTCGCTCGGCCGGCTGGTGGTGGCGGCGGACGGCGTGCGCTCGAGCGCCCTGCCGGTCGCCAACCAGGCCACCGGCACCTGGGAGTACCGGCTCCCCGTGGCCCGTGCGGTCTTCCTGCGCTACCGGCTGTCGGGCGCGGTGCAGACCACCAGCGTCCCCGGCCGTGCGGTCGCGACGATCACCTCTCTCCTCGTCTCGACCGGACACCGGCTGACCAGCACCACCCAGGCCGTCGTCGGCCGCGACGTCCTGGCCCTCGGCTGCTCACTGCCGACCCCGGGGACGGCTCCCACCCTGTGCGGGGTGACCTCGAACGGCATCTCGAGCGTTCGCCTCTACGGCGCCCAGCAGCAGAGCCGGGTCACCGCCCAGGTCCAGCTCTACTGACTCACCCCGGGCCCCGCAGGTCGATGCCGGCCGCTCTCGGCGTGGTGCGGCGTGAGCCGGCGGGCGTCGAGCGGGAAGTCACGGCTTGGTCCAGGTGTGGTCCTTGTGCCGTCGGTCCACGGCACCGTGTCAGCCGTACCCCGGATCCGGGTGCCCGCACGGTGGAGCTCTGTCTTGCTCAGGGCGAAGATCGACGAGGTGGGCGACGAGGTGGTCGGCGCCGAGGATCGAAGGAGGCAGTCCTATGCACGACACGACTGAGCATCGACAGTCGAGGGGCATGGGTCCACCGGCCGCCAGGGGCACGTTCACGGCGTTCGGGGCTCGTCACGTGACGGGCGTGGCGCTCACCCGATGGGCAGCCGCGGCCTGTTTCGTGATCGCGGGCGTGGTGCTGCTGGTCTTCGGTCAGTGGTGGGGGGCGGTCTTCTTCGTGGCGGCCGGGCTCAACGGCTCGCTCGCCTACCTGGTCCCGCACTGGAACCGGCGCCAGGACAGCTCGAGCGACGCCAGGATCTCGACATGACCAACGCCAGCCCATCGGCGGCCAGGGGCACGTTCACGGCGTTCGGGGCTCGTCACGTGAGGGGCGTGGCGCTCACCCGATGGGCAGCCGCGGCCTGTTTCGTGATCGCAGGCGTGGTGCTCCTGGTCTTCGGTCAGTGGTGGGGAGCGGTCTTCTTCCTGGTGGCCGCCCTGAACGGCTCACTGGCCTACCTGGTGCCGCGCTGGAACATGCTCCGGGATGCCCCGAAGAACGTCGAGCGCGTCCGCGAGCTGCAACGATCGCGGGCTCTCGTGGTGGACGACGCGGCAGCCCGGCTGCGCCGCATCGAGCAGGACCTGCACGATGGAGCCCAGGCACAGATGGTCGCGGTCGTCATGAAGCTGGCGCTTGCTCGGGACCATCTCAGCGCGCCGGCCGCCAGGATCGAGGGCGCCGATCTCGACCGAGTCCTAGGGCTGGTCGTCGCCGCCCATAGCGGAGGGATGGAGGCGATCACCGAGCTGCGGGACCTGGCTCGCGGCATCCATCCGCCGGCTCTGGGCGAAGGCCTCGGTGCCGCCCTCGCGGGCCTGGCGGAACGCAGCGACCTGCCGGTCGAGCTGGTGGTCCGCATGCCGCAGCGCCCGTCTCCTGCCATCGAGACGATCGCGTACTTCTGCGCCGCGGAGCTGCTCACGAACGCGGCGAAGCACAGCGGTGCCCAGCGCGCCCACGTGGAGGTGTCCCACCAGCCCGGCCAGGTGAGGTTGCGAGTCAGCGACGACGGCACAGGCGGCGCCCGGCTCCAACCTGGCGGAGGCCTGGCCGGCCTCGCAGAACGGGTCAAGAACGTTGACGGCAGGCTCCAGGTCGAGAGCCCGGCCGAAGGCCCCACGGTGGTCACCGTCGAACTGCCATCTCACGTCTGATCCCAGAGGAGCAGCATCGAATGCGCATCGTCATCGCCGAAGACTCCGCCGTCATCCGGGCCGGGCTGGTCGAGATCCTGGCCGACCGGGGACACGAGACCGTGGCCGCCGTAGGCGATGCCGATGCTCTGCGAGCGGCCGTGGAGGAACACGCACCGGATGCTGCCGTCGTGGACGTGCGGATGCCACCCGACTACACCGACGAGGGCATCCGGGCGGCAATCGCCATCCGCCGTGACCACCCGGGCACCGGAGTGCTGGTCTTCTCCCAGTACATCGAGATCCGGCACGCCGCCGAGCTGCTGGGAGCGGCATCCGGTCGCGGCGCGGCCGGCATCGGATACCTGCTCAAGGACCGCGTCGGCGACGTCGGCGAGTTCGTCGACGCGCTGGGTCGGGTTGCGGCCGGCGGCACGGCCCTCGACCCCGAGGTCGTCACGCAGCTCCTCCGAGGGGCCGCCCGGCGCGTCGACGGCCTCGATGCGCTGACCCCCAGAGAGCGCGACGTCCTCTCCTTGATGGCCGAAGGCAGGTCGAACGGCGCCATCGCCGGCACCCTGGTGATCTCGGAGCGGGCGGTCGAGAAGCACGTCGCCAACATCTTCGCCAAGCTCGGGTTGGCCCCCTCGGACGCTGACCACCGACGCGTGCTCGCCGTCCTGCGCTACTTGGAGTCCTGACCGGGTGCTTCCGAACCTGGCTGCGGCAGAGATGCCTCTGGTTGGCCGATGGTGAGAGTCAGCGGTAGTTGGTGAAGCGCACCCGCGTAGGTGGGTCGCGTTGACTGTGATCGACAATGGTGACGTGACCTGCGGTTACCCGTGTGTCGACGTTGGTGAATGTTGGCTGCCGACGAGAATCCTGCGGACTCTTTGCGGACTCTCAGCCATGCCCTGACGAAGGGTGACCGGGTCGGCTCCTGGCTGCCAAGCGGCGGCGCGGCGCCGTCGAAATGCCTGGTTCAGAGGCGTCGAAACGCCTAGTTCGCAGGCGTCCGTCTGCTAGGTTCGCGGCATGTCCTACCGTCGCCGGGTCGTCGACGAGCTGCTTGACGAGCTGTTCCCAGACCTTGCGGCGATCGCCCTGGAGGGAGCCAAGGGCGTCGGCAAGACCGCGACGGCCCTCCAGCGCGCCGAGACCGTGATCTCCCTGGATCTGCCCGCCCAGCGCGAGGTCATCGCGGCTGATCTCGACTACGTCGCGCGGGCCGCCCCGCCGGTCTTCATCGACGAGTGGCAACTCCACCCAGCGGTGTGGGACAGGGTCCGTCGGGCTGTCGACGAGGATCCGCGCGGTGGCCGGTTCCTGCTCGCAGGTTCTGCCGGCGTCGCACCCGGCACGCGCATCCACTCCGGCGCGGGCCGGATCGTCAGCCTGGCGATGCGCCCCCTCTCGTTCGCCGAGCGCGGGTTGGCCGAGCCAACGGTGTCGCTGTCGGATCTGTTGACCGGGTCGCGGCCGAAGATCATCGGCAGGTCCGGCGTCGGCCTGACGACATACGTCGACGAGATCCTCGCCTCGGGATTCCCGGGAATCCGAGACCTGCCGGAGCGGGCCAGGACCGTTCAGCTGGACAGCTACATCGCGCGCATCGTCGATCGCGACCTGCCCGAGAGCGGACTCAGTGTGCGCCGTCCCGGCGCGGTCCGCGCCTGGCTGGCCGCCTACGCCGCTGCAACCTCGACCGACGCCGCATACACCAAGATCCTCGACGCCGCCACCGCGGGAGTCGTGGACAAGCCCTCACGGGCCACCGTCGACAACTACCGCGAGCACCTTCGACGGATCTTCGTCCTGGACCCTGTCGAGGCCTGGGTACCGATGTTCAATCCGCTCAAGCGGCTGACACACTCGCCGAAGCATCATCTCGTCGATCCAGCGCTGGCTGCGCGGTTGGTCGGAGTCGGCAAGGCCGGGCTCCTGCAGGGAGCCGGCGACCGGGTGGCAGCTCCGACCGGCACCTGGGTAGGCGCCTTGTTCGAGTCGCTCGTTGCCCAGAGCGTCCGGGTCTGTTCATCGGCCGCTTCGGCGCAGGTGGGCCACTTGCGCACGAAGGAGACGGACCACGAGATCGATCTGATCGTCGAAGGAGAGGACCGCCGCGCGGTCGCGATCGAGGTCAAGCTGAGTGAGTCGATCAGTGACAAGGATGTACGTCACCTCAACTGGCTGCACCAGCAGATCGGCGACCGGCTCGCTGATCGCGTGATCATCACCACCGGCGAACATGCATTCCGCCGCCCCGACGGGGTAGCAGTCGTGCCCCTCGCGCTGCTCGGTCCGTAGATCGGGTCAGCGACTCTGCGCGCGATCGGTCTGTTCGGTGAGCCAGAGGATGAGGTCGGTGCGCCAGTAGCGGACGTGGCGGCCGATCTTGAAGCTGCGGGGTCCGGAGCCAAGGTGGCGCCAGTAGCGCAGGGTCCCTTCGGGGATCCGGAGGTAGCGGCAGGCTTCTTGCAGGGTGAGCATCTCGTCGCCGGGGTTGGCTCCGGCGCGAGGGCCGGTGGGTGGGGTTCGGTTGTGCGCGAACCCGACCCTTCTTCGAACCGGCGTCGACGTCGATCCCGGCAACCCACTGCTCGTAGGTCTCGCCGCCCATCGAACCCACGCGCTGGACCACGTCGGGGGTCGCGGTGAGCCGGGCAGCAGCCACCCCGGTGCCCTCACCGAGGTAGTAGTCATCAGCCCGGGACCGGTCGCGCTCGACGTAGGCCCGGGCGGCCTTCGCTGCCGCGGTAGAACTTCACCCCGCCATGCACATCGACCACCCCGAGTCCTGGTCTCAACGGCGTCCGTCGACAACCAACGGATCCCTAGAAATGCCGCGTGGGCCGCCCGATCCCGGGCGACCCATCTACGTCCTTCGTAGCATGCGTGCCGACTGAGAAGAAGGGTTGGAAGGGGGATCGGAGGAGGAGATTGAGGAAGATCCCGGGGACCGTGAAGAGGCGACGATTATCGGCTGAAGGACGGACCGCGGGGACGGCGAGACAGAAGAGTAGAAGCTGGGTGCCAAAGAGCCCTTTGTTGCGAGGCTAGCTTTGTGCATTCACCGCCTGCGCACCCGCGGAATGGAGACCCTGCCCGCAGCAGAACCGACACAAACGCGTGGCCCGACATGATGCACCGGATCTCGTTCCCCGTCTTCGAAGTTCTTCACACTTCATATTTCGGGCTTCGAAACCGGTACGCCAACGCCGGTGATCCCACCGCCGCAAGGCGTCCCCCACCGCACTATCGAACGCAGAACGTTCTGGCGCCTTCACTCTCGGTTGGTCCTTCGGTTCGGCGACGCGGCCAAGCCCTTGGGGCGCGCCCAGCTGGGCACAGCGCAATCTGAGGGTATCCGGCGATCACTTGCACGGGAAAACACCCGACGGGCCCGATGCCGCCCGCCCCTACCGGCAGTACAGTCAATTAGTTTAGGCAGATCGGAGGCGGACGCCGTGATTCGCATTCTTCGCCACCTCGCGTTTGGTGACCGCCATCGTGGGCGCGACGTTCCTGTACGGGACCTACGACGCCATGGCGTCCGGTAGCGGGATCCAATATCAACAGTCGGGGGCTGATGCGCCGCTGCTCAACTCCCAGCGTTGGACGACGCAGGGAGAGGTGGTCGACCACGGCTGCCAAGCCAGCGCGCCGGTGCTGACCCTGGCTCCCGGCCAGGACTCCGTTGAGGCCCGCGTGGTTGGCGTCGACCCCTCCACCTGCACGTTCGAGTGGGAGCAGGGCACCCCACAAGCCAGCACGTCGTCCAACGACCCGGTTGGCTCGTCGGTCACGCAAACCGACCCACCGGGAACGGCGACGCCGACGGCGCAGCCCCCGGCTACACCACTGTCACTGGCTTCTCCGACCTCGCGACGCGGCATGTCGGCTCCCGGCATGTCGCCAATGACGACGTACTCCTCCTCGGGCAACGAGCTTGCGTGGTTCGAGGACAAGGCCGGAATCGACCTCAACAAGGACCAGTCCCTGCTCTCCTGGGCTTGGAACCCACAAGGCTGCGTGACCAGTTCGAGCGGATGGGCCTACTGGTGGTGGCGCAGCGGCGACGGCTGGCACATGGACGCCAACGATAACGGCATCCATCGGTACTGCGGCTACTCCAACGCTTGGTCTCGGTCCGACTTCCACAACTCGATCTTCTGCTTGGGCTACACCACCCACACCCACTACCGGGGCGTCAACGTCGAAGGCTCCTACAGCGGCGCCCTAACCGGCTGGGTGGATAACCAGTGGTACAACGCCTGCCTGCCGTTGTACTTCCACGAAAAGCTAACCCGCACGACCGGATGATTCCTCGGGAGGAGCGACTCCGATGATCGAACTCGCCATCTTGATGCTGGTGCTGGTCACGGTCGTGGTCAGCGAAGTGATCGCCCACCGGCGCGACGCTGCCGCACGGGCTAGCGCATCTCGACGCTGCCGGTACGCCGCGCTCGGTCTGGGCGTTCTCGGGGCGGCCGCCACGTGGGCAGTCACGACCGACAACGAACGAACCGCGCCCCGGGTGTGGGCCGCGCTAGTCCCACTCGCTGACCTGCGCAAACGCGCCGATTCAGCGGAAGTTGGTGAACTGCACCGCGAAGTCGTAGTCCTGCTGCTTGACCAGGGCGATCACGGCCTGGAGGTCGTCTCGCTTCTTGCTCGAGACCCGGAGCTCGTCACCCTGGATCTGCGACTTGACACCCTTGGGTCCGTCGTCGCGGATCAGCTTGGAGATCTTCTTGGCGTCGTCGGAGGTGATGCCCTCCTTGAGGGCGATCGCGATCTTCGAGACCTGGCCCGACTGGCGCGGCTCGGAGGCGTCGAGGATCTTCAGGCTCTGGCTGCGCTTGACCAGCTTGTCCTTGAAGACGTCGAGTACCGCTGAGGCTCGGTCGTCGGCCGACGCGCTGATCTCGATCGCGTGCTCGCCCTGCCACTCGATCGTGGCGCCCGTCCCCTTGAAGTCGAAGCGAGTCGCGATCTCACGCGCGGCCTGCCCGAGTGCGTTGTCGACCTCCTGCCGGTCGATCTTGCTCACGATGTCGAACGAGCTGTCGGCCATCTTGATGCCCTCCTGGCGGTTTCGGGTCTGGTGTCCTGCCTTGCTATTCTTCCGACCGCCTTCCGAACCCGCCAACCGCGGGGCGGTGGACACGGCAGATTGCCCGAGCGGCCAATGGGAGCGGACTGTAAATCCGTCGGTGTATACCTACCCAGGTTCGAATCCTGGATCTGCCACCGCGACGACGCGATGGTCGCGGACGGGTTGTGTGCCTGAGCGCGCGCGATAGCGCGGGCTCAGGCGCACAACCCATCTCTCGAGGCTCGCGAAGCGGTCAGCCGGAGAGGTTCGAGGACCACTTCTCCTCGATCCGGCCGAACCTCCACACGCCCAGGGCGACGAGCCACGAGACCACGAAGAGTCCCACGATGGCGTAGCCGGCGTCGTCCAGGTTGACCCCGGCGACGGCCGCGAGCGGCCCGCTGGTGATCGACAGTCGGTCGGCCAGGACGCCGACCAGCTCGATCGTCCCGATCACCAGCGCCACGAGCACCGAGATCGTGGTGATCGTGAGGTTGTAGAAGACCTTGCGCACCGGCCGGGCGAAGGCCCAGCCGTACGCCGCGTTCATGAAGACGCCGTCGACGGTGTCCATCAGGCACATGCCGGCCGCGAACAGGATGGGCAGTACGAGGATGGAGTAGAAGGGCAGGCTGACCGCCGCCGCACCCCCGGCCATCACGAGCAGCCCGACCTCGGTGGCGGTGTCGAACCCGAGCCCGAAGAGTACCCCGACGGGGTAGATCTGCCAGGGCTTGGTGATCGACTTGGTGAGCCCGCCCAGGAAGCGGTTCATGAAGCCGCGGGAGTCGAGGTGCTTCTCGAGCTCCGCCTCGTCGTAGTGGCCCGACCGAATATCGCGGAAGACCTTGAGGATGCCGAAGAGGGCGGCGAGGTTGAGGAGGCCGAGGACCCACAGGAAGCCGCCCGACACCGACGGTCCGATCACGCCGGTGATCGTGTGGAGCCGGGAGGAGTCGTTCGCGACCGGGCCGATGAGTGACTTCACGCCGATCGAGAGCAGGAACGCGAGCAGGAACACGATCGTGGAGTGGCCCAGCGAGAACCAGAAGCCCACCGACAACGGCTTCCTGGGTGCCGACTCGCCCTCCACCTCGGTGGCGAGGTTGTCGCCGATCAGCTTGCGGGTGGTGTTGTCGACCGCGGCGATGTGGTCGGCGTCGAACGCGTGCCGGAGTCCGAAGGTGTAGGCCAGCACGCCGACGCCGACGGTGAACACCGGGTGGTCTCCGCCGAGGTGGTAGTGGTGGGGAGCCACGGCCCCGAACAGCACGCCGAAGCCGGCCACGTGCAGAGCCACGATGAACGCCGTCATCGAGACCAGCACCCGCCAGTCGCGCGGTGACAGGCTCGACCGGAAGGCCCGCAGGCGCGAGCCGGATCCCGGCGTCGTCGTCGGTGCGACGGTAGCGGACTGCTGGGCCATCCGATGTCCTCCCGCGGGGTCGAGGTACGTCACCGCCATCTCATCGCAGTTGCGAACGATGTGCAACTACGCGTCCTTGTCAGGTGGCTCGCGCCGGTCGCGAGGGCGGATCGTGCGCCCAGGTCGAGATCCGGCCAGGGGCCGGGGTCGGGACCCGTCGGGACGAACGTCCCGAGGATCCGGGCCGATGGCCGGATGCGAGGGTGGCGAGGCGGACGCGACCCTGGCCTCGTGGCAGACACCGGTGGCGTGATCGTGGTCGGTGTCGACGGAAGCCCCGGCGCCGCCGCGGCCCTCGACTTCGCCCTCGCCGAGGGCGCCGAGCGGGGCAGCCGGGTGCAGGTCGTCACGGCGTGGCTGGGCAGCGGCCCCCTCGACGCCCCCGACTCGGCGGACCAGGCCGACGCGCGGGCTCGCGTCGAGCAGATGCAGGGCGAGGTGGTGGCCCGGCGTCTCGCCCGGCTGGCAGACCAGCGCGAGGACGCCCCCGAGCTCGACCTCGTCGTCGTCCACGACTACGCCGGGCGGGTCCTGGTCGCGCGGGCCGAGCATGCATCGATGGTCGTCGTCGGCAGCGGGGCGCCGAGCAGTGCGAGCCAGCAGGTCCTCGGCTCCGTCGCGGAGTACTGCCTGCGCCACGTGTCCGTGCCGGTGGTGATCGTGCCTTCCCCCGCCCGCTTGGAGCGGCGAGCGGCCGCCGCGGCCGCAGCCGCCGAGGTCGGCTGACTCACCAGGTCCGGGTCGCCTCGCCCGAGGCGTGAGGTGCTCCGCGGGTCTAGTCTTCGCAAGGTGACGCAAGACGGGAGCGTCGCCGAGCAGTTGCGTGCACTGCTCGACGCCAATCGCACGATCGTGGGCGACCTCGATCAGGCCGTGGTGCTGCGCCGCATCGTGGAGGCCGCGGTCGCACTGGTGCACGCGAGGTCCGGCGCCCTCGCGGTCGCCGGCGAGGACGGCTTCCTGGAGGAGTACGTGCACGCCGGCGTCGACCTCGACACCGCCGCCCACCTGCACCCCGACGGCGAGCGCCGAGCCTCGATGTCGGTGCCGGTGCGGATCTCGGGCCAGCCGATCGGCAACCTCTTCCTGACGCGGCCGGCAGCCAGGCCGTTCACGCATGCGGACGAGGACCTGCTGGAGTCGCTGGCCGGGACGGCCGGCGTCGCCATCGCGAACGCCCGCACCTTCGACGAGAGCCGCCTGCGCCAGGAGTGGTTGGTGGCCTCGACCGAGATCACCCGGCGGCTGCTGGTCGGAGACCAGGAGGCGCTGCGCCTGGTCGCGCACGACGTGCACGTGCTGGCTCGAGCGGACCTGACCACCGTGGTCCAGCCGGTCGACACCGACCTGCTGGTCGCGGTGGCCGTTGGTGCCGCGGCCGACCGGATCGAGGGCGCTCGGTACGCCGCATCCGGCACCCTCAGCGAGCACGTCCTCCAGCACGGGAAGCCGGTGCGCATCGCCGACGCCGAGGACCCCAGGGCGCTGGCAGGCACGATCTACCTGGCGGGCGACGTCAGGGTCGGCCCGGTCATGGTCCTGCCGCTCCTCGGGCGCGAGGAGGCCCGCGGCACCCTGGTCGTGATGCGGGGGCCGGGACGCCGGCCCTTCACCGAGGGCGAGGCCGAGATGGCCACGACGTTCGCCAACCACGCGTCCGTCGCCCTCGAGCTCGCCGAGGCGCGGCGCGACCAGCAGCGCGTGCTCCTGCTCGAGGACCGCGCCCGGATCGCGCGGGACCTCCACGACCACGTCATCCAGCAGGTCTTCGCCGCGGGTCTCGTCATCCAGGCGACGGCGTCGGGCGCCACCGACCCCGCACTGGTCCGGGCCCTCCAGGACGTCGTGACCAACCTCGACGACGCGATCAAGCAGATCCGGGTCTCGATCTTCCGGCTTCAGCCGCCCGTGCCCGGTGGGTTGCGTGCGGCCGTCATGGACGTCGTGGCCGACGTGCGGCCGGGACTGGGCATCGACCCACGTCTAGACCTGGACGGACCCCTGGACCTGGTGGCCACCAGCGACCTGGTCAGCGACGTCACCGCGGTCGTGCGCGAGTCGCTCGTGAACGTCGCCCGGCACGCGTCCGCCTCCGCCGTGGAGCTGAGCATCCACGCCACGACCGCCCGGCTCACCGTGACGGTCAGCGACGACGGGGTCGGGGTCGGCGACGACGACCGGCGCAGCGGCCTGGAGAACCTGCGCGAGCGCGCCGAGAGCCGGCACGGCTCGATGGCCGTCGCCGAGGTGCCCGACCTCGGCGGCACGACGCTCGTGTGGACCGTCCCCATCAGTTGAGTGGCGAGTTCTGACCCGTTGAGATGCGGGTTTCGGTTGCCCGTCATGTCGGAACCCGCATCTCAACGGTCAGAACACGCCACTCAACGGGAGGGTCCGGGAGGATGGGGCGGTGACCGAGCAGATCCACGACATCGGCAAGCGCCGGGCGTGGGTCATCTGGCTGGTCGCCCTGTCGGTCTACGTCCTGGCGGTCTTCAACCGCAGCTCGCTGGGCGTCGCCGGGCTGCTCGCCACGCAGCGGTTCGGGATCAGCGCCACGCAGCTGTCGTTCTTCACCGTCTTGCAGCTCGTCGTCTACGCCGGGCTCCAGGTGCCGATCGGCGTCCTCCTGGACCGGTTCGGCTCCCGGATCCTCCTGCTGAGCGGCTTGGCCCTGATGGCGGTGGGTCAGCTGGTCTTCGCCGTCGCCTCGTCGTTCCCCGTCGCGGTGCTGGCACGCGCCGTACTCGGCGCCGGCGACGCGGCGATCTTCGTCAGCGTGATCAGGCTGGTGACGCTGTGGTTCCTGGTCCGTCAGGCGCCGCTGGTCACCCAGCTCACCGGGCAGGCGGGTCAGCTGGGCGCCGTCGCCGCGGCCGCTCCGCTGTCGCTGGCCCTGCAGCACCTCGGGTGGACCCGCTCCTTCTCGATCGCGTCGTCGCTCGGCATCGTCGGGATGGTCGCCGTCGCCCTGGTGGTCAAGGACTCCCCCTACGCGCGCCAGGAGGTCGCCCGGACCAAGATGCGCGCCCTGGCCCGCAGCCTGCGCCTGGTGTGGGGCAACCCCGGCACCCGGCTCGGCATGTGGTCGCACTTCACCTCCCAGTTCAGCGGCACCGTCTTCGCGCTGCTGTGGGGATACCCGTTCCTGGTGCGCGGAGAGGGGCTGGGCTCCGGCACGGCCAGCGCGCTGCTGATGCTGATGACCGGCTGGGTGATCGTCAGCGGACTGGTGCTCGGTGCCCTGGTCTCGCGCTTCCCCTTCTGGCGCTCGCGGATGGTGCTCACGGTCGTGGCGGCGATGGCCGTCGCGTGGGCGGTGGTGCTGCTGCGGACGACGCCCGCACCGCTGTGGCTGCTCGTCGTCCTGGTCTGCGCGATGGCCAGCGGAGGGCCGGCGTCGATGGTCGGCTTCGACCTGGCGCGCACCTTCATCCCGGTCGAGGCGTCAGGGCGCGCGAACGGGTTCGTCAACGTCGGCGGCTTCTCGGCCAGTCTGCTGACCATCGGCCTGGTCGGGGTGCTGCTCGACTGGCACAGCGGAGGTGGCGCCGACCGCTACGACCTGTCGGACTTCCGGGTCGCGATGTCGGTGCAGTTCGTCTTCTGGGCCTTCGGCTCGGTCCAGGTCCTGCGCTTCCGGCGCAAGGCGATCTCGCACCTGGACCGGCTCCACCCCGGCGTGGTCGACGCCATGAAGCGCGGTGAGGCCGTCGTCCACCTGGGCTTCCACGAACGCGAAGGCGTGTGAGGTGCGGTCAGACGCCGGCGGCGTCCGCCTCCATCGCCGCGACGTACTCGCGCTTGATCTGCCGCCACGCCTCGTCGGTCATCGTCCGTCGCCAGTACGGCGAGCAGGAGAGGTCCTGGCGCGAGAGGCCGCGCTCGGACAGGAGGTGACGGCGTACGCCGCGGATCTCGTCGGCCTCACCGTGCACGAAGCCGAACGGCGGGCCCGCCGCCAGCCCGGGCGCCGCGAAGTCCAGCGCCTCGACCGCGGCCAGCAGGAGCGACTCGTCGCGCTCGTCGCCATGCCGGTGCAGCCAGGCCAGGTCGACGTCCCCGCGACTCTCGAGGGGGATCTCGTGGTCGGGCCCGTCGCAGACGATCCGGACGACCGCACGGTCGCCGGGCCGCAAGGCCTCCAGGGAGGCGGCGATCGCCGGCAGCGCGGACTCGTCGCCGAGCAGCAGGTGCCACGCGGCGTCCGGTGACGGGCGGTAGCCGCTGCCCGGCCCCTCGAAGACCAGGACGTCGCCGGCCCGCGCGTTGGTCGCCCAGCGCGAGGCCACGCCCTCGTCGGCGTGGACGACGAAGTCCAGCGTCAGCTCCAGCGCCGCGGGGTCCCAGGAGCGCACGGTGTAGCGACGTCGCGCCGGCCACTCCTCACGGGGGCAGCTCTCGCGGACCACCCCGGGCTCGAAGACCTCGGCGTAGCTGGCTGCGACGGGCGGGAAGGCGGCGTTGACGTAGGCATCGGTGGCGTCGGGCATCACCAAGCCGTCCAGGTCGCCCCCGCCGAGCACGATGCGGACCGTGCTCGGGGTGAGCTCCTGCCTGCGCACCACGCGTCCGTGCACGGCGTACCACCCTCCTCGTCGAGACCAGTCAAGAACTTAGGCAAGCCTAACTTGTCACAGGGTGAGGCCCCAATCCTCAGCCGACGCCCCGGTTGAAGTCGGAGTCCCGGCGGCTGACCATGTCGCGCCGCTCCTCCTCGCTGAGCGCCTCCACGAGCGGCGCGACCTCGGTCCCGAAGCCGCTGACCTCCGGCGCGTCCGGGACCGGCACGATCGTGTGCACCACGCGGTCGGCGTAGACGTGCACGGCGTTGACCGAGGTGTTGCCGTCGACGGCGGAGATGAAGCGGCCGAGCGGTGCGGGGTCGGCGAGGTAGCAGGTCGCCGCCGCCACCGAGACCGGCACGCCGGCGAACGTCGAGTGCGAGCTGAAGTGGTAGTGGCCGCCCAGGATCGCGCGCACGTCGCTGCCCTCCACGACGGTGGCCAGCCGGTCGGTGTCGAGCAGCTCGATCACCTCGGCCACCGGGCACATCGGCGAGGGGATGGGCGGGTGGTGCAGCGCGAGGACGGTCCCGTGCTCGGCCGGGGTCGCGAGCACGTCGTGCAGCCACGAGAGCTGGTCGTCGGTGATCTCGCCGTGGTGCCAGCCGGGGACGCTGGTGTCGAGGCTGACGACGCGCAGCCCGGCGACGTCGTACACGCGGTCCTGGGTGGCCTCGGACTCCGCCCCGAAGAGCTCGCGGGAGTACGCCGCGCGCTCGTCGTGGTTACCCATGCACCACACGACCTGTGCGCCGATCCGCTCCGCGAGCGGCTCGACGAGCTCGCGCAGCCGTCGGTACGCCGCGGGCTCACCGAGGTCGGCGAGGTCGCCGGTGAAGACCAGTGCCTGTGGTGGTGGGTCGATCCGCGCCACCCTGTCCAGCGCCTGGGCCAAGCGCTCGGCGGTGTCGATCGCGCCGTACTGCCGGGCGTCGCCGGCCAGGAGATGGGTGTCGCTGACGTGGGCGATCACGTGCGTCGGTGGCGGCAGCTGGCCGTACTGGATCACGCAGCGAGCCTACGGAATGCGGGCCGGTTCGATCTGGCCGGCGACCTCGCCGAGTGTGATTCGGCCACCGGACGTGCCGGGAGCGGTGTAGCGCAGCACCACCTCGTCGCCGTCCTCGAGGAACGTGCGGCCGCCGGCGAAGGGCTGGGTGCCACCCCAGCTCAGCTCCAGGAACGACCCGCGGGTGTCGGGCTCGGGGCCGCTGATCGTGCCCGAGGCGAACAGGTCTCCGGTGCGGGTGCTGGCGCCGTTGACCGTGAGGTGGGCGAGCATCTGGGCCGCCGACCAGTACATCGTCCGGTACGGCGGGCGGCTCACCACCTCGCCGTTGAGCACCACCTCGACCTCGATGTCGAGCGCGTGCAGCCCGTGTGTCGAGTCGGTGGGGGCGAGGTACGGCAGCGGGACCGGGTCCTGGGCCGGGAGGTCGGTGCGGGCCGCGGCCAGTGCCGCCAACGGCGTCACCCAGGCGCTCACCGACGTCGCGAAGGACTTGCCGAGGAACGGGCCGAGCGGCACGTACTCCCAGGCCTGGATGTCGCGCGCGCTCCAGTCGTTGAGACCGACCACGCCGAAGACGTGCTGCTGGAAGTCCTCGACCCCGATCCGACTGCCGAGCTCGGAGCCGACGCCGACCACGAAGCCCAGCTCGGCCTCGATGTCGAGCCTGCGGCTGGGCCCGAGCTCCGGAGCCGGAGGACCCTGGGTGGTGGCTCCCGGTGCGAGCCGCTGCCCGCATGGGCGGGTCACCGGGGTGCCGCTGACCACGACGCTGCCGCCGCGGCCGTGATAGCCGACGGGGAGATGCCGCCAGTTGGGAAGCAGGGGCTCCTGGTCGGGGCGGAAGATCCGGCCGACGTTGGAGGCGTGGTCCAGTGAGGCGTAGAAGTCGACGTAGTCCCCGACGGTGAACGGCAGCAGCAGCGAGACCGCGTCCACCGGGTAGGTCGGCAGGGCCTCCGCCTCCACCAGGCCGGCGATCTCGGTGCGGGTCTCCGCCCACGAGTCCGGACCCAGCGCCATGAGGTCGTCCAGCGCGGGCCGGTCGAGCTGAGGGCGGACGGAGGAGACGTCGACCACCGTGTCGCCGTACCGCACTCCCACACGCGGGGCGGAGCCCTCGGTCACGAAGACGCCGTACGGCAGGTGGTCGAGACCGAAGCCGCCCAGGTCGCCGGAACCGCCCGATGCCTCACTCATGCGGCACCTCCAGCAGCCCGAGACCGACCAGCTCGTCGAGGGGCTCGCTGATGCTGCACGATCCGTACGACGTGAACCAGCGCCGTGCCCCCGCCAGGTCGCTCTGCCGGGCCAGGGCCACGAGGTCGTTGGCGTAGCGGTCGTCGAGCACCTCGGCCACCTCGTCGCGGGACGCACCGTCGAAGGCCGCCCGAGTGGCGAGCAGGACGTTGAGGAAGCCGAGCTGCTCGAAGCCGGTCGCGTGGTCGCGGTGACGGACGGCGTGGTGGAGTCCGGCTGTGCACTTGAACGACGTCTCCCGGTCGAGTGCCGCGTCGATCCACGCCGCGACGGTGGCTGCCGGGGGGAACAGGTGTGCTTCCACGCCGCCGGTCCTGAACTTCAAGTGAGCTTCGGCTTCGGCCACGGCGTCAGCCGCGGCGAGCCAGTCGGGGCCGGGGTCGGTCTGCGGGAGCTCGATGTAGACCGCGGTGTCGCGGACGGCGTCGGACACGGCGTCCTGGTCGCGGAGCGCGTCAAGGGCGGTGCCGATGCGGCGTACGTTCCCGGCAGGGTCGTCGAGGTCGCGCACGGCCACCTCGAGGCCGACCACGCGAAGGCCCTTCCTCGTCGCCAGCGTCGCGACACCCTCGACGACTCCGGCGCCGCTCGACAGGACCACGGACACCGGCACGTCGTGGGGCACCTCGGGCAGGTCGGTGTCGCGCACGACCAGCGGACCGACGAGGTCGGCGTACCACTCGCCGCGGCGCTCGACGTACGCCGCGACCGCGTCGGGCAGCGCGGCGTCACCCGGCGGGAAGATCGCGGCGTCGTCGACCAGCCCGGCCCACGCCTGGGGTACGTGACTCACGAGAGCAGCCAACCACAGCCGCGCGTGGGCTCAGACCAGGGCGGCTCGTCCGCGCTTGGCGAGCTGGGAGGCGATGATGGCGCGCTGGATCTCACTGGCGCCCTCCCAGATCCGCTCCACCCTCAGCTCGCGGAAGAGCCGCTCGGCGACGTTCTCGCGCATGTAGCCGCGGCCCCCGAAGACCTGCACCGCGCGGTCGGCGACCCGGCCCGCCATCTCGCTGACGAACAGCTTGACCATGGAGCACTGCGCGTGGGCCACCTTGACGTCGGCGCCGTCGTCGAGCGACCGGGCCACCTCGTAGACCATCGCCCGAGCCGCGAACAGCTCGGTGAGGCTGTCGGCGAGCATGCCCTGCACGAGCTGCTTGTCGGCGAGGTACTCGTCGCCGACCCGGCGCCGGGCGGCGAACTCGGCCATCTCGTCGACGAGCCGCTCGGCGGCGCCGAGGCAGCGCGCGCCGATCATCAGCCGCTCGTAGCGGAACCACTCGTAGACGAAGGACATCCCGGCGTCCTCGGAGCCGATCAGCGCCGAGGCCGGGACCCGCACGTCCTCGAACGCCACGATCGGGTGGTGGTGGGCGAAGGTGTGGGTGTAGGCCGGGGTGCGGACGACGCGGATGCCCGCAGTGTCGTTGTCGACGACGAGCATCGCCTGCTCGCCGGCGTGCTCGCCGACGGTCAGGACGCCCTGGAAGAAGACGTGGTCGGACTTGTTGAACGACGTCACGTGCCACTTCTCGCCGTTCAGGACGTACTCGTCGCCCTCGCGGGTGACGGTGGCCCTCAGGTCCGAGACGTCGGAGCCGGCGAGCTCCTCGGTGATTGCGTAGGCCCCCTCGCGGCGCCCCTGGATCGTCGGCAGCAGGTAGGTCTCGCGCTGGTGGTCGTTGGCCACCGCGGCCCACCATCCCGGTGGCGTCGTCAGGCACCATGCGAGCGCGTTGGTGACCCGGCCGCCCTGCTCCTGCACCAGCACCTGCTGCAAGGTCGAGCACCCTCGGCCCCCCAGCTCGACGGGGATGTTGGTCGCGGTGAGACCGAGCTCCACCGCCCTCGCCTCCAGCCGTTTCTCGACGTCCTCGGGCAGCTCACCGCCGTGCTCCTCGGCGTACTGCTCGTGACCGATGAGCTGGTCGGCGAAGCCCCGGGCCCTGGCCTGGAGGTCGAGGTCCTGCGCGGTGAGTCCGTACACGTGCGTTCCTCTCGGTGGTCCCGGCGCGGTGGCGTCGCACGCCGCCGGCCGGTGGTCGAGCCCGTCCAAGGCGCCATTGACTGACCATTCAGTCTATGTCAGCGTTGATGACCGTGACCACTGTGCCGCGGACCGCCGACGCGGTCGTCGTCGGCGGCGGCACCATCGGTGCCTGGGCCGCCTGGTTCCTGACGCGGGCGGGCATCGGCGACGTCGTCCTGGTGGAGCGCGACACGCTCGGCCAGGGCGCGAGCTCGCGCGCGGCCGGGATGGTGCGCGCCCAGGGCGGCACCGAGGCGGCGGTGCGGCTCGGGATGTTCAGCCGGGAGTTCTACGCCGGGCAGCACGAGCTCCTCGGCATCGACTCCGGCTTCGTGGCCCAGGGCTACTTCATCCCGTGCTTCACCGACGCCGAGGTGGAGACGGCCCGGGTGCGGATCGAGATGCAGCGCGGCGTTGGCCTCGACGTGCGCTGGGTGGAGCCGTCGGAGTTCGACGCGATGAACCCGGCAGTCGCACGCGGGCAGACGCTCGGCTCGTCGTACTCCGCGGGTGACGGCTACATCGACCCACCACGCAACGTCCTGGCCTACACCGCGGCCCTCGTGGCCGCCGGCGTCCGGGTCCGCGAGCGGACGGCGTTCACCGGGCTGCTGGTCGATGCCGGGCACGTGACCGGGGTGCGCACGACCGCGGGGGACATCGCCACCTCGCGGGTGATCCTGACCGGTGGCGCCGGCCTGGCCGCGGTCGGCGAGGCGGCCGGGGTCCGCATCCCCGCGTTCGGCGCGCGGCACCAGGTGGTCGTCACCGAGGCGCACCCCGATCTGGCGGCCGAGCGGCTGCCGATGGTCTTCGACCTGAGGGCCGGGATCTACTGGCGCCCCTGCGAGGGCGGCGTCCTGTGGGGGATGAGCAACCCCGACGAGGAGCCCGGCGAGGCGCGTGAGTTCGACACCGCCTACTTCGAGCGCATGCGCGAGCGGGTGGCGGCGCTGCTGCCCACGACCGCGCGGCTCGGGCTCCGCAAGACCTGGGCCGCGACCATCGACTACACGCCGGACCATCTGCCGATCCTCGGCCCGGCGCTGCGGCCGCACGGTCCGGTCGAGGGAGCGTTCGTCGCCGCGGCCGGTGGGCACGGGATGATGTGGGGTCCCGGTGTCGCCAAGGCGGCCGCCGACCTCGCGGTCAGCGGGGAGACCGACGTCCTCGACGTCTCCGACCTCGGGCTCGACCGCTTCGACGACGACGGCCGCAGTCGCCTCACCCCCGACCCGATCGCCCTCCCCTTCCCCCTCCGCTGAATGTTGAGCTGGCTCAACGAGCCGGGAGGGCCAACTCAACAGATCACGAGTGCGTCGACGACGTACGCCGCGTCGGGGCCGACCAGGACCGGGTTGAGGTCGACGCCGTCGAGGCGGCCTCCCAGCTCCACGGCGAGCTGGCCCAGGGCCACGACCACGTCGGCCAGGGCATCGGTGTCGGCGGCGGGCGAGCCGCGGAACCCCGCCAGCAGCCTGGCCACGCGCAGTCCACCGACCAGCTCCAGGGCGGTCGCGCGGTCGAGGGGTGGCAGGGCGACCGCACGGTCGCCCACCAGCTCCACGAGCACTCCTCCTGCCGCGACCATCACCAGCGGCCCGAGCAGAGGGTCGCCGACGATCCCGAGCGCCACCTCGGCGCCCGTGGCCTGCTGCTGGACGACGACGTCGGGTCCGAGCCGCTGCGCCAGGTCGGAGTACGCCGCCGCGACGGCCTCGGGGTTGCCCAGACCGAGGCGGACGCCGTCGGCCTCGGTCTTGTGGTGGACCTCGGGGGAGTCGCTCTTGAGGACGACGGGGAAGCCGATCCGGGTAGCGGCTGCCATCGCAGCCTCGGGGGAGCGGACGCTCTCGCCGGGGACGACCGGGATGCCGTAGTCGGCGAGCAGCTCGCCCCAGACCGCACTCCCCACCGGCTCGCCGGTCGCGAGCCGACCGAGCCAGCGCGCCTGCCGCTCGACATCGACGGCGGCGACCGGTCGTGGGCGGGGCGGCTCGGCCATCAGGTGGCCGAGGGCGCGCAGACCGGACGCCGTCCCCTCGAGCACCGGGATCCCCTGGGCTCGGAGGCGCGCCGCCGCGACCGGGTCGAGAGCCGAGGCGAGGTTGGTGACCACCGCCACGGGCTTCGACGTGCGGGTGAGCATGGTCTCCATCACCTCGGTCAGGCTCTGGTCGCCGTCGTACTCCTCGACGAGGTCGCAGGCGAGCGCGACGACGCCGGCTTCCGGGTCGTCGGCCAGGGCGCTGAGGCACTCGGTGAACAGGTCGAGGGTCTCCGCGCCCCGACCCCAGACGTCGAGAGGGTTCATCGGGGCCAGGCCGGGGTCGAGGACGTTCGCGAGGCGAGCGACCGTCGGCTCGGCCAGGGTCGCGAACCCGACCCCGAGCCGCTCGGCGACGTCGGCGACCAGGACGCGCTCGGCGCCCGAGTCGTGCGCCGTGGCCACGCCGCGGCCGGTGCCCGGCACGTGCCGTCGCCCGATCGCGAACATCTCGAGGCTGTCGGTCAGCTCGTCCGGGTCGGCGCAGCGATGCACGCCGTACGCCGAGAAGAGGGCCTCCCAGCCGGCGTCCGAGCCTGCGATCGCACCCGAGTGGGCGACGACGAGCGCCTGTCCGCGTACCGACGTCCCGACGGTCAGCGCACAGACGGGGATGTCGCGACCCGCGGCGTCCGCGAGCGCCGCCTCGAGCCGCGGTGCGTCGCGCATCGTCTCGAGCACCAGCCCGATCACCCGCGTCTGGGGCAGCGACAAGGCGTACTCGAGATAGTCGGCGGTGGTGGTGACCAGCTCCTGGCCCGAGGAGACGGCCAGCGTGAAGCCCAGAGCACGACGGGTGCGCAGCATCGCCGAGAACACCGAGCCCGAGTGCGTGACGAACCCGATCGGACCGCTCGGCAGCGGGTCTCGCTCGAGGTAGCCGATCGCCCGCACGCCGGTGGTGGTGTCGACGAAGCCCATGCACCCGCCGCCGACCACGGCCATGTCACCGGCGGCGGCGACGATGTCGTCCTTGAAGCCGTGCACCGAGCCGAAGACCACCGCGCCCGCGTCGCCACGTGCGACGGCCACCGCCAGCGTCGGTGCCACCGCCTTGTCGGGGACGCCGAGGAGCACCAGGTCGACGGGCTCGGGGACGTCGGCCAACGACGGCACGCACGGGCGGCCGAACGCCGAGGTGCGCGTGGGGCTGACCAGATGGACCCGCTCGACGCCGGGGCTGCGCAGGGCCTCGGTGGTCAGGCGCCACCCGAAGGTGCCCTCGCGGTCACCGGCCCCGACCACGGCGACGGTCCGGGCCGACAGCATCGCCCGGAGGCGGGCCGCGGAGCTGGGCATCATCTACCTGTCTATCGAGCACCGTCTCGACCGGCTGCCTTGACTGACTGTTCAGTCTAGGAGCGTGCTAGCGTTCGGCACAAGGAACTCGGGATCCGGCGCAGCGGTCGTGGCACACCGAACGGCTCGCAGCCGGGCAGGTCGGTGGGAGTGAGATGGCTGCTCGTGAGCAGAGTGACGCCGTGGCCGACGTACGTCGCGACCAGATGCTGGCCGCCGCCTCGACGCTGATCGCCGAGCGGGGGTTCCACGACACCCGCATCGCCGACGTCGCCAAGCGGGTCGGGGCCAGCCCTGCGCTGGTGATCTACTACTTCGGCACCAAGGACAGCCTGCTCACCGAGGCGCTGCGGTGGTCCGAGCGGTCGTTCTACGCCGCCACCGAGGAGATGCTGCGGTCGACCGACAAGCTGCGCGACCGCCTCGAGATCCTGGTGGAGTGGACCCTCGTGGCCGACAAGACCGAGGCGGTCACCGGAGACTGGGGCCTGTGGTTCGACCTCTGGGCGCAGGCGTTCCGCCACCCGGAGGTCAAGAAGGACCGGGTCGAGCTCGACGCCCAGTGGCGCGACCTGATCGCGCGCATCGTCCAGGACGCCGTGGACGCCGGCGAGATCGCCGACCTCGACGTGACGTCGTTCGCGATCCTGTGGGGCTCGCTACTCGACGGTCTCATGGTCCAGGTCTCGCTGCACGACCCCGTGGTCACGCTCCCGCTGGCCCGCAAGCTGGCCCTCGACCTGGCCTACAAGGAGCTGGGCATCGACGCCGCGCGCTCGGGCAGCGCCGAGACCGCGAAGCCCTGAACCGGCGGCGTCGTCATGGGCTTCGACGTTCCCGGCGACGCCTACGACCGCTACATGGGCCGCTACTCACGGCCGCTGGCCCGGCAGTTCGTCGACCTGGTCGGCGTGGCCGCCGGTCAGCGGGTGCTGGACGTCGGCTGTGGTCCGGGGATCCTGACCGGGCCCCTGGTCGAGCGCTGCGGAGCAGAGTCGGTCGCCGCGGTCGACCCGTCGCCGCCGTTCGTGGCCGCGGCCCGCGAGCGTTTCCCGGGCGTTGACGTCAGGGCGGCGGGAGCGGAGAGCCTGCCCTTCGCCGACGACACGTTCGACGCCGTCCTCGCCCAGCTCGTCGTGCACTTCATGGCCGACCCGGTGGCCGGGCTGCGTGAGATGGCTCGGGTCGGTCGACCCGACGGCACGGTCGCGGCCAGTGTGTGGGACAACGCCGGGACCAGCGGGCCGCTGGAGGACTTCTGGCGCGCCGCGGCGCAGGTCGACCCGGCAGTGCACGACGAGGCGGACCTGGCGGGAGCCCGCGAGGGACACCTCGCCGAGCTCGCGATCCGGGCGGGGCTGCGCGACGTCAGCTCGACCTCATTGACGGTGTCGGTGCGCTTCGCCTCCTTCGAGGAGTGGTGGTCGCCGTACCTGCTCGGCGTCGGGCCGGCCGGCTCCTACGTCGCCTCGCTCGACCCGCCGGCGCGACTCCGGCTCGAGGAGAGCTGTCGTCGCAGGTTTCCCGACGGCGAGTTCGAGCAGGGCGGCACCGCGTGGGTGGTCGTCGCCCAGGCTTGACCTGCGCCTTCTTCGGGTCGCGCGCCGCAACCCGCGCCTCGCCGCCCTCGATAGTACGGATCAGCAGACTGGTCCCGGGCAACCTGCGACGAGCCTGGTGATCCGTACTATCGACGGCGGGCGCAGGCTGAGGGCACGCGACCCGCGGAGAGCGCTGTCAGCTGCGCAGGATGCGCAGGGCCTTGGGTGAGATCTGGACGGCGACGTCGGCGCCCTCGCTGAGCCACTCCGGCGGCGCGCCCGCGACGTTGGCGACCTCGGCCTCGAGGTGCAGGTCGGCGCAGCCCAGCCTGACGTTGGTGTGTGCCCCGCGGAAGGTGAGCGTGTCGACCCGGCCCTTCAGCACGTTGGAGCCGTCGGCGCCGGATGCGGTGGCCACGACCTCGACCCGCTCCGGGCGCACCATCACCGACACCGCCTCCCCGGCCTTCGCCTCGTGGTCCGCGATGCGCAGGGTCGCACCCTCGACCGAGCAGGTGACGCCCTGCTGGTCGGCACCGGTGACGGTGGCGGGCCAGAGGTTGGCGGTGCCCAGGAACGTCGCGACGTGGGTGTTCGCCGGCGCGCTGTAGACCTCGCTCGGTGTCCCGACCTGCTGCACCTTCCCCTTGTCGAGTACGGCGAGCCGGTCGCTCATCGTGAGCGCCTCGTCCTGGTCGTGGGTGACGTAGACGAACGTCGTTCCGACCTGCTTCTGCAAGGAGCGCAGCTCGATCTGGAGCTGCTTGCGCAGCTTGGCGTCGAGGGCACCCATCGGCTCGTCGAGCAGCAGCACGGTGGGCTCGAGCACGAGCGCTCGGGCAAGTGCCACCCGCTGCCGCTGGCCACCGGAGAGCTGGTGCGGCTTGCGCTTCGACATCGAGCCCATCTGCACGAGGTCCAGTGCGGTGCCCACGCGACGGCGTACCTCGTCCTTGCTGGCCCTCTGGTACTTCAGGCCGAAGGCGACGTTGTCGGCGACGTCGAGGAACGGGAAGAGCGCGTAGGACTGGAAGACGGTGTTGACGGGGCGCTTGTGCGGGGAGACCTGGGCGAGGTCGCGGCCGTCGAGCAGGATCTGCCCGGAGTCGGGCTCCTCGAAGCCCGCGACCATCCGCAGGGTGGTCGTCTTGCCGCACCCCGAGGAGCCGAGCAGCGAGAAGAACTCGCCCTCTCCGATCTCGAGGTCGAGGCCGTCGACCGCGACCTCGTCACCGAACCTCTTCACCAGTCCGGTGAGGGAGAGGGCGCCGGCCATCAGGCTGGGTCTCCGAGGAGCTGGTCGGCGAGGTAGGAGAAGCTCGAGACGAACCGGTCGACGTCGGCGTCGGTGTGCTGCACCGACATCAGCCACTGCTCGACCTTGCCCCACGGTGGCAGGAAGGCCCCGCGGTTGTGCTGGACCAGCCAGTGCGCATGGCCGTATCGGCCGTCGAGAGAGCGGAAGTCGCGGAAGTTCCGGATCCGGTCGGGCATGAACGACACACAGCCCTTGGCCCCGGCGGTCACCACGAGCCAGGGTGCGTGATGCCGGTCGATGACGGACTGGAGCCCGTCGCGAACCCGCGTACGGAGTCGCTCGATGTTGGCGTAGGCGTCGTCGGTCAGCACCTCGGTGAGCATGGCACGTGCGGCGGCCATCGCCAACGGGTTGCCGTTGAACGTCCCGACCTGCTGGTAGTCGCCGCTGGCGACCAGCTCCATCACCTTGCCGCCGCCGATCGCGGACGTCGACAGTCCGCCGCCCATCGCCTTGGCCACGCAGACCAGGTCCGAGCTGGCTCCGAGCAGCCCCGAGGCGCCACCGGGACCGCAGGTGAAGCCGGTCTTGACCTCGTCGAAGGTCAGCAGGGCGCCGTGGGCGTGGAGCAGGTCCTTGAGCGAGGAGAGGTAGCCCTCGTCGGGGTAGATGATCCCGGCGTTCATCATGATCGGCTCGAGGATCATCCCGGCGATCTCGCCGGGATGCCTCGCCAGGGCGGCCTCGACGGCGGGGAGGTTGTTCGCCGGGACGATCACGGTGCCGTCCACGGTCGCCTTGAGGAGGCCGGTGTTCTCGGGGATGCCGTTGGGGGAGTCGACCGGGCCGAGGTCGCCCACGCTCTCGGGCTGGACCGACACCATCACCGAGTCGTGGTGGCCGTGGTAGCCGCCCTCGAGCTTGATGATCTTCTCGCGGCCGGTGGCGGCCCGCATCAGGTGGACGGCGTCCATCGTGGACTCGGTGCCGGAGTTCCCGAAGCGCCACAGCGGCTGGTGGTAGCGCGCGGCCAGGTTGTCGGCCACGACGATGGAGTCCTCGGTCGGCTGGGCGAAGTGAGTGCCCTTGGCCACGCGATCGCGGACCGCGGCGACGATCGCCGGGTGGTTGTGGCCGGCCAGCGAGACGCCGTACCCCCCGTGGAAGTCGGAGTACTCGTTGCCGTCGACGTCGTAGAGCTTCGAGCCGTTGCCGTGGCTCAGCCATACCGCGTGCGGCTCGGCGACCTGCCAGCTCGAGGTGGCGCCGCCGGCGAGGGCGGTCGCGCGTCCCGACATCTCCTTGCTGCGCTGCTGCCGGTGCAGGAAGGTGGTGGTCTCGTCGGCGATGACGGAGTCGAGGCGGGTGGACAGTTCGGGTGCGATCCGGGTCGCGGTCATCAGGGCTCCTGGCCATAAGGCTCATTGACTGATTGTTCAGTCTATGCCAGCGTGAGACACTCCGGCAAGACGGTCCCGCGCGGACCGACGTCACCCGTCGAGGGGGGTGGATGGCAGCAACACGTGGTCCGGCGAGCGACCCGGCTCGGCGTCTCAGCCGCCGGGCGCTGGTGCAGGGCGGGCTGCTGACTGCCGCCGCCGCGCCGTTCCTGGCCGCCTGCGGAGTGCGCACCCACGACTACGGCGAGCTGATCATCCCGGCGCCGAACCACCCCGTGAAGTGGCCGCTGAGCAAGCGCTATACCGCGATCGCGTCGGGGCAGAAGCCCAAGCCGGGCAGCGTCCTGCGCATCTACAACTATGCCGACTACGTCTCGCCGCGGATGCTGAAGGACTTCGAGTCCAAGTGGGGCGTCGACATCCACCTCTCGACGTTCAACGACGCCGACGAGGCGCTGACCAAGATCGCCGCGGAGAGCCTCGGGTTCGACCTGTACTTCCCCAGCTACGACTCGGTGGGCAAGCTGATCCAGGCCAACCTGCTGCGCCCGGTCAACCAGGACTACCTCACCAACGCCGACAACCTGTGGGACAGCTTCCGCGACCCGTGGTACGACCGGGGTGCGCGCTACACGATCCCGTACACGATCTACAGCACCGGCATCGGGTGGCGGACCGACCTGGCCGACGTGGACCTCACGAAGTACCCCAACCCCTTCGACGTCTTCTGGGACACGCGGTTCAAGGGCAACATGGCGATCCTCGACGACTGGCACACGGCGATGGCCATGGTCCTCATGCGCGACGGCATCAACGACATCAACACCACCAGCTCCCACGCCCTGTCCCGCGTGCGCGACGAGCTGATCTCGCTGCGCTCGACGATGCGGCCCAAGGTCACGATCACGATGTACAACGACATGCCGGCCGGGCAGTACGGCCTGGCGCAGTTCTGGTCCGGCGACGCGATCAACATGCCGTACTACCTGCCGAAGAAGGTCGACGTCGACGTCTTGCGCTACTGGTTCCCTCCGAACGGGGTCGGCGAGGTCGACAACGACCTCTGCGTCTGCCTCGGCCAGGGCTCCAACCCGGTCGCCGCCCACTACTTCATGAACGCGATCCTCGACGAGACCTCCGCCGGCCAGAACTTCGGCTTCACCGGGTACCAGCCGCCACTGAAGCAGTTCACGCCCAGCCAGCTGGTCAAGCAGGGGTTCGTGCCGGCGAACCTCGCGACGGCGATCGTCCAGGAGAGTGACTTCGAGAAGGGCCTGCCGCTGCTGGAGCTGCCGGTGACCGCCGACACCGAGTACCACGAGATCTGGCAGGAGTTCAAGAGCGGTGGCTGAGGAGATCGTGACGACGGCCGCGGCCGGCAGCGACGACAACGAGGGCGGTGTCGGCAGCCCGTGGTTCTGGCGTGGCCTCGCCCTCCCCGGCACCGCCTGGGTGCTGCTGTTCTTCGTCGCCCCGCTGTACGTCGTGCTCGCGATCATCTTCGGCAGCATCGACCCGATCCTGCGCCAGCCGGTCCCCGTGTGGGACCCGCTGCACTGGGACTTCTCCCAGTTCAACTACGTGATGGGCCGCATCTTCGGATCCGACGCCTACTTCCGTCCCGCTGTGCTCCGCACGATCGAGTACGTCGCGATCGCGAGCTTCCTGTGCCTGCTCATCGCCTATCCCGTGGCCTACTTCACCGCGCGCTTCGCGGGCCGCTGGAAGGGCGTGATCCTCGCGTGCCTGATCGCGCCGTTCTGGATCAGCTACATGATGCGGATGCTGGCCTGGATCAACCTCCTCCAGAACGACGGCCTGGTGAACCGCGCGTTGAGCGCCGGCGGCCTCTTCGACGTCCATGAGGCCTGGCTGTCGGGCCACGGCAGCACCGTCGTACTCGGTCTCGTCTACGGCTACGTGCCGTACATGATCTTGCCGCTGTTCGCCGGGCTCGACCGGGCACCGGTCTCGATGCTGGAGGCGGCGCGAGACCTCGGCGCGAGCCGATGGCAGACCTTCTGGCGGGTGACCTGGCCGCTGACCCGGTCGGCGGTCGTCGTGAGCCTGCTGGTGACCACACTGCCGATGCTCGGCGACTACTTCACCAACGACCTGCTGTCGGGATCGCCGTCCACCTCGATGATCGGCAACCTGATCAACAACGCGGTCCTGACGCCCGGCCAGACCGGCCAGGCCGGTGCCTTCGTGCTGGTCATCCTGGTCATCTCGGTGCTGCCGATGTTCCTCTACGTCCGCAGCACCCGCAGCGGAACGGACATCGCGGTATGACCTCTCCCGTCAGCTGGTACCGCAACCCGTGGCGCAAGCCGTGGATGCTCGGCGCCGTCACCGTGGGCTACCTGCTGTGGTCGCTGGCCCCGGTGCTGGTCGCGGTCCTGTTCTCCTTCAACGCCGGCCGGTCACGGGTGATCTGGCAGGGCTTCTCGATGCGGTGGTACTACGGCGACCCGCTGCGCTCGGTCTGGCACGACCAGAGCCTGCACACCGCGCTCGAGCACACGGTCTGGCTCGGCGTCCTGACCACGGTGGTGACGGTCCCGCTCGGCGTCGCGATGGCGCTCGGCCTGGATCGCTGGCGCGGCCGCATCCCCTCGGCAGCCAACCTCGCGGTGATCGTGTCGTTCGTGCTGCCCGAGATCCTGATCGCGATCTCGCTGCTCTTCGTGGCCACGGTCCTGGTCTCCCCCGTGCGCCTGGGCACCACCGGGCAGGTGATCGGGTTGGTCACCTATCAGCTCTCCTATCCGGTGGTGATCGTGCGCGCCCGCCTGCTCACGATCGGGCGTGACTACGAGGAAGCAGCGGTCGACCTGGGCGCGTCGCCGGTCCAGGCCGTGTGGCGGGTGCTGATGAAGATGCTGCTGCCGGCGGTCTTCGCCAGCGCCGTGCTGGTCTTCGCCGACGTCATCGACGACTTCATCATCGTCCGATATCTCTCGGGAGACTCCAGTACCGAGACGGCGTCGGTGAAGATCTACAACACGGCCCGAGCCGCACCCACACCTGCGCTCAACGCGCTGGCGACGCTGATGCTGGTGGCATCCCTGCTCGCCGTCGCGATCGGCTTCTTCGCGTACCGCACTCTGACCCGGGGTGAGAAGGGCGGGCTCGACGTCTTCACCGGTGAGGCCTGAGGACCGCCCGTCGTGCCCTAGAATTTCGTAGCAATCCCTTTCAGCGCAGGCGTTCGCCGCCTGCACTCCATCGCCGAAGGAGGCGAGATGACGACGATCCCACCTGCACCCCTCGACCCCGACCAGGTCGCGCTGGCGCTGGCCCCGTTCGGCCAGAGCCGGTTGCTTCCGCGCGATGCCTACGTGTCGGCCGAGGTGCTGGAGTGGGAACGTCGATATCTGTTCCACGAGTGGATGTGCGTCGGACGGTCCTCCGACGTCCCCGCCACCGGGCTGCGGGCGGAGTCCGTCGGCGGCTACGGGGTCCTCCTCGTGCGCGACAAGGACGGCGTGCTCCGGGCGTTCGAGAACGTCTGCCGCCACCGCGGTCACGAGCTGCTGCCCTGCGGCGGGGCGACGTCGTCGTCCAAGGCGATCGTCTGCCCGTACCACGCCTGGTCCTACCGCCACGACGGAAGCCTGATCGGCGCCCCGAACTTCAAGAACATCGACGAGCACTACGACCGCTCCACCCTGGGGCTCTCGCCGGTGCGGGTGCAGGAGTGGCACGGCTGGATCTTCATCGACCGCAGTGGCACCGCGAAGGACTTCGCCGACCACATCGGCGGGTTCGACGCCGTCGTCGCGCCGTACGACGCGGACTCGCTGGTGACTGCCGAGAGCCACACCTACGACGTGGCGGCCAACTGGAAGGTCATCGTCGAGAACTACCAGGAGTGCTACCACTGCTCGATGATCCACCCCGAGCTGTGCCGGATCTCGCCCCCGACCAGCGGCGACAACGTCCGGGAGCGCACCGGCGACTGGGTCGGCGGGTGGATGGACCTGCGCGAGGGCATGGAGACCATGTCGCTGGACGGCCGCAGCGGCGGGGTCAAGATGGCACGCCTCGACGAGCACGAGCAGTCGCACGTCATGTACGCCGCGATCCTGCCGAACCTGCTGATCTCCCTGCACCCCGACTACGTCATGACCCACTTGCTGGTGCCCCTCTCGCCCGAGCAGACGAGGATCACGTGCTCGTGGGCCTTCCCGCAGCACGTCGTCGAGGCCGAGGGCTTCAGCCCGTCGTACGCCGTGGACTTCTGGGACCTCACCAACCGTCAGGACTGGGCCGCCTGCGAGTCGGTCCAGCGCGGCCTGGTGGCGCCCAGCTACGTCGCCGGCCCGCTGGCCCCCGACGAGACGGGCGTCTACGACTTCACCTCCACCCTCGCCAAGGCCTACCAGGGCCATCCCTGACGCCGACTCGGCTGAGTCGGCGCCAAAGGCACACAAAAGACACGCCGACCCGGCACAAAGGGACACCCAAATCCCGCCGACCCGGCACAAAAGGACACCAAAATCCCGCCCACTCGTCACAAAAGGACACCAAAATCCCGCCGACCCGGCACAAAGGGACACCCAAATCCCGCCGACTCGTCATATGACG
>NZ_DATAVI010000096.1:0-49435 GCF_036267815.1 Nocardioides sp. | reverse complement strand
GCCATCGCGCGGGCTGGGCACACGACCCTCGGAGGCCCTGGACACCCAGGGTCCGTCGGGGACAGGGTGGAGGGATGCGACGAACCCTCGGAACCCTCGCCCTGGCCTCCCTGGTGTCCCTCGTGCTCGCGAGCCCGATGGCCGCGCACGGGTCCTCGGCGCGTTCGAGCCAGGCGCGCAAGGCCCTGGCCTGGCACCAGACCCGCGTCGGCTCCGACCAGGAGCTGCGAGGCCTCGACGCCGTCAACGGACGGGTCGCCTGGGTGAGCGGTGACGAGGGGGGCGTGTGGCGGAGCACCGACGGCGGTCGCCACTGGAAGGACGTCGCGCCCCCGCACTCCTCCAAGCTGCTCTTCCGCGACGTGGAGGCGACCGACCGACGCCACGCGCTGCTGCTGGCCATCGGCACCCGGACCGCCAGCCGGATCTACCGCACGAGCAACGGCGGGCGCACCTGGACCACGACCTTCGTCAACCACAACAAGCTGGCGTTCTACGACTGCATGGCGATGTGGCCCGGCGGGCGCGTCGGGCTCGCCGTCAGTGACCCCGTGCACAACAAGTTCCGGGTGATCCGCACGACCGACGGCGGGCGCACGTGGAAGGTCCTTCCCCGCAGGCGGATGCCTCGGGCGAAGGGCGAGTTCGGCTTCGCGGCCTCGGGCACCTGCCTGGTGACCGCGGGCCACCGCCGGGCCTGGATCGCCTCCGGAGGTGCCGCCAGCCGCGTCTTCCGCACCACTGACCGAGGCCGCTCGTGGAGCGTCGCCGACTCCACGATCCCCCCGGCCAAGGCGGGCGGGACGTTCGGACTCTCGTTCAAGACCACGAGCCACGGTCTCGCGGTGGGTGGCGACTACACCAAGCCGCGCAAGGGAGCCCACGCCTCGGCGTACACGACGAACGGCGGACGCACCTGGCACAACGGTGGCCGCCTGGGTGGCTACCGCTCGGGTGTCGACTGGGTCCCTGGGGCGCCCGGCGTCGCGATCGCGGTCGGGACCAGCGGCAGCGACATCACCAAGGACGGCGGCCGCACCTGGCGGACGTTCGGGCAGGGCTACGACTCCGTGCAGTGCGTGCACGGCGTGTGCTGGTCCTCCGGGTCGCACGGGCGAGTCGGTCGCCTCCTGCGATAGGAGCCTGGACCCGGTCCACTGACTTCGGCAGGATCGGGCGTCTCGACCGGCCTATGTCGAACGCAGTCGATCCAGCTCAGAGACGTCGACGATGTCCAGGTCCCACTGATCGGTGGCCAAGGCCTCTTCCAGCGGCCCCTTGTGCGCATGGCCGACGAGGGCGAGGACTCGACCCCCCGGATAGCCACCCGTGATCGAGCGAAGCCGCCCCGCCATCAGCAGGTTCCGCGCCCTCCACCCCGCGAGCGCCGCGCGGGCGAGCTCGTCCGGCTGGCCGTGCGTCAGGAAGAAGCCCGACTCCAGCTCGTTGCTTGCCGAGACCATCGAAGGCGAGCTCCTGTCGCGCCACAGGGTCCACAGGTCACGCCGTTCCATCGATCTGCGCACCTCTGCGGCCTCGCCAGCCACCAGCGGATGGTCACGCGCTTTCGCGTGCAGCGCCAGGATGAACTCGTCGAAGTCCTCCTCCGCAAAGTCGTTCATGGCTGCCCCGTTGCCATGGTCGTCGAAGGGATGCAGGCGCTCGATGCCCAGCCGGGCGGCGGCCTGTGCGGCGACGCGGGAGATCTCGCCCCCGCCCGCCTCCACCGCGTCCAACGCCTCGCGAACGGTGGCGGGAAGGGCCCGCGCACGGCGCGCCAGGAGAAGTGCGGTGTACGGCTCGAAGGCGGCACACCACGCGACCACGCGCTCGGCCCGCTCTCGGGTGCGATCCTGCCCGATCCGTCGCGCCTCCCACAGATCCCATGAGTGCAGATCGCGCACCGCCTCGGCGCAGGCCGCGGCCTGTGGTACGCCACCGACACGCATGTCCGCGAACGGCCCGCCGAGCCGGAGACAGGAGTCGATCAACTCTCCCGGCAGGGCTTCGATCGCGATGGCGTCGGGACGCCAGCCACAGAAGCGATCCACGATCCCCGCTAGGGCCTTGTCGGGTTCCCGATGCTCGCCACGACCGAGATGAGTCGCGCCGACGATGAGCAGCCGTGTTGCCCGGAACACAGGCTCCAGCGTAGGGCGCGGCGAGCGCCCATCGGCTGACGGGTGCGCTTCAGCCGGCGAGGTCCACCACGACCGGCGCGTGGTCGGAGGCACCCTGCCCGGCTCGCTCGTCGCGGTCGACGAAGGCGCCGGTGACGCGGGCGGCCACGCTCGGGGAGCCGAGCAGGAAGTCGATTCGCATGCCGCGGTTGCGCTCGAACCGCTGGCGGTAGTAGTCCCAGTAGGTGTAGATGTCCGGCTCGGAGGTGTACGGGCGAGCCAGGTCGGCGTAGCCGTCGTCGAGGAACCCCTGGAACGCCGCCCGCTCAGGCGGTGTGACGTGCGTGTCCTTGGCGAACGCGGCGATGTCGAAGACGTCGTCGTCGCGGGGAGCGATGTTCCAGTCGCCGACGAGGGCCGTCTGCTCCGCGAGCCAGGGGGCCGCGGCGTCTCGCAGCCGGGCCAGCCAGTCGAGCTTGTAGACGTAGTGCGGGTCGTCCGGCTTGCGACCGTTGGGCACATACAGCGACCAGATGCGGACGCCGTCACACGTCGCGCCGATCGCCCGGGACTCGGGTGCCAGCGGCTCGCCCCATCCCGGCATCTGGTCGAAGCCGGAGGTCACGTCGTCCAGCCCGACCCGGCTGATCACCGCCACGCCGTTCCACTGGTTCACTCCCGCCGCCGCGATCTCGTAGCCCGCTGCCTGGAGGCCCATCAACGGCAGCTGGTCCTCGCGCGCCTTGGTCTCCTGGACGGCGAGAACGTCGACGTCATGGCGGCGCAGAAAGGCCTCGACCCGGTCGATCCGGGAGCGGAGGGAGTTGACGTTCCAGGTCGCGATCCGCACGGCCCCAGCCTAGAGGGCCACAGGGACCCCGGCCGGTGGTCGGTGGTCGGTGGTCGGTGGTCGCGCCAGTGTCCGATGGCGGCTCCGACCGCGACTCCTCGACCGGTGAGTCCTCCGCAGCACCCAACTCGAGGAGACAACCATGAAGCGCATCGCCATCGCCGCCGCCTGGGCTCTTGTCGTCGCACCGGCGCTCGGCGCCTGGGCGGCGTTCGCCAAAGACGGCGGCCCCTCCCCGGCCGCGGCCGAGGTTCGATCAGCAGACCGCCACCACGGCGAGCCCGAGCCGGGTGATGACCACGGTCATCACGGCCGTCACCACCGCCACGGCGGCGACGACGGTCCCGGTCGCCATTGACCGACGCTCTGCCGCCCCTGCCGCGCCTGCCGCCCCTGTTGCCCCTGCCGCCCCTGCCGCCATCGGCGGCCGGGGTGGTGGCGTCGGAGCCACGACCTGGTTTGATCGGCGCGTGCGAAGGGCCGTGATCGCGATGCTGGTGGTCGCGGTCGCCCTCGACGCGGCGTACTGGACGATCTGGTTCACCCACCGCGACTGGATCGCCAGTGAGCACACCCGGGCCTACTACGACTTCGAGAACGCCTTCCCCCTGGCCGACCTCTGGCTCGGGCTCGCCTGCATCGCGGCCCTGGTCACCCTCGTGCGACGGCAGCCCGGCGCGCTGCTCTGGCTGGTGGCGACCGGGGCCGCCGGCCTCTACCTCGGCAGCATGGACCTGCTGTACGACGTCGAGCACGGCATCTTCGCCAAGGGCGGGGGAGGGACGTTCGAGGCGCTGGTCGTCGCGATCACCTGGGTGTTCTCCGTCACCGTGCTGCGCTTCGCCTGGACCCGCCGGGTCGAGCTGCTCGCCGGCGCTCCGTAGACTGCCCGCCCGTGGCTCTCACCATCGGCATCGTCGGTCTACCCAACGCGGGCAAGTCCACGCTCTTCAACGCCCTGACCAAGAACGACGTGCTCGCGGCGAACTACCCGTTCGCCACGATCGAGCCGAACGTCGGCGTCGTCGGTGTCCCCGACGCCCGGCTGAAGCCGTTGGGCGCGTTGCTGGACTCGGCCCGACTGGTGCCGGCGACCGTCGAGTTCGTCGACATCGCCGGCATCGTGCGCGGCGCCTCCGAGGGTGAGGGGCTGGGCAACAAGTTCCTGTCCCACATCCGCGAGTCCGCCGCGATCTGCCAGGTGACCCGCGTGTTCCGCGACGACGACGTGACGCACGTCGACGGCGAGGTCAACCCCGAGTCCGATCTCACCACGATCCAGACCGAGCTGATCCTGGCCGACCTCCAGACGCTGGAGAAGGCCGTGCCGCGGCTGGAGAAGGAGGCCCGCGGCAAGAAGGAGCTCATCGCCAACGTGGACTCCGCCCGTGAGGCTCAGGCCGCCCTCGAGGGGGGTACGCCGCTCGTCGCGGCGTCGGTCGACATCTCGTTGCTCCGCGAGCTGTCGCTGCTGACCGCCAAGCCGTTCATCTACGTCTTCAACTGTGACGCGGACGAGCTGAGCGACGACGACCTCAAGAAGCGGATGCAGGCCCTCGTGGCGCCGTCCGAGGCGATCTTCCTCGACGCGAAGTTCGAGGCCGAGCTCGTCGAGCTCGACTCCGACGAGGAGGCCCACGAGATGCTCGCCGAGCTCGGCGTCGAGGAGTCGGGTCTCGACCAGCTGGCGCGCGTCGGCTTCGAGACCCTCGGACTACAGACCTACCTCACGGCCGGCCCCAAGGAGACGCGCGCCTGGACCATCCGCAAGGGCGCCACCGCCCCCGAAGCCGCGGGTGTCATCCACACCGACTTCCAGCGCGGGTTCATCAAGGCCGAGATCGTCTCCTACGACGACCTGATGACGGCGGGGTCGCTCCTCAAGGCGCGGGAAGCCGGCCGGGTCCGCATGGAGGGCAAGGACTACGTCATGCACGACGGCGACGTGGTCGAGTTCCGCTTCAATGTTTAGCGCTGTCGGGATTCGCTAGTAGGCGTTGAGGATTGTCGATTCTGGGGGCCGAGTGGTCCGCAGACAGTCCGCACGCCCGGCGACGCTCCGGCCTCTTGGTCATGCGCCGATCCGTTCACTCAGTGGCACGCTGGTGTGATGGCGCTTCCCGAGACTGACCTGCACCGCGTCCGCATCTGGGCGCGGGAGCGGGTGCCCGAGCACCTGTGGGACGAGCTGAAGGTCGAGGCCGACGTTGCCGACCGCTACGTCGACATCGTCGAGGTGCGGCCACCATGGGACGGCGTCGGCGAGCACACCCGGTTCCCGATCGCCCGGCTGCGCTACACGAAGTCGACCGGCCAATGGACGATCTACTGGCGCGACCGGCACCTGATGTTCCACGAGTACAAGCACAAGCGGCCGACCAAGAATGTCCGGGCGCTCCTCGACCACATCGAGACCAGCGGCGATCCGATCTTCTGGGGCTGACGGTCGGGACTCTCGAGCACCCCAACGATGGGAAATGGTGCTACGGCTTGGCCGCTGCACCGAGCGCCCGCTCGATCCGGAGCGCGGCCCGGTCGCCGGCCTCGTCGGAACGGGTGCAGATCCGTTGGACGGTCGTCAGTCCCTGTTCGAGGGCGGCTCCGACGGCGGCGGTGACCTGCTCCTGCGTGGTGTCGCCGCGCGCGAGATCGAGGAGGGTGCGCAGGGGAGTGGTCACTCGCCAGGCGCCGTGGTCGAGGACGTCCTTGGTGAGTAGTTCGGTCGGGTGGGTCACGACTGCCGGGTCGACGGCCCGGAACTCGAAAGGAACCGACAGGTGCACGCGACGCGGATCGAGTTCGCCGAGATCGTGAACGAGCGCCGCCGAATCGTGGGACACAACGCCGCGGCCATGGCTCCACAGGGTCCAGCGCACCCATTGGTCCTCCGGAGCCGGGGGCCAGTCGGGGAGCCGGAACAGGCCGCGGTCGACGCGGAGCCAGTTGCCACTGTCGACGTGGTACTTCTGCGCCTGGTAGCTGTACCCGAGGTCGACTGCCTGGGCTGCCGTGAAGTATCCGGCTTGACCGAACGCGAGACCCTGCAGCGCGAGCCGCAGGTTCCGGCGGGGACCGTTCATGACGTCAAGGTAGCGCGGAAACTACATCGGATCTTTAGTTTTGTGAGGAGCTCAAGCTCAGAACTGCAAGTCGGTGGGTCGTTACGCTCGACATGATCGATCCGGCGCTCCTCGAGCGGACCATCGAGTCGGAGTCCGTTGAGATCTCAGAACTGAGGAAGGCCGTGGTGCGGTCGCGCGCGGCCGAGCTGGAGGCGGACCCGTCGATCGGTCTGACCTGGACGAACTGGAAGCACGGCTGGCTTCGCGCTGGGCCAGCCCGAATGGCCGAGAAAGGCATTCAAGTGTTTCTCATTATTGACTTAATGAACCGAATGACTAAAATGAGAAACATGCCAACCCCTAGCCCGTACACGAGCCCGGAGCAACAGGCGGACCTCGAACGCCTAGGCGCCCGGCTGCGCGAACGCCGAAAGGCCCTCGGTGTCACCGTAGTCGCCTGTGCCGAAGCTGCTGGCGTTTCGCGTGTCACCCTGCACAGGATCGAGGCAGGAAACCCCTCGGTCACGATCGGCGCCTACATCAACGTTGCAGCCGCACTCGGACTCCACCTCGTCGTCCCGATCCTCGACGCTCCAGCAGCAGAACCGGCGACGATCACCGTCGGCGACTACCCCGGCCTCCGCACGCTGGCCTGGCAGACCGACGCCGGCACCACCATCACCGAGACAGAGGCGCTCAACCTCTACGAACGCGGCTGGCGACACCTCAACCAGGAAGCCCTCACCGATCACGAGAAGGCGTTCATCCAGCACCTGGCGGACACCTACAGCAACGGGAGGCTCCTTGTTTAGGCGGCTGCACCACCAACAGGTGGCTGAGGTGCTGTCGATCCTCGACGCATCGCTCCTGGCCGAGCACAACTGCTGGTTCGGAGGCGGCACCGCGATCGTCCTCGCCAACGGTGAGTTCCGCGAATCCGTTGACATTGACTTCCTGGTCTCCGACCCGCAGTCCTACCGCGCGCTGCGCCAGATGGTCAGGGACCACGGGCTCGACGCTCTGGCTACACGCGAACTGGACCTGGGTCGAACACCCTCTGTTGACGGTTACGGGATCAGGACCTCGGTGCTCGTTGCGGGGATTGCGATCAAGTTCGAGATCATCCATGAAGGCCGCATCGACCTCGACACTCCCGCCCCGGGCGATGAGATCTGTGGCTTACGGATCCTGACGCGAACAGACCAGGTCGCAACCAAGCTGCTCGCCAATGACGACCGCTGGGCAGACACGTCGACGTTCAGCCGCGACCTCATCGACCTGGCCATGATGAAACCCGAGACAGCCGCACTGAAGTCCGGCGCGCGCAAGGCGGTCGATGCATACGGCAAGACGGTAGGCGAGAGCCTCAACAAAGCAGTCACCTACCTCCAAGATCGCCCGCAACGTCTCGACGAATACATCCGCGCACTCAAGATCGACGCGCCCCGAGCAGCTGTCTGGCAGAGCATCCGCGACCTGTCCGCAAGATCCGCGAAGATCGAAGGTCTAGGCCGGGGCTCGGACTAGCCTGATGTCATGTCGGTGAGTCCGCGGCGAATGACCTCAGGGCCTCCGGCCGTCCAGCGGTCGGCAAACAGTCCGCAAGAAGTCACGCGGAGCCCGTTTCTGACCAACGGCTGCCAACGGCTCGCGAACCGCGTCTCCGCAGGTCAGACCCGGTTTTCCGGTCGCTACCAACGGTAATCGCAAACTACACAAACCGGGCGTTTTCGTTCCGCTTCGACGTGTGAAAGAACGCCTGGAGCCTCGGCCGGCTCAACGGTGTGCCCGCGGTGATTGACCGGCGTGGGGGCCAGGTCTAGCGTCCGAGGCGACTTTCGCGCACGCCCGGTCGTTCGGGTGACTAGGAGGAGCCATGCGCTCGCTTCGCTCTGCTCGGATCTGCCTGGTAGGCGTCATCAGCGCCATAGTCACGGCGCTTGCGCTGGCCAGCACTCCGACCGCTCACGCCGACATCGTGGGTCACTGCTATAAGCCGGACGACGGCCTGACCTCCAACTACACCACCGACCAGCCGTTCACGATCACCGCGTGTTTCGACGAGCCGACGATCGCCGCCGACGGAACCAGTACCGGCGACACAACCGTCCAGGATGAGCTGGCGCGCGTCATCGGAACCGCGCAGAACGGTGACACCATCTACGCAGCGTTCTATCGATTGAACATGACCGAAATTGAGAGCGCTTTGAAGTCCGCGGCGACGAGCGGAGTCACGGTGAAGGTGCTCTTGGATCAGTCGAGCTTCGTAGATCCGGGTCTCGCCACGGCGGGAGTTCAGGTGACGCGCTGCTTCAACAAGGGCACAGCTAAGAAGGATCTGCCGGCAAACGGGTCCTACTGCTTGATGACTGCGCAGTCGGGGATCATGCACAACAAGTTCCTGGTCGTCCAGCCTTCGGCTGCACACACAACGGAGCATTCCATCGTCGTTCAGGAGTCGTTCAACCCCCAGGACGGCCAGGAGCAAATTGGCCAGAACCTGCTTGAGGTCACCAGTTCTGCAAACCTCACCAAGCAGTACGTCGGCTACTGGACCGACATGCAACAGGACGACCCCACGGCGAGCAGCGACATCGACACCTCTGACTTCAACCAGCCTTGGTCGTGGATCAATTGGAGCACGTGGAGGAACCTCACCAGCTTCACGCCCAAGCCATCAGGCACCGGCGATGACCTCGCGGACGTCGTCAACGGCTTCAACTGCGCTCAGACGCCAGGCGGGATCGTGCCAGCCATCTACGCAAACGCGCCCCAGTTCACCGATCGAGACGGTCTGCTCGACGCCCTCATCAAGGCCCGCGCGCAGGGATGTCAGGTCAACGTCGCGGTCGCCACGTGCAGCGACGAGCGGTATGTGGAGGATGCGCAGTACCTGGGCAACGGCCTCAACAAGGTGAAGGTGATCCGCTCGGTGAAGGGAACCACCGAAAACGTGACACCGAGCTTCCACGACAAGAACATCCTCATCTACGCCGACCACGACTACGGGTCCACACACGAAGTCGAACATGTCATAGCAACGAGCTCGGAAGACTTTGCGGACGGTTTCTGGGGGAAGGGAGACAACGCAACAATCGAGTACAAGGACCCCAATTTCGCCGCCTCTGACAGTCTCTGGTCCGGCTACCTGGGCCATTGGAACTGGATCAGCAGCCACGCGGCTCCGAAGAGTGCATTGAGCGGAGACGACCAGTGCTACAACGCGCAAGTTCTCGGAACAGCCGTGAACAAGGGGGGCCCCTCGGCCTACTTCCGTTTGGATGAGCCGTCAGGTGCGGTGATGAGCGACTCGTCCGGGTACGGAAACAACGGGACCTACACGAGTGTGACCCGAGGGGCGACGTCACTGCTGGGCCATGAGACCGACAAGGCGGTGTCCTTCAACGGAACCACGTCGGTGGCGATGGTGCCGCACAGCGCCTCCATGGACAGCACGAGTCAGTCCGGCGTCATCTGGGCGAAGTCGAGTGCGATCACTCCCTTCGTCATGGACCTCTTGGATCGTGTCGACGGGACAGCAAGCGACTGGAGCCTTCGGCTCGACCTCGGGCGCCCGGAGCTTGTCACCTACAAGGGGACAACCACGACCACGACGAGCCCGACGTTCGGACCCTCGTACCTCGACGGACAACCGCACATGTTCGCGTTCACCTACGACGGCTCCGTGACCCCGAACCGCGTCACCTTGTATGTGGACGGCCAGTCGGTGGCAGCCGCAACAGTCGCCGGTCCGCTGAACACCGTGAACGTCGGCCTGGGGATCGGGACGAGCCCGGGGGGCAATACTCAGCAGTTCAGCGGGAGCCTGGACGAGGCTGCGATCTACAACACCGCTCTGAGTGCGGATGACATCGCGCAACTCTACGAGAGCCGCTGAGCGCTGCGCCGATCACGATGACCGACCCGGCGGCAGGGGGACTCGTTCCTGCCGGCAATCCAGCGACCGACGACGGGCAGCGGCGTCTTGTCCGTTGGCAGCGTGAACGTGGCTGTCAGACGCGAGCGAGGTTCCGGCCGGTGCCACAGGATCGAGGAGTCGCCGAGAGCGACCCGACCGACAGGAGAATCCCTCATGTTCATCGCCGTACTCGACCTGCACACCACCTCGGCTGACCGGGCCGCCGCACTCACCCAGCTCGACGGCGAGCGCGACGAGATCCGCGCCATGGCGGGGAACCTCGACTTCCGGGTCTACGCCTCGCGCCACGACGACGGAGCCGTTGCGGTGGTCCATGAGTGGACAGACGAGCCGTCGTTCGCCGGCTACCTGGCCTCGGATGCCTTCGCCCGTTCGAGTGTCGTGCTGCGTCCGTTGATGACCGAGCCCCCGGTCAGCCGCCGGTTCCGGGCCGACCTTGTGGAGACGGTCTGAGGCGGGGCCGTCTAGGGTGACCGCGTGCGAGGCAGACCGTGAGTCGCGAGGCATACGCGTTCGCACGGGACTTCACCGACGCGCCACCTTCCGAGCTGTGCGTCGACCGGCACTACCTGCTGTGCGCCTCCCGGGGCGCGCTCCGTCTGGAGGCGCACGGCAAGTCGTGGTCGCTGCCTCCTGCGCGGGCAGCGCTCATCGCGGCCGGCGAGCCGATCCAGGTCGCCATTCCGCAGCCGGTGACGACATCGTCCGTGCTCTTCGATCCGCAGTTCGCTCCGGAGCCGCCCGCGCCGCTGACCGTGTTCGACCTCAGTCCCCTGGCGCGTGCTCTGGTCTCGGAGTGCGTCGCCTGGCCAGAGGCCGCGGACCCTCTCCCGCCGTACGCCCGCAGCATCTTCGGTGCGCTCGCGGCCGTGGCGTGGCAGCTCGCGCTGCAACCCAGCCCCGTCACCGTCCCGGCCGGTCAGTCCTCGGAGCTTCGTCGGGCGCTTGCCCTGACCGACGGACGGCTGGGCGAGGATGTCCGGTTCGACGACCTCGCCCACGACGTGGGGTTGGCGCCCCGCTCGCTGGCCCGCCGGTTCGAGGACGAGTGTGGGATGACCTGGCGCGCGGCGCTGCGTCGCCTGCGAGTGCGACGCGCGGTCGAGGAGCTCGCCGGGGGCGAAGACTCGGTCACGACCATCGCGCACCGGGTCGGGTACACCTCCCTCTCGGCGTTCAACGCCGCATTCCGCGAGCTCACCGGTCGTACTCCCACCGAGTACCGCGCGACCTTCCGTCCGTGACCACGTACGCCGGCGCGCCAGAGGCCTGATCGCGGGGCGGCGCCGCAGCCGCCTGCTGTCTGTGACGTCTCTCAGGGGGCGATCGCCACGCTGCGAGGCTCAGCCAGTGGCAGTCTGGCCACGGTTCGCCACGAGTCTGGCTGGTCGGTACCAGCCATGAGCAACGCGTGGTCGATGCGGGCGACGATGGGCAGCTTGCCGCTGATGTCGGACTCGGCGGCCTTGAGGTCCCCGACCGTGCCTCGTCGGGACTCGCCGACCGTCAGGTGCGGAACGACGTCGTCGTGCACCCCGCCGTACGGCAGGTAGCCGGGAAACTTCTCGACCACCTGCTCGGTGAGGCAGCGGAACTCCTGGTCGCGCTCCGGCGCCAGCCACAAGACGTCATCGCCGAACCAGGCGCACCGGTCGAAGGTGCAGTCGAAGGGAGAGGCTGCGGCGAACACGGCCGCGAGCCGTGCGATGACCTGATCGTCCACGTCGACGGGCGAGACGAAGGGGAACAACACCGTGACATGCGCGGGCACACCCTTGGATGCGGCGACGTCGAAGCGCAGTCGATGCTTCGATACCGCCATCTCCGCTGGCGCGACGGGAATGATGACGGCCGTCTCGGTTGCCTCGGGAATCGTCGACGCTCCTTCGCGAGGCGGCCGCTCGTCGTCCTCCCCGCTCACCCAATCAGTGTCGCATCCGACGGCCGGTCCCTCGTCGATCACTCGACGACGTCGATCGGCCGGCGCAGTGCCGCGACGTGCTCGCGCAGGGCCTTCCGGCCAGCGCCGAGATGTGTTTGGACAGCACCGAGTCGCTGACCTCGAGAACGTCGCGCAGGGTGGCGAACTCCGCCTCCGACACCGCCGAGAGCATGGTGACCAGCTGGAGTCGGGCCGGGGCGTGGATCAGTGGGTCGAGCTCGACCATCAGCAGGCGACCAGCGGCGCGACGAACCCTACGCACGCGACCGGCGAGTGCGGTGACCATCCTGGGCGAGGCGCCGCCGTAGGCGGCGGACCCCAGCTGGATCGCCATCGCCGCGGCCAGTGCCGGTCGCAGGCCCGTGCGCAGCCACACGCGGACGGCCAGTCGCTGGCGGGCCTGGTCCGCCGCCTCCAGCACGGAGCTCGGATCCTGGGGGTTCGGCGCCAGCGGGTCACTTTCCGTAGTGGCACGCATGCCGCAACTCTCCAGTTCGGCAAGTTCGTGGTCACTCCGAGATCCCGACCCGTTCCGGGCCGGCCGGCTGAACGATCGTCGCGCTGTCGCGCAGGAGCGCGGCGGCGCAGGCGGACCACGTGGCGAACAGCACGGCGTATCCGCCCACCGCGATCGCGCGGACGCCGCTCTCGATGCCCACGACCGCGAGAGCCGGCCAGAGCATCGTTCCGATCGCAACCCAGGAGGGCACCGGCTTGGATCGCAGGAAAGCGATGCCGAGCATGATCGAGCCGGCGATCTGGAGCAAGACGTAGGGGAAGAGACCGATCGCCCACCATGCGCTGTCCTGCCAGGAGGTCGCGAGATGGGCCATCGCCTCCTTGTTCGGATCCGCCCCCGCGAGGAAGGCGAAGCCATCGAAGCCGAAGACGGGCGGGCAGCTGACCACGAACGGGAAGAACAGGAAGGCGGTCGCGGTCGAGGCGAGTCTCGACGTGCGTGCGCCGGCCAGCGATCCCAGGAAGAGGTAAGCCGGTGCCGCCAGCAGGAGCGGGAGGTCGAGCGCGAGCGCCCAGCCCATCGCGGTGTGGTGTCGGGTCACCGTGGCGACCAGTTCGCTGCCGCTCAGGTCGCCGCCGCTCACAGGCGTGATGAGGAACTGAAGGACGGTGGTGAGCCCTCCGACGACGAGCGAGACGGCGCCGGCCAGCTTGTATCGATAGGGCATGAGGTGCTCCTCGGTTCTAGCCGGCCGGTGCGGCCGGCGAGCCCCACCCTCGTCACGCGTCGAGTCCCGGAGCCAGGGTGGGACATCCCCGGCACGCGGGAGTGAGATCCCGACGAGGGAGAGACGGTCGGGAGGTTCTGCCCGTCACGAAGAGCTGCTCAGGAGGTCGGCATCGGGTGGTCGCCGCCGACCTTCAGTCGAACCCCTTGGCAGCGGCCCGCAAAAGTGATATCTATTTGATATCACTTTTCCAGATCAGGAGCACGCCATGTCCGACGCGCAGCAGTCAGCACCAACTCCCGAGCCCTCGATCACGCCCGTCGGTCACCAGGGTGCCCGCGTGGAGATCGCCCAACGTCCGGCATGGGCCGTCAGCGGCTGGCTGGGCGTGCTTGTCCTGGCCGGCTGCGCAGCCCTCGTCTGGGTGCTAGCGGACCACGGGTCCGGGTGGCTGTGGCTCCCGGTCGTGGCGTTCGTCATCGTGGTCACCTCGCTGGTGGTCGTGCCGCCCGGCCAGACCTCCGTCGTGCAGTTCTTCGGCACGTACGTCGGCACCGTGCGCCGGGCGGGCTTCTGGTGGGTGCTGCCGCTGACCGTGCGACGCCGGGTGAGCATCCGGGTGCGCAACTTCGAGACCAACCGGCTCAAGGTCAACGACAACGACGGGAACCCCGTCGAGATCGCCGCGATCGTGGTCTGGCAGGTCGCCGACACCGCCCGCTCGACGTACGCCGTGGACAGCTACGAGAACTTCGTCTCGGTCCAGGCGGAGGCGGCCCTGCGCCACGTCGCCAACACCCACCCCTACGACAACGCCGACGACAACGAGACGTCGCTGCGGGGTGGCACCGACGTGGTGGCCGGTGAGCTCGCCGCCGAGGTGGCCAACCGCGTCTCCGTGGCCGGTGTCGAGATCGTGGAGGTGCGGATCTCCCACCTCGCCTACGCCCAGGAGATCGCGCAGGCCATGCTGCGGCGCCAGCAGGCCAGCGCCGTGGTCGCCGCCCGCAGCCGGATCGTCGAGGGAGCCGTGGGCATGGTCGAGCTGGCCCTCGCCCGGCTCGCCGAGCACGAGGTCGTCGACCTCGACGAGGAGCGCAAGGCGAGCATGGTCAGCAACCTCCTCGTCGTCCTGTGCGGCGACCAGCCGCCCTCGCCCATCGTGAACGCCGGCTCGCTCTACTGAGGATGACGTTCGAGGGAGGCGGCGAGCCGTGAGCTCCCGACGCCAGGTCCTGCTGCGGGTCGACCCGGCGGTGCACGAGGCCCTGATGCGGTGGGCCGACGACGAGTTCCGCAGCCTGAACGCGCATGTCGAGATGTTGCTGAGGCAGGCGCTGACCCAGGCCGGCCGAATGCCCAAGAAGGCCGGGCCGCTGCCGCGTCGCGGCCGCCCACCCGCCGCCCCCGGCTAGGGGGCAGTGGGCGGGGGGCCCCGGGATTGGAACGATCCAAGTCTGCGCGGCAGACTGGTGGCATGACCCGTTTGATCGACGATCTCACCACCCTGCATGACGGCTACGTCGCGGCAGTGAACGCCGCCGTTGCGGCCGACGACCTCGACCGCGCCGACCGTCTCGCCACGGAGTACGACGAGGAGGCGATCACGATGATCGCCGTCCACGAGGGCCGCACCCACCTGCTCCCGATCCGACGCCCGCGAGACGCCGACTCGGGGCTGCGGTCCCGGATCCGCCGGCTCACCGCCCCGCGCGTCGCCTGACCGCTGGACTGGTGCTCAGATCATGACCGCCACGAGCAGCGCGGCGACGAGCACCAGCGCGAGGGTGAGCACGATCCCGAGGCCGAACGACGGCAGCGGCTCCCGACGTCTCATCGCCCGCTCGATGCGCGCCCAGCGCAGGAGGGCCAAGCCGCAGACCAGGCCACCCACCCCGATCAGCACGACGACGAGCAGCGAGCGCAGCCAGTCGGTGGCCGGGACGGCGAGCGCGTGCAGCGCGACCCCGCCGGCGAACATCGCCAGCGCCGTCCGCACCCAGGCCAGGAAGGTTCGCTCGTTGGCCAGGCTGAACCGCGGGTCGGGGTCGCTGCCCTCGTCGTAGACCCAACGGGGCTGGCGCGTCGTCACAGGGGACATGGTGCCGTACGCGGTGGCCAGAGGCGACAACGTCACCCGGGAGACGAACCGGGCGGACTCAGAGGCCTCGGGGGCGCTGGTCGGGGGCTACCTTGACGCCGTGGACGCGACCTCCGTCCACTGGCGGGCGCCGTTGTAGCAGGAACTAGAGTCCGGCTCGGGCATGCGGTCGTGGGCAGGGGGATGTAGGTGTCTCGACGGGCTTCCGCGGGCGTCCGGGGGCTCGTGGGTGGGCTCGTGGGCCGGGCCCGGGGCACGCTGCCGATCCCGGCGTCGACCTCGTCCGCGGAGCGGCCCGCCCGCCACGACGCCTCTCCCACCGGGACTCCGCCCCTGGTCGTGGCCGCGGCCGTCGTCGACGAGGGTCGGCTGCTGGCCGCACGCCGTACCGCTCCGCCGGAGGCTGCTGGACGCTGGGAGCTGCCGGGCGGCAAGGTCGAGGCCGGGGAGTCACCGGACGCCGCGCTGATCCGCGAGATCCGCGAGGAGCTCGGCTGCAGCATCGCCGTGGTGCACTGGCTGCCGGGCTCCGCTCCGATCGGGACGACCGGGCTCGCCCTGAGGGTCGCCGTCTGCCGGGTCTCGGAGGGCAGCCCCGAGCCGGGCGTCGACCACGACTCGCTGCGCTGGCTGGGCCGCGAGCAGCTGGACGACGTCGACTGGCTCGAGCCGGACCGCCCCTTCCTGTCGAGCGTGCGCGGGCTCCTCCTAGGGTGAACCGCATGAGCGACCTCCCGGCGCGACGCCTGCTCCTGGTCCACGCCCATCCCGACGACGAGACCATCGGCACCGGCGCCACGATGGCGAAGTACGCCGCGGAGCGGGCCGGGGTCACGCTGGTCACCTGCACCGGCGGTGAGCGCGGCGAGGTGCTGGTGCCCGAGCTGGCCCACCTCGCCCACGACCAGGACGACACGCTCGCGGAGCACCGCCGCGGTGAGCTCGCCGAGGCGATGAGGCTGCTGGGCGTGGCCGACCACCGCTTCCTCGGCGGCTTCGGGCGGTACAGCGACTCCGGGATGGCCTGGCACGAGGACGGACACGCGACCGTCGGCGAGGACTTGCCGGCGAACGCGTTCTGGAACGCCGACCTGACCGAGGCCGCGACCTTGCTCGTCGAGGTGATCCGCGAGGTCAGGCCCCAGGTGCTCACGACGTACGACCAGTTCGGCAACTACGGCCATCCCGACCACATCCAAGCCCACCGGGTGGCGATGTACGCCGCGCAGCTCGCGGCCGTGCCGTCGTACCGCCGAGACCTGGGGGAGCCCTGGGAGATCGCCAAGATCTACTGGCAGGCGATGTCGGAGTCGCGCTGGCGGCGCAGCCTGCGGGCGATCCGCGATGCCGGTGACACGACCAGCTTCCAGGGGCTCGACCCCGACGGGCCGCTGCCGATGGCCACCCCGGACGCCGACCTCGTCGCGGAGATCGACGGCTCGGCGTACGCCGATCAGAAGGTCGCGGCGCTGCTGGCGCACCGCACCCAGATCGAGGTCGACGGGCCCTTCTTCGCCCTCTCCAACCACGTGGGGAACGAGGTGCTCGCCATCGAGTCCTACCGGATCGCCAAGGGCACGCCCGCCCCCGGCCCGAACGGCCTCGAGGACGACCTCTTCGCCACCCCCTGACCCTCCCAGACCCCACCCGGACCCCACCCCCATCCACAGGCGCGCTGGTGCCAAATCCCCCGCTGAAGCGGGGTTCTTGACACTTCTTGGCCTCTGCAACCCCCAATAAGTGCGAACTCCCCCGCTGAAGCGGGGGATTTGGCAGCGGGATTTCCACAGGAGGGACGGCGTTTCGGCTACGTTGCGGGGCTTGGGCTCCTAGCCTTCCTACCGTGGCACGCCCGAACCGGCGAGACGACTGGCCCGCCCGCGAGAGCGAGGGCGGCCGGGTGGTGCTCGCGCTGATCCTGGGCCTGGCCATGCTTGCCGGCGGTGCGTACGTCGCGGCCTATCTCGTCGCCGGCGACAGGGTCCCCGTGGGTACGACGGTCGCCGGCGTCGACGTCGGCGGTCACAGCCCGCCCGCGGCCGCGCAGGTCCTCCAGCAGGGTCTCCGGCAACGCGCCTCGATGCCGTTCACGGTGGTGATCAACGGTCGCAGCCAGCAGGTCAGGCCCGAACAGGTGGGCCTGGCCGTCGACTACGCCGCGTCGGTCCGCAAGGCCGGCGCGGAGCGGAGCTGGCATCCGGCTCGACTCTGGAGCTACTTCACCGACGGCGTGGCCTTCCAGCCGGTCGTCACCTTGGACCAGAACCGCCTGGGCCGGCTGCTCCAGCGGCTCGACGTCAGCGACGGTCGCACCGCGACCGACGGCGGCGTCGTCTTCCGCCGCCACAGCTTCAAGGTGCGACCGGCGCGCGCCGGCTACACGGTCGACCCGAAGGCCGCGGGCGCGGCCTTCTGGGGTGCCTACCTCAGCCACGACCCGTCGGTCGTGCTCCGGCTCGCGCCCACGGCACCGGCCATCGGCGCCGCGACCGTGCACCGGTTCGTCCGGCGCTTCGCCAACCCCGCGATGGCCTCCGACGTGGCGCTGAGGTTCGGCTCGGCCTCCGTGCACCTCTCGCCCGCCGAGTACGGCCACCTCCTGGTCGCCCGCCGGGTGGGCGACCGGCTCCGCCCCGCGGTGCAGGCCCGCCCGCTCGTGCACCTGACGAGGTCCGACCTCGCCGGATCCACGCGCGACCGGCCACAGCCGGCGACCGTCGTCCTCGACCATGGCCACCCACGCGTCGTCCCCGCAAGACCGGGGCTCAGCTTCAGCTCGCGTGACGTGGCGAGGGCGCTGTTGGCCGCGATCGCCTCGCCCCGGCGTCACGCCCGGGTGCAGCCCACCCCGGCGCGGGCGAGGTTCACCACCGCCGACGCGCGCGGTCTCGGCATCCACCGCACGCTCTCCTCGTACGGCGTGCCGGTGCGGCGCGACGCCCGAGCGGCCGTGCAGGCGGCTGCGAGCCGGCTGGACGGCGTGCTGCTACGGCCGGGCCAGTCGCTGTCGCTGCGCGGCCACCTGGGCTCGGCCACGCCCACGGGCGCGACCGGTGACAGCCTGGCCACCGCGCTGTTCAACGCTGCCTGGACGGGCGGCCTCCAGGTGACCACCCACACCGCCGGGTCGTCCTACACCGGCTCCGCGCCGGTCGGGCGCGACGCGTCCCTCCGGGCCGGCCGGGACCTCGTCGTGAGAGACGACACGAGGTACGGCGTGCTGGTCTCGGCGACGGTCGAGCACGGTGAGCTGTCGGTGTCCTTGTGGTCGACGCCGCGGTGGACCGTCTCGTCACAGCACGGGCCGCGCACCCACGTCGTGCCTGCTGGCCGGGACGTCGAGCCGGGGCCCGGCTGCGTGCCCGCACCCGGCCGCCCGGGTTTCCGGGTCACGATCACCCGCAGCTTCGAGCGCGCCGGTCACCTCGACCACACCTCGTCGTACACCGTCGGGTACTCGCCGGTCGACGCCGTCGCCTGCCGCGGCAGCCACCACCCCGGCCACCACCATCACCACTGACCGGGGCTCAGGTCAGCGGCGGCCGTGCGGCCCTGCTACGGCGCCAGCCGGTGCAGGTCTCGCGGGAAGAGCGTCACCTCGCGGATGTTCGGTGCCTCGACGAGGCGTGCGACCCAGCGCTCGAGCCCGATCGCGAACCCGCCGTGGGGCGGGATGCCGCGGCGGAACGCCTCGACGTACGTCGCGTAGGGCTCGTAGGGGTAGCCGCGCTGCTCCAGCGTGCGGACGTAGTCGTCGTAGCGGTGCAGACGCTGCGCGCCGCTGACCAGCTCGATGCCGCGGAAGATCAGGTCGAAGGCCCGGCTCCAGTGCGGGTCCTGCGGGTCGGGATGGCTGTAGAACGCGCGGTTCGCGGTGGGATAGCCCTCGACGAGCACGAAGTCCGAGCCGTGCTCGGCCATCGCCCACTCGCCCAGGGCCCGCTCGTGCGCGGGGCTGAGGTCGGGTTCGTCGGCGGGAGCCCCGGCGATCGAGAGGGCGTCGCGGAAGTGCAGCAGCGGGATCGGCTCCGGCACCACGGGCAGCTCGATCCCGAGTCGCTCGACGGCACTCGCGCCGTACCTCCGGATCCCGTCGACCATGCCGGCGACGACGTCGCGCAGGCACGCCATCACCTCGCGGTGGTCCTCGACGAAGCCGAGCTCGACATCCAGTGAGAGGTACTCCGCGAGATGTCGCACCGTGTCGTGAGGCTCGGCGCGGAACACGGGGCCCACCTCGTAGACGCGCTCGAAGACGCCCACCAGCTGCTGCTTGTAGAACTGCGGGCTCTGCGCGAGGTACGCCGGCCGGCCGAAGTAGTCGACCGTGAAGACGTTCGCGCCGCTCTCGGTCGCCTGCTCCACCAGCTTGGGGGAGTGGACCTCGGTGAAGCCGTCGGCGTCCAGCGTCTCCCGGAAGCCTCGGAGACTGGCGGCGGCCAGCTCCCACTTCGCGCGCTGGACCGGGTGTCGCCAGGTGGTGGCGGCATGGTCGAGCAGGGTGGGGAGGCTCGCGTCGAGGCTGGGTCGCCAGAGCTCGACGGCCGGGGTCTCGGCGTCGTCGCTGAGTGCCACCACCGTCGCCTCGGTGACCTCGACGCCGCCCGGCGCCTGGTCGTTGGCCGTGGCGAGCCCGGTCACCTCGACCGGCGTCTCCTCCGGAGGCAGGGCGGTCCCGGCCGGCAGGACGACCTGGGCGAGACCGCTGCGGTCGCGGAGCACCAGGAACGTCACCCGGGCGAGCTCTCGCCGGCGGTGTACCCAGCCCTGGAGCCGGACCTCCTCGCCGGGGGTGGCCGCGGGCAGTGCGGATGCGAGCGTACGTCTCATGCTTCCTCCAGTCACAGGACTGCCCTGGAGGTGTGGGCGGGGGCAAGGTCGCGGTGCCACCACACCTTCGCCGGCCCGGTCTCTCGGCGGCCGGCCTCTCGCTGTCACGTCGCTCGCACGGACCCTGCGCTGCGCTCCTGGCGTGGAGGGGGTTCGTCACACCCCGCGGTGGTCGGCACCATCGTAGGGAGCACCGACACCGCGGCCCAAGTCACCGCACGGGTCCGGCACGATGGGGGGATGGCGGACCCGCACGAGCACGCAGCGTTCACCGGCGACTGGTGGGAGGAGCACTACCAGGCCGCGGAGCAGGGCGGCCACGAGCCAGGTCCCCAGCTCGTGGCCGAGGTGACCGGGCTCGGTCCGGGCACCGCGCTCGACGCCGGGTGCGGCACCGGCGCGGACGCCGTGTGGCTGGCCCGACAGGGCTGGGAGGTGACGGCGCTGGACATCTCGGCGACCGCCGTCGACCGCGCTCGGACCGAGGCGGGCAGGCAGGCCCCCGACGTCGCGGGGCGGGTCACCTGGCTGGTGGCCGACGTGACGACGTGGGAGCCGGCGAGCCCGTTCGACCTGGTCGTGAGCCAGTACGTCCATCCCGACACCACCTTCGAGGCATTCGTGTCGCGGCTGGCCGACTGCGTGGCCCCCGGTGGCACGCTGCTCGTGGCCGGCCACGACCACGACGACAGCCACGCGGCGGCACACGCGCCACAGGACGCCGCCATCGATCCCGTCGCCGTCGCGGCCGTGCTGGACCCGCGCGAGTGGCGCGTCGAGACCGCCGAGACCCGCTCCCGTCAGGTACGCCGCGCCGATGCCGAGGTGACGATGCGCGACGTCGTGGTCAAGGCGCGGCGGGCGTAGTGGCAGCGGCGTACTTCCAGCGCCTCGGCGAAGGTCGCTTCCGAGCCACCGAGCACACCGGCGGTGCGTGGGAGCCGGACACCCAGCACATCGCGCCGGCGCTCGGGCTCCTGGCGCACGTCGTCGAGGTCGACCGCGACCGGCGGCGCGACGACACCCTGGTCGTGACCAGGCTGAGCTACGACATCCTCGGCACCGTGCCGATCGACGAGGTCGACGTCGACGTCGCGGTCCTGCGCGCCGGACGCACCATCGAGCTGGTCGAAGCCGTGCTCGCCGCCCACGGCCGGCCGTCGGTCCGGCTGCGCGCCTGGCTGATGCAGCGGCGCGACACGCGTGACCTCAGCGGCTCGGGCCACCCGGGGCTGCCCGGACCCGAGCAGACCGAGCCCTGGGACGCGACCAGCGTGTGGCGTGGCGGCTTCATCGCCGGAGCCGAGGTACGCCGTGACCAGCAGGCGCCCGGCCGGGCCCGGGTGTGGGTGCGGACCTCGACCGACCTGGTCGAGGGCGAGCCCGTCAGTCCGATGAGCAGGTTCGCGGGGCTGCTCGACATCGCCAACGGGATGGCCGTGCGCGCGGACCCGGCCGAGGTGCTGTTCCCGAACATCGACCTCACCGCCCACTTCTTCGACCAGCCGCGCGGGGAGTGGCTCGGGCTGGACACCACCGTCTCCTTCGGCCGGGGCGGCGTCGGGCTGACCACGAGCGTCGTGCACGACGAGACCGGCCCGGTCGGGACGAGCTCCCAGTCGCTCACACTGCGACCCAGGTAGGGGTGGCGCGCGGAGGTTGAGCCGACGTACAACTGGGTACGCATGGGGTGGGGTTGAGAAGGGGGGTTCGGCATGACCAGGCACCAAGCACTCAAGCTGCTGCTGACGCGGCGGATCCCGGACGACGTCGCCTCGATCGAGGCCACGCTCCGGGCGATCGCCTCGAGGCTGGACGCCGCCGTGGGAGAGGGCGAGTACGCCGAGGCGCACCATCGTCTCGACGAGCTGCTCACCGCCCGCGACGCTGCCGCCCGACGGGACGAGGTGCTCGTCTGACGCGGCCGCTCCGGCCGCTCGCGGTCGCCCTGGCCGGCGGCCCGGCGGTTCCCTACGGCTGCGTGGCGGCGTCGGGGGCGTGAAGGTAGCGGCACCGGTGGTGCTCGCGCAGACCCAGCCCGGCGTAGAGCATCCAGGCGGGCGTGTTGGATCTGTCGACCTCGAGCCAGACGGTTGCCGCGCCCACCTCGGCTCCGGCGGTGAGCAACCCGGCCATCAGCCGTCGGGCCAGCCCACCGCGTCGACGCGACGCGTCGACCCGCAGCCCGTGCACGCCGAGCCAGTCGCCGTTGAGCTCGGCTCGCACCCGCCCCGCCTCGACACCGTCGAGCCAGACGGTCGCCAGGAAGCGCGTGTCGTCGACCGCCACCTCGACCTCGTCGGCAGAGCCGGCCGCACGCAGCGCCATCACCAGCGAGCCGACGAGGTACGGCGCGTCCTCAGCCTCGCCCTCGCGCCACCCGGCCCCGACCAGAGCGCGCTCGACGTCCGAGCCCTCCTCGACCTGGGCGGTCGCGACCCGGCCCCGGGCGGCGTAGAAGTCGACGACCTCACGGGCCGCGTCGGCCAGCGGGAGGCCCGGGTCGCCGATCGCGAGGCAGGAGTTGGCCCGTCTCGAGCCCCGACCGCGCTCGCCCTCGACCAGCCGGAGCACCCACTCGCCGAGGGGCTCGGTCGCGGGCGAGACCCACAGCGGCAGCGCACGGACCTCCGCCTCGCGCGCCGACACGCGCTGACGCACGGACCCGCGCGGCGGGACGGGCTTGCCGGTGACCAGGTCGGCGAGCGGGATGGTCACCGCCGGGCCGGAGTCGGTCGCCACGACACAGGTGGCGGAGTCCCAGGACGTCAAGGTCCCGAGCACGTCGGTCATCGCCGGCCCGCCGGAGGGGCCGGTCTCGCCGGGCAGCACCCGGCGTACCACGACTCGCTGGCCGACGACATGGGGGCCCAGGCCGTGGGCGGTCGCGGGATGAGCCACCGCTTGATACTAGGCTGGGCCTGACAGAGCAACGCGTGCCTCAGGAGGATCTGGTGACCTACGTCATCGCCCAGCCGTGTGTCGACCTCAAGGACCGGGCCTGCGTCGACGAGTGTCCGGTCGACTGCATCTACGAGGGCAAGCGGATGCTCTACATCCATCCCGACGAATGCGTCGACTGTGGTGCCTGCGAGCCCGTCTGCCCGGTGGAGGCGATCTTCTACGAGGACGACACCCCGGAGGAGTGGAAGGGCTACTACGACGCCAACGTCCACTTCTTCGACGAGCTCGGCTCCCCGGGCGGGGCAGCCAAGCTGGGCGAGGTCGACCACGACCACCCGCTGGTCGCGGCGCTGCCGCCCCAAGAGCACGACGAGTGACCCTCGCCGGTGGCTGAGAGGGAGGGCCACGTCTCAGGGCGCCTTCCCGACTTCCCCTGGGACCAGCTGTCGGCGTACGCCGACCGGGCGCGAGCCCATCGCGACGGGATCGTCGACCTGTCCATCGGCACGCCGGTCGACCCCACGCCCGAGGTCGTACGGCGGGCCCTGGAGGGCGCCTCGGACTCACCGGGCTATCCCCAGACCGTGGGGCTGCCCGAGACCAGACAGGCCGCCGTCGACTGGTTGGCGCGTCGTCACGGCGTCAGCGGGCTCGGGCTCGACGGCGTGCTCCCGGTCATCGGCACCAAGGAGCTGGTGGCCGCCCTGCCCGTGCAGCTGGGTGTCGGACCGGGCGACCTGGTCGTGCTCCCCGCGCTGGCCTACCCGACGTACGCCGTGGGGGTGGCTCTGGCGGGTGCCCGCGCCGTCGCCACCGACTCGCTGACCAGTCTCGGACCTGAACGGCCGGCCCTGCTCTGGCTGAACTCGCCCGCGAACCCCACCGGCCGGGTGCTCCCCACCGCGCACCTGCGCAAGGTCCTCGACTGGTGCCGTGAGCGCGGCACCCTCCTGGTCAGCGACGAGTGCTACCTCGAGTTCGGGTGGGAGGCGGGGTCGAGGCCGGTCTCGGTGCTGCATCCCGACGTGTGCGGCGAGACTCACGACGGGATCCTCGCCGTGCACTCGCTGTCGAAGAGGTCCAATCTCGCCGGCTACCGCTGCGGCTTCGTGGCCGGTGACCGCTCGGTCGTCGCCGAGCTGGTGGCGGTGCGCAAGAACCTCGGCCTGATCCAGCCCGGCCCGCAGCAGACGGCGATGGCCGCGGCGCTCGCCGACGACGACCACGTCGAGGAGCAGCGGCAGCGCTATCTCGCCCGTCGCACGACGATGCGAGCGGCGCTCGAGGCCGCCGGGTTCCGGGTCGACCACTCCGAGGGGGCGCTGTACCTGTGGTGCACGCGTGAGGAGGACTGCTGGCAGACCGTCGCGGCGCTCGCCGACGAGGGCATCCTCGTCGCGCCCGGGACCTTCTACGGCGCCTCCGGAGCGCGCCACGTCCGCGTCGCGCTGACGGCGACGGACGAGCGCATCGAGGCGGCTGCTCGCCGCCTCGATGCGCTCAGGGCGTCCTAGACAGCCGCCCCCGGCATGGCGAAGGAGCCATCCTCCTCGCGAGCCGCCATCGCGAGCTGGTGTTGCTCGTCGAAGGTCTCGGCGACCGGTGCGTCGGGCATCGTCTCCGGGATGCGCACCGCACAGATCGAGTCCAGGCGGATCACGGAGTGCTCGGCGTGCGTGCTCAGGATGAGGCCGTGGCCGTCGAGGCCGGCGACGTTCCCGCGAAGCCACTGCCCGTGCACGAGCACCTCCACCGGCAGGTGGTTGTCCTCCGCGCGTCGCAGCGCCGTACCGACTGTGAACAGAGTTGATCCGTGCATGACTGCCCCCCCGAGCCCCCGGCTCTTGCCCCCAAAGCCCCCCCGGGCTCTGCACTGGTTGGGAAAAGCGTAGGGCGATATTCGGTGCGGCGGCGCGTTTCGATGGCAAAGTTTCGGCAAAGAGACCGGGTGCTGGGCCGGGTCAGTCGATGACGACCGAATCCGTCGCCGAGCCGGACGACGCGCGCTCCCAGCCGTGCGAGCTGCCCGCGGTCCACGCGCGCTCGCGGTAGCCCACCCTCCCGATGTGGAGCGTCTGGGCGTGGGCGACCAGGTACGACGCGAGGGCCCACCCGCGCGGAACCGTCCCCGACGCGACGGCGAGCCGGCCGTCCGCGCCGACGCTGACCGACACCGGCCCGAACACCGGCCGCAGCGCCCGGCGCAGGCTCTCGGCGCGCCGTACGCTCGGGGTCGCGCGGCCCGCGGGAGCCGGAAGGTGGCAGGAGAAGGCGGCAGGGGAGTAGCCGGTGAGCGCCGAGGCCAAGGCCCGCGCGTCCTTCTCGTAGGAGGCGTAGGCCTCGGGGAACCCGGAGTGCTGCACGTCTTGGGCCGCCTTGGTGACCGCGAGCGTCTCCCAGCCCGGCACCTTCTCCAGGGCGTCGTAGAAGGCGTTGGTGGCGTAGAGCGGGTCGAGGACCTGCTGACGGGTGCCCCAGCCCTCGGACGGCCGCTGCTGGAAGAGTCCCAGCGAGTCGCGGTCGCCACCGCGCAGGTCGTACAGCTTCGACTCCTGGAGGGCGGTCGCCAGTCCGATCGTGGCGGCGTGGGCCGGCATCCCGCGCCGGACCGAGACCGCCGAGATCAGGCTGGCGTTGCGCGCCTGCGCGTCGGTGAGGACCACGGTCAGGCCGCTGACGTGCGTCGTGCACTCGCCGAGCGTCTTCTCGTCCTTCGACGAGTGCCGGGAGATGCCGTAGGCGACCCCGCCGACGACCAGGCCGACGGGGACGGCGACCGCGGCGACGCGCTTGGCCATTCTCATCAGGTCCGGTCCGATCCAGGGGCGGTCAGTTCTGGTGCAGCGCCTCGTTGAGAGCGACACCGCCGGCTCGCCAGGGCACGACCTCGACGGTTCCCGACACCGAGTTGCGGCGGAAGAGCAGGTTGTCGCCACCGGAGAGCTCGACGGCCTTCACGACCCGCCCGTCGGGCATCGTCACCTTGGTCCCGGCCGTGACGTAGCAGCCGGCCTCCACGACGCAGTCGTCGCCCAGGGAGACGCCGATGCCGGCGTTGGCGCCGATCAGGCACCGCTCGCCGATGGCGACGACCTGCTTGCCGCCGCCGGACAGGGTGCCCATGATCGAGGCCCCACCTCCGACGTCCGAGCCGTCGCCGACCACCACGCCGGCCGTGATCCGACCCTCGACCATCGAGGTGCCCAGGGTGCCGGCGTTGAAGTTGACGAAGCCCTCGTGCATGACCGTCGTCCCCTCGGCCAGGTGGGCGCCCAGGCGCACCCGGTCGGCGTCGCCGATGCGGACGCCGCTCGGCACGACGTAGTCGGTCATCCGAGGGAACTTGTCGACCCCGAGGACCTGGAGCGGTCCGGCCGCGCGCAGGCGCATCCGGGTCGTCTCGAAGTCGTCGGCCGGACACGGGCCGGCGCTGGTCCACACCACGGTGCCGAGCACCCCGAAGATGCCCTCGAGGCTGAGTCCGTGCGGCCGGACGAGGCGGTGCGAGAGCAGGTGCAGCCGCAGATAGGCGTCGGGCACGTCTCGAGGTGGCTCGGCCAGCTCGATCTCGACCCGACGCACCTCGGTGCGCACCCGGCGTGCGACGTGGTCCCCCGCGAGTCGCAGCAGGGCCTCCGGGGCGACCGAGCCGTCGCCGGGGCCGTCGCCCAGCACCGGCGCCGGGAACCAGCAGTCCAGCACCGTCGCGGCGCCGGGGCCCTCGGAGACGACCGTGGCCAGTCCCCAGCCGTGTGCCGTCGTCCCGCTCGCGTCGTCCACCCCGTCGCCCACCCGGGGAGTCTACGGATCGGTCGCGCCTACTGGCCGGTGCGGCCGTCGACGCGCTCGCGCAGCAGGTCGGCGTGACCGCAGTGGCGCGCGTACTCCTCGATCAGGTGTACGACGGTCTCCCGCACCTCGGACCGGTCGCCCTCGGGGCCGACGAGCGTGCCGAGGTCGTCGATGCCGGCGTAGACCTCGCGGGCGTGCGCGACCTCGGCGTGCCACGCGTCCCAGGCCTCGGCGACCACGGCGTCGTCGGCGACGGCCCCGTTGAAGTCGAGGTCGCGGTCCTCGGCGGACTTGAACGGGCGCGGCAGCTCCATCCGGCCCTCGATGAAGCGACGGGTCCAGTGGAACTCCACCGACGCCAGGTGCCGCACGAGCCCGAGCAGCGACATGCTCGACGGAGGCACGCTGCGCTCGGCGAGCTGCTCGGCGTCGAGGCCGTCGCACTTCAGCTCCAGGGTCATCCGGAAGTGGTCCAGGTACTCCTCGAGGACAGCCTTCTCGCCGTGCGGGGTGCTGCCGGTGTCGCGCGGGTCGTCGCCGGGGTCGACCCACATGCCGGGGACCTGGCGCTCGGTCATGGGTCCCGAACCTACCCCGGAACCAGGTGGCCCCGGGGTTCGTCGGCCGCGTAGGCTCGCCCCACAGGCGTTCGAGCCGTCATCAGCGGCGAGCCTCCGGAAGAACGGCGGGGCCGTCGGTCGAGCTGGCCGAGACCACGGGCCCTCCCAGTAGACCCGGACGGGTGGGCCCGTCACAGCCCGCGAACGAGCGGTTGCCCCGATGGTCGAGATCCAGACCGCAGGGGTGGCAAGCGAGGTGGTACCGCGGCAGTCGTCGTCCTCGTGGTTTCGGCAGGCTCAACCCACGAGGACCCAGATGACGTACCCGAAGGTCTCCACCAGACCGCACACGCAGTCGCCGGACTTCCCGCGGATCGAGGAGGCGGTGCTGGCCTACTGGCACGCCGACGACACCTTCCGGGCGAGCGTCGAGCAGCGCGAGGCCGGTGACAACGGCGCCAACGAGTTCGTCTTCTACGACGGCCCGCCGTTCGCCAACGGGCTCCCGCACTACGGCCACCTGCTCACCGGCTACGTCAAGGACCTCGTCCCGCGCTACCAGACGATGCGGGGCCGCCGCGTCGAGCGCCGCTTCGGCTGGGACACCCACGGCCTGCCCGCCGAGCTCGAGGCCATGCGCCAGCTCGGCATCAAGACCACCGACGAGATCCAGGAGATGGGCATCGAGGCGTTCAACGCCGAGTGCCGCAAGTCGGTCTTCGAGTACACCCAGGAGTGGCGCGACTACGTCACCCGGCAGGCCCGCTGGGTCGACTTCGACAACGACTACAAGACCCTCGACCTCGACTACATGGAGTCGGTGATGTGGGCCTTCAAGCAGCTGTGGGACAAGGGCCTGGCCTACGAGGGCTTCCGGGTGCTGCCCTACTGCTGGAACGACGAGACCCCGCTGTCCAACCACGAGCTGCGGATGGACGAGGACGTCTACCAGCAGCGGCAGGACCCCGCGGTCACGGTCGGGTGCCGGCTGGAGACCGGTGAGCTGGCCCTCGTCTGGACCACCACGCCGTGGACCCTGCCCTCCAACCTGCTGATCATGGTCGGTCCCGACATCGACTACGTCGTGGTCGAGTCGGACGTCACCGGGACGACCGAGCGCTACGTCGTCGGCGAGGCGAGGCTGGCGGCGTACGCCCGCGAGCTGAAGGACGAGTCGAGCGGGTCCGTCGCGGACCAGGTCGTCGCCCGGCTGAAAGGGCGCGACCTGCTCGGGCGGCGCTACACGCCGCCGTTCGCCTACTTCGAGGGTCACCCCCACAGCCACCGCGTGGTCGAGGCCGACTTCGTGACCACCGAGGACGGCACCGGGCTGGTGCACAGCGCGGGCGCCTTCGGTGAGGAGGACAAGGCGATCACCGACCGCGAGGGCATCGAGCTCGTCGTCGCCGTGGCCAAGGACGGCACGTTCACGCCTCCGATCACCGAGTACGAGGGCATGCACGTCTTCGACGCCAACGTCGCGATCATCGAGCACCTCCAGAACGCGACGCGCGGCACCGGGGAGACCGGCGCGGTCACGCCGGGCACGGTGCTGCTGCGCCGGGAGTCCTACGAGCACTCCTACCCGCACTGCTGGCGGTGCCGCGAGCCCCTGATCTACATGGCGGTGTCCTCGTGGTTCGTCTCGACCACGAAGATCCGGGAGCGGATGCTGGACCTCAACCAGCAGATCCGCTGGGTGCCCGAGCACGTCAAGGACGGCCAGTTCGGGAGGTGGCTGGAGAACACCCGCGACTGGTCGATCTCCCGCAACCGCTTCTGGGGGAGTCCGATCCCGGTCTGGCGCAGCGACGACCCGGCGTACCCGCGCATCGACGTCTACGGCTCCCTCGACGAGCTCGAGCGCGACTTCGGCGTTCGCCCGGACAACCTGCACCGGCCGTTCGTCGACGACCTGACCCGGCCCAACCCGGACGACCCCACCGGCCGCTCGACGATGCGCCGGGTCACCGATGTCCTCGACTGCTGGTTCGAGTCGGGATCGATGTCCTTCGCCCAGGTGCACTACCCGTTCGAGAACGCCGACTGGTTCGAGCACCACTTCCCGGGCGACTTCATCGTCGAGTACATCGGGCAGACCCGCGGCTGGTTCTACACGATGCACGTGCTCGCGTCGTCGCTCTTCGAGCGGCCCGCCTTCGAGACCTGCCTCTCCCACGGCATCGTGCTCGGCAGCGACGGGCAGAAGATGTCGAAGTCGCTGCGCAACTACCCCGACGTGCGCGAGGTCTTCGACCGCGACGGCGCCGATGCCATGCGGTGGTTCCTCATGCAGTCGCCGATCCTGCGCGGCGGCAACCTGATCGTCACCGAGCAGGCCATCCGCGAAGGCGTCCGGCAGGTGCTGATCCCGCTGTGGAGCTGCTGGTACTTCTTCACCCTCTACGCGAACGCCGCGTGCCCGGGTGGCTACGACGCCCAGCGGTCCACCGCGTCCGACCATCCGATGGACCGCTACCTGCTGGCCAAGACGCGCCAGTACGTCGAGGAGTCGACGCGCCAGCTCGACGACTACGAGGTGGCCAACGCCTGCGACACCACCCAGCGGTTCCTCGAGGTGCTCTCGAACTGGTACATCCGACGGTCCCGGCACCGCTTCTGGTCCGCTGACGGCAACGTCGACGAGGCCGCGTTCGACACGTTGTTCACCGTGCTGGAGACCGTGTGCCGGGTGACCGCGCCGATGCTGCCGCTGACGGCGGAGGAGGTCTGGCGGGGCCTGACCGGCGAGCGCTCGGTGCACCTGACCGACTGGCCGACCGCGGTCGATCTGCCCGAGGACGCCGCGCTGGTCGCGGCGATGGACCAGGTCCGTGACGTGTGCTCCGCGGGCTCGGCGCTGCGCAAGGGCGCGTTGCTGCGCAACCGGCTGCCGCTCTCCCAGCTGACGGTCGTCGTGGCCGGCGCGGAGCGGCTGAAGGGGTTCGAGGAGATCGTCGCCGACGAGCTGAACGTGCGGTCGGTGCGGCTGCTCGGCGTCGACCACCCCGATGCCGAGACCTTCGGCGTCTCGCAGCGGCTCTCGGTCAACGCCCGCGCCGCCGGACCGCGACTGGGCGGCGACGTGCAGGTGGCGATCCGGGCAGCCAGGTCCGGTGACTGGGCGGTGTCGGAGTCCGGTGTCGTGACCGCGGGAGGCCTGGAGCTCCACGAGGGCGAGTACACCCTGGAGACGGTCGCCTCGGGCGGGGAGGACTCCGCGACCGGGCTGCTGCCCGGCGGCGGTTTCGTGGTGCTCGACACCGCCGTCACTCCCGAGCTGGAGGCGGAGGGGGTTGCGCGCGACCTGGTGCGCGCCGTGCAGCAGGCGCGGCGCGAGGCGGGGCTGGAGGTCTCCGACCGGATCGGCCTGACCATCTCCGCCGACGCGTCGGCGGCCGACGCTGCCCGGACCCACGCCGACCTGATCCGCCGCGAGACGCTGGCCACGTCCCTGGAGGTGCGCGAGGCCGAGGTCGCCCAGCCGGTCATCGAGCTCACCCGGTCGTGAGGCGACTGGAAGGATGACGACCATGAGCCTCGACCTGGACGCCGACGTCGTGACCCTGTGCGGCCAGCTCGTCGACATCGAGTCGGTGAGCCGCAACGAGCGCGAGATCGCCGACGTGGTCGAGGCCGCGCTGGGCCCGCTCGCGCACCTCGACGTCGTGCGCCGTGGCCACACGGTCGTCGCGCGCACCGAGCTCGGCCGGTCCGAAAGGGTCGTCATCGCCGGGCACCTGGACACGGTGCCGCTCAACGACAACCTCCCCAGCCGCAACGACGGTGTCGACCTGCACGGGCTGGGCGCCTGCGACATGAAGGGCGGCGACGCCGTCATCCTGAGGCTCGCCGCCGGCGTCCCCGATCCGGCGCGCGACGTCACGTTCGTGCTCTACGAGGGCGAGGAGATCGAGAGCGAGTTCAACGGCCTGGGACGGCTCGTCGCCGACGACCCCGGTCTGCTGGGTGCCGATCTCGCGATCCTGATGGAGCCATCGGACGGCGTGGTGGAGGCCGGCTGCCAGGGCACGATGCGCGTCGACGTCACGACGGCTGGCGAGCGCGCCCACAGCGCTCGCGCGTGGCGGGGCGTGAACGCGATCCACCTCGCCGCGCCCGTCCTGGACCGGCTCGCGGCGTACGAGCCGCGGATGCCGGTGATCGACGGCCTCACCTACCACGAGGGCCTCAACGCGGTCGGCATCAGCGGCGGCGTCGCCGGCAACGTCCTGCCCGACCGGTGCACCGTCAGCGTGAACTACCGGTTCGCCCCCGACCGGAGCGAGGCGGAGGCCGTGGCCTACGTCCGGGCGTTCTTCGCCGGGTACGACGTCTCGGTCGCCGACAGCGCGCCGGGTGCGCTGCCGGGTCTGGACCGGCCGGCGGCGCGGGCCTTCGTCGACGCCGTGGGCGGGACGGTGAACCCGAAGTTCGGCTGGACCGACGTGTCGCGGTTCAGCGCGCTCGGCGTGCCGGCGGTCAACTTCGGTCCCGGTGACCCGATGCTGGCCCACAAGCAGGAGGAGTTCGTGCCGGTCGAGCAGCTCCGGCACTGCGAGCGGGTGCTCGCCGCGTGGCTGCGAGGGAAGAGGTGAGCTCGATGTCCGAAGGTGGCTCCGGCGCCCGGCAGGAGAAGCACAAGGGTCCGGTCGTGATGCGCGGCAACCAGGTCGACGGCACCACCACCGACCAGCGGCTGCTCGACTCCCGGGGGCCCAGCGACTGGGTGCACACCGACCCCTGGCGGGTTCTGCGGATCCAGGCGGAGTTCGTGGAGGGCTTCGGCGCGCTGGCCGAGCTGGGTCCGGCGATCGCGTGCTTCGGCTCGGCCCGCACCAAGCCCGAGGATCCTGTCTACGCCATCGGCGAGGAGGTCGGGCGCAAGCTCACCGCGGCGGGGTTCGCGGTGATCACCGGCGGCGGCCCCGGCGCCATGGAGGCCGTCAACAAGGGCGCCAGCGAGGCCGGGGGCACCAGCGTGGGCCTCGGCATCGAGCTGGCCTTCGAGAACGGCCTGAACGACTGGGTCGACATCGGCATCAACTTCCGCTACTTCTTCGCCCGCAAGACGATGTTCGTCAAGTACTCCCAGGGGTTCGTCGTCCTTCCCGGCGGGCTCGGCACCCTCGACGAGCTGTTCGAGGCCCTCACGCTGGTGCAGACCCAGAAGGTCACCAGCTTCCCGCTCGTGCTGATCGGCACCGACTACTGGCAGGGGATGATCGACTGGCTGCGCGACCGGGCGCTGGTGCACGGCACGATCAGCCGGTCCGACATCGACATGCTCCAGCTCACCGACGACGTCGACCACGCCGTGTCCCTGATGGTGGAGGCGCGCGAGCGCGGCCGCAGCCAGGTGGCCGGACCGTGATGTGGCTGTTCGCGATCCTGGTCGTGCTGGCGCTCGGCGGGGTCGCGGTGATCGCAGCGGGCAGGGGCACCCCGATGTCTCGGGCCCACGACGACGCCCTGGACGCCCTGGTGCCGCATGAGGGGCCGGTCACGGCCGACGACCTGCGGCGGATCCGGTTCCCCCTGGCGTTCCGGGGATACCGGATGGGCGAGGTCGACGCGCTGCTGGACCGCCTCGCCGAGGAGCGGGAGCGACCCGAGCAGGCGCGGCCGGCCGCCGAGTCGCCGGACCGGCCCGACCTGCCCCATCGACCGGGACGCGCATCCGTGCCCGGGGCGGGCGAGGATGCTGCCGGATAGCCACCTACGGCACACTGTGGGGGCGTGAAGCCCGTCTACGTCGTCGACGTCCTCACCCTGCTCTCCGCGGTGGTCGTCGTCCTGACCCGGCTCCGCCTCTCCCAGCGCCGCGCAGGCGGTCAGCACCAGGTGGGAATGGGCACGGTGAACCTCCACACCGGCTTCGGGGTCGTGGCGCTCGCGCTGTGGGTGCTCTTCCTGGTCACCGGGCAGACCAGGTCCCTGGTCGGCGTCGTCGCCCTCTTCTTCTACTGGCTGACCGCGCTGATCGGGCTCCTGATCCTGCTGCGCTGGACGCCGACCCGCGGCCGGCATGCCTCGGAGTCGGCCGACGACGGCTGGTCGGGCGGACCGGGGTTGTCGATCCTGGCGCATGTAGGGATGCTGGTGGGTGTGCTGGTGTTCACCTGGTTCTACGCGACGCAGAGCTGAGCGGGCGTGCCGTCGTCTCGGGCCGCGCGCTCGCGCCGTACTCCGCTCCTGGGCGCGCTCCTGGCCCTGGGCCTGCTACCGGGGGTCCTCGTGCTCCAGGCGCCGCCCACCTCCGCGGCCGGCCGCCCCCGCGCCGTGCTCGAGAAGGTCGTGATCGGCCACAGCGTCAAGGGACGCCGGATCACGGCGTACCACCTCGGTGAACCCGGTGCGAAGAAGGTCGTGCTGATCTCGCTGATGCACGGCAACGAGCCGGCGCCGCGCCGGATCTTGACGAACCTCGTTCACGGCCCGCGCGTGCACGGCATCGACCTGTGGGTGGTGCCGGTCTACAACCCCGACGGGTTCGCGCGAGGCACCCGGCGCAACGCCCGCGGGGTCGACCTCAACCGCAACTACCCCTACAAGTGGATCCGGCAGACGGGCAACTACGACTCCGGGCCGCGGCCGCGCTCCGAGCCGGAGACCCGCGCGATGATGGCGTTCCTGAAGAAGGTCAAGCCGGCCTACGTCCTGTCGTTCCACCAGCCGCTGCACGCCGTCGATGTGACCGAGCGGCCGGCGTTCTCCCGGAAGGTCGCCAAGGCGCTCGGGCTGCCGACGTCGCACCTGCGGTGCGGGAGCAGCTGTCACGGGACCATGACGATGTGGTTCAACCACCGGTTCAAGGGCTTCGCGCTCACCGTCGAGTACGGCGCCCACCCCTCCCGCGCGCGGCTCCGGTCCGCGCCGCGGAGGATCCTGGGCCTGTTCGACGCCTGGCGCGGCCACCACGCGTCCTGAGCCCTACCGCCCCTGGAAGGTCGGCTTCTGCTTGGCGAGGAACGCCGCCACGGCGGCGGCGTGGTCGGCGGTCCGGCCGGTGCGCGTCATCTGGGCCGACTCCATCTCGAGCGCCTCGGTGAAGGTGTGGTCGGCCGCGAAGGTCAGCGACCGGCGCATCGCGCCCAGCGCCACGGTCGGCCCGGCCGCGAGTCGCGTGGCGAGGGCGGTCACGACCTCGGCGAGCTCGCCGGCGGGCACCACCTGGGTGGCCAGGCCGAGGGTGAGCGCCTCGTCGGCAGCGACCGTGCGCGGGAAGTAGAGCAGCTCCAGGGCCTTCGCGCGACCGACCAGGCGCTGGAGGGTGAAGCTGGAGCCGGTGTCGCAGGAGAGCGCGATGTTGGCGAAGGCGAGGTTGAAGCCGGCGGTGTCGGCGACGATCCGAAGGTCGCAGGCGAGCGCCAGGCTGGCCCCGGCCCCGGCGGCAACGCCGTTCACGGCCGCGACCACGGGCTTCTCCATGCCGACGAGCGCCGAGACGATCGGGTTGTAGTGCTCCTCGACGGTGCGGAACAGCCGGTCGGTCGCCCCGCTGTGCAGCAGCTCGACGTGCTCCTTGAGGTCCTGACCGACGCAGAAGGCGCGCCCGGTGCCGGTCAGCACGACGCAGCGCACGGCCAGGTCGTCGGCGACCTGCCGCACCGCCTCGAGCAGCGCCTCCTTGGTGACGACGTCGAGGCTGTTCATGGCCTCGGGACGGTTCAGGGTCACGGTCGCGACGCCGGCGGCGACCTCGATCAGCACCGGGGAGACCGCGCGGGAGGGTTCGGCCATGACGGCAGGCTTTCACACCCGCTCAGCCGTGCTCCACGTCGGGCAGCTCGCTACGAACGCCCCAGACAGCGACTGACGTAGCGCTCGGAGGCCGGCTTCAGGCGCGACGCCTCGTGCGTGAACAACGCGGCGGCCCCGGCGCCGGGCCAGTCGGCGGGCAGCAGCTCGGCGGGCAGTCCGGGGTCGTCGAAGAGGAACTTGCGCCATTCGTGCACGAGTCGGAACCGGGCCGCGAAGGCGCGTTCGTCCGGGTCGCCCTCGCCTTCTGTGAGCGCGCCGTCCTCCTGCGCCAGCAGCCGGCCCGCCACCCCCGGCCAGGCGGCGTAGGACGTGGCGAGCCTCGCGAGGTCCCAGGCCGAGAGCGGGTCGGGGTCCAGACCGACCGCGACGCCGTATCTGGCCGAGCCTCCGGCGCGCGCGATGACCTCTGCCACGTCGGGATGCTCGAACGGGCACAGCCAGACGCCCGGGGCGTGCTCGGCGTAACCGAGGTAGGTCAGCTCCTCGCGCAGCCGCTCGCGGTCACCGCGGTGGCGCGGAGCGTCCAGGAAGACCATCCGCCAGCGGCCGTCCCACGGCGCGGGCGCGCTGCGATAGATCCGCGCCGCCGCCTCGGTCAGCCGGCCGATGGCACGCGGACTCGCGCGGTAGCCCGGCGCGTCGTCCACGCGCGCCGGCTCCAGCCACCCCTGCGCCGCCATCCGGGAGATCGCCGTCCGGACCGCCGGCTCGGCGATGCCGACGGGCTCCAGCAGCCGGATCAGCGCGGAGACGGGCGCCTGGTCGCCGCGCGAGCGCAGGTGGTCGCCGTACACGTCGAACAGGGCCGAGCGGGCGCGCATGCGCGTCACTGTGCCAGGTCGGCGACCGTAGACGGGGCAGGGTCCGGGCGTCGTCGGTGGCGATAGGGGATAATGGTCACGCATCAGGCGTGTCGGGGGGTCTCGTGCCCTCCCGCGCCTCCAGGTCCTTTAGCGAGTAGAACTCGAGAAGAAGAGGTGCGCGGATGGCGGCAATGAAGCCGCGGACAGGTGACGGTCCGCTCGAGGTCACCAAGGAAGGCCGCGGCATCGTGATGCGCGTGCCACTCGAAGGTGGTGGGCGTCTCGTCGTCGAGCTGAACGCCGAGGAGGCCGGCGCCCTGGGCGACGCACTCAAGGAGGTCGTGGGCTGACGTGCCCGCGCCGACACCGGTTCTTCCCGTCCAGGTATCCCCGCCCGCCTTCGCGCTGAGCAGCCGTGCCGCCGCCGAGCTGACGGGAGTCGAGGCGCTCGCGCTGCCGTTCCGTGTCGGCGCCGAAGGCCCGGTCCTGGGTCCGGGCACCGCGGAGGCCGGAGCGGAGCTGGGCGTCGACCTCGCCGGGCTCCTGACCGCGCGGCGCGCCAAGGGCAAGGCGGGCGAGGTCGTCGCGATCCCGATGGCGCGCGAGGCCCTGCGGCTCGTGGTCCTCGTAGGTCTCGGTGACCGCGCACCCGCTGACTACCGCCGGGCCGGAGCGGCCGTCGCCCGGGCGGTCCTCGACCACGAGTCGGTCGCGACGACGGTTCCGGCGGAGTCCGACGCCGAGTCGCTGACGGCGTACGTCGTGGGCTCGATGCTCGGCTCGTTCGGGTTCCACTGGCGCTCCCAGGGGCCCGAGCACGAGCCCGTGCGCCGCATGGTCCTGGCGGGGCTCTCCGGCGACGACCACGCGGCGGCCCTCGAGCGCGGGCTGGTCCTGGGCGGAGCCGGCTGGCGGTCGCGGACGCTGGCCACGGTGCCGTCCAACCTCAAGTCGCCCCAGTGGCTCGCCGAGCAGGCCGAGGGGCTGGCCGCGGAGAGCCACCTGGCCTGCGAGATCTGGGACGAGACGCGCCTGGCCAAGCAGGGCTTCGGCGGCATCGTCGCCGTCGGCCGGGGCTCGGCGACGCCGCCCCGGCTGATCCGGCTCGACTACACGCCCCCCGGCGGGCGGCGTGCCCCGCGCGTGGTCCTGGTCGGCAAGGGGATCACCTTCGACTCCGGCGGGCTGTCGATCAAGCCGGCCGAGGGCATGGCCACCATGAAGCGCGACATGACCGGCGGTGCCGTCGTGATGGCCGTGCTCGGCGCGCTGGGCGCGCTCGGCTGCCCCCTGCGCGTGACGGGTCTGATCCCGGCCGCCGAGAACGCCGTGGGCGGCTCGTCGCTGCGCCCGGGCGACGTGGTCACCCACTACGGCGGGCGCACCAGCGAGGTCCTCAACACCGACGCCGAGGGTCGGTTGGTGCTGGCCGACGCGATGGCCTACGCGGTCGACAAGCTCGACCCGGCCGTGCTCGTCGATGTCGCCACGCTGACCGGGGCGATGAAGGTCGCGCTGGGTCAGTGGACCGGCGGCTGCTTCGCCAACGACGACGCCCTGGCGAAGGCCCTCCTCGAGGCCGGCGCGGCCGCGGGGGAGCCGCTGTGGAGGCTCCCCCTCGAGCCGGACTACGAGGACACCTTGACCTCGACCGTCGCCGACGCCACCAACGCCCCGGGTGGCCCCGGGGCGATCACGGCCGCGCTGTTCCTCCAGCACTTCGCCGGCGACATCCCGTGGGCCCACCTCGACATCGCCTCGGCCGGCGACGCTCCGAGCGACTCCTACGAGTGGACCAAGGGTCCTTCCGGCTTCGGCCCTCGGGCGCTGCTGACCTGGCTCACCGGGCCAGAGCCGCTGGCCGGCATCGGCTGACTCAGGGCACCCATTCCTTCTTCGCGACCAGCAGCCCGTCGCCGACCGGCAGCATCACCGGCACCAGGGTGTCGTCGGCGGCGACCTGGCGGCCCAGCTCGCGGATCACCGAGGTGTCCTCGTCGCGCTGCGCCGGGTCGGCCACGCGGTCATGCCACAGGGCGTTGTCGAACGCGACGATCCCACCGGGTCGCAGCAGCCGCAGCGCCTCCTTGAGGTAGGCGGCGTACTCCGCCTTGTCGCCATCGCAGAACACCAGGTCGTAGTGGCCGTCGGTGAGCCGGGGCAGCACCTCGAGAGCGGCTCCGGCGATGGTGCGCGCCCGCTGAGCGGGGACGCCGGCATCGTTGAACGACTCCCGCGCGAGACGTTGGTGCTCCGCCTCGATGTCGATCGTCGTGAGGACTCCGTCGGGCCGCATCCCGCGCAGCAGCCACAGGCCGGACACGCCGGCCCCGGTGCCGACCTCGACGACGGCCCGGGCCTCGATCACCGAGGCCAGGAAGCGCAGCGCCGCGCCGCCGCCGTTCCCGATCGGCACGGCTCCCACCTCCTCGGCCCGAGCGCGGGCCGAGGCGAGCACGTCGTCCTCCTCGACGAAGGTCTCGGCATAGGTCCAGGTGGCCGGCTTGGGGGCCGGCAGGGGCGTCGGGGTCATCGGGCGTCCTTCCGGACGGGGACGGCGGTCAGCCGACCCTACCGCGCAACCGAGTGCTCGATCCGGGAACACCGGGCCCACGCTCGTTCGTTGAACGGATCGGTTTCACACGGTGCGGACGGCCTTTTGTCAGGTTCCTCTCAGCCGTGCCCACGAGAGTTCCAGGACGGAGCACGGGGTGTTGTTCGGGTCGCGACGAGCCGATCGGGAGTTGCGGCGCCCGGCTGGTCAGCCAGCCGGGCGTGCGCGCGAGGAGGTCGATGAGGTGGAGGAGCAGGCGACGTCCCTGGTGCCCACCTGGGAGGAGATCGTCGAGGGGCAGTCCGACCGCGTCTACCGTCTCGCCTTCCGCCTGACCGGGAACCGTCACGACGCCGAGGACCTCACCCAGGAGGTCTTCGTGCGGGTGTTCCGCAGCCTGTCGACCTACCAGCCCGGCACCCTCGAGGGCTGGATCCATCGCATCACCACCAACTTGTTCCTCGACCAGGCGCGCCGCAAGCAGCGGATCCGCTTCGATGCGCTGTCCGACGAGCGCGCCGCCCGGCTGCACAGCCCGCAGCCCGCCCCCGAGGTGGCGTACGCCGACCAGACCTTCGACGACGACATCGAGCAGGCGCTGGCCACGCTCCCGCCGGAGTTCCGGGCCGCGGTCGTCCTGTGCGACGTCGAGGGACTGTCCTACGACGAGATCGCGCAGATCCTCGACGCCAAGCTGGGCACCGTCCGCAGCCGCATCCACCGTGGGCGGGCGATGCTGCGCGCCGCTCTCGCCCACCGTGCCCCCGCCGAGGGCCGCACCCGCTACCAGGGTCCCGCGGCCTCGACGTCCGACCTCGCTCCGGGGGCGGCGTCGTGATCGGCCACCTGGGCACCCGAGTCAGCGCGCTCCTCGACGGCCAGCTGTCCCCGGCCGACGAGGAGCGCGCGTGGGAGCACGTCCACTCCTGCCACCAGTGCCGCGACGCCGTCGAGCGCGAGGGGTGGGTGAAGACCCGCCTGGCGACGATGCAGCTGGCGGGCTCGCCGGCGCCGTCCCACCTCAAGGGCTCGCTCCTGTTCGGCGGTCTCGTCGGGTGGCCCGAGCTGGCCGACCTCGCGACCTTGTCCGACCTCTCCGAGCATCCGGCACTCGCCGGAGCTGCCCGCCGTCGTCACCTCGGGCTGGCAGGCATCGGCAGCGGGGCTGTGGGCGCGGCGGTGATGGGCGTGCTGGCGTTGGGGGCCTCGCCGGCCAACGCACCGGGTGCCGTCGTCGGTCCGACCGGCGCGTCGGTCGGGTCCGCGCTGAGCTACGCCATCTCCACCGTCGTCGACCGCGAGCCGCCGACGCCCGCGCACGACCACGAGCGCCGGGGCACCCCGCCGGTCGCGGCCGGCGCGCGTCGTACACTCACGCCCTAGGGCCCGCTCGGCCCGCAGGCCGCCCGGTGCCCGGGCGGTGACCCTTGTGGAGAGTCAGGACCCGTGAGCGACGAGCACCCCAGCGTCCAGCCGGGCGAGCCGGCTCCGTCCCACCCGTGGACGCCGCCGGGCCCCACCTTGGGCTACGGCGACCCTCGACCTCAGGCCCAGCCCTACCCGAGCCAGCCCTACCCGAGCCAGCCCTACCCGACCTCCCAGCCGTATCCCGTACAGCACCGTGCCGCGGACCGCCCGCGCGGCCGGGTGCCCGGCTGGCTGTGGCCGGTGGTCACCGTCGTGGCGCTGGTGGTCGGGGCCCTCGGTGGCCTCGCCGGCGGGGCGATCTACCAGAACGTGCACGGTGACGCGACCGCGGGCCGGCTCAGCGGTGGCCTGGCCGGCGCCGGCACTCGGACCAAGGCACCGCTACCGGCGGGCAACCACTCGGTCGCCTCGGTCGCCCAGCGCCTGCTGCCCAGCACCATCCAGGTGCTCGCCGAGTACCAGGGCAAGAAGGACGGCGCCACCGGCAGCGGCTTCGTGCTCGACCGCTCGGGCCACTACATCACCAACAACCACGTCGTGGCCGACGCCGTGTCGGACCACGGGCCGATCGAGATCGTGGACCAGCACGGCAACGAGTACAAGGCGATCGTGGTGGGTCGCAGCCCGACCTACGACCTCGCGGTGCTCTACGTGAGGAACGGGCCCCGGCTGCCGCCGGCCAGCCTGGGGTCTGCCTCGGTGCTGCGGGTCGGAGACCCGGTGGTGGCCTTCGGCTCGCCGCTGGGACTCAGCTCGACGGTCACCTCGGGGATCGTCAGCGCGCTGAACCGGCCGGTGACCACCAGCGAGACCGGCTCCGACTCCTCCTTCATCAACGCGGTGCAGACCGATGCGGCGATCAACCCCGGCAACTCCGGGGGACCGCTGGTCGACCTCAGCGGCCAGGTGGTGGGGGTCAACTCCGCGATCGCGACCACCGGAGGGACCCAGTCGGGTCAGGCCGGCAACATCGGCGTCGGCTTCGCGATCCCGATCGACCAGGTCAAGATCACCGCTGACCAGATCCTGCGCACCGGGCAGGCGAGGTACCCCGTGATCGGTGCGACGGTCAACACCGGCGCCACCGGCGACAGCGGTGCCACGATCCTCAAGGTGGGCTCCGACAGCCCGGCCTCCCAGGGCGGCCTCCACCAAGGTGACGTGGTGACCCGGGTCGCGGGGGAACGCGTCCTGGACGGCATCGCGCTGATCGTGGCGATCCGCGCCCACGAGCCCGGTGACACGCTGAGCTTCACCGTCCAGCGCGGTGGCTCCCAGCTGTCGCTGCGGATCACGCTCGGCTCCCAGGTCGGCTGAGCAGCGCGACGTCACCGGACGGGCGGCTCGTCCTTGGCCTCGGCCTCGGTGAAGGGGTGGGCGTCGACGAAGGCCCGGGCCTCGTCGTACATCCGGTCGATATAGGCCTCGAGCTGCGAGGACTCGACCCGCCACTGTCCGCGGCCACCGATCTTGATGGCGGGCAGCTCGCCTCGTCGGACCAGCGCGTAGACCTGCGCGCTGGAGGTGTTGAGGATCTCGGCGACGTCCGCGAGGGTGAGGAACCGCGGGCCGGGTGCCATGGTGCCATCGTTGCACGTGGGATCGAACGGCGTGCCGCAGCGACAGCCAGCCTGTGGACGACGGAGCCGGCCGGGCCGGCGTTGGCTGGATGATGTCCGCGTGGATCTCGGGAACATGGAGGTGCCCCCTGCGCGGCGCGCCTCGACGCCGGGGTGGCGTGACCCCCGGCTCTGGGTGGGGCTCGCCATCGTGGCCGCGTCGGTGTTCGCAGGCGCCCTCGTGCTCGGCTCGTCGGACGACACCGTGCCGGTCTGGGTCGCGTCCACCTCGCTCGGCGCCGGCCAGTCGCTGACCTCGGGTGAGCTCGCCGTACGCCGGGTCCGGTTCGCCGATGCCGACGACGCGGCGCTCTACCTCCGCGCCGACCAGCAGCTCCCCGCGGACCTGCACCTGAGCCGCGACGTGGGCGCCGGTGAGCTGGTGCCACGGGCCGCCGTCACGACGGCCTCCGGTCCTGACCTGCGCGAGGTGCCGGTCTCGGTGTCCGCCGACCAGGTCCCCGGCGACCTCTCGACGGGCGACCGCGTCGACGTCTACGTGCGACCCACGGCCCAGACGGCCTGTCAGGCGGCTCCGGTCTGCCAGGGGCGGCCAGCCCTGTCCGGGGTCGGCGTGCTCGACGCCCCTGCGGCCGACGACCAGTTCGGCTCCGACGGCGCCAGGCTGGTCGTGCTCGCGATGACCCCGCCCCAGGCTCGGCACTTCTTCGGCCTGCTCGCGACGACGCAGGCGGCGACGCTGACCCTCGTGGGTCGCGAGGCCGTCCGGTGATCGTGGTGCTCGTGGTGGCTGCGGGAGCCGCCTGGGAGTCGCCGGCGCTCGAGCTGGTCGCCTCACGCCAGGGAATGGTCGTGCTGAAGCGCTGCGTCGACGTAGAGGAGCTGCTCGCCACGAGCAGTGCAGGTCAGGCCGACGCCGCGGTGGTCGCCCTGGACGCCCCCGGTCTGGACCCGACCGCCATGGACGTCCTGCGGCGACACCAGCTGCGTGTCGTCGCGGTCGGTCCCGACTCCGATGCGGCCCGCGCGCGGGCGGCGCGGCTCGGCGTCGACGCTCTGCTGTCCTTCGACCGGCTCGACTCCCTGCCCGACGCCCTGGAGGCACACGTCGGGGACGCGTCCGACGACCGGCGGCGGCCCGCCCGCCCGGCCGACGGCGATCTGGCGAGCGACGGACGCGTCGTCGTGGTCTGGGGACCGGCCGGTGCGCCGGGCCGGACCACCGTCGCGGTGTCGCTGGCGTCCGTGCTGGCACGACGCGGCCTGCCGACGACGCTGGTCGACGCCGACCCCTACGGCGGCACGGTCGCTGCTCACCTCGGGATCCTCGACGAGGTCTCGGGGCTGCTCAGCGTGGCGCGACTCTCCGCCGACGGCCTGCTCGAGGAGCGCCTGGCGTCGGCGCAGCGGTCCGTCGGCGACCGGTTGAGCGTGCTCACCGGACTGCCTCGGGGCGAGCGCTGGGTGGAGGTGCGTCCCGGCGTCGTCGAGCGCCTCCTGGAGGTCGCGAGCGCCCGTGGTCACGTCGTGGTCGACACCGGCTTCGGCCTCGAGGACGATCCCGCGGGTGACCTGGGTGGGCGTCCCGCACGCAACCAGCTCACCGTCGGCGCGCTCGACCTGGCCGACGAGATCCTGGTCGTCGGCACCGCCGACCCGGTCGGCCTCGCGCGCCTGGCGCGCGGCCTGGTCGACCTGCGTGAGCGGCTGCCGGGTGTCGACCCGCGGGTGGTGGTCAACCGGATGCGGGCCGGGCTGGGGTGGCCCGAGCGCGAGATCGTGGGGATGGTCGAGGGCTTCGCGCAGGTGAGCGACGTGCACTTCCTGCCTGAGGACCGAGCGGCGACGGACCGGGCGCTGTCGGCCGGGGTCAGCCTCGTGGAGGCCGGGGAGTCCGAGCTGGCGCGCGCCCTCGTCGTCCTCGGCGAGGCGGTCGTGCCTCCGGCGGTCCCGCGGCGCCGGGTCGCTCGCCGCCGCCAGCGACCGCGTCTGGTGTCGGTCAGGAGGAGAACAGCAGATACAGCCCGCCGACGGTGAAGCACACCATCGCGGCCAGCAGCGGCAGCTGGCCGGTGAGCTGGTGCCTCTTGGGCAGCAGCTTGATGGCGCGCTCGTGGGCCACGACCACACCCACGACGTGACCGACGACCACGGCGAGCACCTTGATGTCGGCCAGGAAGGTCGGGTGGTAGGACAGCCAGTACGGGACCACGAGGTTCCCGGTGCCGAAGATGTTGCTGCCGTTGCTCAGGGGGTCGCTGGCCAGGACCAGGGTCTGGGTGCCGATCTCGACGACATAGCTGAGGTAGTGGGCCACGACGTACCCCACGATGATCGGGACCACCGAGACCGCGAGCTGTCCGGGCAGGGCCCGGCGGTCGTGCTCGGGACCGACCGCCGTGGCGACGCAGGCCAGCCAGAAGATCAGGCCGACGGCCACGCAGAAGCCGAGCAGCCCGAGGTTGTTCTGGAGGTACGGCGAGTAGCCGGTGCCCTGGATGAACGTCAGCCACCGCGTCGAGTCGCGGAACGCGTCGAACGCCGTGCTGCCGAAGAGCACCGCCACCACGCCCACGAGGCCCGGCGTGGCCGGGGTGGCGTCCAGGTTGGCCAGGGGGCTGCGGATCACCAACGCCCCGTCGCGGCGGCCCCAGACCGAGGCGCTCGCGACGAGCGTGGAGTAGACCTCGAAGGGGTCGGCGCGGGCGTAGAACGTGCTTCCGAAGACGGCGCCGCCCGCGATCATCAGGCCGAGGTAGATCGCGCACCACAGCCGCACCGGCGACAGGTCGACGTTGTGGGGGTAGACCAGCTCCATCCAGACGAAGGCCAGCAGGCCGAGGGACGCGGGCCACATCCCCAGCCGCTCGGGATAGGCGAGCATGCCGTCGCCGGGCTCGCTGCCCGAGAGCCGCGCGATCCCGGCATTGATCAGCCGGAAGGGGCTGATCGCCCGCCAGACACGGCCCAGCAGCAGCGACGCCGGGACCATGCCGACCCAGATCCAGACGTAGAAGATCCCGAAGATCGGGTTCGTCAGCAGGTCCTTGCCGAAGACCGCGGTCACCACGAGGTAGAGCAGGGCCAGCAGGCCGAGCACGCGGAGGGCCCCACGCCATCCGGCCGAGTCGACCAGCGACGCCAGCCAGGGCGGAGCCGGCCGGCCGCTGGTGGCCGCGTCGTACCTCGGCGTACGCCAGGCCAGCGCCAGGACGAGGAACGACACCGCCACGGCGGCTCCCGCGCCGAGGATGACCAGACCCCGCGAGATCGGGAGGTCCTGGGCGCCGCCCAGGCCGTGCTCGGGAAGGATGCCGCCGGCGATCAGGATGCTCACGGGACCTGCCACGACAGGCTCACTCGGCCTTGAGCTTGAACAGCACCTTGTCGAGGGTGTGCGACTCGACGGTGACCAGACCCGGTGCCCCGATCGCCTTGACCCGGAACGTCGAGGAGCCCTGGGGGTACTCGAACTCCTGCTCCTGGGGCGAGGAGTGCACGTGGATCTCGCCGGCCTTGTCGGCCGTCACGTCGAACTCGATGGGCTGGCCGACCTTGACGTCGATCTCGGTGCCGTTGGGGTCGGTGTCGCTGCCGTTGATCGTGATCGCGATCTTCTTGGTCGGCAGGTTCGACGCCGCGCTGCTCGAGCCGCCGCAGGCGGTGAGGGTGAGGACGCCCACCAGGACAAGGGCGACGAGGCTCGGGACACGGCTCACGGAAGGGCCTTTCTCGCAACGGACTCGGCAGGACCCGCCGGCAGGGCCTCTGCCAGAATCCCATGGCAGACAAGCCGAGCACGCACGGGGCCAGATCCGACGTCAGCGGAGGCAGCGCATGGGTGAACGCCTGCGGGCCAAGGACCTGGCGTTCCTCACCGCGGAGACGCCGACCGCGCCGCGCCACAACGCCACGGTGGAGATCTTCGAGGCTGCCTCGACCGGGTTCGGCCACGACGCGTTGACCGAGCTGGTCGGTGACCGGATCGCGTTCGTGCCGCGCTACCGCCAGCGCGTGCGCCACGTGCCCGGGCGCCTCGCCAACCCCGTCTGGCTCGACGACCCGCACTTCGACCTCGCCTACCACGTACGCCGTTCGGCGCTGCCCCAGCCGGGCGGCATGGAGCAGCTCTGCGAGCTGGTCGCGCGGATCGTGTCCCGCCCGCTGGACCGCAACCGGCCGCTCTGGGAGGTCTACGTCGTCGAGGGGCTCCAGGGCGGTCGCGTGGCGGTGCTCACCAAGGCGCACCAGGCGCTGGTCGACGGAGCCCAGGTGGTCGACCTGGCGCAGGTGCTCCTCGACCGGACGCCCGAGCAGCGCCAGCTGGGATCCGACGAGTGGCGAGCCGAGCGGGTGCAGAGCCCGGCCGGGCTGCTCGCCGACGCCGTCCGCGAGACGATGGGGTCGCCCCGCACGGCGGTCGAGACGATGCGCGGGGCCGCCGGGGCGGCGCGCCGTGATGCCGAGCTCCTCACCCGCCGGGTCGGCGCCGTCGCGGCCCTGCTGACCGGACGCGGCTCCGACCGCGACAGTCCGATCACCGGCTCCCTGTCTCACCAGCGCCGGTTCGTCACGGTCCGGCGCGGGCTCGCCGAGCACCGCGCGGTCCGCGACGCCCAGGGCGGGACGGTCAACGACGTCGTCCTCGCCACGGTCGCCGGCGGGCTTCGGGGCTGGCTGATGACGCGCTCGGAGTCGTTGGCCGGCGTCCGGCGGGTGCGCGCAGTGGTGCCGATGTCCGTGCTCGACCAGGAGCTCGAGGCGACGTCGGTCGGCTCCCAGATCGCCCCCCACCTGGTCGACCTGCCCGTCGGCGAGCCGAGCCCGGTCGTGCGGCTGCACCAGGTCTCCCACTCCTTCCTGGCCCACCAGGAGATCCGACGGGCGGTCGCGGCCAACCGCATCGCCGGCGTCCCCGGCTTCGCCCCCTCGACCTTCCATGCCATCGGCTCGCGCGTCGCTGCCGAGCAGCTGCGGCGCGGGATCCAGCTCTCGGTCACCAACGTGCCCGGTCCACAGTTCCCGCTGTACGCCGCGGGCGCGGTGATGGAGGAGACCTACCCCGTGCCACCGCTGCTGCCCGGGCTCGCGCTGGCGATCGGCGTCACGTCGTACGACGGGCAGGTGTGCTACGGCGTCACCGCCGACCGTGACCTCGTCCCCGACGCGGACACGCTGGCGTCGTGCCTGTCCGAGGCGCTCGACGAGCTGTTGGATGCCAGTGGTGAGGGACGGCCGCGAGCCCCCCGAGGTCGACGCACCAGGAGCACCCCATGACCCGCGGGCACGTTCCCGCCACCCCTCACCAGTGGCCGACGTCGTCGCCGTCCACACCGACCTCGAGGCCTCCCGGCACACCGTTTGTGGGCGCCCGCCTTGTCTGACAACATCGCGGACATGGACGCCGTCACCCACCCGCCGTACCCGGTCAACGAGCCCAACCTCACCTACGCCCCGGGCTCGGCCGAGCGCGCGGCGCTGGTGCTCGAGCTGGATCGCCAGGAGCGGCGGCAGGTCTCGTTGCGCGCCCACATCGGCGGCCGCCGGCGCAACGGTGGCGGCGCCGAGATCCCCGTCGTGCAGCCCCACGACCACCACCACGTGCTGGGCGTGATGAAGAGCTCCACGACCCGTGACGCAGAGGCCGCCATCAAGGCGGCCAAGGACGCGGCGCCCGGTTGGCAGGCACTCTCCTTCGACGACCGGGCCGCGATCATCCTCAAGGCCGCAGACCTGCTGGCCGGCCCCTGGCGGCAGCGGATCAACGCCGCCACCATGCTCGGCCAGTCGAAGACGGCGTTCCAGGCCGAGATCGACGCCGCCTGCGAGCTCATCGACTTCTGGCGCTTCAACGTCCACTACGCGCGTCAGATCCTGGCCGACCAGCCCATCGCCAACAGCCCGGGCGTGTGGAACCGTACCGACCACCGCCCGCTCGAGGGCTTCGTCTACGCGATCACGCCGTTCAACTTCACCGCGATCGCCGGCAACCTCCCCACCGCGCCGGCCCTGATGGGCAACACCGTGGTCTGGAAGCCCAGCCCGACCCAGCAGCTCGCCGCGAGCCTCACCATGGAGCTGCTCGAGGCGGCCGGGCTGCCCCCGGGCGTGATCAACATGCTGCCGGGAGACGGCCTCGACGTCTCGAAGGTCGCCCTGACCCACCCCGACCTGGCGGGCATCCACTTCACCGGCTCGACGGCCACCTTCCAGCACCTGTGGCGCACCGTCGGCGAGAACATCGCGTCGTACCGCTCCTACCCGCGGATCGTGGGGGAGACCGGCGGCAAGGACTTCGTGGTCGCCCACCCCAGCGCCGACGTCGACGTGCTGCGCACGGCGCTGGTCCGGGGGGCCTTCGAGTTCCAGGGCCAGAAGTGCAGCGCCGCCTCGCGTGCGTACGTCGCCCGGTCGGTGTGGAGGCGGATGAAGGACGACTTCCTGGCCGAGGTCGACGGCCTGACCATGGGCGACGTCACCGACCTGTCCAACTTCATGGGCGCGGTCATCGACGACCGGGCCTTCGCCAAGCACAAGGCGGCGATGACCCGCGCCAAGCGGCAGAGCCACCTGAAGGTCCTGGCCGGTGGCCAGCTCGACGACTCGGTGGGCTACTTCGTGCGGCCCACGGTCGTGGAGTCGAGCGACCCGAAGGACCAGATGTTCACCACCGAGTACTTCGGGCCGATCCTCGCCGTGCACGTCTACGACGACGATGACTTCGACGCCGTGCTGGCCGGGATCGACGCGGCCAGCACCTATGCGCTGACCGGCGCGGTCATCGCCCGCGACCGCTGCGCGGTGGCGCGGGCGCAGCACGCGCTCCGCTTCGCCGCGGGCAACTTCTACGTCAACGACAAGCCGACCGGCGCCGTCGTCGGCCAGCAGCCCTTCGGCGGGGCCCGCGCCAGCGGCACCAACGACAAGGCCGGCTCGGCCGAGAACCTGCGCCGCTGGCTTTCGACCCGGACGGTCAAGGAGACCTTCTCCCCGGCGACGGACTACCGCTACCCACACATGGACTGACGGGACCCGCATGAACATCACCAGCATCCGCACCGTCGACTACCACGCCGGCGGCGAGCCGTTCCGTATCGTCACCGACGTGCCGCCGATCGCCGGCGCCACCGTCGCCGAGAAACGGGTCACCGCGCTGTCTGACCCGGACATTGACGGCCTGCGGGCCCTGCTGTGCTGCGAGCCGCGCGGCCACGCCGACATGTACGGCGGGTTCATCGTGCCGCCGGACGACGCGGGAGCGCACTTCGGCGTGCTGTTCTGGCACAAGGACGGTTTCTCGACCGCCTGCGGCCACGGAACCATCGCCCTCGGTGCCTGGGCCGTGCGCAGCGGCCGGGTCCCGGCCAGCCCGTCCGGGGTCACCGACGTGGTGATCGACGTCCCGTCCGGCCGGGTCCGCGCCCGGGTGAGCACCGACGGCGGCCGGGTGGTCAGCGTGGACTTCGTGAACGTGCCCAGCTACGGGCTGCACGACGCGGTGCTGGTCCCGACCTCGCGCGGCGAGGTCAGCTGCGGGATCAGCTTCGGGGGAGCGATCTACGCGCATCTGCCCGCCGCCGCCGTCGGCCTGGACGTCAGCGTGGCGTCGCTGCCGGCTCTGATCGAGCTGAGCCGGGAGATCAAGGCCTTCCTCAGTCCGGCCGACTACGCCTCGCACCCGCTGGACGACCGGCTCAGCGGAATCTACGGCGTGATCTACTTCGCCGACGAGGGGACCGGCCCGGACGGGGCGCTGCGGCAGCGCAACGTCACCGTGTTCGCCGACGGCGAAGTCGACCGATCGCCCTGCGGCTCGGGCACCTGCGCCCGGGTGGCCGCGCTGCACGCCGCCGGCGAGCTCACGCCCGGGCAGGTCCTCGCGCACACCTCGATCAGCGACGCCACCTGGCTCGCCCGGGTGGAGACGGTTACCCGGGCCGCAGGCCGTGCGGCGGTGCTCCCGGTGGTCTCCGGCCGGGCCTACCTGACCGGCGAGCATCGCTTCGTCGTCGACCCCG
>NZ_DATAVI010000095.1:0-48185 GCF_036267815.1 Nocardioides sp. | reverse complement strand
CTACTGCGTGCCATCAGATTGCTTCTCCTCCGGCTCGTCGGCATCGGCTGCCGCGAGCTCTGTTCCGGCCTCCCGAGACGCGGGAGCCACCACCTTGCCGACGGCGGCGCGCACGACCTTGAGCCTGACGCCGTCCGCCACCTCGACGTGCACGTTCTCCTCGTCCAACGCGCGGACCACCCCGAAGATCCCCGAGGTCAGCATGACCTCGTCACCGACCGCGATCCCGCCCTGCATGTGTGCCATCGTCCGCTGGCGCGTCTGGGCCGGCCGGATCATCACCAGCCAGAACAGCACCGCGATCCCCAGCAGGATCAAGAAGGGCGCAACGTTGTCCACGGTTTCCTCGGTCGGGGGTCCTGGTCGGGCAGGTCGGCGCACGACGTGCGCGACGGTCTTCAGACCGACGGTGAAGTGTAACCAAGGGTGTGGCCCAGCCCACGAATCACCAGGAAGTTCACGGCTCGAACAACGTCGGCACGTCCGGGGTCTCCGCAGCGGGCGCGGGGGGTGGGGTGAGACCGAGGTGCTCCCAGGCCGCGCGGGTCGCCACCCGGCCTCTCGGCGTACGGGCGAGGAAGCCGTTGCGGACCAGGAACGGCTCGGCGACCTCCTCGACGGTCTCCCGCTCCTCGCCGACGGCGACGGCGAGGGTGGAGATGCCCACCGGTCCCCCGCCGAAGCGCCGGCAAAGAGAGTCGAGGACGGCGCGGTCGAGGCGGTCGAGACCGAGGGAGTCGACCTCGTAGAGGTCCAGGGCCCGGTGGGCGACCTCGCGCGTGACCAGGCCGTCGGCGCGGACCTGGGCGTAGTCGCGCACCCGGCGCAGCAGCCGGTTGGCGATGCGGGGCGTGCCGCGGGAGCGGGAGGCGATCTCGGCCGTTCCCTCGGCGTCGGTCTCGACACCGAGCAGTCCGGCCGAACGGCGGATGATGGTGTCGAGCTCGTCGGGCTCGTAGAACTCCAGCTGGGCGGTGAACCCGAACCGGTCGCGCAGCGGACCGGGCAGCAGGCCGGCCCGGGTGGTGGCGCCCACGAGCGTGAACGGGGGGATCTCCAGCGGGATCGCGGTCGCGCCCGGCCCCTTGCCGATCACGACGTCGACGCGGAAGTCCTCCATCGCGAGGTAGAGCATCTCCTCGGCGGGCCTCGCCATCCGGTGCAGCTCGTCGACGAAGAGGACGTCGCCCTCGTTGAGCCCGGACAGGATCGCGGCGAGGTCGCCGGCATGGGTGATCGCCGGGCCGCTGGTCAGCCGCAGGGGCGCCGACATCTCGGTGGAGATGATCATCGCCAGGGTCGTCTTGCCCAGGCCCGGTGGGCCGGAGAGCAGCACGTGGTCGGGGGCCCGGCCACGGCGTCGGGCGGCTTCCAGCACCAGGCCCAGCTGGTCGCGGACGCGCTGCTGCCCGACGACCTCGGCAAGGGTGCGCGGCCGGAGAGCCGCCTCGACGGCCCGCTCGTCGCCCTCGGCCTCGGCAGTCGTCAGCGACGCCAGATGCTCCTCCTCGCGTGCCGCCAGGGAGTCCGACGACTCGTCGCGAGCCATCTCAGGCCCTGCTCAGGGTGCGAAGCGCGGCGCGCAGGAGAGCCCCGACGTCCGGGCTCGCCCCCGCCTGGTCGGCGACGGCCTCGATGGCCTTGTCGGCGTCCTTGGCCGACCACCCGAGGCCGACGAGACCCTGCTGCACCTGACCTCGCCAGGGCTCGCTCAGCGTGGGGAGGCCGCCGCCCGAGACCGCGACGGCAACCCCGATGCGGTCCTTCAGCTCCAAGATGATGCGCTGCGCGCCCTTCTGCCCGATGCCGGGCACCATGGTCAGCGTGCGGACGTCGTCGCCGGCGACCGCGCGACGTACGGCGTCCGGCGTGAGGACGGCCAACATCGCCTGGGCGAGCTTGGGCCCGACTCCGCTGGCGGTCTGGACCAGCTCGAAGACCTGCTTCTCGTCGTCGTCGGCGAACCCGAACAGCGTCAGGGAGTCCTCGCGCACCACCATCGAGGTCGGCAGCGTCGCGCTCTGGCCGGCCCGCAGCGTGGCGAGGGTGTTCGGTGTGCACATCAGCTCCAGACCGACGCCACCGACATCGACGACGGCGCTGTTCAGGGTGAGCGCGGCGACCTCGCCGCGGACGAAGGCGATCATCGGCCGCTCCTGGCCTCGGCCGCCTCGAGGGCGGCCTCGATCCTGGCCTGCGCTCCGCCGCGCCAGATGTGGGTGATCGCCAGAGCCAGGGCGTCCGCGGCGTCGGCCGGCTTGGGTGGGGTGTCGAGCCTCAGGATCCGCGTGACCATGGCGCCGACCTGGGCCTTGGTGGCGCGCCCGCTGCCGGACACGGCCGCCTTGACCTCCGAGGGCGTGTGCAACGCGAGCGGCAGGTTGCGTCGTGCGGCGGCGACCATCGCGATCCCGCTGGCCTGGGCGGTGCCCATCACGGTGCTGGAGTCCGACCGCGCGAAGACCCGCTCGATCGCGACCGCATCCGGGCGGTGCTCGTCGAGCCAGGCCTCGATGCCGCGCTCGATGTGCATCAGCCGCATCGAGACGTGCTCGTCAGCGGAGGTGCGGAGCACGTTGACGTCGATCAGCCGCAGAGGTCTGCCGACGTCCCCCTCGACGACCCCCATGCCGCACCGGGTCAGCCCGGGGTCGATCCCCAGCACACGCATCTGTCGACCTCTCGCCCGAACACCTGTTCGCACGTCACGCTAACGGCAGGCAGCCGCGGCGCGACGAACGACACGCAGTCGCTCGTTCCGAAGTCGGGCGTCCGACGGACCCGGTGACACCGAGCCACCTGGGCTTGCACAACCCCGTTCATCGGCTCACTACGAACTCAGGCTAGGGAAGTGCTGGTCAATGGCGCCGTCGCGAGCGTCGCGACGCGTGTGCGATGGCAAGGCGGGGTCGCGACGGCATGCCGGGCGCACGTCGAGCGGCTGCAACGCGGCCGGCGTGCGCGCATCGCGGCGCGCAGCAGGCGGGACTGACCATCGCTTCCCTAGGCCTCGAGGGCGGCCATCACGTCGTCGGGGATGTCGACATTGGTGAAGACGTTCTGGACGTCGTCGAGGTCCTCCAGGGCGTCGACGAGCCGGAAGACCTTGTCGGCGGCGCCGGCGTCGACCGGGATGTCCATCGTGGCGACGAACTGCACCTCGGCCGAGTCGTAGTCGATCGCGGCGTCCTGGAGGGCCGACCGCACCGCCACGACGTCGGTCGCCTCGGAGACGACCTCGAAGGACTCGTCGAGGTCGTTGACCTCCTCGACACCCGAGTCGAGCGCTGCCTCGAGCACGGCGTCCTCGTCGACCTCGCGCGCCTCCTGGCTCTTCGGCACGATCACGACGCCCTTGCGGTTGAACAGCCGCGACACCGAGCCCGGGTCGGCCATCGTGCCGCCGTTGCGCGTCACCGCGGTGCGGACCTCCATGGCCGCGCGGTTGCGGTTGTCGGTCAGGCACTCGACGAGGAACGCGACGCCCTGTGGGCCGTAGACCTCGTACATGATCGTGGAGTAGTCGGCGGCACCAGCCTCGGCACCCGAGCCGCGCTTGACGGCTCGGTCGATGTTGTCGTTGGGGACCGAGGACTTCTTCGCCTTCTGGATCGCGTCGTAGAGCGTCGGGTTGCCCCCGGGGTCTCCCCCGCCCATCTTCGCCGCCACCTCGATGTTCTTGATGAGCTTGGCGAACATCTTCCCGCGGCGCGCGTCGACGACGGCCTTCTTGTGCTTGGTGGTGGCCCACTTGGAATGGCCGGACATGGCTCCCTACTTCGCTCGTCGATCGGGCTCGTGCGAGTCGACCAGATCCAGGAACAGACGATGGACACGGTCGTCGCCGCCGACCTCGGGGTGGAAGGACGTCGCCATCAACGACCCCTGCCGGACGGCCACGATCCTACCCGCGGCCGGGCCTTCCTCGACGCGGGCGAGCACCTCGACCCCAGGACCGGTGCTCTCCACCCACGGCGCGCGGATGAACACGGCGTGCACCGGCTCGGCGATCCCCGCGAGGTGCACCTCGCCCTCGAAGGAGTCGACCTGCCGGCCGAAGGCATTGCGACGCACGGTGACGTCGAGGCCGCCCAACGTCTCCTGGTCGGACGTGCCGTCCTCCACGCGGTCGGCGAGCAGGATCATCCCGGCGCAGGTCCCCAGCACCGGCAGACCCTCCTTGATCCGCTGGCGAAGTGGCTCGAAGAGGTCGAAGGCGCGCGCGAGCTTCGACATGGTCGTCGACTCTCCGCCCGGGATCACCAGGCCGTCGCACTCCTCGAGCTCGGCGACGCGGCGTACCCCCACCGCCCGGACGCCGATCGCCCCGAGCATGCGCAGGTGCTCACGGACGTCTCCCTGGAGCGCGAAGACACCGATGGTCGGAGCAGACCCAGCCGTCGGCGAGCCGGAGTTTCCCACCCTCCCCATGCTAATGGCGTGGGTGCGACGTGCTTGGAGGGTTGGCGGCGTCAGGCTGCGGGCAACGCATGGCGGCGTCGCGCAACCCTTCAATGACCTCGTGCGCGGCACCAGGGCCGAGCCCCGGCCCGACTCGCGAGACGTGTCACGTCCGGCACAGACCGGGCGTCCGCGTCTGCCGACGCTGGCGTCGCAGCGAGCGACGCCCACCAGCGGGCGACGCACCAACCGCTGGAACGGAGGAACTCATGAGGTGCATGACAAGCCGGCTCGTCCGGCACGGGGCCGCCCGGTTGACGGCCGGTGCAGTGGTCGCGGGAGGACTGCTCGCGATGTCGATGCCGGGCGCGCACGCGGCGTTGACGCAGATCACCTTCGACACGCCAACCGCCGACACGCCCTGGCAGGTCCCTGTCGGCGTGACCCGGATCGTGGTCACGGCATACGGCGCCCAGGGCGGCTCGGGCTCCCGCAACCAGCACACCTACGGCACCGGTGGCTACGGCGCCGAGCTCCACGCGACCTTCGCCGTGGTCGCGGGGCAGGTGCTCGACCTCACGGTGGGCGGGGCGGGCAACGAGACGGTCGGTGGCGTCGGAGGAGGCGGTGCCGGTGGCGTGGGCGCCGATCCAGGCTCGGGCGGTGGTGGCGCTTCCGTGGTGAGCCTCAACGGAACGCCCTGGCTCGTCGCGGGTGGCGGCGGGGGCGCCGCTGACTACCACGTGGACGGTGGTGACAGCGGTGCGACCGGCCTTGTTCGCGACGGCGGGCTGAACACTGCGGACGGACGAGGCGGAGGCGGCGCAACAGCAGCCAGCGCGGGGTCCGCGGGCGCCGGGGGAAGCAGCGCCGGGGTGGCCAACTGCGCCTTCACCCTGGGCGGACCTGCCGGATCAGCCGGCGCCTCGCTGAACGCCCTCCCACGAGCGGGCGGCACGGGCGGCGGTCGTCCGGACGACTACCCGCGCGCGGGCGGCGGCGGCGGTGGCGGCGGCTACACCGGCGGAGGTGGGGGCGGCGGCGGCGCCTACTGCGTCTCTCTGGCTGCCATCCCCTACGGCGCCGGAGGTGGTGGTGGTGGGGGCTCGAGCCTGGTGAGTGCCTCCGCCCTGGCCGGGTCCATTCTGCAGGGCCGCAACCAAGGGGACGGCTCGATCACGATCAGCTACAGCGACTCGGCGGGGCCGACCGCCAGCCCGACGCTGTCGCCGGCGCCCAACGTCGCGGGCTGGAACAACACGCGGGTTACCGTCAACTGGAACTGGACGGACGAGACCTCGGGTATCGACACGACAAACTGCACCCAGCAGTCCAGCACCGGCACCCACACCGGGGAGCTCGTGCTCGATGCGGTCTGCGAGGACACGGAGAACAACGTCTCCCAGGACTCCGTCACCGTCAGGGTCGACCCCACGGCGCCCGTCGCGGCACCTACCCGGGACGACGCCCAGGTCGACGCTCTGGTGAACGGCTGGACGCGAGGGCCGGTCACCCTGGACTGGAACTGGGCCGACTCGCTCAGTGGCGTCGACGCCGCCGCCTGCACCACCTCGTCGACAGCGTCCGGCAACGGCGTACACCAGCTGACCGCGAGGTGTGCCGACGTCGCCGGCAACGCCGCGACGGCGAGCAAGACGGTGCGCGTCGACCGGAAGGCTCCCAAGGTCGTGGTCAAGCAGCCGAAGCATCGCGTGTACCACCGTGGTCAGCGGGTCGTCGTGAGGTACCGGTGCCGCGATGCCGGTGTCGGGGTGGCGACCTGCTCGAGCAAGCTCCACCGCGGGGCCTTGCTACCCACCAAGAAGGTCGGACGGCATGTCGTCAGGATCAAGGCCGTCGACCGCCTCGGCAACATGCGCGTCAAGCGGATCGTCTACCGCGTCACTCGCTAGGCAGCGGCAGACCAGAGAGAGTCCTTGCGGGGTGCGGCAGCCGATGCCGCACCCCGCAGTGGTCTTCGCGATCGGCGACGCCGGTCGAGACCGCCGTTTCACCGGTGGTGCGGCCGCGCCCCGGGCGACGTGACCTGGGTGAGGACCGACCACTGGCCCGTCCGGGTGTTGACACCGGTGGTCCGCGGGCAGAGGCTGCCACTCGCTGCTTCCCCGGCGTGACCCGTCGGGCCTGCTCCCACGGAGCGCCGCTGTGGCCCTCCGCGTTCCCTTGTCACCCATCTCGAGGGGGCTCTGCATGCAGATGCTACGAACACCCGCGCGCTTCGGCGCCGCGCTCGCCCTAGCGGTCGCGCTCGCGGTTCCGTTGCTGTTCTCCAGCACGGCGGGCGCGACCACCAGTCCCGGTCACCTCCGAGCACTGCCCGACACCAGGGTCAGCACGCCCGGCCGTTCTGTCGGCGCCTTCAGCGCCCGGCAGATGAGCGTCGACGTCGTCCTGGCACCTCGCCACGGCCGCGCCTTGAACCACCGGCTCCGCGCCGTGTACGCCCGCCACAGTGGCAGCTACCACCAGTGGCTGCGCCGTGGACAGTTCGCCCACCGGTTCGCACCGAGCACGAGTGCGCGTCGTCAGGTGGCGAGGTACCTGCGTGCCCAAGGCATGTCCGTGGCCCGCACCCACTCGCCGTTCATGCTCCGGGCCAGCGGGTCGAGCAGCAAGATCGAGGCCGCGTTCCACACGACGCTGCGGACCTACCGCAGTGCCGCCACCAAGGGACACGCGGCGACGACGTACTTCGCCAATGCGGGTGCCGTCCGCCTCCCGGCTTCGGTACGTGCGCACGTCTTGTCGGTCGTGGGTCTGACCAACACCGTGCGCCTGCACAGCAACGCCGTGCGGTCGCCGTCCACGGGCCACTCCAGCAAGAGCTCGGCCAGCTGTGAGGCGCCGTACCCGACGGCTCAGCAGTTCTTCGACGACGTGAACAACGGGGTCGGCTTCCCGTTCGGCTACGGCGCGGGACCGGGCTGCCAGGGTCTGTCGCCCTCGCAGGTGCGCTCGATGTACGGCGCGCCGAAGTCGGCGAAGGGACTCGGACGCGGCGCGACCTTGGGCCTCTTCGAGCTCTCCGCCTACCAGCAGTCCGACATCGCCACGTGGACCCAGACCTTCTACGGCTCGAGCTACCAGCCGCAGCTGGTGGACCGGAACGTCGACGGTGGTCCGCTGGACGTCCAGTGCCCGGTCGGCGACGACTGCCCGCCGGACTACGAGGGCTACGCCGGTGACATCGAGGTCGCGGCGGACATCGAGGCCACCCTCGCGGTCGCCCCGCACCTGAAGCACCTGGTGGTCTACAACGCTCCCAACGACGAGACCGGTCAGACCGAGCTCGACGAGTACGGCGCGATCGCCCAGGACGACTCGGTGTCGACCGTCAGCTCCAGCTGGGGCCTGTGCGAGAACGACGCGGGCGTCGACTACGCCGAGGCGGAGAACCTGATCTTCGAGCAGATGGCGCTGCAAGGTCAGAGCTTCTTCGTGGCCGCTGGTGACACCGGTGCCTACGACTGCATCCGTGACGGCACGGGCACCGTGCAGAACGTCGGCGACCCGGCCTCGCAGCCGTGGGCCACGAGCGTGGGCGGAACCTCGTTCGCGACCTCCAACCCGGGCACCAGGCCCAACCCGTCCTACCCGCGCTCGGGTGAGTCGGTGTGGAACGTCGACAACCTGTGCGCCCCGCCGACCACGGTCGAGGGCGGACAGACCGGCGACTTCTGGTGCACCAACACCGGTGCCGGGGGCGGCGGCTACAGCCAGTTCTGGGGACGGCCGAGGTACCAGCGCGGCCCGGGTGTGAACGCGAACACCGTGCGGGGCAACGGCACGACCCAGTGCTCGCTCGCCGCCGTCGGTACGGCGTGCCGCGAGGTGCCGGACGTGTCGGCCAACGCCGACGAGTACACGCCGTACGCGGAGTACTGCACGGGCTCGGACGCCACGCCGAACAGCGTGTGCGGCACGTTCAGCGACTCCCAGGACCCGCCGGGATGGTTCGGCATCGGCGGGACGAGCCTGTCCTCGCCGGTGTGGTCGGCCGTGATCGGTGACCGCAACGGGTTCCAGGGCCGGCGGACGGGGAACGCCAACGTGTTCCTCTACGGCCGGTTCAACGGGTCCGGGTACCGCGACTTCCACGACATCCGGCAGGCAGGTCAGATCGCGAAGAACAACGGACTCTTCGACGTCCTCGCGAACTACGACATGGCCACCGGAATCGGAAGCCCGAAGATGAGCGCGCTCATCCACTGAAGTCAACGAGAACGCCGAGAACGCTCAGAGTCCTGAGCCGTCTCGGGTGAGTCAGTCCCAGCCGCGTCGGCCCAGCCGGCGCGGCTGGGCTGTCTCGGCGGGCCTCGCCTGGTGAGCGCGCGGCGAGGGTCTCGACCGGGCTGCTGCCCGTCCGGCTCCAGGCACCCGGACCCTGCCGGAGCTACCAGCCGCGCTCGGCGAGCCGATGCGGCTGCGGGATCTCCTCGACGTTGATGCCGACCATGGCCTCGCCCAGGCCGCGGCTCACCTTCGCGACGACGTCGGGGTCGTCGTAGAACGTCGTGGCCTTCACGATCGCCTCGGCCCGCTGGGCGGGGTTGCCGGACTTGAAGATGCCGGATCCCACGAACACGCCCTCGGCGCCCAGCTGCATCATCATCGCGGCGTCCGCCGGAGTCGCGATGCCGCCGGCGGTGAACAGCACGACCGGCAGCTTGCCGGCGGCGGCGACCTCGCGCACGAGGTCGTACGGCGCCTGGAGCTCCTTGGCCGCGACGTACAGCTCGTCCTCGCTCAGCGACGTCAGCCGGCGCAGCTCGCCGCCGATGGTCCGCATGTGGGTGACCGCGTTGGAGACGTCGCCGGTGCCGGCCTCGCCCTTGGAGCGAATCATGGCCGCGCCCTCGGTGATGCGGCGCAGCGCCTCGCCGAGGTTGGTCGCGCCGCAGACGAAGGGCACGGTGAACTGCCACTTGTCGATGTGGTTGGCGTAGTCGGCCGGGGTCAGCACCTCGGACTCGTCGATGTAGTCGACGCCGAGGCTCTGGAGCACCTGCGCCTCGGCGAAGTGCCCGATCCGGGCCTTGGCCATCACCGGGATCGAGACGGCCTCGATGATGCCGTCGATCATGTCGGGGTCGCTCATCCGGGAGACGCCGCCCTGGGCGCGGATGTCGGCGGGCACCCGCTCGAGCGCCATCACCGCGACCGAGCCGGCGTCCTCGGCGATCTTCGCCTGCTCGGCGGTGACGACGTCCATGATCACGCCGCCCTTGAGCATCTCGGCCATGCCGCGCTTCACGCGGGTCGTGCCGGTGCTGCTGCGCCCGTCGGTCGAGTCTGTCGAGACCATCTCAGCCATACCCCCATCGTAGGACTGACTGACCGTTCACCCTATTCGGTGGGGGGCGTGAGCCCCAGCGCCTGCTGACGGACGACGAGGATCCGCTGCACCACCGTGACCGTGCTCGCGACGGCCAGCACGGCCAGCGTGACGGGGATCAGCCACAGCACGCCGTCGCCGACTCCGAGGTGCCGCAGCAGGTCGGCCAGACCGGTCATCACCAGGATCGAGACCAGCCGGTCGGACCGCTCCGCGATCCCCACCTTGGCCTGCATCCCGAGGGACTCCGCGCGCGCTCGTGCGTACGACGTCAGCGACCCGACGACCAGGCAGTACAACGCCAACGCGGCGCGCCACTCGCTGTCACCCGGGCCGACGTAGTAGAGCACCAGGCCGCCGAAGATCGCGCCGTCGCCGACCCGGTCCAGCGTGGAGTCGAGGAAGGCGCCGAACGGCGACATCTGGCCGCTCGTGCGGGCCATGTAGCCGTCGAGCATGTCGCTGAAGACGAACGCCGTGATCACCAGCACGCCCGCCAGCAGCCAGCCCCGGGGGAAGCAGACCAGGGCGCCGGCGCACACGCCGAGGGTCCCGACCAGCGTCACGGCGTTGGGGCTCACCCCGAGCTTGAGCAGGAGGTTGCCCAGGGGCGCCCAGACGTTGGTCCAGAACTGGCGGAAGCGTTCGAGCATGGCGGGAGCAGGGTAGCGGTCCGGCGGCACGCCGGCCGCATCCGAACGGCTCAGCGGACCCAGGACTCGGCGAGCAGCGCCCGGGTGTCGCGGAGGAGCTGGGGCAGGGTCTTGGCGTGGCCGATCACCGGCATGAAGTTCTGGTCGCCGACCCAGCGGGGTACGACGTGCTGGTGGAGGTGGGCGGCGATGCCGGCGCCTCCGGCCACCCCCTGGTTCAGGCCGACGTTGAAGCCCTCCGCATGGGACACGGCACGCAGGGTGCGCAGCGCCGACTTCGTCAGCGACGCGATCTCCGCGGCCTCCTCGGCGGTGGTGTCGGTGTAGTCGGCGACGTGCCGGTAGGGACACACCATGAGGTGGCCCGCGGCGTACGGGTAGAGATTCAGCACGGCGTACGCCAGCTCGCCGCGGCGTATGACCAGGAACCGCTCGTCGTCGTCCGCCCGCGGGATGCGGCAGAAGGGGCACTCCCCCGCGCTCTGGTCGGAGGGCTTGTTCTCCCCGCGCAGGTAGGCCATCCGGTACGGCGTCCACAGCCGGTCGAGCCCGTCGGCCTCGCCCACGCCGTCCTGGCGAACTGGCTCCATGCGGCCACTCTAGGGAAGCGCTGATCAATCCCGCCTGCTGCGCGCCGCGATTGATCAGCACTTCCGTAGGCGGGGCGCGCCGTAGGCTCGCGGGGTGAGCGAGGCCACCCTGCGACCAGCGACGGCTGCCGACGTCGATGCCGTGGCGACGCTCTTCCACCAGGGCTGGCACGACGCCCACCCGGGGCTGGTCCCGGCCGGCCTGACCGAACGGCGTACTCCCGAGGCGTTCCACGACCGCGTCTCCACGCGCGTGGCCGAGACCGACGACACCACCGTGGCCGAGGTCGACGGCACCCTGGCGGGCTTCATCATGGTCGCCGGCGACGAGGCCGAGCAGGTCTACGTCGACGCCGCCTTCCGCGGGTCGGGCGTGGCGGCTCGGCTGCTGACCGAGGCGGAGCGGCAGGTCGCGGCTGCCGGCCACGACGTCGCCTGGCTCGTGGTCGTGCGCGGCAACGACCGGGCCCATGCCTTCTACGTCAAGCAGGGCTGGGCCGACGAAGGGGACGTCGACTACCCCGTGACCGCGCTCGGCGAGCAGTTCGTCTCACCGTGCCGCAAGCTCACCAAGCGCGTCCGGTGACCCAGCCCGACCCGGTCGCCGGCCGACCGCCGACGCTGTTCGTCCTGGCCGGGATGCCGGGCAGCGGCAAGTCGGTGCTGGCGGCCCGGCTCGCGAGCGAGCGCGAGGCTCTGCACCTGGACCCGGACGCGTGGTTCATGGCCCTCGGGCTCGACCCCCACGACGGGCACGCGCGCGAGGTCTTCGAGGGTCTTCAGTGGCAGCAGGGGCTCAGGCTCCTCGAGCTCGGGGTCTCGGTGATCGCCGAGAGCGCCGGCTGGCGCGAGGTCTCCCGCGAACGCCGCCGGGCTGCCGCGGCTCGGCTCGGCACCCGCACCGAGCTGCACGTGCTCGACGTCCCCCTCGAGGAGCGGTGGCGACGCGTCGAGCGACGCAACCGCGAACCCGGGGCGGTGCCCCTCACCCGAGGGCAGCTCGAACAGGCCCAGCGATTCTGGGAGCCACCCGGCCCCGAGGAACAGGCGAGGTACGACGCCGTACGCGTGTGGTGAGTCCCCGCCCGAGACTCCGGGGCCGCCGAGCCGCGGCTCAGACCTGTTCGCGAGACGCGACCGCGGCCGCGACGCGCTCGATGGCCTCCTCGACCGGGACGCCGTTGTCCTGGCGGCCGTCGCGGTAGCGGAACGACACGGCGCCGGCCTCCATGTCCTGGTCGCCCGCGATCACCATGAACGGCACCTTCTGGAGCTGTGCGTTGCGGATCTTCTTCTGCATCCGGTCGTCGGACTCGTCCACCTCGACCCGCAGGCCTCGCGCGGTCATCCGCTTCGCGACGTCCTCCAGGTAGGCGACGTGGCGCTCCGCGATCGGGATGCCCTGCACCTGCACCGGCGACAGCCAGGGCGGGAAGGCACCCGCGTAGTGCTCGACCAGCACGCCGATGAAGCGCTCGATCGAGCCGAACTTCGCGGAGTGGATCATCACCGGCTGCTGGTGCGAGCCGTCGGCCGCGACGTACTGCAACCCGAAGCCGGCCGGCTGTCCGAAGTCGTACTGGACCGTCGACATCTGCCAGGTGCGGCCGATCGCGTCGCGGGCCTGGACCGAGATCTTCGGCCCGTAGAACGCCGCCCCACCGGGATCGGGGACGAGATCGAGCCCGGACTCGTCGGCGACCTTCGCCAGGATCGCCGTCGCGGTCGCCCAGTCCTCGTCGCTGCCCTGGAACTTCTCCTTGTTCCGGTCGTCGCGCGTCGACAGCTCGAGGTAGAAGTCGTCGAGCCCGAAGTCGCGGAACAGGCCGAGGCAGAAGTTGAGCAGGTGCTTGACCTCGTCGGCCGCCTGCTCCGGAGTCACGTAGGAGTGCGAGTCGTCCTGGGTCATGCCCCGCACCCGGGTCAGGCCGCCGACGACGCCGGACTTCTCGTAGCGGTAGACGCCGCCGAACTCGAACAGCCGCAGAGGCAGCTCGCGGTAGGACCGTCCGCGCGACTGGTAGATCAGGTTGTGCATCGGGCAGCTCATCGCCTTGACGCGATACTTCGCGCCGTCCAGGTCCATCGGCGGGTACATCGTCTCGGCGTAGTACGGCAGGTGCCCCGAGGTGTGGAACAGCCCCTCCTTGCTCAGGTGCGGCGTCCCGACGTAGGAGAAGCCCTCCTCGATGTGACGGCGCCGGACGTAGTCCTCCATCTCGCGCTTGATGACGCCGCCCTTGGGGTGGAAGACGACCAGGCCGGGCCCGAGCTCCTCGGGGAACGAGTAGAGGTCGAGCTCGCGGCCGAGCTTGCGGTGGTCGCGCTTCTCGGCCTCCTCGAGCTGGTGGAGGTGCGCCGCCAAGGCGTCCTTGCTCTCCCAGGCCGTTCCGTAGATGCGCTGGAGCTGCTTGTTCTTCTCGTTGCCCCGCCAGTACGCCGCGGCCGTGCGCATCAGCTTGAAGGCCGGGATGCGCTTGGTGGTCGGCAGGTGCGGACCCCGACAGAGGTCCTTCCAGGCAAGGTCGCCGTCGCGGCGCAGGTTGTCGTAGATGGTGAGCTCGCCGCCACCGACCTCGACGGCTGCGCCCTCGGCCGCGCTGTCTGCGTGGCCCGCGCCCTTGAGCCCGATCAGCTCGAGCTTGTAGGGCTCGTCGGCCAGCTCGACCAGGGCATCGGCGTCGGTCACGGGCCGCCGTGAGAACCGCTGGCCCTCCTTGACGATCCTGCGCATCGCGGTCTCGATCTTGTCCAGATCCTCGGGCACGAACGGCGTCTCGACGTCGAAGTCGTAGTAGAAGCCGTTCTCCACCGGCGGCCCGATGCCGAGCCTGGCCCCCGGGAAGAGCTGCTGGACCGCCTGCGCCATGACGTGGGCCGTCGAGTGGCGCAGGATGTCGCGGCCGTCCTTGCTGTCGATCGCCACCGCCTCGACCTCGTCGCCGTCCTGGAGCTGGTAGGCCAGGTCGCGCAGCTCACCGTCGACTCGGGCTGCGATCACCGCGGGGTCATCGGCGTACAGCTCCCAGGCCCTGGTCCCCGTCGTGACTGTCCGCTCATCGCGCGCGCCGGCGTGGATGAGGACGATCGACAGGTCGGACACTGCTGCTCCTGGTGCGGACGACGATGGGACCGCTCGATCGTATCGAGGGCGCATTCGAGACTTCGCGCGCATTACCGTCGTTCACACCCAGACACCCTGTTTACTCGTGCCCGTGTCCCCCGACGAGAGCACACCCACGGACTCTCCCGAGCCGAGCCAGCACCGGGCCGGCCCGGGTGGTGGCCGTCCGCGGGGGCGCCGGCGACGCCGTGGCCGCTGGCTCGGGCTGGCGGCGCTGCTGCTCGTCGTCGTGGCCGGCGTTGCGCTCGCCGTGCTCGCGCGTCCGCTGGTCTCGGCCAAGCACCAGGCCCAGCAGGCACAGGCCGACCTGATCAGCGCGAAGGGTGCACTGGCCCGGCACGACGTGCCGACGGCAAAGTCCTTCGTCCTGCAGGCCCAGGCTCACGTCGACCGTGCACACCACGATGCCCATGGCCTCGGCAGCAACGTGTGGTCAGCGGTCCCGGTCGCCGGGACCGCCGTGGACGACGAGCGCACCTTGGTCGACGCACTGAACCAGACCACGACCGTCGCCGCGATCGGCCTGGAGATCTACCCCATGGTCTCCGGCGACACCGCGACGCTCGTGCACGGCGACACCATCGACATCGCGACCCTGACCAAGGTGTCGGACCGCGCCACGGAGCTCTCCCCCCACCTCGAGGCCGCGCTCGCGGACCTCGCCAAGGTGAAGGGCTCGACGCCGGTGGTCGGCGGGTCGATCCGCCGGGCCACCACCAAGGCACTGGACTACCTCCAGCCGCTCCAGGACACCTACGAGCGCAACGTCCCCCTCCTCCAGGTGCTGCCGTCGCTGGTGGGAGCCGACGGGCCGCGGAGCTATCTGGTGGCCATGCTCAACCCGGCGGAGGAGCGGTACTCCGGCGGCGCCGCACTCACGTTCACGACGTTGCGCGTCGACCACGGCGCGCTCAGCTTCGGGACGACCGTGAACGCCGAGGACCTCAGCACCCATGGCGCCGCGCAGAGCTGGCAGCCGGTCGCGGGCAACACGTTCCACCGCACGTCCGCTCCGCAGCGCATCACCAGCTCGACGTTCTCCCCGTGGTGGTCGGTCTCTGGCGAGGAGCTCCTCCGGGGCTACTCCAAGGCGTTCCCCGGCCCACCCCTGAACGGCCTGATCGGCATCGACCTCCAGGGCCTGGCAAGTCTGTTCGCCATCACCGGGCCCGTCGAGGTGCCCGGGGCAGGTCAGGTCGGTGCCGGCAACCTCGTCCACGTGCTGGCGGGCAGCTACGACCTCTTCCCCTCGGTCGAGGCCCGGCATCAGGTGAACGCCGCTCTGGTCCCGCTCTTCCGCCAGCGCTTCCTCGAGGGCGGCCACATGTCGGTCAAGGTGAGTGCGCTGGTGAAGTCAGCGGAGGGCCGGCACTTCTTCACCTACTTCCGGAACCACGGCGTCGAGCGACGCTTCGCCAACGTGGGGCTGAGTGGCGACCTGAGCAGCACGCCGTACGACTACGTCGGCGTGTTCAGCCAGAACCTCAACGGCAGCAAGGTCGACTACTGGCAGCACCGCGCCGTCACCTCCACGGTGCGGCTCGCGGCGGACGGCTCGGCGCGGGTGCACCTGCACGTCGCTGTCACCAACGCGTCACCGCCGTACAGCGGGACCGAGCCCGACCCGGGCTCGGGGTACTTCACCCGACTCCTCGGGACGAGGGTCGGGGTGTTCATGCCCCGCCACGCGACCTATCGGTCCGCCGAGCTCGACGGGAGGCCACTCCGCGCTGTCGTGCACCGGCCCAAGGTCGCCGGAGTCCTCAACCGCAAGTACATCGAGGGCACGATGTCGCTCCAGCGCGGGCAGACCGGCACCCTGGACGTCGACTACCGCGCGACGCAGGCCGCTCAGGTCGTCTCCGGCGACTCGCTGGTCTACCAGCTCTCGGTCGACCCGCAGGACCTCGTCACTCCGGAGACCCTGCACGTGCACGTGATCTGGCCGGCCGGCTTCCGCCCGTCCGGTCCACTGCCCAGTCGCTGGTCCGCCACCGCCACCGGCGCGTCGTACTCCGGGACGGTGGCGGTCCAGCACTCCTGGCAGATCCCGCTCAGCAAGAGCTGAGCCGGGACCCCGGGTGAGACCTGGTCAGGTGCGCGAGCGGTTGAAGACGCTCCATCCGCCGGGGCCGACCGCGAGGCCGACCACGATCAGCACGATCCCGAGGATGATGCCTCCCTTGAGCAAGGTCACGATCCCCGCGATGACGAGGATGACGGCAAGGATCCAGAGCAGGAAACCCATGGTGAGAACTCCCTAGGTTGGTCGGGGCTGGGACAACGGGGACACCCGTACCCACCTGGGGGCGCGGCATCCTCTCGCCCTCTCCGTAGGGCGATTCGGCGTCTCCCGGGCACGTGAGGAATGCCGGGTCTGGGTCCGGCGCCCGACGTCCGGCTACGGTGGCGGCACGTGAGAGGGCCCGAGCAGCAGACACTTCTTTGGTCTTGCCACGAGACAGGCCACGGGACTGGTTCCCGGGGCCTGTCGCCTTGCTGACGCGTGAGCGGCACGGCGATGGCCGGCGCGAGACCCTCTCAAGGTGCCCGGGTGAGCGCTGCGGGCGCGACAACGCCCGCCGGTTCGACCCGGCGGGCGTTGCGCCCGGTGAGTGCGGCATGGGGTTCGCTCTCAACCGGTTGCCCGACGTCGGGGTCGTCAGGAACCCCCTCGAGTGCTGTGCCCGCAGCGGCAGGACCTCAACCGCTCGTGCCCCGGGTATCCCCAGAACTGGGGACGGAGCAGATCCGGCGTCCGCTCGTTCGCAGCGGCGGGACGTGCCGAGAACGACGAGAGCCCCGCCGGTCCTGCCGGCGGGGCTTCGTCGTCTCGAAGCGCCTCACGTACCTGCGCCCCCGCGTCCCGTCCCCCCGGTCGGTCAGCGCCCCCCTCAGCCTCTGTTCGCTCCCCCAAGCGATTCAGTGGCCGGTAAGAGAATTCAACGACAGATCCGTCGGTCATGGAAGAACTTGCCTACGAATTCGGCAGCACTTGCCCCAGACCTGACAACTTGCCCGATCGGATCGACCCTTCAGACCCGTGCGTCACACAGGCCACTTCGTCGTCGAACTACGCCTGACGGCGCCACTCGGTCCAGCGTCCGATCTCTCGCGATAAGACGATTCCGGCGCGCGGCCTAGCGATGCAAACGCCCGTTCACACTCATACCTCCCCGCTCGGGGTTGAGCTTGGCGCCGCAGCGTGCAAGGCGCCGCCACTTCAGGGGAGAGCAAACCAGCGCGACATAGAGCGGGGTCGGACCTCGAAACGGCCCAGGCGGGAACGCGACCCTGCAGGGCGGCGATCAATGGCGCCGTCTAGGCGGCAACGGTCTTTTCCGTGGCATCCCCTAGCGCACCACGCACCACGTCCATGACGTCCCCGATCACGCGCACGGTCAGCTCGGCGAGGACCTCGCTCGGTACGTCGTCCAGGTCCGGCTCGTTGCGGAGTGGCACGAAGATCTCGGTCAGCCCGTTGCGTTGCGCCGCAAGGAGCTTCTGCTTGAGCCCGCCGATGGGCAGCACCTTGCCGTTGAGAGTGACCTCACCAGTCATCCCCACCTCGGAGCGCACCGGACGACCGGTGGCGAGCGACGCCAGCGCGGTCACCATCGTGATGCCCGCCGACGGACCGTCCTTGGGTGTCGCTCCGGCAGGCACGTGCACGTGGATCGCCTGGTCGAAGAACGCCGGGGCGATGCCAAGTGCTGTCGCGTGGCTGCGGACGAAGGTGAGTGCGATCTGCGCAGACTCCTTCATCACGTCGCCGAGCTGGCCAGTCAGGGTAAGGCCGGCCGTGCCCTCGTGTGCTGAGGCCTCGATGAAGAGCACGTCACCACCGAGCCCGGTCACGGCGAGACCGGTCGCCACCCCGGGCACCGAGGTGCGCTCGTGGGCTTCGGGGGTGAAGCGCGGGCGCCCGACGAGGTCCTTCAGGTCGGCCAGGTCGATGTCGACCCGCTCCGACCCGGTCGCCAGGCGGGTGGCCGCCTTGCGAAGTGCCTTCGCCAGCAAGCGCTCGAGCTGTCGCACGCCTGCCTCGCGTGTGTAGTTGGCCGCGATCTCGTGCAGTGCCGCCTCGGAGATCGTGACCTCCTCCGCGGTCAGCGCTGCGCGCTCGAGCTGTCGAGGCAGCAGGAAGTCGCGGGCGATGGCCACCTTGTCGTCCTCGGTGTACCCGTCGAGGGTCACCAGCTCCATGCGGTCCAGCAATGCCGACGGGATCTGCTCGACCACGTTGGCGGTGGCGATGAAGAGGACGTCGGACAGATCGAGGTCCAGCTCGAGGTAGTGGTCGCGGAAAGTGTGGTTCTGCGCCGGGTCGAGCACCTCGAGTAGCGCCGCCGCCGGGTCGCCTCGGTAGTCCGCCCCGATCTTGTCGACCTCGTCGAGCAGGAGGACCGGGTTCATCGAACCGGACTCCTTGATCGCGCGCACGATCCGGCCCGGCAGCGCGCCGACGTACGTCCTGCGGTGACCGCGGATCTCCGCCTCGTCCCTGATCCCGCCCAGCGCGACCCGGACGAACTTCCGGCCGAGGGTCCGTGCGACCGACTCACCCAGTGAGGTCTTGCCGACTCCCGGGGGACCGGCGAGCAGGATCACGGCGCCTGATCCGCGGCCGCCCACGACCTGGAGTCCGCGCTCGGCGCGACGGCTCCGGACGGCGAGGTACTCCACGATCCGCTCCTTCACCTCGTCGAGGCCGTGGTGATCGGCGTCCAGCACCGCCCGGGCCGCGACCACATCGGTGGAGTCCTCGGTCGTGACGTTCCAGGGCAGCTCGAGCACGGTGTCGAGCCAGGTCCGGATCCACGCGGTCTCCGGGCTCTGGTCGCTCGAGCGCTCGAGCTTGTCGACCTCCCGCATCAACGCCTCGCGTACGGCGTCCGGGACGTCCGCGGACTCGACCCGGCCGCGGTAGTCGTCCGCTCCGTCCGGCTCGTCCTCACCGAGCTCCTTGCGGATGGCCGCGAGCTGCTGCCGCAGCAGGAACTCCCGCTGGCTCTTCTCCATGCCGTCGCGGACGTCGTCACTGATCTTGTCGGTGAGCTCGACCTCGGCCAGGTGCTCGCGGGTCCACCCGATCAGGGCCTCGAGTCGCGTCTCGACGTCGGGGGTCTCGAGGAGCTCGCGTTTGCGGTCCACCGAGAGGTACGGCGCGTAGCCGGCCGCATCGGCGATCGTGGCCGGGTCGGTCATCTGGTGCACCGAGTCGATGACCTGCCAGGCCTCCCGGCGCTGCAGGACGGCGACCACCAGCCGCTTGTACTCCTCCGCCAGCTCACGAGCGCGGTCGCTGACGTGCTCCTCGGCAGCCTCGACCTCGACCCACAGCGCCGCACCAGGTCCGGAGACGCCGCTGCCGATCCGGCCGCGTCCCTCGGCCTTGAGCACGGCCGCGGGACTACCACCGCGGAACCTGCCGACCTGCTCGACCGACGCGATCACGCCGTACGACGCGTACCGGTCCTCGAGCCGCGGAGCCACCAGGAGCCTGCCCTCGCTGCTCGCCTGGGCCGCGTCGACCGCCGCCCGCGACGACTCGTCGAGCTCGATCGAGACCACCATGCCCGGCAGCACCACGAGATCGGGCACGAACAGAACGGGGAGGCGAGAAACCTGAGTCATGCCGACTCAACTGGCGTTTGCGCGGCCGTGTTCCGAGGGGGCTTCGTGTTCGTCGAGGGCGAACACCCGGTGCCCGTGAAAAGCCCGGGGGTAGTCGCCAGAGAACTGGGTCACGGTCGATCCACGACCGGTGGACGCCCTGCACCTCAACGTCCATCGCCTCGCCAGGGGTAGGTCGGCAGCGTCGCTTCGGACACCCCGGTGCTGGAGAAGGAGACGAACGACATGGCAGCAGATCCTCAGCTGGCCGCTACCGATGGCTCCCAGAAAGGCCCGATCAGCCCCATCGGCGACCTGCCCAGCCGCCGCTGGTGGGCCTTAGCCGTGATCGCGATCGCCCAGCTCATGGTGGTCCTCGACGGTACCGTCGTCACGATCGCGCTCCCCTCGGCACAGCTGGCCCTGCACATCTCGGACGCCGACCGGCAATGGGCAATCACCGCTTACACCCTCGCCTTCGGTGGCCTCCTGCTGCTCGGCGGAAGGATCGGCGACTACGTGGGCCGCAAGCGGATTTTCCTCATCGGGCTGGTGGGGTTCGCGGCGGCATCGACACTGGGCGGTGCAGCGCAGAACGCCGGGACCCTGTTTGCGGCCCGCGCGATCCAGGGCGCGTTCGCGGCGCTCCTGGCCCCCGCTGCCCTGTCCTTGATCACCGTGACGTTCACTGAAGCCAAGGAGCGATCGCGTGCGTTCGCCGTGTACGGCGCCATTGCGGGTGCCGGCGCGGCGATCGGTCTCATTCTGGGGGGTGCCCTCACCGAGTACACGTCCTGGCGGTGGTGCCTCTTCATCAACGTGCCGATCGCGGCCGTCGCGTTCGTCGGCGGGATCATCCTGGTGACAGAGAGCAAGTCGCATGGCCAGACCTCCTACGACATCCCCGGGGCCATCCTATGTACGGCTGGACTCGTTTCACTCGTCTACGGCTTCACCGAGGCAGCAAAGCCGGGCGTGGGCTGGCTCTCGGGGCAGGCTCTTGGCCTCCTCGGCGCCGCTGCCGTCCTACTGATCGCTTTCGTAGTGGTGGAGCTGCGTGCAGCGAATCCGTTGCTGCCGATGCGCATCGTGCTCGATCGGAACCGGGGCGGGTCCTACCTGGCCTCGCTGTTGTCCTTCGCCGGCATGTTCGCGATGTTCCTGTTCCTCAGCTACTACCTCCAGTTCAACCTCGGCTACAGCGCGCTCAAGTCCGGGCTCGCCGTCCTGCCGTTCAGTGGCGGCGTGATCGTCACCTCGGGCGTGGTGCCGAGCTTGATGCCTCGCACCGGGCCCAAGCCGCTCATGCTGGTCGGGCTCGCCATGGCCGCGGTCGGGTTGGCCACCTTCACCTCCATATCCGACACCTCCAGCTGGGCGGGGCACGTGCTTCCCGGCGAGCTGCTGATGAGCGTCGGTTTTGCTCTGCTGTTGGTTCCGCTGTCTAACCTCGCCCTGACGGGAGTGAGCCCCGACGACGCAGGTGTGGCCAGTGCCGTGCTCAATTCGACACAGCAGGTCGGCGGGACTCTCGGCACCTCCTTGCTGAACACGATCTACGCGAGCGCGGTCACGTCGTTCCTGAAGGCACACCACCTGGCCCCGAGCGGGTTCAATCCCCTCGCCGCAATCCACGGCTACCGCGTAGCGTTCTGGATCGGTGCCGGGCTGATCGCGGCGGCGTTCGTCGTGGTCCTCGCCCTGGTCAAGGTCGGCCGGACCGACGTCGCCCCGGATGCCCCACGCGTCGCAGGCTGACGCAGTCGCGCACACATGACTGTCGTGAGCTCGGTTACCAACGAGCTCCTCGCGCTGAACGGATCGGCGGCATACGCACTGGTCGGCGGACTGGCCTTCGGCGAGTCGGCCCTGTTCGTCGGCTTCGTACTGCCGGGCGAGACGGCCGTCTTGCTCGGCGGGGTCCTGGCCAACCAAGAGCGTGTCTCCCTCCTTGTCATGCGGGCAGTGGCGGTTGCGGGAGCCGTCCTAGGCGACACCGTGGGCTACGCGGTGGGACGATCGGTAGGCGATCGCATACTCGAGCTCGGCGTCTTCCGCAGACGCACGCCAGCAGCCCAACGCGGGCTTGACGAAGTGCGTAGCCACGGCGGCCGCGCCGTTTTCCTCGCTCGGTTCACTGCATTCTTCCGGGCCGTCATGCCTGGACTCGCCGGCGCCGCCCGGATGCCATACCGCCGAGTTCTCGGCTTCAACGCCGCTGGCGGGTCGATCTGGGCTGTGGGGTTCACGCCGCTGGGGTTCGCGGCCGGCACGAGCTACGCCAGGGTGGAGTCCGTCGCGGGCTGCAAGCGCAGTGCTCGTCCTTGCCCCTGGTCCTGATAACCCTCGGGTTCTTCATCCGGCTGCGACGCCGGGTACGCACCCCGAGCCAGGATGGCGTTGCCTGACCCCGGGACATTCCCTGGGGTAGCGACTCGCCCAGCCTCGTGTACTGGGACGGACCGGTGCGCCGTGAGGGATCGGCGATCGACGAAGGGGAGGTGACCAGCGATGCCCCGAGCAGTTCAATTCGACGCCTACGGCGGCGTTGAAGTCCTCGAGGTCCGCGACCTGCCGCGCCCTAGGCCCGGACCTGGACAGGTGCTGGTGGCCGTCCGCGCCGCTGGCATCAACATCGGTGAGGCCAAGATCCGAGACGGGAGCGTTCGGGCTATCTTTCCGGCTACCTTCCCCAGTGGCCAGGGCTCCGACTTCGCGGGTGTCGTTCAAGAGCGAGGCGATGGTGTCACTGACGTCGCCGAGGGCGACGAGGTGATCGGTTTCACCAACGACCGCGCAAGCCATGCGGAGTACGTGCTCGTCGAGGCGACGAACCTGACCTCAAAACCAACTGAAGTCCCATGGGAGGTGGCTGGCGCGCTGTTTGTCGCAGGTGCGACGGGGTTCGCCACGGTGCGCGCGGTCGCGCCGGTCCGTGGGGAGGCGGTCGTAGTCGCTGGAGCAGGCGGCGGCGTTGGTGTGTTCGCGGTCCAGCTGGCGATCAGAACGGGAGCTCGGGTCATCGCACTGGCCAGCGAGCGCCATCATCCTTGGCTTCGCGAGCGGGGAGCAGTTCCAGTCGCGTACGGCGAAAACGTTGTCGAGGGCATCTCCTCGGCAGCGGAGGGAACGTCGGTTGCCGCGTTCATCGATCTCGTCGGGGATGGGTACGTCGAACTGGCCCTGGAGCTCGGCATCGCAAAGGACCGGATCGACACGGTCGTGGACTTCCCGGCGATCGCGAAGTACGCAGTCAAAGGCGAGGGCGGCTCTGCCGCTTCGAGCGCGGAGACTCTCGCCACCCTGGCCGCGGCAATCGTCGCCGGCGAGGTCGTCGTACCGATCCAGCACGCGTACCCGTTGGAGGAGGTCCGGGCGGCCTTCAGCGAGCTCGAGGCCGGACATGTCAGCGGGAAGATCGTCCTCATCCCGTAGAGCCGCGTAGTCCACCGAGCATCAGAACCGTGAACCCCGTGACGATCCCTGGGGTAACGCCTTCACCGAGAGGGCATCGTCACGATTCTCATCGGCTCACACCTGGAAGAAGAAGACGATGCCCTCGAATCTCACCACGAATCGACGTTCTCTGCTCGCCGGTGGAGCCGCGCTCGCAGCGGCTCCGGCAGTGGCCGCGCTAGCGGGAGGCGCCTTGGCCGCGCCGGCTGCGGCTGCGGCAGGAACTGTCGACAGTCTGCCCGACTATGCGCCCGTCCCGCCCTCCGCCCTGGGACCGACCTTGAACTCGCAGGGGTACTTCGTCGGGCGTGTGGAGCGGAACCTCTACTGGGTCACCGACGGCACCTATCAAGCGGCATTCCTGACCACGCGTGACGGCGTCGTACTGTTCGATGCCCCGCCCAGCATTGGCAACAACCTGCAGCGCGCCATCGATGAGGTCGCGACGGACAACGGCGTGTCCAACAAGGTGTCGCACATCGTCTACTCACACCACCACGCGGACCATCTTGGGGCCTCGTCCCTGTTCGGTCATGACGTAGTCAGGGTCGGGCACGTCGAGACCAAGCGACTCCTCGCAAGGGACAAGGATGCGACGCGGCCGCTGCCCGACGTCACGTTCGAGACCCGGCACGCGCTTCGGGTAGGCGGCGAGCGCGTCGATCTCGCATGGCACGGCACCAACCACACACCCGACAACATCTACATGCATTTCCCGCACCACAGTGCCCTAATGCTGGTCGACCTCGTGCTGCCGGGATGGGTGCCCTACAACAGCTTCAACCTCCACGAGGATGTGCAAGGTTCCCTCGCCGCGCCCACCACAGCCATGCGGTATCCGTGGAGGCACTTCATCGGTGGACACATGGGACGGCTCGGCACCCGCCAGGACGTCCGCGTCTACGAACGGTACGTGAACGACCTCCTCGACGGAGTGACCCAGTCCCTGACGGCTATCGACCCGACGCCCTTCTTCGTCAAGTACGGCGACAACTCCTGGGCAGCGGTGAAGACCTACCAGGATGCACAGGTCGCCTACGCCTCCGACCCGGTAGTCAAGAAGTACACCGGCGTCCTCGCCGCGGCCGACGTGTACACCGCCAGCAGCGCGTTCGTTCTCCTCGAGGCCATCCGCCTCGACCTCGGTGTCGGCTCTCAGGTCCACGCCTGACATGGCCGAGACGTCTGACTGGAACGCGGGAGTCGTTGAGGAGTTCCGTGCCAACGAGGGTCGCGTGGGAGGCCCGTTCGAGGGTGCTCCGATGGTGCTGGTTCACCACTGGGGTCGCCGAAGTGGTCGCGAGTACGTCACGCCGATGATGTACCTGCCCCATGAGCCGGATGACGCAGCCAGGATCTACGTGTTCGCCACGAAGGGGGGCGCGGAGACGAATCCCGACTGGTACTTCAACCTGACGTCGGCGGGCACGGGTGCCGTCGAGGTCGGAACAGACTCGTTCCAGGTCGACGTGCGTGACCTGAGCGGGGCCGAGCGCGACCGCATCTACGCCGAACAGGCACGTCGCTATCCCGGATTTGCCGCCTATGAGCGGAAGGCCACCGGCATACGAACGATCCCGGTGCTCGAGCTCTCGCGGGGCGGCGATGCCGACCCCTCACGGACCTGACAGGTCTCGGACGGCGTCTGGGTCCAGCCGGATCGAGCCGGCCTGGAGGTTCTCCTGCAGATGCTCGGGGGACGCAGTGCCGGGGATCAAGAGGATGTTCGGTGCGGTCTGCAACGCCCATGCCAACGCGACCTGAGCCGGAGTGTGCACCTCAATCGGACCGCGACCCTACGAACCGCCCCATCGTCTAGCGCGGACCCCGGGCCTCGGCTGCCTGAACCGAGCGGAGAAAACGGCACGAACGCGATGCCACGTCGCGCGCACACCTCAAGGACAGGCTGAGAGCGGCGGTCTTGGGGGTGGTAGGAGCTCTGGACACAGGCGACGTCGGTGAGCTCGAGGGCCCGGCTCACGTGAGCCAGCGCCACGTTGCTGAGGCCGATCGCCTGGATGAGTCCGGCATCGCGGGCTGCCACCATGGAGCCGATCCGCTCGTCGACAAGTGAGTCAGGGGCACCCGGGCGCATCAACCTCAGAGTCACCACCGGCAGGCTCTCGATCGCGAGAGTGCCGAGGTTCTCCTCGATTGCTTCGCGGAGCTGGGTTGGGGCGTCGTAGGGGAAGATGCCGCCGCGGCTGTCACGTCGGGCTCCGACCTTGCTCACTAGGACGAGCTGCGGCGGATAGGGGCCTGAGCGCCTCGCGGATGAGCTGGTGACGACGTGTGGACCGTAGTACTCAGAGGTGTCGATATGGTCTACGCCCGCTTCGACTGCTTCGCGCAAGAGCCGCAGAGCACCTCCTACGTGAGGGGGAGGACCGAAGATGCCAGGTCCGGTCAGGCGCATGGCGCCGTACCCGATAGGTGACACCCGGTGGGGCCCAAGCGCTCGCAGGGGCCTTCCGGGTGTCACGTCTGGGAGTTCTTGGCTCGACGTCCGAGAAGGGCCCAGCCAGACAGAGCGACGCCGATCCCGACCAAGATCGCGAACACGAGCACGGTGTCGGGTGCGCTCGCGCCTTGGTCGAGGGCGATGCCAGCCCCTATGACCGGGACCGAGAGCCCCACGTAGAGAACGATGAGGAGTGCCGACGTCATGGCGAGTCGGTCTTCGGGCGCGGAGGTCTCGAGCACGACACCTGTCGTGCCCTTGAAGACCGCGCCGGAGCCGGCACCGATCAGCGCACCGGAGATCAGGAACAGTGCGAGGTTAGGCGTCGCGAGCCGCACCGACGTCACGAGTAGGACGAGGCCGACGAGCATGGACAAGGTGCCCAGTCCGAGTACCTGGGAGGCACGGAGCTTGGTGGTCGCAAGCTGCGAGGTCACTCCGCAGGAGAACACGAGGAACAGCGTCGCGCCCGAAAGGGCGTGTGATGGGTGCCCGAGTGTGGTGGCGAGAAAGAGGCCCGACAGCCCCGCGAACAACCCCATCGCGGAGTAGGCGGACAGAGTCGCAGCAGCGGCGGGGATCGGCAGCAGGCGACCCGAGCCGCCCGCGGGGCCCGTGCGCCCCGGCGACCCGGTCTCAGGGGCCGTCATCAACCCGGCGATCGCGATCGCCCCGAGCGCGATGAAAACCAGGTACGGCAGCGTCAACGGCCAGCTTGCCCACTGCGCCAGACATCCGGCGATCAGTGGCCCGACTCCGAGCGCCCCGACAGTGATCGAGGTTCCGACTGTGCGGGCTCGGACCACTGATGCAGTCGGGTCGGCCCGTACTTGCAGCTCGACAAGGTAGGTGATGGCCGTACCGGCTGAGAGCCCGACCGCGACGCCGGTCAGCAGCCGGCCGGCGAGGAGCCCGGGCAGATCCTTCCAGAGGGCGAGCAGGCCGGCCGCGACCATCATGGTGGCTACGGACGCCAGCATCACCCCTCTGCGACCGACCTGACTGGCGATCCAGGGCACACGGACGAGGGTCAAGATGGTGCCGGCGGCAAAGAGCGCATAGACGACCGTGATCGTGAACGGCGAGAGGTCGTCGCGGATGCGGTAGAGGCCATAGAGCGGACTCGGAAGAGTGGCGACCGCCATCACGATCAAGAACGCGTACGCCACGGCCCAGAAGCCCGACGTTTCGTGCGGGGCTGCCTTCTTCGAGTCGCTGGCCCCTGCGTTCAGGTCGCGGGTCGGACCCGGGTCGCTGCCGGCCATGGTGAGGTCACCAGACCTTCATGCCGCCGTCGATCACGAGGTCGACTCCGGTGATGTACGAGCTCTCGTCGGAGACCAGGAAAGCGGCCGCATTGGCGACGTCCTCCGGCTGTCCGAGTCGGCCCAGGAGGGTCCGGTCCCGCATTTGCCTGCCGAAGGCGTTGTCCTCGAGTTCTCCGCGCGTCGCGCCACTCTCGATCAGACCCGGGGAAACTGAGTTGACCCGAATGCCGTGCTCCGCGCCCTCGAATGCCAGCTGTCGGGTCATCCCGATGATCGCGGCCTTGTTGGTCGTATGCGACAGCGAGGGCAGTTGCCGGAAGCTCAGCTGGCCGTTCAACGACGCCATGTTCAGAACCGCGCCGTGGCTCTCCTTCAAGGAGGGCCACGCGGCCCTGGTCAGGTAGAACACCAGGTCAACCTCGTCACGTCGTGCCGCCTCCCAGTCTTCGTCTGGCGTCTTCTCCAGCCAGTTGAAGTGCGTCTTCGCGGCCAGGTTGAACAGGACGTCGAGTCGCCCGAACTCACTCAGCGCGAGGTCGACGAGCCGCTCGCACTCGGCGGGGTCGCTGAGCCGACAGGGTTGTAGCGACACCATGGTCCCGCCCTCCGCACGCACCAGCGCGACAGTCTCCTCAGCCGGCTCGACAGCTACATCGCACCCGACGACCGACGCGCCCTCACGAGCGAAAGCCAGGGCGGTGGCTCTTCCCATGCTGCCGCCGCTACCGGTGACGATGCAGACCTTTCCATCGAGCCGGGCGGACATCTCACTGTGCCCCAGCGAGGGCGGCCGCCGCGGCCTTGCGCTCGGCGTCGGCGACCCCCACCAGGTCCGTGTGGCGGCCGACCTCGTCGAAGTACCAGTAGATGACCTGGCCCGCAGGACCTGCCAGCGGCGACGCCCAGTCGCGGAAGGTCTCGGTAGTTACCGCGAGCGCTGTGGTGGGGATCGCCCCCGCGTGCGCCATCCGTTCGATCGCGGTGCGGTGCGCGGTCTGCGAACGCCCCCCGACGGCGTCGGTCACGAAGAGGACCTCGTAGCCGTCCTTGAGAGCTTGCACCGTGGCGAACGTCTGGCAGATCTCGGTGTGGAGACCGGCGATGATGAGGCGCCTCTTCCCGGTCGCCTCGACCGCCGCCCTGAAAGCGTCGTCCTCGAACGCGTTCATCGAGGTTCGGTCGATGGGTTCGATGTCCTCCAGCTCTGCTTGGATCGAGGCCAACGTCGGGCCGTTGAAGCCTAGGTTCACCCCCACCGTGGACAGCACGATCGGCATCTGGAAACCTTTGGCCGTCTTGGCCAGCAGTCGTACGTGCAGCTCGACGAGGTCGCGGTCGGTCTCCGACCGGATGACCTCGAACATCTCGTTCTGGAAGTCGATGAGCAGCAGCGCGCAGTCCTCGGCCTTCCACACGCCCAGGTCGTTCGTCATCGTCGTCTCTCCTTCGTCGTTGTTCCTGTCCGGTCTTGGAGGCTGCAGGTGCCGGAGTCACGCGGCCGGCGCGACTTGGCGGAGAGGAGCGAGTGCACCGCTCCACGCGATGACCTCGCCGAGCAGCGTGTTCAGTGCCTGCGCCTGGTGTGGGATCGGTGTGAGCTCGGTGAAGTCCTTGAAGTCGGTGATCAACGACAAGGCGACGTTGGTGCGCACGCCTGCCATCTGCAGCTCGCCGGCGATGAGCCTCAGATGTTCCGCCGCGCGGGTGCCACCTGTCACGCCGTACGACACCACCCCCATCGCCTTGTTGTTCCACTCGGCGTAGACGTAGTCGATGGCGTTCTTCAGGACCCCTGAGGTTGAGTGGTTGTACTCCGGGGTGACGAACACGAATCCATCGAACCGCCCGATCGTGGCTGCCCAGTCCTGCGAGTGCGGGTTCTGGTACTGCCCCGTGCTCGGAGGCAACGGCTCGTCCAGGTGGGGCAGCGGATAGTCCAGCAGGTCAATGAGCTCGAACTCCGCGTCTGAGCGTGTCCGGGCTTGCTCCATCACCCAGTGGGCGACGGGCTCGCCCCGTCGGCCAGGACGCGTGCTACCTAGGATCACGGCGATGCGTGTCATCGCGAGCCTTCCGGTCATGGGTGGACTTGCGAGCCGGCGCCCAGGTCTAGGCGCATCGACTGCATGATGGTGAAGGTGGTCGTGTAGGTGAACGCCTCGACGTCGGCTGCTCCGAGGACCCCCGTGTACTTCGAGACGACCGGTGCTGCCGCCGTCGCGGTCACCTCGTCGAGGTAGCCCTTCACCCCGGCCCAGACGTTGGCGCCGTACCTCACGAAGTAGGGCGTGGGGTCGACCGACGCCAAGGCGGCCTCGGAGCTTGCCACGATGTCGCCGATGTACAGCTGGTGGAGGGCAAGGTCCTCGCGGGTGCCGAGGCGGCCCAGATGCCCGCCGATGTAGTGGCTCCAGGGGTACTCCATCGCCTTGTCGGGAGCCGTCAGGTAGCCAGGGGCGTCGTCGCTGAGGTTGAGGTTGTAGATCGGCACCCATCCGGGGTTGACGATGTCGACCAGCATCATCGTGTCGTGGTTGGGGAAGTGGATGTAGATGTTGTCGGGCGAGTGGTTAGGTCCGTGGTAGGCAAGCTCGACGGTCTCTCCCCCCATCTCGAGTGTGTAGGAGTCGCTGAACGTGACGTCGGGCGCAGGTCGGGTGGGGTCGTTGTCCCGGATGAGAAGTCGACGAGTCTCCTCGTGGCCGATCCGCACGAGATCGTCGCCGAAGAGGTTCGCTGCCCCTGTGTGGTCGGCATGGTGGTGGGAGTAGACGATGTGCGTCACCTTGTTGCTGAGGCTCTCGGCTTCGGCGATCTCGTCGACGGCGCGCCGCAAGTTGTGGCCGATGGTCGGTGGAGCGTCGAAGAGGATGACTCCCTCGTCTGTGGCGAGGAACGCCGACAGATAGGTGCCGTCGGTGACCCAGAAGAGGTTCCGCTCGACGCGCCCAACGTGATACCCGTCTTCGTTCAGGGCCGGTCCGAATGAAGAGGTAGGGACAGGCGCGTAGTCAGGCAGGCTCTGCCCAGTGGCAGGTGTCGAGGTCATCCCTTCACCGTGCTCGATCCAGGGACCCCTTACCCCAGGGAAAGTCCCGGGACCCGATTTCGTAGGAGCGGGTCGCGGTTAGCCGGTGGTCCCGAGGTGGCTCGCCAGTCTTTCCAGGATCTTCCCGAGGGTCTCAGTCTCCTGATCCGTGAGGTGGTCCAACGCCAGCGTGCGGACGCTCTGCAGGTGGTGCGGCCACGCCACTCGGAGCGCCGCCATCCCCTGCGCGGTGAGCGCGGCCATGGTGCTGCGACCGTCTCTGATCTCGGGGCGACGTTCGACCAGACCGTCGGCGGACATCTGGTCGATGACCCGGGTGATGCGACTCGGGGAGAGGCTCACGCGACCTGCTAGATCAGACATGCGCAACTGTCGGTCCGGAGACTCTGAGAGGTGCATCAGCACCGAGTACTGGGTCGCGCTCAGCCCGCACGTTCGCTCGAGGTCCTCGCCGAGCGCCCTGGGCAGCAGGAAGACCAGGCGCATGAGGTTGCGCCAGACGAGGTCCTCGGCGCTGGTCAAAGGCGGAACACTCACCCCGCAAGCCTGACGGAGAATAGTTGCGCAGGCGAGCATTTCCCTCGTCCTGGTGGTTGGTGCCGGCGGCTCCGCCGTCCCAGCGCTTGCGTGAAGCGGAAAGGCGACGGCGTCTCAGAGCCGTCTCGGTCCGGTGTACCGGACGGCGGAGCCGCCGTCACTCGAGGTGAATCTGTCACAGGCGATTGAGGTGCTACCCCCGGGTAAGTCACGGGTGCAGAGGTCGGGCTGGCCATGTCACCTTGTATGCCTCGGGGGTTGCCATGACCGGCGTAACGGATATGCTTGCTCACGCAAGTAAATTCTCTCGGGACGCGGCTCGTGGGAGAGGGAGGCCGAGCATGCTCGACACCGCCCCGACGCAAGTGCCCGTGGATTCCGACGCTCGGCCCACGCCCAGCCGCGCGCGGCTCCTCCTCGGGCGGGAGGCCGAACGCCGAGCGCTGCGGAGTCTTGTCGCCGATGGACCTCACGGCCAGACGCGGACCCTGGTGCTCCGGGGTGAGCCGGGTATCGGGAAGTCTGCCCTGATCCAGGACCTCGCCGATCATGCGACCGGTTGGCAGGTCTCCCACCTGCTGGGCGTCGAGTCGGAGATGGAGCTCAGCTACTCGGGCTTGCAACAGCTCCTTGGGTCGCTCATGCCATCGATGGCCGACCTCCGGTCCACTCATCGCGAGGCGCTCGAGCGGGTCTTGGGTCAGGCGAGCGGCGAGCCTCCGGATCGGTTCCTGGTCGCATTGGCGGCACTCGAGCTGATCGGTCTGATGTCGAAGGAGACCCAACTCCTGTGGATCGTTGACGACGCCCAGTGGGTCGATCGTTCCTCCCTCCAGGCGGTCGGGTTCGTTGCTCGTCGGTTGCGAAGCGAGCGGGTGGCGATCCTGGTCGGCTCTCGCGACTACGACGAGGAACGGGACCTGGCGGGGCTTCCAGAGCTGCGGCTGGCCGGACTCCGCCCCGAAGACGCCGCCCGACTGTTTCCGGCCGTCATCGGACCGACAGACCCTGCGGTCCGCGACCGGATCCTCGCTGAGGCCAGGGGGAACCCTCTGGCGCTACTCGAGCTGCCGCGCACATGGACAACTGCGGAGCTGGCGTCAGAGCTGACGACCTCCCAACACGTGCCTCTTGAGGGACGCCTCGAGTTCGCGTTCACCCAGCGCCTGCGCCGGCTGCCCGCCGACACGCAGACCCTGCTGACGTTGGCGGCGGCTGAACCCACCGGTGATCCGGGACTGCTGTGGTCCGCAGCCCAGCTCCTTGGACTCGACTGGCATGCCGCAGCCCCAGCCGAGGAAGCCGACCTGATCGAGTTCGGCAGGCGTGTGTACTTCCGGCATCCCCTCGTTCGCGCCGCTGTCTACCGTGCCGCCCCCCTTCAGCTGCGCCTCGGGGCGCACGGCGCTCTGGCGCAGGTCACCGACCCGGTGCGGGATGCGGACAACCGTGCCTGGCATCGCGCGTGTTCCACTGTGGCCTACGACGAGGACATCGCTGTCGAGCTCGAGCGCTCAGCCGCTAGGGCCCGGAGCCGGGGTGGTCTGATGGGGGCGGCCGCGCTCTTGGAGCGTGCGGCCGCACTGACTCCCGACCCGGAAGCTCGTGCCGACCGGACCCTCGTTGCTGCGAAAACCAAGCGGGACGCAGGAGCGCTCGACGCGTCTCTTCGGCTGCTCGACAGCATCCAGCTCGGACGCGGGTATGAGTTGCGCGGGTCGCTCGTTCAGCAGCTGCGCGGCAGGATCGCCTTCGACCAGGGACGCGCCCAGGAGGCTTCCGCCATGCTGGGAGGCGCCGCCAGACAGTTGGAGAGGTTCGATCCGGAGCTGGCGCGCGACACGCACCTCGAAGCGATGGCAGCCGCCGTCTGGGCCGGCGGTGACGAGGGTCTGGCGTTGATCCGAGGCGCAGCGAGAGCCGCTCGAGATGCACCGCGGGGCCAGGGTCCCGAGCGGACGTCGGATTTGCTCCTGGACGCCTTGGTCATACGAGCCACCCATGGCTACGTGGCCGCCGCGCCCACCATGACCCGCGCACTGGCTGCCGTGCGGGATGAGGAGATCGGCGCCGAGGACGTCGGGAGCCTCTTGTGGCTAGCCGGGAACAGGGTCGCGGGGATCATGGCCATCGAGGCTTGGGACTTCTCGACCGGACTCGTGCTCGCCGAGCGTCAGGTCAGGGTCGCCCGCGAGACCGGAGCACTGCTACAACTCCAGTTCGCTTTGAGCTTCCTGGCCAGCTTCGTGGCACTCTCCGGAGACCTTCGCCGAGCCACCGAGCTCGTCGACGAGGAGCACCGGATCGCCGAGGCGACCCTGGTCGGGTCAGCGGGTCATAGCGACGTCCTGCTCGCGGCCTACCGGGGAGATCCCGCGACCGCCGTCCCGCTGCTCGGAGTGACGATCGACTCGGCGACGTCGAACGGCCAGGGCCGGACGGTCGCCTTCTCCCACTACCTGAGCGCTGTCCTGCTGAACGGCCTGGGCCGGCACCAGGAAGCACTCGACCACGCCCGTCGAGTCGTTGACTGGGAGGCCCTCGGATACCAGACGCTCACGGTCATCGAGCTGGCCGCGGCCGCGTCGCGACTGGACGACACTGCGGCGCTCCGCGAGCTCTCGATGTGGGTGAGTGCGCGAGCCGCAGCCACCCCCACGGCGTGGGCGCTCGGGACCGCCTCGCTCGTAGCTGCTCTTGGGGTTGGAGATGGCGGGAGCGCCGAAGACCTGTACCTAGCTTCCCTGGAACAACTGAGCCTCTCCCCCGTACTGACGACGGTCGCCCGCACGCACCTCCTCTACGGTGAGTGGCTGCGTCGGAGGGGACGGAAGGGCGATGCTCGCGACCATCTGGTGATCGCGCACGACTCCTTCGGCCAGATGGGCCTGAGCGCTTTCGCCGACCGCGCTCGTCGCGAGCTGTCGGCCACGACCCGCAGGCGGGTGCGTCGGTACGCCGACGCTCCGAGCAGGAGATTCACCCACCAGGAGTGGCAGATCGCACAGCTGACCCAAGGGGGGCTGTCCAACCGCGAGATCGGGGGCCGACTCTTTCTGAGTCCTCGGACTGTTGAGTGGCACCTCCGGAACGTGTTCGCCAAGGTGGGGATCACCACCCGAAGACAGCTGCGGGACGCGGTGTTGGGCTCCTTCGTCCCTGAGGACGCCGGCGACCCGTCAAGCCGTCCGGAGCCCGTTGCCGATGTCCCGCCAGAGCTCGGCTAGGCGGGCGCCGGCGAGCGTCTCACGCCGAGCCGTTCAGGTGAGAGGTGAGGAACGTCGTCGCACGGTCGAGAGCTGCTCCTCCCTCATCGAGCATGGCGGCATAGGCCTGGAACACGTGCGGGACCCCTGGCGTGACGTCGAGGATCACGGCGACCTCGTCGCTCGCAGCACGTGCGGCCAGCCGGAGCGCGTCGCTCAGCAAGACCTCATGCGACCCCACCTGGACCAGGAGCGGAGGCAGGTCCCTGAGATCGGCGTAGACCGGGCTCACGAGCGGATCGGCGGCGTCGCCGCCGGCGACATAGTCCGGTACCCGGGTCCGCAGGGCGTCGGGGCCCAAGATCGGGTCCAGGGCGGCCCTCTCGGCCAGGGAGTCTCCGGACAAGGTCAGGTCGACATAGGGAGACATCAGGAACGCGCAGCCCGGCAGTGGGGTGCCCGCGTTCCGCAGAGCCAAGAGTGCCGCGACGGCCAGGCCGCCCCCGGCGGACTCACCAGCAAGGGCGATCCGGCCAGCCTCGACACCCTGGGACAGCAACCCCTCGTACGCCGACACCGCGTCCTCGACAGCCGCGGGGTAGGGATGTTCGGGTCCCAGCCGGTAGTCGACCGTGACCGTCCGGTAGCCCGTTCGTCGGGCGAGGTCCCCCACCAGCGAGACCGATGCCGCCGCCGAACCGATGACGTAGACGCCGCCGTGGAAGTACAGCACGACATGGTCCGGCGACGGCTCACCCACGACCACCTCGATGCCGTCCACACCGCCGAAGTCGATTGGCGTCTGCCGGATGTCGGGAGCGACGGGGATCTGCGACATGAGCTCGTCGAAGGCTGCACGCAATGCCAGTACCTCGCCACCGGTGTCGAGATCTCCCTGACGGAGAACCGCGTCCAAGGCCTCCCGCTGTTCCTTACTCATGCCAACACCATGGTGCGTTCCGGCAGGCGGAACCCCAGGGAAAGTCCCGGGTATCCAACGCCGCCTGCGTTCGATCACCACCGGGAATCGACGGGGCGGAAGCGAGGAGCCCGGGAACATCCCTGGGGCAGTGCGCGCGGCCACCACTCACACTCGAGTCGCGGTCGCACCTGGTGGAAGGACCCGGCATGGCCAGACGCACCTATCGCGGCACCGACATCGAGGTCACCTTCGACGACGACCTGTGCATCCACGCCACCGAGTGCGTCCGTGGCCTGTCCGAGGTGTTCGACCGCGATCATCGGCCGTGGATTCGTCCGGACGACGCGCCGGCGGAGCAGGTGAGCATGGTCGTGGAACGGTGCCCGACCGGCGCATTGACGTACCGCCGCCTCGATGGGCAGGTTGACGAACGCACCCGCCCTGTCACGGTCGTGACCACGGTCGAGAACGGCCCGTTGGTGCTCCGGGGTGACCTGGTGGTTCGGCGTACGGACGGGCAGCTCGAGCGGCTTCCCCGAGCAGCCCTGTGTCGTTGCGGCCGCTCAGGGAACAAGCCCTTCTGCGACGGCAGCCACCTCGCCGCAGGATTCGAGGCCGCCGGTGCGATGCAAGCCCCCGCGCCCCAGCTTTCCCCTCGGGGGGCGATTGCCGTTGACCCGACTGTCCCCGGAGCGCCATGACGACCGATCGGCAACCACCCTCGAACGGCTACCGACAGGGTCAGCCCGCCCTGACGGTGACCGACAACCTTCGTGCCGGCCGGTTCGAGCTCCGCGTCGGCGACGAGTTCGCCGGGTATGCCACGTACCGGGACGGCGCATCCGGTCGTGCCTTCGAGCACACGGTCATCGCGGCGGAGTTCGAGGGTAGGGGCCTGGCCACAGAAATCATCCGGTTCGCCCTTGACGAAGCCACCCGCGCCCACCGACGGGTGCTGCCGTTCTGCCCGTTCGTCCGCCTGTTCATAGAAACGCATCCGGACTACCTGACCCTGGTGGTTCAGCCCGAGCGTTTCGGTCTGACACCATGACGGAGAGCCGTCAGTTGCGGCGAGGTCGTCAAGGTTCCGGCCGCCGCCACCCCAGCCCCGACAAGTACGTCGAGAACCCAATGATTGCCAGTTCCGACGACGACGATGCTGGTCACCATCGGATAGGCGATGCCTGCGAGCTGATACGCACGCCGGCCGCTTCGCCACGCGATCCACGCCGCCCAGACCGCCCATCCGACGTGGAGCGAGGGCATCGCAGCCAGCTCGTTTGTGAGTCCACCAAAACCGGCCGGCGCGGAGGCGTGGCTGCTCCACCAGCCGTACTCCGAAACGCGCGCGAGGGTATCGACATACCCGCCCGGCATCAGTCACGGAGGGGCGGTGGGATACGCGAGATAGACGGTCAAGCCGATCGCGGTGGTCACGATCAGTGCGTTCCGAGCGCGTGCATATCTGCAGGAGTCTCGCCGGTACAGCCAGATCAGTACGCTCGGAGTGACGCCATAGAGCAGGACGGCGTACCAGTACGACGCCGCCAACGCCAGAGGCAGCCACCCGGAGATCCTGTGGTTCAGCCAGAGCTCGAGGTCGATGTGGAGCCATCGCTCGAGTGTCACGAGGCGGTCTGCATGTCGTCGGGCCGGGGCAACGTCGCTGTCGGCGAGCGTGCGGCTGGCGGTGTAGGCGACGTAGAACACACCGAGCAGGACCAGCTGCCACCCTCCCGTACGCCTGTCATGGCGCTGACCTTGGGTCCCCGCGATCGGCTCGCAATTGTTGTGGGTTGGCCTTGGTGGACACGAGAAGGGGAACGCCGTGGGTGGTTTCCCTCCGACTGCCGGGCAGCTCTGCCAACCGGTGAATCCCGATCCCGTCGCATGCTCACAGCGAGATTGGCTGGCTACCCCCGGGAATGTTCCTGGCACTCAGATCGGTCTTGGCGGCTGGCTACGGTGCCGCTCGAAAGGGATTGAGATGTCGGCATCTCGAAGCCCGGACCTGCTCGGTCGTCACAAAGAGCGTCTGCAGCTCGAAGAGCTTTTGAGGAGCGCACGCCGGGGTCATGGCGGCGCGGTCGTCCTGCGGGGCGAAGCGGGAATCGGCAAGTCCGCCCTCCTCGGCGAGCTCGTCGACCACGCCGACGACTTCGTCGTCTGCCGCTCGGTCGGCGTCGAGTCGGAGATGGAACTCAGCTACGCCGGGCTTCAGCAGCTGTGCGCCCCGATCCTGGGCTACCGTGAATCGCTGCCGATGACCCAACGCGGCGCATTGGAGAAGATCTTCGGGCTAGCCACCGGTTCCTTGCCCGACCGGTTCCTGGTCGCGACGGCTGCGCTCTCGCTGGTGGTGACAGCCGCCCGCGACACCCCGGTTCTCTGGGTAGTCGACGACCCACAGTGGCTTGACCGGTCCTCAGTGCACACCATCGGGTTCGTCAGCAGGCATCTCGTCTCTGAGCGAGCAGTCGTCGCAATCGCCACGCGAGCGCACCTTGACGGCGACGATCTCGAGGCCCTGCCTCAAGTCCATCTGGTCGGGTTGAACCTCGAGGAGGCTGAACGGCTCATCCCGCTGGTAGCCGGACCGACGGACCCGTCTGTCCGCACCCGCATCCTCGCAGAGGCTCGGGGCAATCCGTTGGCGCTACTGGAGCTGCCGCTGACCTGGACAGAGGCGGAGGTGGCCGAAGAGTTCGACCACCCGGAGCGGCGCACTCTGACGGCCAAACTGGACCTCGCCTTCACCCGTCGCGTCCGCGCACTTCCGCCAGAGACGCAGAACCTGCTGGCCCTCGCGGCGGCCGAGCCGACCGGAAACCCGCTTCTGCTGTGGAGGGCGGCCAAGGTGCTGGGACTCGACCGCGACGCCGCCGTCCCGGCCGAGCACACGGGCCTCATCGAGATAGACGAGCATGTGCGGTTCCGCCACCCGATCGTTCGTGCCGCCTCCTATCGCAACGCCCCCGTGTCGATGCGTTTGGACGCCCACCGAGCGTTGGCAGAGGTGACGGACCCGATCCGGGACCCAGACCGACGCGCCTGGCACCGTGCGAGCTCCACCCTCACCCAGGACGAGGAGATCGCCCGGGAGCTCGAGCAGTCCGCCGGCCGGGCCAAGGCGCGCGGCGGACTGCTCGGTGCCGCGGCGTTTCTGGAGCGGGCCGCACTCCTCAGCCCGGACGGACCTCGACGTGCAGACCGGACTTTGGCCGCTGCACAGGCGAAGCACGAGGCCGGTGCTCTCGACTCCGCGCTTCATCTGCTGTCCGCCGTGGAGTCGGAGCCGGGCTACCCTTCCGAACTGCGCGACGCTCTTGTGCAACGACTGCGCGGCCGCATCCTGTTCGAGCAAGGACTGGGGCTCGAAGGGACCGAACTCCTCCGCGACGCCGCTGTACGCCTCCAGCCCCTCGAGCCGGGGCTGGCTGCGGACACTCACGTCGAGTCCCTGGTGTCAGCCATCTGGGCGAGTGGTACCGAGGGCCAGGAGCTTGTCCGCAAGTCGGCTGAGGCGGCTCGTTCGGCACCGCGGCTCAGGAGCCCACAGACCGCCGAACTGGTAGTGGACGCGATCGCCAGCTGGACGATCGAGGGTGACGCGGCCGCGTCGGAGAAGACGCGCTTGGCGTTGGCCAGGGCCCGCGACCAGGCGACCAGACGAGCAGGAGTTGACGGACCCTTCTGGCCTGTCGTGAACAGGACCGCGGGAATCCTCGCTCTCGAGACATGGGACTACGAGACCGGGCTCGTGCTGGCTGAGCAGGGGGTCTCGGTCGCCCGCGAGTCGGGTGCGCTAGTCGAACTGATGCTCACGCTCCCGTTCCTGGCCAACTATCTCACCCTGGGCGGAGACATGGTGCGCGCGATCGGTTTGATGGAGGAGGTCCGGCAGCTCTTGACCACGACCGGGTTCCAGGATGCTGGCCTTACGGACGCGGTTCTGACTGCAATGCGCGGTGACTCTGCACTCACCCTGACGATGGTCGAGGCGCTGCGCCAAAAGGCCGTACTGGAAGGTCGAGGAAGGTTGGTTGCCTTCTCCCATTACCTGAGCTCGATACACCACAACGCGCTGGGGCAGCACGAGCAGGCCCTCGCATGCGCGAAGCTGGTAATGGACGGGTCCGTGTTCGGATACCGGACGCTCGCCGCCTCTGAGCTCGCGGAGGCAGCCTCGCGGCAGGGCGACGCCGGGGCGCTGGCCGTGGTGTCGAACTGGACCACGGCGCGCGCGTTGGCGGCCCCTACTGACTGGGCTCAGGGCATCGCAGCCCTGGTCGGCGCCCTCGCCGCCGACGATCCGGACGCAGCCGACGTCCTGTACCGGGCCGCAGTCGAACGGCTGGATCGGACGCCGCTGCGATTTCCCTGGGCGAGAGCTCAGCTGTTGTACGGCGAGTGGTTGCGACGCCGAGGCCGAAAGGCCGACGCTCTCGAGCGACTGACGGCCGCTCACGATGCCCTGACCGGGATGGGCCTTCAGAGCTTTGCCGAACGCGCGCATCGTGAGATGACTGCTACGACCGAGCGCCGCGTCCGCCGGCTCGTGGACGACCCCACCGTCCACTTGACAGCCCAAGAGCTCCAGGTCGCCGAGCTGGCTCGCGGAGGACTGACCAACCGAGAGATTGGGGTGCGCATGTACCTCAGCGCCCGCACGGTCGAGTGGCATCTGCGCAACGTCTTCGGAAAGGTGGGTGTCTCGACGCGCCGGCAGCTCCGAGAGGCCGACCTGACTATCTACCTATCCGCCGAGGCGCACCCCGGCGATCCAGCGCATTAGACCGCGACCTTCGGGATCACCTGCCTGCCTCCGTAACGCTGTCGTGAGCCTGCGCGTGCGCCCAAAGGACTCAGTCGACGGACTCGGCGCATCCATCCTGAACGCGACAACGCCGGCCAGCAGACCTCCGGACGTTGCGCTGGGGAGGGGAAGGAGCGTTCACCGGCGCACTGGTCTAGTCCACAGAGTAAAACTCTGTAGCCCACATATTGCCTATGGGCCTCGATGCCGATCTTGCGGAAGGGACCGTCGCCGCAGGTCAAGGGCAGGTTGCGCGTGGTGGGCGATACTGGGTTCGAACCAGTGACCTCTTCGGTGTGAACGAAGCGCGCTACCACTGCGCCAATCGCCCGTGCGGACGCCGACTTTAGCGCACGGGTCGCCGCTCCCCACATCCGCACCACACGCAGGGATCGAGGCCTCAGGGGGACTCGAAGAGCTCGCCTTCGCGCTCGTGCCAGACCTGGCGAGCCTGCGTCGTGATCGGCCCCGGCGCGTCGAGCTGGCGGTCGTCCCAGCGCCGGACGCCCTGGACGTCGCGGGTGCTGGAGGTCAGGAAGACCTCGCTCGCCGCCCTCGTCACGACCTCGATCGGCTCGTCGACCTCGGTCGCGCCGTACCACTCGAGCACGAGCCGGCGGGTGACCCCGGCCAGGCAGCCACTGGCCAGGGTCGGGGTCCGCAGCTCGCCGTCGACGACGTAGAAGACGTTGGTGCCGGTGCCCTCGCACAGGTGACCTCGCAGGTTGGCGAAGACCGCCTCGCTCGAGCCGCGCTCGTGGGCATGGGCCAGGGCGCGGACGTTCTCGCCGTACGACGTGGTCTTGAGCCCGGCGAGTGCCCCCCGCTCGTTGCGTGGCCAGGGCACGGTGCTGACCGTGGCTGTCTCGGGCCACGGGTCGACCGGAGCCGTCACGACCGTGAGGGTCGGCTGCCCGTCGCCACGGTGGGTGCCCAGGGGTGCCAGCCCCCCGGTCCAGGTGATCCGGAGCCGCGCGAAAGGCGGCACTTCGCCCTCGAGGACCGCGGCCATGCCTCGACGTACCTCGTCCGGATCGGGATCGGGGAGCCCGAGCCCGCGCGCCGAGCGGACCAGACGCTCCAGATGCAGACCCGGGGCGAAGAGCCGGCCGTGCACGACCTTGACGACCTCGAAGACGCCGTCCCCGACCGTGACGCCGTGGTCGCGGGCGGCCAGGGCCGGAGCGTCCGGGTCGGCCAGGAGCCGACCGCTCACCCACGTGCGCACGTCGCCGACCCTAGACCCCTGCGCGTCCCAGGGGGTCGGCGCTGCCCAGCTGCCAGACCGCGACGCCGTGCAGCCTGAGGTGATGAGCCAGAGCGACCCGTCGCTCGTACGAGCGGTGGTCGGACCACCACAGCGTGCCCTTGCCGAGGTGCGCGCTCCACTCCCCCGCTCGTGCGTGCCAGCGAGCAGCGTCACCGGCGAGCCGCCGGGCGCGGGCGTCGGAGACGGTTCGCCCGGAGCCGTCGTGTCGCCACAGGTAGCCGTATCCCGCGATGCCGAGGTCGACCCGTCCACGACCCACCGCACGGATCAGCGGAGCGGCTGCGCGCCTCGCCCACGGCAGTGCCCCGACCGGGCCGGGACCGCTCCAGCCGGGCCCGTGCTGGTCGTAGGCCATCAGCACGAACCGGTCGACCGCACCGAGCTGTCCGAGCAGGTAGCCGTGCCGGCCGTACGACGCCCGCGAGCCTTCCGCCATGACAGCCATCGAGAGCGACGCGGTCGACGGGAGGTCTGAACGCAGCTGGGTGGCGAAGGCCGCCAGCCCGGTTCCGTCGGGTCGGCCGAGAGACTCCAGGTCGATCTGGATCCCGTCCCAGCCCTGTCGGCGGACGACCCGCGCCAGTGCCGCTGCCACCTTGCTGCGGTGGACGTCGGAGCCGAGCAGGCGGCGGGCGAGGGCAGGGTCGAAGTCGCCGAGCGAGTCCGAGTAGTTGCTGACCAGGAGCTCGCCGGTGTCGCGGTGTGCGTGTGCCGCGCGGAGTGCCTTCTTGGCCGGGCCCGCGACGGCCGTGATGCCGTCGGCATCGGGCGTCACCTCGACCCCGTCGACACCGATCTCGTCGACGGTACGACGGTCGCTCAGGTAGGCCCCGGCTCCTCCGCCCCAGCCCACGACGTACCCCTCGACCGACAGGCTGCCGTGCGGACCGGCCGTCGCGACGGCGCCGTCCAACGCGGTCGACGAGACGCAGACGACGAGCGTGATCAGGGCCGCCAGGGCCCCCGGAAACCGTTCGCAGCGGCGACGCATGCGCCGAAATCTACGCGTGCGACACGGCGCGACGGCCGAATTGGAGCCTCCGAGGGCATCGGCTATGGTTCTGTTCGCGTCTCCGGGCTGGCTTCAAGCCGGGGGTCTGCAGGCGGACGTAGCTCAGTTGGTAGAGCGCAACCTTGCCAAGGTTGAGGTCGCGAGTTCGAGCCTCGTCGTCCGCTCGGAGCGGGTCTCGAGCCCATCCAGGGTGGGTTGGCCGAGAGGCGAGGCACCGGACTGCAAATCCGTATACACGGGTTCGAATCCCGTACCCACCTCGAGAGCAAGACCCGACCCGGGCGATTGGCGCAGCGGTAGCGCGCTTCCTTGACACGGAAGAGGTCACTGGTTCAAACCCAGTATCGCCCACCAGAAACATGCAGGTCAGAGGCCCTTCGAGGGCCTCTTTCCTTGTCGCGTGCAGGCTACGTGCGCAACGGTCCGAGGCTTACCGAGAGGAAGCCATGATCACCGCCGAGCTGAACCCGTCAGAGATCCAGTTCACCTGCCCGCCATGGTGCCGTGTCACCCGCGAGGAGCATCTGCAGGACCTCAGCAACCACGAGGGCCGCTGCATCCACTGGAGCGCTGACCGCGAGGGGAGAAACTGGGCCCTCGCTCTCTCCGGCTACACCTATCCGGACGGGACGCCGGCCGACGATGAGGGCCTGAACATCGAGCTGTCGGCCCAGACCATGATGACGCCAACGGAGGCGCGGCGTCTCGCCGCCGAGCTCATCCACCTGGCCGACACGACCGAGCCACTGAACCACGAGGCTTTCACGGTCATCCTGGAGGTCATGGAGACCACGCTCGAGGAGGCAGCCACGGTGGCCGGGGTCGACTTGTCCACGGCCACACGGGCGGACGCCCACTTGCTGTCTCGCGTCCTGGGGTTGCGGCTGACTGGACGCGACGACACGAGCGTTAGCATCGAGGCGCAGTCATGACCGCCACGTCGGTCAGGGAAGCCTGCGCGATCTTCGTCGGCAACATCGAGCGAGCCGTGAGTGAGCGTGGTCGAGAGCTCACGGAGGTCCTGGCCGCGGCTGGAGTGTCCGAGGAGCTGCGGGGGACCTGGACGTCGTTGAGACCTTCCAGATCGCGGAGGAGCTCGGTCTCACGGTCGAGGAGCACGCGGACCTGTACCGCGTCTAGCCTGGTCCCGCTGGACTGCCTACAGCTCGCAACGCCCGTCGCTGAGCGCAGCGGCGGGCGTTGTCATCCCTAGCGTGGCCGCGCGCGAACTCAGGACGCGACGTCCTCACCGTCTGTCGCCGCGCGCTGGTAGAACCGCAGGTACTCGCGGTACGCCTGGCGAGTGAAGTCGTTGCGCAGCCCTCGGCGCCATTGGTTGTAGCCACGCAGCCGTGCCTTGACGGTGAGCGGAGTTAGGAGGCTGGGGCGGTCGGCGGTCACCCATACGCGCACGCAGCCTTGAAGCTTCCACTCGCCCTCGGTGAGCGCGTGTGGGGCGCTGAGGCCGTCGCCGTTCATGCGTCCTCGACGGCTCTCTACTGTGACCGGTCGTAACGGCTGGTCAGTTCGGGTTGAGGGTTGAAGGCCCACAGTGTGTAGGCGTTCGCACGTCGTATGAATCGCATCATGGTCAGACGCATGCGAGTCTCCATCGGTGGCCATTGGGTCTGTCGTCACCACCTTGCGCGATGCATGTTTCAGGCGTGTTAGAACGATCCAATATCTGGATGACAATCGCCGGCACGTGAGATTCACCGCGCGCCACCCCTTCGGGTCTAGGCGGTTGTCAGGGCTTGGTCTTAATCTCCGATTCCCGGCCCGGTCGGAGAGCCGCGGACTCGCCCCTTCATTGCGGGCGTCGAGCCGATCGCCTGCGGCACACCGAGGGCTCCGGACCACCGGACCCACGCCCCGCAACTCAAGCAGATGCGGGGCGTTGGTCTGCTCCCGCATCCCACCTCGCCAGGTGAAGACGACCCTGGAGCTACAGGCGCACTCTGTTGAAGGTCGACCGGGTGCGGCGCAAACACTTCGGTCGACACGGCTCCGACGGGACCGGAGGAGCCGGGCGCCCCGTCCTTCTCTCCTGTCGGGCGGGGCGCCATCGACCGAGTAGATGCCCCTACCGAAAGCAGGTCCACCATGACCACGACACCTCAAGAGCCCGGCAGCGACGACCCGGGGACCGACCTCCCCAACGACCCTGACGTCGATCCCACTGGCGTCGACGTCCATGCGTCGAGGATGTCGCGCCCTGCGTGTATATCCTTGGACGCACATCCTAGACGTAACATTTATGCTACGCTCCCTAACGAGGAGTTGATGACCATGCCCGAGCAGAGCGCGTTCTGGGACGACCTGGCCCGCGATCTGGAGAACCCCGAATTCCTCCGCGAGTACATCGCAGAGTCGATGCGAATCGCGACCATTGACGCGATCGTCAATGCCCTCGACGACGCCCGCCAAGCCGCTGGGCTATCCAAGGCCGAGCTTGCGCGGGCCATCCAGGCCGAGCCGGCGACGATCCGACGGCTCTTCTCCTCCGACAAGATCAACCCGACCCTCGGCACTCTCGCCGAGGTAGCTGCAGCGCTCGGGCTGCGGATCACCGTCGAGCCCTTGGCGAAGAACGAGCGCAACCAGGTCACAGATCCGCTTTTGGCGGGTCGTTCCGCCGACCCGAAGCGGTTGGCCAGGCACCTCGACACCCTGCGAACGCGCAAGACCAAGGTTCCTGCTTGACGGTCAAGCGATCGAACGAGGGTTCCGGCTCAGGTACTCCTCGCCGAGGGCCCGAACGTCCGCGTACTCCTTCTCGGACAGCACCGTCCGGAACGGCTTGTCGCGTCCGTCGATGATCACCAGCAGCGGCTTCTCGCGCGCCTTGGCCTCGTAGTCGAGCAGGCAGAAGAGCCTGTAGTGGTGGCGTCGGGGACCGTCAGCGCGAAGCTCGAACCAGCCGCTCATGTAGCCCTTCATAGCCTCCCAGTAGCCGCCGCCCGCGAACCGCTTCGGCGGCGCCGTCGCGACAGCGATGAGAGCTGCACGCATCTTCGCCCGCACGCTGGCGGGATAGGAGTCGAGCGATTCCCTCCCAGGCGTGGCCTCGTTGGCATCGTCGGCCTTGTGGCGCTTGAAAAAGACGACCTCGTGCTCGTCGTCGGGCGACGGCCCGGTACGGACAGCAAGTGACTTTGGCTTCGGCTTCGTCGCCTTGCGACGATCGCGTCGATCAGGACTCATCGGCGTCCATCCGGTCGTGCAGCTCCGACAACCGCCGGGCGATCTCCGCGTCACGATCCGCCGCGGCGTGCTGGTAGCGCATCGCGGCACCCGGCGTCGAGTGACCGAGTCGACCCATGAGCTCGGCAAGTGTCGCGCCGGTGTGCGCAGCGAGCACCGCGCCCGTGTGGCGCAGGTCGTGCCATCGCAGGTCTTCGCGCCCGCGGCCTTCCGGGCCGGGTAGTAGACCTTGTACAGCGTCGACGGCGCCATGTGCAGGTTGTCGTCGGCAGCCGCCGGGAAGAGCAGCGCGTCCCTGCCGGGTGCAGTGAGGTTCTTCAGGTGGTCCTTGACGAGCGGCACCAGATGCGGAGGGATCGCCACATCACGGCCGCCGGCGTCGGACTTCGGCGGGCCGACGATGAACTCACCGTCGACGCGCACCACTCCCCTGCGGATCTTCACCCGGTTCGTCCGCAGGTCGATGTCGCTGCGGCGCAGCTCCGCCAGCTCGCCGAAACGCATCGCGCACCAGGCCGCGAGCAGCGCCATCAGCTTGTAGCGGTCGGGCAGCTCCTCGACGATGATCCGCAGCTCCTCGAGGCTGGCCTGCTGCACGTGGTGGGCTCGCTTGGTGTTGCCGGCGCCCCGGATGTGCGCGGGGTTGTACGGGATCATCGGGGTGGGTCGCTCGGAGGCGGCGCTGGCGAAGATGGTGCGGAGCAGGCTGTAGGACTGCGCCTTGATGCTCTCTCGGCCCGGCTCGAGGGCGTCGTACCAGGCATTCACATCGTCGTTCGAGATCTTGTCGATCCCCTCGTCGCCGAACGTCGGGTAGATGAACTTGTCGAGCAGCATGCGGTACTGAGAACGAGTGGTCGGCCGGAGCGCGCGACCGCGGGTCTTGCGGTTCTCCAGCCACTGGTCGCCGTACTCACGAAGCTTCGCGCGTTGCGGCTCCGGACGCCATGCAGCACGGTCTCGGGGCCCAGACCCTCATCTCGATCTCGGCACGTCGCGCTGACAGCCAGGCGATCGCGTCGTCCTTGGCTCCGAAGGTCATCGAGGCCCGGTACAACTGTGCGTCCGGTCCCGTGTAGGCGGCGCGGTACCGGCCCGACCGCAGCCTCTCTATTCGACCGAAACCCCTCCGCCCCGACGCCTGCTTTGTCGCCATGCATCCTCCGAGAGCCAGAACGAGTGTCAGCGACGGTTGAAAACTGACCCCGGAGCGTCGGGCGAGTTCCAGGGCGAATTCGAGCCGGCGTCGCAACACCAAGGTCAGGACGAGGCTAGCGAAGCAGCGAAGATCTGAGCCGGTGTGGCCCACTCGAGCGTCTTGCGGGGGCGGGTGTTGAGGCGCTCCTCGACTCGGCGTAGATCCTCGACAGAGTGGGCGCGTAGGTCGCTGCCCTTGGGGAAGTACTGGCGCAGGAGGCCGTTGCTGTTCTCGTTCGTCGGTCGCTGCCAGGGTTTGCCGGCGTGCGCGAAGAAGACACCCTCGCCGAAGAGCGCAGCGATCTGGTCGTGGCCGGCCATCTCCGAGCCCTGATCCCAGGTCAGCGTGAACCTCACGGACTCCGGAAGGTCTGTGAGCGCCTCACGGATGCCGAGGATCAGGCCCTCTGCGGTGCGACGTCCGGGCAGGTGGATGAGCTTGATGTAGCGGCTGCGTCGACAGACCAGGGTGCCGATCGCCGACAGGCCGCCACGACCGGTGATCAGGTCGCCCTCCCAGTCGCCCACGCGACCCCGCTCAGCGGCGACAGTCGGGCGGTGATCGATGAGCAGCGCAGGCGCGATGAACCGTGGCGTCCGCTCGTGGGCTCGGCGGCGGCGCTTCCGTAACGGCCGTCCGGTGCGCAGCTTCTTGGTGAGTTGCCTGCTCAGAACACCATTCGCGCCGTTGTAGAGCGCCTGGTAGATGGTCTCGTGGCAGACATGCCACCGCGGCCTGTCCGGGAACTCCGCGCGCAACCACGCCGCGATCTGCTCCGGACTCCACTCCAGCTCGAGCTTGGCCTGGACCGCCTCCCGCAGACCCGGTTCGACGACCAAGCGACCACCCCGCGGACGCTCCAATCGCTCGCGGGCTCGGCTGTGGGCAAGATCGCCGTCGTAGCCGCCCACATCGGCCGCGGCGCCGTTCCGGGCAAGGTCCCGGGCTGATCGTCGAGGGCGATCGGCCGAGTCGACGAGCGATCTCCCGCATCGAGAGGCCCTGACCGCGCAAGGTCGCGATTCGCTGCCGCTCCAGCAACGACAGGTAGCGGTCCGAACGCTCACGCTCAACGCGCCGTAACGGCGGGAGGCCACCGCGCTCGGCACGCCACCGGTATCCAGTCTTCCGACCGACCCCGACCAGCTTGCAGGCCTCGACCGTGCCCACGCCTGCCAAGATCAGCTGCCAGTACTCATCCTCGATTCCCAGACGCCGCTTGCGGCCCCGTCTCGCCATCGTCATGCCCCTCCTCTAGCAGGAGGTGTTGCGACGTGGTCTGGAACTCGCCCGACGCTCCGGGGTCAGTTTTCAACCGTCGCTGACAGGGACGTGGATCGCGTTGAGCACATGGCGAAACATTGGCGAGTCGTTGCCCTGGCCGGGACCCAGCAGCATGACCAGCGGGCGGCCGCTGCCGTCGCAGGCGTGGTGGATCTTGGTCGACAGGCCGCCGCGGGAGCGGCCGATCGCATGGTCAGCCGGCTCGAGAAGCCGGTTCGTGTGATTCGACAGCTCCCCCTGTGTCGCGGGCCAGTGTGGTCGCGTGCTGGTGGGCGCGGTTGATCGTGGAGTCCACGCTCACCGCCCAGTCGATGTCACCGGCCGCGTCGGCCTCGGCGAGCAGACGGGTGTGGATCTTGTCCCAGGTGCCGTCGAGGCTGAAGCGGTGGTGGCGCTTCCACACCGTCTGCCAGGGCCCAAAGTCGCGTGGCAGGTCACGCCACGCGATCCCGGTGCGGAAGCGGTAGATGATCCCCTCGATCACCTGCCGGTGATCGCGGAACGGACGGCCCCGCTGACCGTCCGAGGAGGGCAGGAGCGGCTCGATCCGAGCCCAATGCGCGTCATCAAGGACAGCTGTTCGCGTCACCCACCCAAGAAATCACCCGTGACCGGCTCCCTTTGGGAGACACGCCCTAGATGGACGTAGCCCAGTTCGTCGAGGCACAGCAGGTCGAGTCGGGCGTAGCGGCCCACGATGCGGGAGAGTTCCTTGTCGTCGGCGGCCTCGATGAGTTCGTTGACCAGGGCGGCGGTGGTGAC
>NZ_DATAVI010000094.1:0-48460 GCF_036267815.1 Nocardioides sp. | reverse complement strand
ACAACGGTTCACAACGTTACGGCGGCCATAGCGGCCAGGAAACACCCGGACCCATCCCGAACCCGGAAGTTAAGCCAGCCAGCGCCAATGGTACTGCACCCGACAGGATGTGGGAGAGTAGGACGCCGCCGAACAACTTCTCCGATGGGGGCCATCTTCGCTAATGGCCCCCATCGCTAGTGTGTGGGGGTCGAGATCCGGCACCCCATCGATCCTGACGATCCGGCGAGGAGTGACAGACGTGGCAGACGGCGGTCGACGGACGCCCTCGGGTGCCGGGAAGGGTCGCACCCCAGGTGGGCGTCCCAACCCGCGCGGAGCTGACCAGCGCGGCCAGAGCCGCGGAGCCGACCAGCGCGGTCAGGGGCGTCAGCAAGCGGGCCGTGGCCGCCGCCAGGACTGGTCTCGGCCGGCTGACCGACAAGACGTTCCCCGCTCGGAGGACCAGGCGAGGTACGACGGCCCGCCGATCCCCGAGGAGATCACCGGGCGCGAGCTCGACCGGAGCGTCAGCGCACAGCTGAAGGGCCTGCCCGAGCGTCTGGCCCTCCGGGTCGCGCGCCACCTGGCCGCGGCGGGCACCTTGATCGACTCCGACCCCGAGACCGCCTACCAGCACACGCTGGCAGCTCGAGCCCGCGCCTCGCGGCTCGCCGTGGTGCGCGAGGCGACCGGGGAGGCGGCGTACGCCGCCGGCCACTACGCCGAGGCCCTGTCGGAGCTGCGCGCCGCCAAGCGGATGAACGGCGCCACCGACTACCTGCCGATCATGGCCGACTGCCACCGCGCGCTCGGACAGCCCGAGCAGGCGCTGAAGCTGGCCAGGAGCCCGGCAGTCGCGAACTTCGGGTCCGCGGCGAAGGCCGAGATGACGCTGGTCGAGGCCGGCGCCCGACGCGACCTCGGTCAGCTCGACGCAGCCGTACGGACCCTGGAGCTTGCTCCCGTACAGTCCAAGAGCCGCGAGTCCTGGGTGGTGCGCCTGCGCTACGCCTACGCCGACGCCCTGGAGGCGGCCGGGCGAGACAAGGATGCCTTGGCGTGGTTCCACCGGACCGACGCCGTCGACCCGCAAGAGCTCACGGACGCCGCGGCGCGCGCCGAGGCGCTCGAAAGTCGCCTCGGGTGAGCTGCGCCACCTGCTGGTGTTTCTGCGCACCATCGGCCACAATGACTTCATAACTGCACACGTGTCACACAGGTAGATCCTCATCTGCTGCTGAGCCCGCTGGGGAAGGCGTCGCTCGGATGCCGTTGATGAAGGAGAAGCCCCGGTGACCGCACACATCGCCAGCCGCCCCGCTCCGACAACGCGGGGCGTGTTGTACGTGCATTCCGCGCCTTCGGCGCTGTGCCCACATCTGGAGTGGGCCGTGGGGGGCGTGCTGGGCACCGCCGTCAGCATGGAGTGGACCCCGCAGCCCGCGCAGGCCGGCAGCTATCGGGCCGAGCTGTCGTTCGCGGGCGAGGTCGGCACCGCGGCGGCGATCGCCTCGGCGCTGCGCGGATGGAACCACCTGCGCTTCGAGGTCACGGAGGACGCCACCGCACAGTCCGAGGGCGGGCGCTACAGCTACACCCCCGACCTCGGTGTCTTCCATGCCGTGACCGGCCTGCACGGCGACATCATGATCCCGGAGGATCGGCTCAAGGCCGCCGTGGTCAAGGCGGCCCTCGGTGACACGACCTTGCTGCTCGAGATCGACCGGCTGCTCGGGAAGCCCTGGGACGACGAGCTGGAGACGTTCCGGCACGCGGGCGAGGGCGCCCCCGTGCGTTGGCTGCATCACGTGGTCTGAGCGAGGACGTTCCGATCCGGCGAAGCCGGACCGGAACCTCCCGCAAGGAACGCCGCAGCGAGCTCGCTCGCCGGGCGCCTCACAGCAGGCCGCTGGCACCAGGCCGCGTCACGGTGCTCAGAGGGGGATGTTGCCGTGCTGTCCCCGGCGGACGCCGTCGGCCTGGACCGCGTCGTCGATCGCTCGGGCGATGGCGCTGCGCGTGCGCGTGGGCTCGACCAGCTCGTCGACGACGCCGATCTCCCGCGCCTTCTCCACGCCGCCGGCGAGCCGCTCGTGCTCGGCGGCCAGCTCCGCCTCGACCTGGGGCCGGATCTCGGGGGAGACCTCGGCGAGCTTGCGGCGGTGCAGGATGCGGATCGCGGCCACGGGTCCCATCACCGCCACCTCGGCCCCGTCCCAGGCGAAGACCTTGGTGGCCCCGAGAGCGCGTGAGTTCATCGCGATGTAGGCACCGCCGTAGGTCTTGCGCGTGATCAGGGTGACCCGCGGTACGACGCACTCGCCGAAGGCGTGGAGCAGCTTCGCACCTCGCCGGACGACGCCGTCCCACTCCTGCCCGACGCCGGGCAGGTACCCCGGGACGTCGACCAGGACGATCAGGGGCACGCCCAGCGCGTCGCACAGGCGCACGAACCGCGAGGCCTTCTCGGCGGAGAGCGAGTCGAGGCAGCCGCCGAGCCGCAGCGGGTTGTTCGCGACGACCCCGACCGTGCGTCCGCCGAAGCGGCCCAGCGCGGTCACGATGTTGGGGGCCCAGCGCTCGTGGAGCTCCTGCATGGAGCCCTCGTCGAGCATCGTCTCGACCAGGGGATGGACGTCGTAGGCGCGCTTCTTGGACTCGGGCAGAACGCTGGACAGGTCGCGGTCCTCGACTGCGGCGACGTCCAGGTCGCCCTGGTCGCCCAGCAGGGAGGCGACCGTGCGGGCACGCTCGAGCGCGTCGGCCTCGCTCTCGGTGAGGATGTGGACGACGCCGGAACGACGGCCGTGCGGCTCGGGACCGCCGAGCCTCAGCATGTCGACGTCCTCGCCCGTCACCGAGCGGACGACGTCCGGGCCGGTCACGAAGATCCGGCCCTCGGGGCCGAGGATCACCACGTCGGTCAGGGCCGGACCGTACGCCGCGCCGCCGGCGGCCGGGCCGAGCACCACCGAGATCTGGGGGATCTTGCCCGAGGCCTGGGTCATCACCTGGAAGATCCGGCCCACCGCGTGCAGCGAGAGCACGCCTTCGGCCAACCGGGCACCGCCGGAGTGCCACAGCCCGATGATCGGCGCCTGGTCGATCATCGCCCGGTGGTAGGCGTCGACCACGACGCGACAGCCCTGGTCGCCCATGGCCCCGCCCATCACGGTGGCGTCGGAGCAGAAGACGACGACTCGTCGGCCCCTGACCCGGCCGACCGCCGCGAGCATCCCGCTGTCGTCCTCGGGGGTGATCGCCTCGAACGTGCCCTCGTCGAGCAGGGCTGTGATCCGGTGGACCGGGTACCGCGGGTTCTCGGTCCGAGGAGGCTTGGCGACCGTGGCTGTCATGGCTCACACGCTCCCGAAGGCGACGGCGACGTTGGCTCCACCGAACCCGAACGAGTTGTTGAGCGCGGCTGCGTCTCCCGGGCGGAGGTCGCGCGCCGTCGTCGGGATGTCGAGCTCGACCCGGGGGTCCTTGTCGTCGAGGTTGATCGTCGGAGGGCTGACTCGGTGGTGGAGGGCGAGCACGGTCGCGATCGCCTCGAGTGCGCCGGCGCCGCCCAGCAGGTGCCCGGTCATGGACTTGGTGCTGGTGACCACGACGTCGTCGGCGTGGGAGCCGAGGGTCGCGTGGATCATCAGGCCCTCGGCGATGTCGCCCTGCGGGGTCGACGTGGCGTGGGCGTTGATGTGAATGACGTCGGAGGGCTCGATGCCCGACTCCGCCAGCGCCCGCCGGATCGCGCGGGTGCCGCCGCGTCCTTCGGGGTCGGGCTGGGCGATGTCGTGGGCGTCGGCGGTGATGCCCGCGCCCAGCACCTCGGCGTAGATGCGGGCGCCGCGAGCCTTGGCGTGCTCCTCGGACTCGAGCACCAGCACACCGGCGCCCTCACCCAGCACGAAGCCGTCGCGGGCGGAGTCCCACGGTCGCGAGACGGTGGTCGGGTCACCGGCGTTCTTCGACAGGGCCATCATGTTGGCGAAGGCCGCCATCGGCAGCGGGTGGATGGCCGCCTCGGTGCCGCCCGCGAGGACGATGTCCGCCCGGCCCAGCCGGATCTGGTCGAGCGCCAACGAGATGCCCTCGTTGCCGGAGGCACAGGCCGAGACCGGCGTGTTCACCGCGGCGCGCGCTCCGACGTAGAGACTGACCTGGGCCGCGGGTGCGTTGGGCATCAGCATCGGGACCGCGAGCGGTGAGACGCGTCGCGGGCCCTTCTCCAGCAGCGTGTCGTAGTTGGAGAGCAGGGTCGTGACGCCGCCGATCCCCGAGGCCATCGCCACCCCGAGCCGGTCGTGGTCGATCTCGGCATCGGCCAGGCCGGAGTCTGCCCACGCCTCCATCGCCGCCACCATCGCGAACTGGGACGAGCGGTCGAGGCGTCGTGCCCGCACGCGCTCGAGCACCTCGCTGGGCTCGACCGCGATCCGGCCGGCGATCTTGACCGGGGCCTCGGCCGCCCACTCGTCGTCCAGGTGGCGGACACCGGACTGCCCCTTGACCATGGCCTCCCAGGTGGTGGCGACATCGCCACCGAGGGGGTTGGTGGTGCCCATGCCGGTGACGACGACACGCTTGCGCTCAGGGTGGGCAGTCATGTGACTCCTCGTGGGTGGAGGGGGAGGCGGACGAGCTCTGCGGCCCCCCGGGATCGCCGGGGGACCAGCGGGCGGCTCAGCCCTGGGCGTTCTCGATGAAGGAGACGGCATCGCCCACGGTCTTGAGGTTCTTCACCTCGTCGTCGGGGATGGAGACGCCGAACTTCTCCTCGGCAGCCACGACGACCTCGACCATGGACAGCGAGTCGACGTCGAGGTCGTCGACGAACGACTTGTCGAGCTGCACGTCCTCGACGGGGATGCCTGCGACCTCGTTGACGATCTCGGCGAGGTCGGCGCGGATCTCTTCGGTGGTGGCCATGTGAGTGGGTCCTCTTCCTTTGTTGTCACCATCGGTGATGGGTGGTGGTCCGCGCCACGCCAGGCGCGAGCACGGTCAGGGAACGGCGATGACCTGGGCGGCATACGCCAGGCCGGCACCGAACGCGATGAGCAGAGCGATGTCGCCGCTCTTGGCCTGGCCCTCGTCGATCATCCGATCGAGCGCCAGGGGGATCGAGGCCGCCGAGGTGTTGCCCTGCTCGGCGATGTCGCGGGCGATGACCACCCGCTCCGGGAGCTTCATCGCGCGGGCCATGGCGTCGATGATCCGCATGTTGGCCTGATGGGGCACGAAGACGTCGAGGTCGTCGGCCGCGATGCCGGCCTTGTCGAGCGCCTGCTGGGCGACCTTGGCCATCGTGAACGACGCCCAGCGGAAGACGGGGTTGCCCTGCATCGTGAGGTAGGGAAGCACTGGCCGGTCCATCGCCACGATGTCGCGCCAGTCCTCCTTCTGCCGGATCAGGTCGAACTGCTCGCCGTCGGAGCCCCACACCACCGGTCCGATCCCCGGGGTCTGGCTGGGCCCGACGATCGCCGCGCCCGCACCGTCGGCGAAGATGAACGCCGTTCCGCGGTCGGCCATGTCGGTCAGGTCGGAGAGCCGCTCGACCCCGATCACCAGGGCGTAGTGCGCGGCGCCGCCGCGCACCATCTGGTCGGCCAGGGCGAGCCCGTGGCAGAAGCCCGCGCAGGCGGCGGAGATGTCGAACGCCGCGGCCTGGTCGGTGCCGAGCTCGTAGGCGATGGCGGTCGCGATCGCCGGAGTCTGGAGCAGATGGGTGACGGTGGCGACGATGACGCAGTCGATCTGCGCCGGCGCGATGCCGGCGCGCTCGATGGCCTTGCGCGACGCCGCCACCGACATCATCTGGACGGTCTCCTCGGGGGAGGCGAACCGACGCTGCCGGATGCCGGAGCGCTGCTGGATCCACTCGTCGCTGGAGTCGATCGCATCGACGATCTCGGCGTTGGGGATCACCCGCGAGGGGCGGTAGCTGCCGACCCCGAGGACCGCGGAGTACGACGAGCCGGTCTCGGTCGCGATCGTGGCCATCAGGCTGCTCCGACCGGGTGGAGGCGAACCAGGGGCTGGCCGGGGGAGACCAGGTCGCCGTCCTCGACGAGCCACTCGACGACCTGGCCGCCGTGAGGTGCCTTGACCTCGGTGCGGTCGCGCAGGCTGGCGACGTCGCCCAGCGCGGCACCGGGCTCCAGAACGTCGGCGTCGCCGGCCTCCTCGGAGCGGTGGAAGGTGCCCTTGGCCGGTGAGACCACCATCAGCCAGGTCGGCGTGGTGTCGATGACCGAGGCCTCGCCGTGCTTGGCACAGAACGCGCGGGCGTCGTCGAGCTGGTCCGGCGTCTTGAGGGCGAAGGTCTCCACGCCGGGCAGAGCACGCTTGGCGATCCCGACGAGGGTGCCGGCCGGCGGCATCTCGAGCAGACCGGTGACCCCGAGGTCGGTCATCGTCTCCATGCAGAGGTCCCAGCGGACGGGCTCGGCGATCTGGCGGACGATGCGCCGCATGATCTCGCGGCCGTCCTGGATGACCTGCCCGTCGCGGTTGGAGATCCAGGGCGTCCGAGGATCGTGGGTCGAGACCGAGCGGGCGAGGGTGGCCAGATGACCGACCGCGGGCGCCATGTGCTCGGTGTGGAAGGCTCCCGCCACGCTGAGCGGGACCAGCCGGGCCTTGGCGGGCGGGTCGTCGGCGAACGCCGCCAGCTGCTCCATCGTGCCGGCCGCGACCACCTGGCCGGGGCCGTTGTTGTTGGCCGCGACCAGTCCCTGGGCCTCGATCGCCGCGAGGACCTCCTCGCGGTCGCCGCCGAGCACCGCGGTCATGCCGGTCGCGGTCGTCGCTGCCGCCGTGGCCATCGCCTTGCCGCGCTCTCGAACCAGGACCATGGCCTGCTCCGCGGTGATCGCCCGCGCGCCGGCCGCCGCGGCCAGCTCGCCGACACTGTGCCCGGCCACGGCGCCGATCTGGCGGAAGACGTCGGCGGGATGGGGGAACAGCTCCAGGGCGGCGATCAGCCCGGTCGCCACGAGCAGGGGTTGCGCGATCTGGGTCTCGCGGATCGTCGCGGCGTCCGCCTCGGTGCCGTAATGGGCCAGATCCAGCCCGGCGACCGTCGAGAGCCAGGCGAACCGCGAGGCGAAGGTCGGGTCCTCCAGCCACGGGGTCAGGAAGCCGGGTGTCTGGGCACCCTGGCCGGGAGCGACGATGACGAGCACGGGTCCAGCCTTGCGGGTGGCGGGGTCGGGATGCGCCTCGGGCACGCACGAACTCGCCCCTGAAGATTTGTAGGGATCCTACAAATTCGCGAGGGTGCCCCGCCTGCGCACCTCAGACGCTGTCAGGGGGCCGGTGCGCCTGCCGGCCCAGCACGAGGGCCAGCTGCAGCGTGAGACTCTCGCGGGGGTGTGTCGCCGAGAGCCCGGTGAGCTCGGCGACCTGTCGAAGCCGGTACCGCACGGTGTTGGGGTGCACGAACAGCGCACGCGCGGTCGCCTCGAGCGACTGTCCCTGGCCGAAGTACGCCGAGAGCGTGTCGACCAGGGTCTCCCTGGCCTCGCTGAGGGGCTGGTAGACGGCCTCGACGAGGTGGCGTCGCGCGTGGCCGTCACCGGCCAGCACGCGCTCCGGCAGGAGGTCGTCGCTGGCGACGGGGCGAGGCGCGTCCGGCCAGCCGGCGGCGGCCCTCAGGCCGGTGATCGCGGTCCGCGCCGAGACGTGAGCCGAGGCGAGGTCGTCGGCCCGCGGGCCGACCACGACGGGACCGCTGCCGAAGAAGCGGACGACGGCCTGGGCGGCCTTGTCGGTCTCGTCGTCGCGGACCCCGCCGAGGATCACCACGAGCCGCTCGCCCTGGGTCGCGCACAGCGCGTCCATCCCGGCTCCCCGGGCCACCCGGCGTACCTGGTCGAAGAGGTCCTCGGTGCGCGGGTGCGGAGCCGAGCCCAGCACCACGGTCACACCCTCGCGGTCGGCCCAGCCCAGCGCACTCGCGCGCGACGCGACCGACTCGTCGGCCTCGGCGCGCAGCACCGAGTCGACGACGAGCGCCTCCAGCCGGGCGTCCCAGGCACCGCGGACCTCGGCGGCACGCGCGTACACCTCGGCCGTCGCGAAGGCCACCTCGCGGGCGTAGCGCAGCACGGCCGCGTGCACCTCCGGCGCGTCCTGCGTCTCGACGATCCGGTCGACGTTCGCCTCCACGACCTCGATGCCGAGTCGCACGAGGTCGACCGTCTGGCCGAGCGTGATCACTCCGGTCATGCTGCGGGGGGCGGCGCCGAAGACGGCGGCTGCGGTGTCTCCGGGTGAGGCGTCGTCGTCGTCGAGCCGGAACCAGTCGACGAAGCCCTGGATGCCTGCCTGGAGGATCTGCCCCACCCAGGACCGGCTCTCCGCGGCGAGCTCGCCGAACCACGGCATGTCGGTGAGCATCCGCGACATCGCCTCCGAGCTGAGGGCGCCCGTGGAGCGCCGCAGGGCGTCCGCCGCGCGCTCGCGCGAGCTCTGCTCACCCGGACTCGCTGGTACGGCGCGCACGCTCACCCACCCGACCCTAGTCGGTGCGATTTCGTCCGCGTGCCGAGTTTTGGGCAGGCATACCGGGGGTACGTCTGGTTGAATCCGTCGGACCGCCCCGGGTCGGCCGGGCGAGAGCAGGAGGCCGCGCCGCTGATGCGCCAGCACCCCGTGCAGCACGTGAGGATCCACGGCCACCGTCGCGCCTACGTGAAGGCGGGCTCCGGCCCGGTCCTCCTGCTGCTGCACGGACTCGGCTGCACGCATCGCACCTGGCTGCCGGTGCTGGACGCGCTGGCGCGCCGCTACACCGTGATCGCACCTGATCTGCTCGGGCACGGCGAGTCCGACAAGCCGCGCGCCGACTACAGCATCGGCGCCTTCGCCAACGGCATGCGAGACCTGCTCACCGTGCTCGACGTCGACAAGGTCACCGTGGTCGGCCACAGCCTGGGCGGCGGCGTGGCGATGCAGTTCGCCTACCAGTTCCCCGAGCGCACCGAGCGGCTGGTGCTGGTCGGGTCCGGCGGCCTCGGGCCCGAGGTGTCCGCTGCCATCCGGGCGATCACGGCGACCGGCTTCTACCAGGTGATGGGCGCCCTCACCCTGCCCGGCGTACGCCAGGTCGGCACCGCTGGTCTGAAGGCCCTCTCGCGCACCGGCCTGAAGGAGTTCCGTGACTTCGACGAGGTCGCGGCCATCTACGAGTCGTTCCGCGACCCGGCCGCGCGGGCCGCGATCCGGCACGTCGTCCGCGCAGTCATCGACTGGCAGGGACAGGTTGTCACGATGGCCGACCGTGCCTACCTCACCGAGGCGATGCCGATGCTCGTCGTCTGGGGCGAGGACGACCGGGTGATCCCGGTCAGTCACGCCGCCCGGGCCGCCGAGCTGGCACCGAAGGCCCGGATCGAGGTGATCCCGAGCGCCGGGCACTTCCCGCACAAGGACCATCCCGAGCGGTTCGTGCGGATCCTCGACGACTTCCATCGCAGCACCGCTCCCGCGTCGTACTCCCGGGCGCGGTGGCGCCGCCTGCTGCGACAGGGCCCGGCAGCCGGCACCCCGCTCGAGTCGGTGGCGGCCCCCGGCGCCTGAGCGCCCTGGCGCCCGGGGAATAGACACGCCGTACGACGTCTTGGCCGAGGTATGGCTAAGACGTGGTTCATCACAGGTACCTCGCGCGGGTTCGGGCGCGAGTGGGCGATCGCAGCGCTGGAGCGTGGGGACCGGGTCGCGGCGACCGCTCGCGACACCGCCAGTCTCGACGACCTGGCCCAGAGGTACGGCGCGGCGCTGCTGCCGCTCGCGCTCGACGTGACCGACCGGGATGCGGACTTCGCGGCGGTCGCGCGGGCCCACGACCACTTCGGCGGGCTCGACATCGTCGTGAACAACGCGGGCTACGGCCACTTCGGGATGGTCGAGGAGATCACCGAGGACGAGGCGCGTCAGCAGCTCGAGACCAACGTCTTCGGCGCCTTGTGGGTGACGCAGGCGGCGCTGCCCTACCTGCGCGACCAGGGCAGCGGCCACATCATCCAGGTGTCCTCGATCGGCGGGATCACGGCGTTCCCGCGCGTCGGGATCTACCACGCCTCGAAGTGGGCACTGGAGGGGCTCAGCCAGGCTCTGGCGCAGGAGGTCGCCGGCTTCGGGGTGCACGTCACCCTCGTCGAGCCGGGCGCCTTCTCGACCGACTGGTCCGGGTCGTCGTCCAGCACCTCCGAGCAGCTGCCGGCCTATGACGAGGTGCACCGAGTGACCCTCGAGACGCGGGCGCGGCGAGCGAGCGACCCGGGCGACCCGGTCGCGACGCGGGAGGCGATCCTGCGCGTGGTCGACGCGGATGAGCCACCGCTCCGGGTGTTCTTCGGTGCGGTGCCGCTGTCCCTGGCTACGGCGGACTACGAGTCACGGCTGAAGACCTGGAACCAGTGGCAGGACGTCGCGCTGATCGCGCAGGGCGGGGAGGGATCCTGAGATGGAGCTCGACGACGCGGTCGCTGCGGCCCGGGCCAACCACCAGTCGGTCCTGACGACGCTGCGTCGAGACGGCAGGCCCCAGCTGTCGAACGTCGTGCACTGGGTCGGCGACGACGGCCTGATCCGGGTGAGCACGACGGCGGAGCGCGCGAAGTACCACAACCTCCGGCGCGACCCGTGGGCCGCGCTGAAGGTCGACGGGGAGAGCTTCTGGTCCTACGCCGTCATCGAGGGGCAGGCGTCGTTCTCGGCCGTCGCGACCGACCCGCACGACGCGGCCGTGGACGAGCTGGTGGAGTACTTCAGGGGCGTCAACGGCGAGCACTCGGACTGGGACGACTACCGCAGAGCCATGGTGGCCGAGCGCCGCGTCGTCGTCCGCCTCACCCCGACCAGGGCCTACGGCGCCCTGCGCTGACCAGGCAGAAGGTCACCGCCGTCAGCTGACGGGCTTGGGGGGCAGGCTGATCCGGATCCGCGTGCCTCGACCGTCGGCGGCGGGGGAGTCGATGTCGATGCGGCCGCCGTGCCGCTCGACGACGATGCGGCGGGCGATGTCGAGTCCGAGGCCGGTGCCCTTGCCGACGTCCTTGGTGGTGAAGAACGGCTCGAACGCGCGGGCCACGACCTCCGGTGGCATGCCCGAGCCGGTGTCCGCGATCTCCACCACGACCCCCTCGCCGTCGGCGCGGGTGCGGATGGTCAGCGTGCCCTGCCCGTCCATGGCGTCCACGGCGTTGTCGACCAGGTTGGTCCAGACCTGGTTGAGCTCGCCGGGGTAGGCCTCGATCCGGGGGACGTCGGCGTACTCCCGCACGACGTACACCCCGCTCTTGAGCTTGTGCCCGAGCATGGTGAGGGTGCTGTCGATGCCGTCGGCCACGTCGATGCGCTGCGCCGAGGCGCGGTCCATCTGGGAGTAGGAACGGACTGCCGAGACCAGGTCGGAGATGCGGTGCACGGCGTCCTTCAGGTCGACCAGCAGGCTCTTCGAGGTGACGGTCGCCGCGACCCACTCCAGGCCCGGCGTCAGCGCGTCGTCGCCCAGCGCGACGTGCGCCCGCTCGCACCAGGCGGTGTCGACGCCGCCGGCTGCCAGCGAGGAGGCCAGGATCCACGCACCGGGGGTGGCCACCCCGTGGCGGGTGAGCCAGCCCGCGAGCTCGTCCTCGCGGTCGGCGATGGCGAGGGCGTCCAGCGGGGTCGGCGCGGCGACCGAGCCGGCGTGCTCGCGGCGCAGCTCGTCGAGCGCGCTGAACTGCGCGGCGGAGATGTCGTCGTGCGCGAGCCGGGTGAGGGCCTCCAGGAGGGCGTCGCAGCACTCGCCGAGCGCGTCGACCGTGCGGGTGGCCGCCGCGGCCGGGTTGTTGATCTCGTGGGCCAGGCCGGCGGCGAGCGTGCCCAGGGTCACCAGCGCGTCGCGCTGACGCACGGTCGACTCGATGGAGCGCGCGGTGCTGTGCAGGCCGCCGATGAGGTGGCCGGCCAGGGGGAACCAGTGGTTCACCAGCTCGCGCAGCTGCGGAGCGTCCAGGCGCAGGAGGCGCCCTGGCGTCGCGCCCCGACCGGTGGCCATGTAGATGCCGTTGTCGTCCCAGGCCCGGAACCCGCCGGCCCATCGGCCGGGCACGTCCATCCGGGCTACGACGACGTCCTCGCGACCGACCTTGCGCGCCAGGTCGAGGGAGCCGGACAGCAGGACCCACCAGTCGTCCGCGCGGTCGCCCTCGGTGAACACCACGTCGCCGGGGCCGAAGGAGACCTCGTCGCCACCGCTCGCGAGCTCGGCCAGCTGGTCGTCGGTCAGCCCGGCGAACAGGTCGATGCCGCGCAGCTCGTCGACGTCCATGGGGTTACCTCCGGGTCAGACCGTGGCGAGATAGCGGTGGATCAGGTAGATCGACATCGCGCCCTCGCCGACCGCGGAGGCGACCCGCTTCATCGACTCCAGCCGGACGTCGCCGGCCGCGAACACGCCGGGGACGCTGGTCTCGAGGGCGAACGGCGAGCGAGACAGCGCCCACGGGGCGCTCGACGTCACGACGTCCGGTCCGGTGAGCACGAAGCCGTGGGTGTCGCGGGCCACCGAGCCGCCCAGCCAGTCGGTGCGCGGCGAGGCGCCGATGACGACGAACAGCCACGACGCCTCGACCACCTCGCCCTGTCCGGTCGCGCGGTCACGAAGCGTCAGCCGCTCGAGATGACCCTCGCCCCCGGCCGCGCCGACCTCCGTGCCGGTCCGCACCGTGACGTTGGGAGCCGCCGTGATGCGGTCGACGAGGTACGTCGACATCGTCGCGAGCAGGTCCGCGCCGCGCACGAGCAGCGTCACGTGCTCGGCGTGGCGGGCGAAGTTGAGCGCGGCCTGGCCGGCCGAGTTGGCGCCACCGACGACGAAGACCTGGTCGCCGGCGGTCTGCGGCGCCTCGGCCGCGGTGGCGCCGTAGTAGACGCCCCGGCCGGTGAGGTCCGCGATGCCGTCGGCCCCGAGCCGGCGGTAGGACACGCCGGTGGACACCACGACCGACCTGGCCTCCACCTCGCCCCCACCCTCGAAGAGCACCGCACGCACCGTGCCGCGAGCCTCCAGCCCGACGACCTCACGGGCCAGCACGAGCTCCGCGCCGAAGCGCGACACCTGCGCCAGGGCGCGCTGGGCGAGGTCGGAGCCGCTGAGCCCCTTGGGGAAGCCGAGGTAGTTCTCGATCGCCGAGCTCTGCCCGGCCTGGCCGCCCGGCGCCTCGCGCTCGACGATGACGGTGCTCAGGCCCTCCGACGCGGCGTACACCCCGGCGGCCAGCCCGGCCGGACCCCCGCCGACGATGCAGACGTCGTAGAGCGGGCGCTCGGCCTCGACATGCAGGCCGAGGGCCGCGGCCGCCTCGAGCAGCGTCGGCGCCCGCAGCGGCTCGCGGTCGGGCACCAGCACCAACGGCAGGTCGCCGGCCAGGCTGCCCGCGAGGCCGAAGAGGCGAGTGCCCTCGTCGTCGCGCTCCACGTCGTACCAGCGGTAGGGGACGTGGTTGCGGGCCAGGAACGTCTTGAGCTCGTGGGTGCGCTCGGACCAGCGGTCGCCGACCACCTGCACGTCGTTGGTGACCTCGGGATGTCCGCGACGCCAGTCGCCGAGGAGGTCGTCGACGACGGGGAACAGCCGGTCCTCGGGCGGGTCCCACGGCTTGAGGAGGTAGTAGTCGAGCCCGATGTCGTTGATCGCCGCGATCGCGACGTCGGTGTCGGCGTACGCGGTGAGGAGGAGCCGCTTTGCCTCCGGCGCGAGCTCGCGTGACTCGCCGAGCAGCTCGATCCCGGTCTTCTCCGGCATCCGCTGGTCGCTGACGACCAGGGCGACCGGATCGGTGCGCAACGCGAGGGTGCCCAGCAGGTCGAGCGCCTGGGCGGCCGACGTCGCGGCCAGCACGCGGTACTCCGACCCGTAGCGCTGCTTGAGGTCGCGTGTGAGCGCGGCGGAGACCTGCGGGTCGTCGTCGACGGTCAGGATCGTCGGCCGGCTCATGTGGTGCTGTCCCCCCGGGGGCTAGGCGCGTCGGCTCAGCCTAGGGCTCCGCGGGGACCGAGGGGCGCCGGATCAGGCGTCGCCACCCTCCTGCTTCACGCCGGCCACCGCGGTCGGGTCGTCGATCCGGTAGTGGTCGAGCGCCTTCTGCACCGCATCCCGCCCGATCCGGCCCTCCTCGGCCAGCGCCGCGAGGGCCTGGCAGACCACCGACTCGGCGTCGACCTTGAAGTGGCGACGCGCTGCCGCTCGCGTGTCGGCGAGGCCGAAGCCGTCGGTGCCCAGCGCGTGGAACCGCTGTGGCACCCAGCGCGAGATCGACTGCGGTACGGCGCGCATGTAGTCGCTGACCGCGACCACCGGTCCGGAGGCCGGCTGGAGGCGCTGCGTGAGGTACGGCGTGCGCGGCTCCTCGAGTGGGTGCATGAGGTTCCACTCCTCGGTGTCCAGCGCCTCACGCGAGAGCTCGTTCCAGGAGGTGACCGACCACAGGTCGGCGGCTACCCCCCAGTCGTCGTGCAGCAGCTGCTGGGCGCGCTGGACCCACGGCACCCCGACACCACTGGCCAGCAGCTGCACCCGCGGCGCCTCGCCTGGGAGCCCCTCGAGCGGCCCGGCCAGGTGGTAGATGCCCCGGAGCAGGCCTTCGGCGTCCAGTCCCTCGGGCTCGACGGGCTGCGCGATCGGCTCGTTGTAGACGGTGAGGTAGAAGATGACGTCCTCGCCGTGCGGGTGGTCCTCGCTCGACCCGTACATCCGCCGCAGCCCGTCTTGGACGATATGGGAGATCTCGTAGGCGAAGGCCGGGTCGTAGTGGACCACCGCCGGGTTGGTCAGGGCCAGCAGCGGCGAGTGGCCGTCGGCGTGCTGGAGCCCCTCGCCGGTCAGGGTCGTCCGCCCCGCGGTGGCACCGATCAGGAAGCCGCGCGCCAGCTGGTCGGCCATCGCCCAGATCGAGTCGGCCGTGCGCTGGAAGCCGAACATCGAGTAGAAGATGTAGACCGGGATCATCGGCTCGCCGTGGGTGGCGTACGCCGAACCCGCGGCCGTGGCGGAGGCGACGCAGCCGGCCTCGGAGATGCCCTCGTGGAGCATCTGCCCCTGCGGCGACTCCTTCCAGGCCAGCAGGAGCTTGCGGTCGACCGACTCGTAGAGCTGACCCGCAGGGTTGTAGATCTTCGCGGAGCTGAACATCGAGTCCATGCCGAAGGTGCGGTACTCGTCGGGGGCGATCGGGACGATCCGCTGGCCCACGCCCTCGTCCTTCATCAGGTCCTTGAGCAGCCGGACGAACGCCATCGTGGTGGCGATCTTCTGCTTGCCCGAGCCCTGCTTCAGCTCGTCGTACACCGCGTCGCCCGGCAGGGTGAGCTGTCGGGGCCGCACCCGGCGCATGGGCACGCCTCCGCCCAGCGAGCGTCGCCGGTCGCGGAGGTACTCCAGCTCGGCCGACCCCTCGCCAGGGTGGTAGAACGGCGCCGAGCCGTCGAACTCGTAGTGCTCGTCGATGTCCTGGTCGCTGATCGGCAGCTCGAGCCGGTCGCGGAACGCCTTCAGGGTCGGGGCGTTCAGCTTCTTCATCTGGTGGGTCGCGTTCTTGCCCTCGAGGGCGTCGATGGTCCAGCCCTTGATCGTGTGCGCCAAGATCACCGTCGGCTGTCCGACGTGCTTGCTGGCCGCCTCGAACGCGGCGTACACCTTGCGGTAGTCGTGGCCGCCGCGCGGCAGCAGCTCGATGTCGCGGTCGGACATCGACTCGACCATCTTGCGCAGCCGCGCGTCACCGCCGAAGAAGTGCTCGCGGATGTACGCGCCGGACTCGACCGAGTAGGTCTGGAACTGCCCGTCGGGGGTCTTGTTCATCTGGTTGACGAGCGCGCCGTCGACGTCCTGCGCGAGCAGGGCGTCCCACTCACGACCCCAGACCACCTTGATGACGTTCCACCCGGCGCCCCGGAAGTACGACTCGAGCTCCTGGATGACCTTGCCGTCACCGCGCACCGGGCCGTCGAGCTGCTGGAGGTTGCAGTTGATGACGAAGGTGAGGTTGTCGAGCTCCTCGCGCGCGGCCAGGCCGATGGCACCGAGCGACTCCGGCTCACCCATCTCGCCGTCGCCGAGGAACGCCCACACGTGCTGCTGGCTGGTGTCCTTGATGCCGCGGTTGAGCAGGTAGCGGTTGAAGCGCGCCTGGTAGATCGAGTTGATCGCCGCCAGACCCATCGAGACCGTGGGGAACTCCCAGAAGTCCGGCATCAGCCGCGGGTGGGGGTACGACGAGAGGCCGGCTCCGCGGCCGTGCTGCACCTCTTGGCGGAAGCGGTGCAGCTGCTCGGCGGACAGCCGCTTCATCAGGTACGCGCGTGCGTAGATGCCCGGGGAGGCGTGGCCCTGGATGTAGAGCTGGTCCCCGCCGCCGGGATGGTCCTTGCCTCGGAAGAAGTGGTTGTAGCCGACCTCGTACAGGCTCGCGGCCGAGGCGTACGTCGCGATGTGGCCGCCGACCTCGAGGCCCTTGCGGTTGGCCGAGGAGACCATCACGGCGGCGTTCCAGCGGATGAGTCGCCGGATCTGACGCTCCAGCTCCTCGTCGCCGGGGAACCACGGCTCGCGCTCGGGCGGGATCGTGTTGATGAAGTCGGTGCTGCGCAGGGCGGGCACCCCGACCTGCCGCTCGCGTGCCCGCTCGAGCAGCCGCAGCATGATGTAGCGGGCGCGCTCGCGACCGTGGGCCGCGGTGAGGTCGTCGAACGAGTCGAGCCACTCCTGGGTCTCGTCGGGGTCGATGTCGGGAAGCTGCGTCGGCAGGCCTTCGTGGATGACGGGTCTGGTCGGCGCGGGCTCACTGGCCCGGGCGGGGGCGTCGGCAGCCGTCGAGGAGGCGTGCCCGGGGGTGGCGGCACCGACACCGGTGGCTGTGCCCTCGGCGGAGGGGGTGGCGGGGGTCTGGCTCACCCGTTCATCGTGTCACGCGAGGCAGCGAGGTGAAATCCGAGTGGCCACCCGGGGGCCCTCGCCGCGACCCGTGAGGGCGGCGCATCTTGCGGAAGGGGTACGGAGTCGGGTGGACTACTGCCCACCACGCCACCGCCCGCACGGGCGGCGGCAGACCACAGTCACGGAGGAAGTCCCTTGAGCCCGACCGCAGCTGGCGGTTCGACCCCTACCGACGCTCTGGCTGGTCCCGCCTCGCGGCTGGGGCTGACCAAGGGGATGGTGGTCCAGGAGCTCGGCTGGGACTCCGACAGCGACGACGAGCTGCGAGTCGCCATCGAGGACACGATCGACTCCGACATGGTCGACGGTGACTACGGCAACGTCGTCGACGTCGTGCTGCTGTGGTGGCGCGACGAGGACGGCGACCTGGTCGACGGGCTGGTCGACTCGCTGACCGATCTCGTCGGGGGCGGCGTGATCTGGCTGCTGACCCCCAAGGTCGGTCGGGCCAACTCGGTGGACCCCGCCGACATCACCGAGGCCGCCCCGATCGCGGGCCTCGCGCTGACCACCACCGCTGCGGTCAGCAAGGACTGGGCGGCCACCCGGCTCGTCACCCCGAAGACGCCCGGGTGACCCAGCCCGGCATCGCCTCCGGCACGGACAGGCTGGGCCGGGCTCTGCACTCCGCCGGTCACCTCGCCGGACATGCCGCGGGACGGGTCGCGGGGCGCGTCGGTACGCCGGCCGCGGTGCTGGGCGGATCGGGTCTGCTGCGCCCGCTGTCGCCGTTGGCCCTGGCCCGGATCGGCAAGGTGGTCAAGCAGTGGGGGACCGGGCCCGCCGGCGGCTTCGCCGCCATGGCCCTGCGCGATCCCGACCGCGTCGGCCTGGTCGACGAGCTCGGGTCACTGACCTTCGTCGAGCTGCACCGGCGCTCGAACGCGCTGGCCCGCGGGCTGCGCGAACGCGGGGTGGGCGAGGGCGACAAGGTGGCGGTGCTGTGCCGCAACCACCGGGGCTTCGTCGAGGCGGTGGTGGCGACGGCGAAGTGCGGCGCGGACATCCTGCTGCTCAACACCGCCTTCGCCGGGCCGCAGCTGGTCGACGTCGTGAGGCGGGAGGACCCGCGGGTCGTCGTCCACGACGAGGAGTTCACCGGCCTGCTGCGCGGCGCCGAGGTCGGCGTCCGGCTGCTCGGGTGGGTCGACGGCGACAGCGACGTCGTCGGGGACAGCGAGACTCTCGAGTCGCTGGTCGCGGCGTACGACGACGCCGACCTCGATGCGCCCGGTCGCCATGCGCGGACCGTGATCCTGACCTCGGGCACCACCGGCACGCCGAAAGGCGCCCCGCGCAGCGAGGCGGGGATCGGTGCCGCGGTCTCGCTGATGTCGCGCCTGCCGCTGCGCTACGGGTGGCGCACGCAGATCGCCGCGCCGTTGTTCCACACCTGGGGGTTCGCCCACCTGGCGCTGTCGATGCTCCTGGGCTCGACCATGGTGCTGCGCCGGCGGTTCGACCCCGAGGAGTGCCTGCGGGTCCTGACCGACGAGCGCTGCGACTCCCTGGTCGTCATCCCGGTCATGCTCCAGCGGATCCTGGCCCTGCCACCCGAGACGCTCGCGCGCTACCGGCTGCCGGCGCTGAAGGTGACCGCGGCCTCGGGGTCCGCGCTGCCGGGAGACCTGGCGCTGCGGTGGATGGATGCCTTCGGGGACAACCTCTACAACGTCTACGGGTCGACCGAGGTGGCCTATGCCTCGATCGCGACCCCGGCCGACCTGCGGGAGGCGCCGTCGTCGGCCGGCAGGCCGCCCTGGGCGACCGTCGTCCGGATCCTCGACGCCGACGGCCGAGAGGTGCCGCGCGGAGAGACCGGGCGGATCTTCGTGGGCAACACGATGCTCTTCGAGGGCTACTCCGACGGGGCGGAGTCCGTGGTGATGAGCAAGGAGATCGCGGACGGGCTGATGGCCTCCGGTGACGTCGGGAGGTACGGCGAGGACCGCCGTCTGTACGTCGAGGGCCGCGACGACGAGATGATCGTCTCGGGTGGGGAGAACGTGTTTCCGCAGGAGGTCGAGGACTGCCTGTCGCGGCACGAGGGCGTTGTCGAGGTCGCCGCGATCGGTGTCGACGACGACCGGTTCGGCCAGCGGCTCAAGGCGTTCGTGGTCGTCGGCGAGGCTCCGCCGGACGAGGAGGAGCTGCGCGAATGGGTCAAGGACAACCTCGCGCGCTACAAGGTTCCCCGAGACTTCGTGTTCCTCGATGAGCTCCCGCGCAACGCGACTGGCAAGATCCTCAAGCGTGAGCTCGCTGACCTCGACTGACCCGCCGGCGCCCGGCGACCTGCCCGGCCTGGCCGTCGGCATGCCCGCGCCGGACTTCACGCTGCGCGACCAGTTCGGGCAGGACGTCACGATGTCGTCGTTCGTGGGTCGCAAGGCGGTCGCCCTGGTCTTCTTCCCCTGGGCCTTCTCCAACGTCTGCACCGGGGAGCTGACCGGCATCCGCGACCGGCTCGACGAGTTCCTGACGTTCGACACCGAGGTGCTCGCGGTCTCGACGGACGCGACGTACTCCCTGCGGGTGTTCGCCGACCGCGACGGGCTCAACTTCCCTCTGCTCAGCGACTTCTGGCCGCACGGAGCCGTGGCGTCCGCGTACGGCGTCCTGGACGACGCGCTCGGCGTCGCGCGCCGGTCGTCGTTCGTCGTCGACAAGGCCGGGATCGTGCGCTGGACGGTGCACAACCAGCTGCCCGACGGGCGTGATCTGGGGGACCACCTGGCCCAGCTGCACCAGCTGGCCTAGACCAGGCAACCATTTTCAATCAAATGGCTGTTCAGGCTTGGAAGTGCTGGCCCCGATCGCTACTGTTTTCCACGTTGAGCCGCTGGTGACCCGAGACGCCAGCGGCTCGACTCATTTCTTCTCGACTCCTCGCTTTCAGCCCCGGCCCGACGCCGAGTCGGCACAAAGGTGCACCGAAATCACGCCGAGTCGGCACAAGAGCGCACCGAAATCACGCCGAGTCGTCATAGGACGACTCGGCGTTGTGGGGTGACGGGAGGCTGAGCGATGCGTAGCGATGCGTAGCCAGGTGGCCGCCGGGGTACGCAGGTCGTGTGCCTGAGCCGCAGCTCATCGTCGTCATGGGTGTCTCCGGGAGCGGGAAGACCACGCTCGCCGAGGGCCTCAGCCAGCGTCTGCACTGGGCCTTCCAGGAGGGCGACAGCCTGCACCCGGCGGCCAACGTCGAGAAGATGTCACGCGGCGAGCCGCTGACCGACGAGGACCGCTGGCCGTGGCTGGACGCGCTCGGCGGGTGGCTGGACGAAAGGGCCCGGGCCGGGACCAGCGCGGTGCTCACCTGCTCGGCCCTGCGTCGCAGCTATCGCGACCGGCTCCGCGACGGCCGGCCCGGCGTCCGCTTCTGCCACGTCGTGGCCCCGGCCGACGCCATCCGTGACCGCGTGGAGAGTCGCCGCGGTCACTACATGCCCGCGTCGCTGCTTCCCAGCCAGCTGGCGACCCTGGAGTCGCTCGAGCCCGACGAGCCCGGTGTCACCGTCTGCGCCGAGGGCGACCCCGAGGCCGTGCTGGACGACGCGCTCCGACGCCTCGGGCTGAGCAGTGGCGAGGTCTCGGTATGAGCCTCGCCGCCCCGATCGTCCTCGCCGCCCCGCTCAGCGACGCGGGCCACGCCCAGCTGCTGACCGCAGCGGTCCTCGCGATCGCCACCGTCATCCTGGTGATCGTCTGGGCCAGATTCCACCCCCTGCTTGGTCTGATCCTCGGGACGGTGGTGCTGGGCGCTGTCGCCGCGGTGCCGCCCGAGGACGGCCTGAACAGCTTCATCTCCGGCGTCGGCGACACGTTCGGGACCGTGGGTCTGCTGATCGCCCTGGGGGCGATGCTGGGGAAGCTGCTCGCGGACTCCGGAGGCGCTAACCGGATCGTTGACACCATCGTCGACCGGGTGGGCCGCCGGACGCTGCCCTGGGCGATGGCGTTGATCGCCGCGATCATCGGTCTTCCGATGTTCTTCGAGATCGGGGTCGTGATCCTGGTGCCGCTCGTCGTGCTGGTCGCCGTGCGGACGAAGGTCTCGCTGATGCTGGTCGGGATCCCGGCCCTGGCCAGCCTGTCGATCCTGCACGGGCTGGTGCCACCGCATCCTGGACCGTTGACGGCGATCGCCCTGCTGAAGGCCCCGCTCGGCCTGACCCTGATCTTCGGCCTGATCGTCGCGGTGCCGACGTTGGTGGTCGCCGGCCCGCTCCTGGCCATCGTGATCGACCGATGGGTGCCCGTCGACACTCCCGATCCCGAGGGCGGGAGGGCCGATGACGGTGGAGACGACGCCGACGACGGGAAGCAGGGAGCCGGGCACAGCGACGACTCAGACCATGAGGGAGCCGGCGGAACGACCCCGCCGTTCGCCTTGGCCGTGCTCGCCATCGTGCTTCCGGTCGCGCTCATGCTGGTGCGCGCGATCGGGGAGCTGACCCTCGACGACGGGACGACGATCCGCAACGTGCTCGACTTCGTGGGCGAGCCGGCCGTGGCTCTGCTGGTGGGAGTCCTGGTCGCCATGGTGACCGTGGGGCGAGCCGCGGGGATGGACCGGAAGGCGATCAACGACTCGCTCGGCTCGGGACTGCCCGGTGTCGCGTCCATCATGCTGATCGTCGCGGCGGGCGGTGGCTTCAAGCAGGTGCTCTCCGACTCGGGTGTGGCCAACGTCGTCGCCGACGCCGCGAAGGGCTCGCACCTGTCGGTGCTCTTCCTGGGCTGGCTGATCGCGGTCGGGATCCGGCTCGCCACCGGATCGGCGACCGTGGCCACGGTGACCGCCGCCGGCATCGTCGGGCCGCTGGGCGCGGGTCTCACCGACGCCCACCTAGCACTCCTCGTGCTGGCCATCGGGGCCGGCTCGCTCTTCTTCAGCCACGTCAACGACGCCGGGTTCTGGCTGGTCAAGGAGTACTTCGGGATGACGGTCGGTCAGACGTTGCGCTCGTGGTCGGTGATGGAGACCGTGGTGTCGGTGCTCGGCCTGGCCGGCGTACTGGTGCTGAACCTCGTGGTCTAGCGACCATTGGGAACGGACTCCGCGGCTCCACTAGGGTGTGCGGCGCCTGGCCGGGCCGGCCGAACGGGCGCATAGCTCAGCTGGTAGAGCGCCTCCCTTACAAGGAGGATGTCAGGGGTTCGAGTCCCTTTGCGCCCACGGATCCCTTCCTCGAAATCCGCGCCCCGCCGTGCGGGCTGTTGGCGCGGAGCGCAACGATGTGGCCATGCGGCGGATCGTGCTGGCGTCACTGGCCGGACTCGGTCTCATGCTTCCGGGTCTCATGCTTCCGGGTCTCATGCTTGCGGGTCTCATGCCCCCGGCATCGGCCCAGGCATCGTCGACCTGCCAGGCGACCGTGCTGGATCCTCATTGGTGCACCAAGGTCGTCGTCGTCGGTCACCGCGGCGAGCAGAACGCCTACGAGGACACCATCCGAGCGCTTCGCGCCGACCGTCGCCAGGGCGCCGACTTCGAGGATGACGTGTGGAACCTGGCCAGTCGCGACGGAGTGCCCGACGCCGGGCCGCCGGTCGTGATCCACGACCCGACGCTACGCCGCACCGTCGACCCCGCCACGTTGCACGGCCTGAGCCCGGACGCCAAGATCGGCGACGTCACCCCACAGCAGTGGGCCCGGCTGCGAACCGACGGGGGGCAGCCGTTGCCGACCCTGCACACCTTGATCTACGACGCCGCCCGTTGGGGCATGTGCGGGATGGTGCAGATCAAGTACACCCCGAACCATCCCGACCAGATCGCCGCCTGGGCGAGCAAGAGCTCGTGCATCGTCTTCTACGGGTCGCCCAGCGTCTACGACGGCGTCTGCTACCAGACCGGGATGGCAGCCATGCAGTCAGCCGGTGTGGAGATCGGGCTGAAGGTCAGCGCGGCCTGCCCGTCGACGCTGAGCGAGGACGCCGCATTCGGCTACTCCTTCGTGATCGGAGGCAGCAACGACCCGGCGTACGTCGCGGAGGCGCACAGCCTCGGACTCGAGGTGGGGAACTACAACACGGCCAACCACCAGAGGTGGGCCGCTCTCGTCGAGGCGCGCGTGGACTACCTTCTCGTGCCGCACACCCTCACCGCCCAACGCTGGCTCGGGAGACATCGGTGACCCGGACTGGGCGAACCGTGCACAATGGCGGGGTGCGCAGCTCACGTGACCAGGACGAGCAGACCCTGCTCATCGTCGGGGCCCTCGGCAGCTTCGCCGCGGTTCTCGCGGTCGCAGGGGTGGTGCTGCTCGGGCTTCACGTCGTGTTCGGGCTCGGCGGCCGAGCCCTGGACGCCGGCGTGGGGTGGGCCGCCGTCGCCACCGGATGCGTGTCGGTGCTGCGGCTGCTCGGTCGCGAACGGCGCGTCAGCCGGCCCTGAGCTCGCGCGCCGTACGACGCGCCAGCCGGCCGAGGGCTTCGAGCCGGGTGTGGTCGCCACGGCGGTCGGGCCCCCAGAGGCACACGACGGCCACCGGCTCCTCGCGGACGCCGAGCACCGCCGCGGCCACGCCCCACGAGCCGTCCTCCAGCTCGCCTCGGCACACGGCGTACCCCTGCGCCCGGATGCGGCGCAGCTCCTGGCGGAATGGCTTGGGCTCGGTGATCGTGGTGTCGGTGAACCGCGCCGGGCGCTCACCCACCAGTGCGGCCACGCGGTCGTCGTCGAGGTAGGCCAGGAACGCCTTGCCCATCGAGGACGCATGGAGCACGACGGGCTCTCGCAGCCAGGACTGGTCCTGCACGATCGCGGGGATCACCTCCGCGACGTAGTGCAGCTCGTCGCCGTCGACGACCCCCAGGCAGGCGATCTCACCGGTCTCCAGGCTGATCCGCTCGAGCACCGGCTGCGCGGTCTCGACCAGGGATCGGCTGGTGCCGGCGGCGAGCTCGGCGACGGCTGGTCCGACGGCGAACCAGCCGTCGCGCGGGTCGCGCGTGACCATCCCCTGTGCCTCGAGCGTGAGCAGCAGCCGCCAGGCCGTCGCCCGGTCGAGGTCGCACTGGCGAGCCAGTGCGGTCAGCGAGTGCGCCCCGCCGGCCGCGCCCACGGCCTTGAGCAGGGCGATGGCCCGGTCGACGGACCGCACGCGATGCGGGAGCGAGATGCTCTCGCGCTCCCCTGACAGCGCCATCGGGCCATGCTACCGAGGCCCGATGACGTCGAGACGCCCGAGTCAGCAGCTGTTGGCGGCGCCGTTGGCGACGGTCTGGCAGGTGCTCTGGAACACCCCGGCGAGCAGTCCACCGAACGCGAACACGACCACCACGATGAGTGCGGCGATGCCGGCGATCAGGAGGCCGTACTCGACGGCCGATGCGCCGCGCTCGTCCCTTGCCGAAAGCCGTGCCTGAAGCAGGATGCGGATGTAGTCCACCATGTGCGCTTTCCCCCTGTGATGCGGGAGACCGTGCGCGGTCTCCCTCCCCACTCGCAAGGGTGGCGGTCATTACCCTCCGACTCCATAGCGTTGTGGGGTCATGCACGGCCTGTCGAGGGACTAGTCGCCATCACCCGTCGTGACCAGGTCCTGCAGAGTCCTTCCGGTCCGCCAGAACTGGGGTTCGGCGCCGTCCCTGCCACCCCGCGGCGCCGAGCGCGCCGACGACGAGCAGCCCGGCCACGACGCCGACCGCGCTGGTGAGGCTGCGCGACTGCTCGAGCACGCCGACGCCGATCACGGAGCCGCCGACGAGCACGTAGATGCAGCAGACGAACGCCGCCGACACCTCGGCCCGGCGCTCGGAGGGGGCGATGGTGTTCAGCTCGTCCTGGGCATGCAGGTAGCCGAGCCCGTGGCCGACGCCGGTCACCAGCGCGCCGAGCAGCACGGTCACCAGCGTCTGCGTCAGAGCCGAAGCCACCATCAGCGACAGTCCTGCCGCCAGCAGGAGGAGCCCGGCCGCCTGGAGGCGTCGGCCGTCGCTTCCGGAGCCGTGCGACGTCGACGTGCGTCGCCGAGACCACACCTGGGTCGCGGCCGAGGCGAAGCAGGCCAGGGCGGAGTTGGCCCCGAGGAGAGCGAGGTCGTCGGTGGACAGCAGCGTCGCGACGTACGACGGGACCACCGAGAGATACAGCGCGAGCGAGGCCCAGACCAGACCAGCGGTCAGGCCGAGCCGGGCGAAGTCGGGTCGGATGTCGTCGGGGACGCGGGGCCACTGGATCCGCCAGGGCTCCTGGCCGGGCGAGCGCTCCGGGAGGGTCAGGGCGTAGCCCGCGGCCAAGGCCGTCCCGCAGAGACCGACCAGATAGCAGGTGTGCAGCGGAGCCGGCGCCCACTGCGCGAGGCAGCCGCCCACGAGGGGACCCAGGCCGCTGCCGACGGCCTGCGCGAGGCCGGCGAACATGGCAGGCCGTGCCCGCTCGCGCTGCGGGTCGAGCTCGACCAGGGCCGCGGTGGCGGGACCGCTGATCAGGCCCACCGCGACGCCCTGCAGCGCTCGCGCGGCATACAGCCACCACGTCGCGGTGGCGAGGCTGAAGGCGACGAGCGCGACCCCGGCGACGGCCAGGCCGGCCAGGATGACCGGTCGCCTGCCCACCCGGTCGGCGAGTCGCCCGCACACGAGCAGCGTCGCGACCAGGGTCACGGCGTACGTCGCGAAGACGGTAGTCACCACGATCCCCGAGAAGCCGAAGCGCGCGGCGTACCCGGCGTACAACGGGGCCGCGAGGTTGGCGCCCGCCATGACCCACAGCCAACCGAGGAACACGGTCAGCAGCGGCCTGCGGTACGCCGTGTCGCGGGGTGGCGCGGTGTCCGAGACCATCCCCACGACCGTATCCAGCCCTCGCTTCGGCATGCGCCGAAGCGAGGGCTGGCCGTAGCCGGAGGCTCAGACGCCCGCAGCCGTGACGATCGCGTCGGTGAGGAAGCCGGCCAGGATCCCGATCAGGACGCCGGTGTAGACCAGGTCGCGGCGCGCGCTGCGCCCGGCCAGCGCGAGCAGCTGGATCACCACGTAGAGGATCGACCCCGCGGCAAGGGTCAAGAACACCACCGAGACCGGCTCGCTGGTGAACGAGTGGCCGACCGCCGTGCCGACGAACGTCGGCCCGCCGCCGACCAGGGCCAGGAACAGCAGCAGCCCCCAGCTCGGCCGCGCCGCGACGTCCGCCTCGGCCTCCGCGGCGAGCGGAGCGACGATGCCGAAGCCCTCGGTCGCGTTGTGCAGGGCGAACCCGACGACCAGGAGGGTGGCGAGCGCGATCTCGCTGCTCGCCGCGGCCTGGCCGATGGCGAGACCCTCCGCGAAGTTGTGCAGGCCGATCCCGACCGCGATCAGCAGGGCCAGCTGCTTGCCTGGCGACCACGAGAGGACCCCGCGCGCCGCGGTCTCCTCGCGGGCCATCGCGCCGGGGCCGACCGACTGCCGGGCACGGCGTACCCGGGCTCCCATCCAGCTCTCGTAGCGCTGGAGCCCCAACAGACCGACGCCGAGCCCGACCACGAACAGCGCGCCGTACCCGAACGTCGAGCCCAGACCCGCGCCCGACTCGTGGTGCGCCGCCAGCCCGGCGTCGATGGGCTCCCAGGCGGCCGAGAGCACGTCCCAGACCAGGAACACCAGCACTCCGATGGCGAGCGCGTTGAGCATGACGCGCAGGGCTTCGCTGGGCTTGCGCATCCGACCCAGCGGCATGCCGCACAAGATGGTGACGCCGGCGATGAAGCCAAGAAGCAGAGTCTTTCCGATACCCATCAGCTGTCCTTGTCCTCGTCACGCCGGCACGGGAAGTTAGGAAAGCCTAACCTGACCGGGTGGTCGCCGTCACCCGGGGCCGTCCCACCGAGCCCCCGCAGACCGCCGTCGCGGGGCTAGATTCGGCCCATGATCGTCCCGTTCAGCGTGACCGACTTCCTGGACCGAGCGGTGGCGGTCTACGCCGACCGCCTCGGCATCGCCGACGAGCCGGACCAGCCGGCCGCCTCGCTGGGTGACCTCACCTATGGGCGGGTCTGCGAGCTGGCCGCCGCGATGGCCGCCAAGCACGACGCCCTGGGGCTCGAGGTCGGGGACCGGGTGGCCTTCGTGTCGCACAACAGCGCGCGGCTGTTCACGTCGTTCTTCGGGGTCTGCGGGTACGGGCGGGTCCTGGTGCCGGTGAACTTCCGGCTGTCGTTCGACGAGGTGCAGTACATCGTGGAGCACTCGGGGGCACGCGTCGTCTACGTCGACCCCGAGCTGCGCGACACGCTGTCGGCGCTGAAGGCCGAACACGTCTTCGTCCTCGGTGACGACGACGACCTCTACCTCCACGACACCGCGCCACGGGCCTGGGAGCCGGACGAGAACGCGACCGCGACCATCAACTACACCTCGGGCACGACCGCCCGGCCCAAAGGCGTGCAGATCACGCACCGCAACATCTGGACCAACGCGGTCACCTTCGCGCTGCACGCGGGCGTGAGCGACCGCGACGTCTACCTCCACACCTTGCCCATGTTCCACGCCAACGGCTGGGGGATGCCGTTCGCGATGACCGGCTGCGGGGTGCCCCAGGTCTCGCTGCGCAAGGTCGACGGGACCGAGATCCTGCGCCGGATCGAGAAGCACGGGGTGACGGTGATGTGCGCGGCGCCCGCCGTGGTGGCGGCGGTCCTCGAGGCGGCGCCGTCGTGGGAGGGCCCCATCCCGGGCAGCGGAGGGGCGGGCCGCGCGCGGACGCGGATCATCGTCGCCGGCGCGCCTCCCCCCACCAAGACCGTCGCCCGGGTCGAGGCCGAGCTCGGCTGGGAGTTCATCCAGATCTACGGGCTGACCGAGACCTCGCCCCTGCTGACGGTCAACCGCACGCGCTCGGAGTGGGACGACCTCGAGCCCGAGGAGCGGGCGCACCGGCTGGTCCGGGCGGGCACGCCGGCGATCGGGGTCAGCCTGAGGATCGACGCCGAGGGAGAGGTGCTGGCGCGCTCCAACGTCTGCCTGGAGGGCTACTGGCAGCAGCCCGAGGAGTCCGAGAGGGCCCTGGCAGAGGGCTGGTTCCACACCGGCGACGGCGGGTTCCTCGACGACGACGGCTACCTGGTCATCGCGGACCGGAAGAAGGACGTCATCATCACCGGCGGGGAGAACGTCTCCTCGATCGAGGTCGAGGACGCGATCTTCAGCCATCCCGAGGTCGCCGAGGTCGCCGTGATCGGCGTACCCGACGACAGGTGGGGCGAGACGATCAAGGCGCTGGTGGTCAAGGCCGAGGGGTCCGAGCTCACCGAGGAGCAGCTGATCGACTACGTCAAGGGCAGGGTGGCGCGCTACAAGGCGCCGACCTCGGTCGAGTTCCGCGAGATCCTGGCCCGCACGGCGACCGGCAAGCTCCAGAAGTTCAAGCTCCGCGCGCCGTACTGGGAGGGGCGCGACCGGCAGGTCAACTAGCTAGGCGGGTCGTCATGTCGCCGGGGCTGACTAGGCTCCGCGACGTGGCGACTCCCGTGACCCTGGCCGACGTGGTGGACCTGATCCACGGCTGGCACCCGCCCCGGACCGCGGAGTCCTGGGACGCCGTCGGCCTGGCCGCGGGCGACCCGGCCTCGCAGGTACGCCGCGTGCTCGTTGCGGTCGACCCGGTGCTGCGGACCGCGCGCGAGGCCGCCGAATGGGACGCCGACCTGCTGATCACCCATCACCCGCTCTTCCTGCGCGGCGTGCACGGCGTCGCCGAGACCACGCCCAAGGGCCGCACCCTCGCGACTCTGACCAGGGCCGGCTGCGGCCTGCTCACCGCACACACCAACGCCGACCACAGCGACCCCGGCGTCTCCGACGCGCTGGCCCGGGCCCTCGGCCTGCGTGGGACCCGTCCTCTGCGCGCGGCCGGTCCGGCGTACGACAAGCTGGTGGTGTTCGCCCCGGTGGGCGACGCCGAGGCGGTCCGGGCGGCGATGCATGCCGCGGGGGCGGGCATCGTCGGCGGCTACGACACCGTCTCCTACTCCGTGACCGGCCAGGGACGCTTCCGCCCGCGGGCGGGCGCCGACCCGACCGTCGGCAGGGTCGGCCAGCACGAGCTCACCGAGGAGCTCCGGATCGAGGTGCTGATGCCGCGCGCCATCCGCACCCGCGTCGTACGCGCGATGCTCGCCGCGCACTCCTACGAGGAGGTCGCCTTCGACGTCGTGGAGCTCGCCGACCCCGGCGTCTCCTCGACGGGAGCCGGCCGGGTCGGAGACGTCGACGAGGCCACGCTGGGGGAGTACGCCGACCGTGTCGCGGCGGCCCTTCCCGCGACCGCCCGCGGTGTGCTCGTCGGCGGGGACCTCGATCGCGTCGTACGCCGGGTCGCGGTGATGGGCGGGGCGGGCGACGACCTGTTCCCCGAGGCACTGGCCAGTGGCGCCGACGTCTTCGTGACCAGCGACCTGCGCCACCACCCGGCGTCCGAGTTCCTCGAGCAGAACGGGCCCGCCCTGATCGACGTCAGCCACTGGGCTGCGGAGTGGACCTGGCTGCCCGAGCTGGCCGCGCGGACGGGTGAGGCGCTGGGCGATACGGTGGAGGTCCGGGTGAGCACGATCTGCACCGACGCGTGGCAGGCCCGGAGGTGACCGCCCGACCCGCCCACGACCGTCCGAGGAGCCCTGAGTGAAGGCCGACCCGTCCGCGCAGGTCCGACTGCTCGATCTTCAGGACCTCGACTCACGTGCCGACCAGCTGCGCCACCAGCGCCACTCCTTGGCCGAGCACGCCGTGCTGGCCGACCTGAGCGAGCGGCGCGCCCACCTCGACGGCGCCCTGGAGGACGCGCGGATCGCGGTCTCCGACCTGGGCGAGGAGCAGGCGAAGGTCGACGCGGACGTCGAGCAGGCCAAGGCCCGGCGCCTGCGCGACCAGCAGCGCATCGACCAGGGGCTGGTCAGCAACCCCAAGGACATCCAGAGCATGCAGCAGGAGATGGTCTCCCTCGAACGCCGGATCTCCTCGCTCGAGGACGACGAGATCGAGGTCATGGAGCGCGTCGAGGAGGCCCAGACCGGCGCCAACCAGCTGGCCGCCGAGCTCACCGAGACCGACGACAAGATCGCCGCCGCCACGGCCTCCCGGGATCAGAGGCAGGCCGAGATCGACCACGAGCTGGCCGAGGTGGGGGCCAGCCGCGGACCCGTGGTGAGCGAGCTGCCGTCCGACCTGCTCGCGCTGTACGAGCGGCTGCGGGAGAGCAAGGGCGGAGTCGGTGCGGCCCTGCTCCGGGCGCGGCAGTGCAGCGGGTGCATGCTCGGCATCGACAACGCCGAGCTGGCCACGATCCGCGCGGCGGCCGCCGACGACGTGATCCGCTGTGAGGAGTGCAGCCGGATCCTGGTCCGCACCTCCGAGAGCGGTCTCTAGTGTGCCGCGCCGGAAGAGCGTTGCCTAAGTCCGTGCTCGGGGTGCGTGCATCGCCAGGCGCCGGAGCGACGGTCTACCTGCTCGTCCAGCAAGCGACGGCTACGCAGCGAGGTGCGTGCTCGGGGCGCGGAACTGTGCGCCGAGCCTCCGGTGCGGGGCACTAGGAGTGAGCCAGGTCCGCCGCGTCGTCGTCGAGGCCGACGGCGGCTCCCGGGGCAACCCGGGCCCCGCGGCGTACGGCGCGCTGGTCAAGGACGCCGACACCGGCCGAGTCCTGGCCGAGGACGGCACGACGATCGGGGTGGCGAGCAACAACGTCGCCGAGTACCGCGGCCTGATCGCGGGCCTCCGGATGGCCCTCGACGTCGCGCCGGAGGCGGACATCGCGGTCCGGATGGACTCCAAGCTCGTCGTGGAGCAGATGAGCGGCGCCTGGAAGATCAAGCACCCGGACATGAAGCCGTTGGCGCTGGAGGCCAACCGGCTCGCGCCGTTCGGCACGACGTACACGTGGGTGCCGCGCGAGCAGAACAAGCACGCCGACCGGCTGGCCAACGAGGCCCTCGACGGCAAGCGCTCCGGCGTCACCGTCCACGCCGATGACTTCGGTGGCTACGTCGACGATCGCCGAGTCGGCGCAAAAGTACGTCCAAATCCCGCCGAGTCGTCGTATGACGACTCGGCGGTCGAGGGGGCACAGGAGCCGGCGGCTCGCGGCTGGTCGCCGCCCGGCGGCTCGACGACGACGCTGGTCGTGGTGCGCCACGGCGCCACCGGCCTGACCGCCGACAAGCGCTTCTCGGGTGGGCTGGCGGGCAGCAACCCCGGGCTCACCGACGACGGGCGCGACCAGGTACGCGCGGTGGCGGACTGGCTGGCCCCCATCGCCGAAGGGGTCGACGTGGTCGTGACGTCGCCGGTACGACGTACCCGGGAGTCGGCGGAGATCCTCGCCGACAGCCTCGACGTCGAGGTGGTCGAGGAGCCGGGGTTCGCCGAGATGGAGTTCGGTGCCTGGGACGGCATGACCTTCGGCGAGGTCGCCGACCTGAGGCCCGGCGAGCTGGACGCGTGGCTGGGCTCGCTCGACGCCGCGCCGCCGGGCGGGGAGTCCTTCCGTGAGGTGTCGACGCGGGTGCTCGGCGGGCTCGCCCGGGTCCTTGACCGCTACGCCGGCCGCACCGTGGTGGTGGTGAGCCACGTGACGCCGATCAAGATCCTGGTCTCCGACGCCCTCCAGGCGCCGCTGTCGGCGGTGTTCCGGATGGAGCTGTCGACCGCATCGGTCAGCGTGCTGTCGTTCTTCGGCGAGCCGGGCAGCGACGACCTGCGCGCCTCGTTGCGTCTGTACAACGCCCAGCCGCCGGGCGTCGCGCAACTCCTCGACCCGCAGCGCTGGTAGCTCAGCCGGTCGCGGTTGTCTGAGCGCCCTCCGCGCCGGACTGTCGCTGGGTCACCGCCGACGCCCGCGCCGAGATCAGAGCTCGCGCACGACCACGTCGAGCGGGGTGCCCGATCTGCCCGCCGTCCCGAGCTCCACGTGCCACCCGAGGTCGGACAGCAGTCCGGCGAAGGCCGTGGGCGTCCTCGCGTCTCGGCCGTCCTCCAGGATCGCGCGGACCAGCCTGCCCTTGGTCGCCTTGTTGAAGTGGCTGACGACCTGGCGCTTGCCACCGACCTCGTGGAGCACCCGAACGGTCACGACGCGCGGGGCGAGGTCGGGCGCTGGCCGCCAGAACGCGGCGTACGTCGTGGAGCGGAGGTCGACGACGAGGCCCCGGCCGGCGCGGTCGCGCACGAGCGGGCCCAGGTGCCGGCGCCAGTGCGCCGCGACGCCGCCCAGGCCGGGGAGGGTCACGTCTCCGGCGAGACGGTACGGCGCGATCCGCTCACCGGGCCCGACCAGGCCGTACACCGACGACACCGTCGCAAGGCGTGCGAGCGCGCGCCGATGGGCCGAGGCCGTCAGTGTCGTCAGGCCGAGTGCGTCGTAGAGCACGCCGGTGTAGATGCGCTCGGCCGGCGCGGTCGGCAGGCTCCAGATCCTGGCGTTGCGGCCCACGTCGTCCACCTGGCCGGCCCCGAGGCCGAGCACCCGGGCCGCGGCCGGCCCGGGACCCCGGCACAGGTCGACCAGCGCGTCGAGCGCGAGGCGGCGGGCCTCGTCCAACGGGCCGCCGCCGAGCGACAGCGGCCGGCCCCGGCGCGGATGGGCCTTGCCCTCACTGGGCGGCAGCAGGATCAGCACGAGGGCGAGGCTAGATCACTAAGGTTGGGGGCATGTCCTCGAGCCGAGTCGTGCGCGTCCACGCCCGAGACGACGTTGCCGCGCGCTCGCTGCGCGACGGGATCGCGAAGATCCGGACCGAGCTCGACGTGAGCCCCGAGTTCCCGGCGGAGGTCGAGGAGGCCGCCGCGCGAGCCGCGGCCGCTCCGAGGCTGCCCGACCTCGACCGCACCGACATCCCGTTCGTGACCGTCGACCCGGCGTCCTCGATGGATCTCGACCAGGCGCTCCACATCGAGCGCGACGGCTCGGGCTACGTCGTCCACTACGCCATCGCCGACGTGGCGGCGTTCGTCTCGCCCGGTGACCCGGTCGACGTCACGGCACACCAGCGTGGGGAGACGCTGTACGGCGCGGACTCCAAGGTGCCGCTGCACCCGACGTCGCTCTCGGAGGGCGCCGCCTCGCTGCTGCCCGACCAGGTGCGACCGGCCCTGCTGTGGACCATCCATGTCGACGAGACCGGAGAGGGCACCGACGTCCACGTCGAGCGGGCGCGCGTGCGCTCGCGGGCGAAGCTCGACTACGCCGGCGTGCAGGAGTCCGTCGACGGCGGCAGGGCCGACGAGGTGCTTCAGCTGCTCAAGGAGGTGGGCGAGCTCCGCCTCGAGCGGGAGGCGGCCCGCGGCGGCATCTCGCTGCCGCTGCCCGAGCAGGAGGTCGAGGTCACCGGCACCACGTGGTCGCTGGAGTTCCGCTCGATGCGCCCCGCCGAGACCTGGAACGCCCAGATCTCCATGCTGACCGGCTTCGCCGCCGCGTCGCTGATGGTCTATGCCCGGATCGGGCTGCTCCGCACCCTGCCGCCCCCGCGCGCCCAGGACATCCAGCGGCTGCACCGGGTCGCCCGCGCGCTCCGCATCGACTGGCCGGCCGAGCAGCTGTACCCCGACTTCATCCGGGGCCTCGACTCCCGCAAGCCGGCCGAGGCGGCGATGATCACGGCGTGCGCCCGGCTGCTTCGCGGCAGCGGCTACGTCGCCTTCAACGGCGACATGCCGGCAGACCCGATCCACGCCGCCCTGGCCTCGGAGTACGCCCACGTCACCGCGCCGCTGCGCCGCCTGGGTGACCGCTATGCCGGCGAGATCTGCGTCGCACTCTGCGCCGGTACGGACGTTCCGGCCTGGGTCATCTCCCGGCTCCCGGAGATCCCCGGCGTGCTCAAGGACGCCGGCCGCAAGGCGTCGCAGTACGAGGCGATGGTGCTCGACCTGGTCGAGGCCGGAGTGCTGCACCCGCACGTGGGGGAGACCTTCGACGCGGTCGTCACCGAGGTCGACGACAAGGACCAGTCCCGCGGTCGGATCACGATCCAGGAGCCTGCGGTCGAGGCGCGGGTCACGGCCTCGGGCCCGCTGCCGCTCGGCACCGACGCGCACGTCCGCCTCACCCAGGCGGATGTCGCCTCGCGCTCGGTCGTCTTCGAGCTCGAATGAGCGGGGCCGGCACCTCGCGGAGAGCTGAGTCGGCGTTGGGTCATGGCAAGGTAAAATTCTGAGGCACAGCCGTTGGGTTCGCGCGAAGAACAGGGTTGAGATTCCGCGAAGATTTCACATCCCACCCCATTTCGACTTAACCTTCTCTTGAGACTTCGTCTGATGCTCTCCGTTCCGGCCATCCCCCCCTCGGTCGGTGACAACCGGAGTCGTCGGGCGATGGGCCCGAGGCACCCCCCTAGCCATCGGCCCTCACGACCGCCTCACTCCGCGCGTTCTGCGCAGCGGGTGGGGCGGTCTGCTATTTCGTTGAGCGAGCCCGGAGGGCCAACTCAACGGGCCCGGAGGGCCAACTCAACGGGCGAAGGTGACCGGGGCGGGGTCCTCGCCGGGCCAGGTCAGCGTGGTCACCGCGGGTGCGGTCTCGGCCACGATCCGGCCGTGCGCGACGACGTGCGTGGGGCGCACCTGGCGGCGTACGGCGTCGTACCCGTCCGTGGCCGGCAGCAGCAGGAAGCTCGCCGGCCGGCCGACGTGCACGCCGTACTCCTCGTCGAGCCCGAGTACGGCGGCGGCCCGCGTGGTGATCATCCGGAAGGTCTCCTCGATCTCGTCCCGGGCCAGCATCTGCGCCGCATGGGTGCCGACGAGGGCGACCTGGAGGGGGTTCGCCGTGCCGAGCGGGTACCACGGGTCCATCACGTCGTCGTGCCCGAACGCCACGTTCACCCCGGCCGCCAGCAGCTCCTTGACCTGGGTGAGCCCGCGCCGCTTGGGGTAGTCGTCGAAGCGGCCCTGGAGGTGCAGGCTCACCATCGGGTTGCTCACCATGGTGATCCCCGAGCGGGCGATGATGCGGTGCAGCTTGTAGCTGTACGCCGGGTTGTAGGACCCCATCGCGGTCGTGTGGCTGGCCGTGACGCGCTCGCGCAGACCCGAGCGCGCGGCCCGGGTCGCGAGCACCTCGACGAAGCGCGACTGCTCGTCGTCGATCTCGTCGCAGTGCGCGTCGACGCGCAGGCCGAGTCGGTCGGCGAGGTCCACGGCGAACTCCACCGACCGCACGCCGTCCTCGCGGGTGTCCTCGAAGTGGGGGATCGCGCCGATCACGTCGACCCCGCGACGCGCGGCCTCGGTGAGGAGCTCCTCGCCGTCGGGGAACGAGCAGATCCCCTCCTGCGGGAAGGCCACGAGCTGGAGGTTGATCACGTCGCGCACGCGCTCGCGCACCTCGATCAGCGCGTCGAGCGCGACCAGCGAGGGATCGGTGACGTCCACGTGGCTGCGCACGTGCAGGGTGCCGTTGGCGGCGTACCACCGCAGGGTCCGCTCGGCGCGCTCGACCACGTCGTCGCGGGTCAGCGTCGGCTTGCGCTCGGCCCAGCAGGCGATGCCCTCCCACAGTGTCCCGCTGAGGTTCCAGCGCGGCTCGCCCGCGGTGAGCGCGGAGTCGAGGTGGACGTGCGGCTCGACGTACGGCGGGGTCAGCCACGCGCCGTGGCCCTCGACCACGGTCTCGGCCTCGACGGACTCCGCACCCCGCGGCGCGATCGCGTGGATCCGTCCGTCCTGGACCTGGACGTCGACCGCGCTGGTCTCACCGGTGGCGTCGTCGCGGAGCCGGACGTCGCGGACGAGCAGCTGGATCACGCGTCGCCCCGGGCCCGGGCCATCAGCGAGGTGATCTCGTAGCCCAGCGTCGCCGCGGCCAGCGAGGTGATCTCGGCGTGGTCGTACGGCGGGCTCACCTCGACCAGGTCGGCGGCGACGATCTGGTCGGGAGGCAGCGCCCGGACCAGCGCCAGCAGCTCGCGGGAGGTGAGGCCACCCATCTCGGGGGTGCCCGTGCCCGGGGCGAACGCCGGGTCGAGGACGTCGATGTCGATCGAGAGGTAGATGGGGGCGTCGTTGGTACGACGGCGCACGCCGTCGACGATCTCGTCGATCCCCCTCCGGTCGATGTCGAGGGCGCGCACGATCTCGAACCCGAACGACGCGTCGTCGACGAGGTCGTGCGCGGCGTACAACGGCCCGCGGATGCCGACATGGCTGCTGACCGCGCCGGCGAGGAGCCCCTCCTCGTGGGCCCGCCGGAAGATCGTGCCGTGGGTGCGGTCGGCGCCGAAGTAGCTGTTCCAGGTGTCGAGATGGGCGTCGAAGTGGACCAGTGCCACCGGTCCGTGCCTCCGAGCGACGGCACGCAGGCCGCCGAGCGCGATCGTGTGGTCGCCGCCGAGCAGCACCGGCCGGCCACCCGCGGCGAGCAGCTCGGAGACGCCGTCGTCGATCTGCTGGAGCGCGTGGTCGATGTCGAAGGGGTTGCACGGCACGTCGCCCGCATCGACCGCCTGGATCACGGCGTACGGCGAGACGTCCTGCGCCGGGTTGTATGCCGGCCGGAGGTGCCGGCTGGCCTGCCGGATCGAGCTCGGGCCGAAGCGGGCCCCGGGACGGAACGAGACGCCCCCGTCGAACGGCGCACCGAGCAGCGCCACGTCGAACGACGAGACCTCGTCGATGCGGGGGAGTCGCGCGAACGTCGCGGATCCCGCGAAGCGCGGGACCTTCGTGCCGTCGACGGGTCCGAGCGGGGTCTGGTCGGTCATGACTCGATCTCCGGGCGGGGGAAGACACGGGGTGTCAGGCCGAGCGAGCGCACGTGCCGGGCCAGCTCGCCGGCCGGGGCGAGCCACAGGTCGGACATGGACTGCATCGTCTCGATCAGGGTCTCCAGTGCCCGCAGCCGGCCCAGCCGCCCGCTCAGGAAGGGATGGACGGTCAGGGTGAAGCACGAGCCGTGTCGATGGGCCTCGGTGAGCTCCGCGGTCCACATCGCCAGCGACTTGGCGGGATCCTCGATGACACCCGGGCCGAACAGCTCCGGCACGAACGCGAACTGCTCCCAGTCGTCCAGCGCCCACGACACGGGGATCTCCACGATGCTGCGTGCGCCCTCGCCGGGACGCTCGGCGAGCTCGTAGGGAACGTCGGAGTCCATCAGGCTCGAGTCGTAGAGGAAGCCGCGGTCCAGCAGCAGCTCGGCCGTCGCGTACGTCGTCTCCCACATGGGCGCGCGGTAGCCGACCGGCCGGAGCCCGACGACGCGGTCGAGGGCCTCCAGGCCGCGGTCGAGCACGGCCGTCTCCTGCTCCCGGGTCATCCCGGCCATGGCTTCGTGCATGAAGCCATGATGGGCGATCTCGTGGCCGTCGTCGCGCACCCGTCGCAGGACGTCGGGGTAGCGCTCGGCGGTGTACCCGGGGCAGAAGAACGTCGCGCGCACGTCGTGCCGGCGCAGCAGCTCGAGGACCCGCGGCACGCCGGTCAGGGCGCCGTACGCCTGGTGTGACATGGCCGAGAGCCGGTGCCGGCTCTCGGGGTCGACCGTGATCGCGACGTCCTCGCCGTCCATGTCGAAGCCGAGGGTGGCGGCCGCCCGGTGGCCATCCGGCCAGCTGACGGCCGCCGCGGGAGCCGTGACGTCGTGCAGGCCCGAGTCCTCTCCCATCAGGCGCCTTCGACCGTGGCGGGAGCCACGAAGCGGCGGCGGGACATCGCGGCGTACGCCAGGACGCCGGCGACCAGCGAGCCCGCGAGCCAGGACAGGTCGATCCCGCCCATGTGCTTGGCGATCGGGCCCTGGAGGTAGCTGGGGATGCCGTACTCGAACATCCAGGTCGCCACGATGCCGATCACGAACGGGATGATCGCCTCCCACACGATGTCGGGCACGCGCGGCGAGCCGGGCGGCTCGAAGAGCGAGGCGACGTCGACCTTCTGCTTGTGGATGCCGTAGTAGCTCACCAGCATGATGGCGCCCCAGGGCGCCACCCACGTGACCAGGCCGGAGAGCCAGCCGTCGAGGTTCTCGGCGAAGTCGCCGTTGAGGACGAGGTAGATCGTGAACAGGGTCGCCAGGACGCCGACCCCGTAGGAGAGCAGCCGCCGGTCGACCTTCCAGTCCAGGGTCTGTGCGCACAGGGCGCAGGAGTAGATGTTGAGCACGTTGGTCGCGATCGGGCCGTGGATGACCAGCAGGATCACGGGGATCGCGAGACCGCCGAACGCGTCGACCACGATCTGGCCGGGGTCCTTCGCGGTCGACACCGTCGCGAGGGTCGCGCCGAAGATCCCGAGCCAGACGGTGGGCAGGAACTGGCCCAGGACGCTGCCGAGGTAGAGCTTGCGCCGCGGCACGCTCGGCGAGACGAACCGCGAGTAGTCCGAGGCGTAGGCGAACCACGTGATGCCCCACCCGATCCCGATCGCGGTCATCAGGGTCGTCAGCGAGCTCCACAGGGCCTTGCCGTGCAGGTCGCCACCGGCGTAGCCCCACTGCACGTCGGTCTTGGTCCACGCCACGATCGTCATCGCCACCAGGACGACGACGGTCACCGGCACGGTCCAGCGCTCGAAGCGGGCGATGGCGCGGAACCCGATCGCGGCCAGCCAGACCTGGATGACCATGATCACGATCGCGACCGCGATCTTGAGGCCGTCGCCACCGTGGATGCCCAGCTTGCCGAACAGCGCGATGACCAGGTCCAGGATGATCCAGGTGTTGATGGCGCACCAGCCGACGGCCAGCAGGCCCTGCAACAGCGCGGGCAGGTAGGCGCCTCGCCTCCCGAACGTCGCGCGCGACAGCACCATCTGGCTGACGGCGGTCTGCTGGCCCATGAGGACGAAGAAGCCGAAGACGGCCATCCCGATCAGGTTGCCGACCACGATGACGCCGATGGTCTGCCACAGGCTCAGCCCCAAGATCACGCCGAGCGAGCCGAGGAACCAGTTGATCGGGGCGATGTTGGCGCCGGCCCAGATCCAGAACTGGTGGGCGACGGTCGAGGTCCGAGCGTTCTCCGGGATGGGGATCAGGGTGTGTTCGGCGGCTTCGGTGACATCGAGCTCGTCGGCGTTGATCGACACGGTTCCTCCGGGGTGGTCGGCGTCCGAGACACGGGGCTGGCCTGATCACGGCCCGGCGCGGCTCGGATGACGGGTCGTGCGGCGCAGGCTCGGGCCGTGATCGCGGCGAGCCTTCTCCTGGGTTGTTCGAAATGTCAAGGACCGTTGTTCGATGTGACAAGATCGCGGCATGTCCGCGCCTGCCGGTCCCTCGCGTGACGGCGAGGTCGGACCGCGGCTGCGCCAGCTGCGCGAGCAGAAGACCTTGTCGGCCCGCCAGGTCGCCGATCTCGCGGGCCTCACCCCGGCGTACCTGAGCAGGCTGGAGAACGGCCGCGTCAGCCCCACGGTCACCACGCTGGCCCGGCTGGTCGCGGCGATGGGGGAGACGATGGCGACCCTGTTCCAGGAGCCGCCCGACGCGCGGGAGACCGTCGTACGCCGGGCCGACCGGCACCTCATGCGCAGCCGCGGCGTGCTGGACTCCCAGGTGACGCCCGGCTGGGCGACCCGGCTGGAGATCCTCGAGTCGCTGGTCGAGCCGGGCCAGGGCAGCAGCGACCGGCTGCACACCCACGCCGGCGACGAGGAGTGCGTGCTCGTGCTCGAGGGCGCCCTCGACCTCTACCTCGGCGCAGACCGGCACCAGCTGCACACCGGTGACTCCGCGACGTTCGGCTGTCGCACCCCGCATCGCTGGCGCAACCCGACGACGGTGCCGTCTCGGGTGCTGTGGGTGATCACCCCGGCGAGCTACTGAGCGATCCGGGTCGGTGGGGGGTCAGCGGTGGCGGTCCGACTCCCAGCTCTGGGCCAGTCGGAGCAGCTGGTCGGCGCGGACGCCGAGCCACCAGCTCGTGAGGTCCTCGGTTGCGGTCAGGCCTCGGCCGCTGAGCTGCTCGATGCGCCGCAGCCGGTAGCCGAGCGTCTGCTTGTGGATGGCCAGCGCGTCGGCGGCACGCTGCCACGAGCGGTCGAGCTCGAGCCAGACCCGGATGGTGGTGACGTAGTCGGTGCCGCGCTCGGCGTCGTGGTCGTGCAGGGGTCCGACCGTGGCCCGGGTCGCTTGCTCCGCGTCGGCCCGGCAGGCCGGCAGCGGCCAGGTCGAGGCATCGCCCGCGGTCACGACCTCCCGGCCCAGCAGCTCCGCGGTTGCGGCGCACCACCGCGCCTCGGCATCCGCCGCCGCGAAGCGCCCGACGTCGGCGAGGACGGCGCTGACCCCGACGACCCAGCCGGAGACCGCCAGTCCCTCGAGCCGCGAGTCGCCGCCGCGGTCGACCAGCACGCGGCAACGACCGGGGCCGGGAGCGGCGACGTGGCGGAGGCCGCTCCACCCCCCGATCGGCAGGTACGTCGCGGGGCCCGCGCCGCGCGGGCCGGTCCGGCGGGCTGCCAGGAGCACGCAGCGCGCCGGGTCGAGGCCGTGGTGGGCGAGCCGGTCGAGCGCGGTGTGGTCGTCGACGCGTCCGGCAAGCAGGTCGGCGAGGATCGAGCTGCGCTGGGGCTCGCGCCAGGCCGCCCGGGGCTGCGCGAGCTCGATGGTCACCGCCGTGGCGAGGTGCTGGAGCAGGGTCCGGCCAGGGAGGTCGTGGTCGGCGGCCTCGACGAGCAGGGCGACCGGCAGCTCGTCGTCCAGCGGCACCATCACCGCCGACCGGCCGTGCGACCCCTCGGTCGGCGACAGCCGGACCAGGGCCGGGGCGAGCCCGGCGGCGCTCGCACCGAGCGCGGCGACGTCGCGGGCGAAGACCGTCGGCGGCGATCCCGAGACCGGGCTGCCGTCGGTGGTGTCGAGCAGGAACATCCGGGCACCCATCTCGGCACCGAGCTCGCCGAGGACCTCCTCGGTGCCCGCCTGGCCGGCCAGGGCGCCTTGGAGCACCTCGTAGAGCCGCGCGACCTGGTGCTGCTCGCGTCGTTCGTGGCTGGCGTTGGCCTCCGCCACGAGCTGGGCCAGGGCGCTGAACCGCGCCTCGCGGGTCAGCGTGAACAGCGGGAGCCCCACCCGCTCGGCCTCGCGCACCGCCTCGGTGCTGAGCGGCGGACCGGTCTCGAGGCCGTAGCCGAGCGCGCTCGCCCCCGCCCGCTCGAGCCTGGCGACGAACCTGACCTGGGCGTCGGGGTCGTCGGTCATCCCGGTGCCGTTGGTGAGCAGCGCCTCGTTGCGGGCGAGGTACTGCCACGGCTCGGCGAGGTCGGAGGCGTGGGCCCACCGGACCTCGCGGTCGAGCCCGGCGGCGCCGGCGCGCAGCCGGAGCTGCACCTGCTGCTGGTCGAGCAGCTGTCGCACCGTGATCGCCACGGTCGTTCATACCACAGTATGAAGATCGGCTGACAGGTTCAGGCCTGGGTCGGATTGCTCCCGGGTGAGGGTCGTCACGACACTCGGGCCAGTCGTCGCGAGAGGCATGCCATGGATCACCAGCCCGTCGTCAGACCGGACTCGGCCACCCCCGCTCGGGACTTCACCCTCAGGTCGGCGTTCGCGCTGTCGTTCTCCGACATCTCCCCGATCGTGGGCATCTACGCCGTGTTCGCGATCTGCATCGTCGAGGCCGGACCGGCGTTCTTCTGGGCGCTGCCGATCGTGCTCGTCGGGCAGCTCCTCGTCGCCGCGGTGTTCGGTGAGCTGGTCTCGAAGTGGCCGCTCCAGGGCAGCGTCTACGCGTGGTCGCGCGGCCTGCTCGGCGCCCGCTACGGCTGGGTGACGATGTGGGCCTACGGCTGGGGGCTGACACTGACCCTGTCGGCGCTCGCGCTGGCGTCGTCCGGCTATCTGCTGGGCGCGCTCGGCGCCGACGGGCCGAGCCAGACGACGGTCGTGCTGGTCGCGCTGCTGATCCTGGTCGCGGCCTCGCTCGCCAACATGATCGGTGCCCGGCTGCTACGGACGCTGCTCTACGTCAGCATGACCGCCGAGCTGATCTCCTCGATCGGGATCGGGGTGAGCCTCCTCTTCTTCCACCACCACCAGTCGTTCTCGGTGCTGTTCCACTCCTCCGGCACGGGTCACGGTCTGAGCTGGCTGACGACGCCGTTCCTGACCACGATCGCCTTCGTCGGATTCTCGTTCCTCGGCTTCGAGTCGGCCGGGTCGATCGCCGAGGAGGTGCAGGAGTCGCGCAAGGTGCTGCCGAAGGCGATCGTGCTCTCGCTGGCCGCCGCCGGCTGCCTGGTGATCTTCGCGACCCTCGGGATCGTCCTCGCCATCCCCTCGATCCCGCAGGTCATGAACGGGACCGTCGCCGACCCGATCTCGAACACCCTCCAGGCCGCCATGGGCAGCGGCATCGGACGGGTACTGCTGGCGATGCTCGCGATCGGCTTCACCGCCAGCCTGATCGCCGTCCAGGCCGCGGTCTCGCGCGCGATCTGGGCCGGGGCGCGCGACCGGGTGCTGCCGGGCCAGTCCGTGCTCGGCCGCCTGACCGGGCCCGAGAACCTGCCCCGCCACGCCATCGCCCTGACCGCGATCATCGCCGGCCCGCTGCTGTTCATCAGCACCTCGAAGGTCTACGCACTGCTGCTGTCCTTCGGCAACGCCGGCTTCTACCTGTCCTTCGCGCTGCCCGTCGTCGGCCTGGCCCTGATCAAGATGCGCGGTCAGTGGACGCCGGGGGAGTACACACTGGGCGGTCTGAGCAAACCGGTCACCTACGTCGCCGCGGTCTGGATCGTGCTGGAGACGATCAACATCGCGTGGCCGCGCGACCTGTACGGCGTGTGGTACCTCAACTGGGGGCTGATCATCATGACCGCGGTCGTCGCCATCCTGGGCGTCGCCGTGATGTCGTGGGTCTTCAACCCGGCCCGCTCGCCCGGACCCCAGCAGTGGGTCGAGCCGCTCGACGACGTCGAGGGGGGCACCCTTGTCTGACCGCGTGGTGCTGGTGACCGGGGCGGCCAGCGGGATCGGGGCGGCCTGCGCCCAGGTCTTCGCCGACCACGGCTGGACCACGGCCGGGCTCGACCTGCGCGAGTCCGCGACCGACACGGCGTACGTCGCGGACGTCTCGGACCGACCGGCGGTCGCCGAGGCGGTCCGCGGTGTCCTGGCCGACCACGGGCGCATCGACGCCCTGGTGACGGCGGCGGGCTACTACGAGGAGGGGATCGACGTCGCCGAGATCTCCCGCGAGCGATGGGACCGGATGCTCGCGGTGATCCTCGGCGGCACGGCGAACTGTGCCTGGGCCGTGCTCCCGCACCTGCTGGAGAGAGGCGACGGGAGCATGGTGGCGATCTCGTCGGAGCTGGCGCTCGCGGGCAGCGCGACCGACCTCCACTACGTCGCCGCCAAGGGCGCCGTGCTGGGGCTGATCAAGTCGCTGGCCGCCGAGGTGGCGCACACCGGCGTTCGCGTCAACGCCGTCGCGCCGGGCCCGACCGACACCCCGCTGCTGGCGGGCGACTCGATCTGGCGGGAGCCGGAGTACCTCGCGACCCTGCCGCTGGGGAGGCTGGTGACGCCGGCGGAGATCGCGGGCGCGGTCTACTACCTGGTGACCGAGGGCACCGCGTTCTGCGGTGAGGTGCTCTCGCCGAACGCCGGGGCGGTGATCTGATGGCCTCCCTCTCCGGCCGCCCGGTCGCGCTGGTCACCGGCGCCGCCCGGGGTCTGGGGCGTACGACGGCGCAGCGGCTCGCTGCTGACGGCTTCGCGGTCGCGGTCAACGACGTCGTCCTCGACGACCGGCTGACCGGGCTGGCGCGCGAGCTGGACGGGCACGCCGTCGCGGCCGACATCTCCGCAGACGGCGCGGCCTCGTCGATCGTGGCCGAGGTCGAGGAGGCGCTCGGATCGGTCGACGTCCTGGTCGCCAACGCCGCGGCGATGGCGATGGGCCCGTTCGTCGAGGCCGACCCGGCGAGCTGGTGGCACCAGGTCGACGTCAACCTGTCGGGTCACTTCCGGCTCGTCCAGGCCGTGATCCCCGCCATGCGTCGACGCGGCTCCGGGCGCATCGTGGTCATCGCCTCGGGCTGGGGCGTGGTCGGCCACCCCAACGCCACGGCGTACGCCGCGTCGAAGTCGGGGCTGATCGCCCTGACCAAGGGGCTGGGCCGCGAGCTCGGGCCGGACGGGATCCTCACCAACGCCGTGGCGCCGGCGTACGTCGACACCCCGCAGCTCCAGGTCGACGCCGACGACCTCGGGATCAGCCTCGCCCAGATGCGCGAGCAGTACGCCCAGCTCATCCCGACCCGGCGGCTCCAGACGCCCGAGGAGGTGGCGGGTGCGGTGTCGTTCCTGGCCGGTCCCGCCTCCGGCGGAGTGATCGGGCAGGTGCTCCAGCCGAACGGCGGGATCACCCGAACGCGTGCCTGACGCATCGGCCAACCCGGGGGACTAGGCCCCCGGCCGATCGGACACAGATCGGTCCGACCGGGCCATCTGCGCCTGATTCGCCCTCAGGGGCCTTCCGGGCTCCCTAGAGTTGTGATCACTGGCGGGGGGGAACGCCAGGTGGGCCTGGGTGGCGTGGCCGTCGTGGGGGCTCCGGCGGCCACTACCAGGACCTGTCCTCGGCTCCTTCTTCTCGGGCTCTCTCGGGCTGTCTCTCGGCTCTCCTCGGGGCCCTTGGGAGTGGCGCGAAGGTGCGTCCCGGGCATTAGCCTGTGCGGCATGTCGCACTCGACCCCGAGACCGGGTGCGACGGCGCCCCTGTCCGGCTTCACTGCCGGGCAGGGGCGTTCTCACCCAGCGGGCCGGTCTTGGCCCCGGCTGACGGCGTACTCGTGCCGCACGAGGTTCTCGCTCAGGCGACCGCCTCCCACCAGCGGCATCAGCGAGGCCGGCCCCGGGCCGGGCAGTCGACGTCCGTCGCCGGCCAGGAACGGGAAGACGACCAGGCGAACCTGGTCGACGAGGTCGTGCTCCCACAGCGCCTCGACGAGATGGCCGCTGGCGTAGACCACGATCTCACCGTCGACCTCCTCCTTCAGGGCGCGAACCGCGTCGGCGACGGGTCCGGTGAGCACCTTCGTGGTGTCCCAGCCGGGGTCGTCGAGCGTCGCCGAGACGACGTACTTGGGGATCTCGCGGAGCCGGTCGGCCCAGCTTCCCTCGCGCTCGGCCCAGCGCTCGGCCAGCCAGCGGTAGGTGGCCGCGCCCATCAGAAGAGCGGCGGCACCCTGGACCTCGGCCTCCTCGTGCTCGCTCCAGGCGGTCATGTCCGCCTCCCCGACGCGGTTGAACCACCCGCCCGCGGCTGTCTGCTCCTCACCGGTCGGGTCGGCGAAGACGCCGTCGATGGTCAGGTTCGTGCTGACGACGATCGTGCCCATGTGCACTCGCTCCCTGTGATGTCGGTCGGGTGACGCCGGCTGGTGCTGCCGGCTCGTGCTGCCGGTCTCGGAGATACCGACGCCGCCGGGGCCCGGAACTGGGCGCCCCCGTTGTGTCAGGGACCTGACAGACCGCGCGGCCTACCCGCCCTAGCGTCACTGCCATGACCTCGAACGCCGTCCTGGACCTCCTGCTCCTCACCGACACGTTCGACGCTCGCGTGGTCGAGTCCGTGTCCGGCACCCAGATCGGCGCGAAGACCGCGCGGACCTATGACTCTCCGGGCGAAGCCACGGCGGCCGCCCACGAGCTGCTCGCCCGGATCGTCCGGCTCGGCTACGGACTCCAGGGAGCCCTGGTCGGCGCCGAGCGGGGCGGGGACGGCGAGTGGCACGGCGCCCTGGTCGAGGTCTTCCTGGCCCCGGTCGCCATCACCTCGGAGTTTCCCTCGGCCGCCTGACTTGGTTCTACCCAGTCCCCAGGGCCGGAAGGTGTCGAGATCGACGTCGAAAGGCGGGCCCCCTGTTCGACGTAGGCGCAGAGAGCAGTTCTCCACCCACCAGACGGAGTGAGGGAACTGTCGCGCTTCAGGGGATCTCCGGGAGGGACTCGATGTGACGAGTGACGGTGCAACGGATCGGTACGAGTCTGCGCAGACCGCGCGGGTGAACGGGGTCGAGCTCGGCGTCGAGAGCTTTGGCCGCGACGAGGATCCGCTGGTGTTGCTGGCTGGCGCGCCCACGATGTTGTCGTGGCCAGACTCGCTGTGTGAGCGCTTGGCGTCGGCTGGCCGGCGAGTGGTCCGCTACGACCTGCGCGACTGCGGCGCCTCGACCACCCACGACCCGGAGGCGCCGGCGTACAACCTGGGTGATCTCGCCGCGGACGCGGCGGCGCTCGTCGTCGAGCTCGGTGCGGCGGCAGCCCATCTCGGCGGCGTCGGGGTGAGCGGGATGGTGGGCCAGGTCGCGGCACTCACCCATCCGGCGGCCTTCACGGCGTTGACACTGGTGAGCACTCGACCGGTCGCTCCCGGGCCGGTCGACGACGATCTACCAGACCACGACGCCGCGACCATGGAGGCGCTGCTCTCGCGCCCGATGCCGGACTGGACCGACCGGGCTGCCGTCGCCGCCTTCGCAGCCGATGGCGCCGAAGGACTGGGCAACGACCCCGAGCAGGCGCGCCGGACCGCGGCACGCATCTGGGACCGGACCCCGTCCAGAGACTCTTCGGTGCACCAGGCCAATCAGCTGGCACTGTCCTTCGCCCGGCTCGACTGCGCACCTCGGTGGCGCGAGCGCCTCAGTGAGCTCAGACTGCCGACACTGGTCGTGCACGGAGCCCGTGACCGGTTCTTCCCCCTGGGCAACGGCGAGGCACTTGCCGCCGAGATCCCGGGTGCGAAGCTCGTCGTGCTTCACGACATGGGCACTGCCCTCCGAGACGATGCCGCGGGCGAGGTCGCTACCGCGATGCTCACGTTGTGAAGCCCTCGCCCCGAGGGGCAGCAGAGGTCAGGTGCCTCGCGGGCACGCGGACGGTACGCCTTGTCGTCGGTCATCGCCTATAGCCATCTCCTCCATCTGAAGAACGCGAGCTGAGCGGCCGTCGTCGCGAGGATCAGAGCCCACCCGTAGGCGTAGCCGTAGTGCCAGTGCAGCTCGGGGATGTCGACGAAGTTCTGGCCGTAGAGGCCGACGATGAAGGTCGGGAGCAGCAGCACCGACGCGATCACGGTGAGCACCTTCATGACGTCGTTCTGGTCGTTGGCCACCTTCGCCTGGTGGTAGTCCCGAGCCCCCGCGACAAGGTCCCGGCAGAGGTCGATCCCGTCGGTGGCTCGCAGCAGCTTGTCGTAGGCGGCGGCGAAGTTCAGCTCGACGTCCCGGGTGAACACCTCCTCGCCGTCGAAGTCGATGCGATCGTCGACGACCTGTCTGACCGCGTCGCGAAGCGGCGACACCGTCCGCCTGATGTTCAACATGTCGTGACGTAGGTCCGAGATGCGCCGGCGGACGCGGTCCGGGCCCCACTGGTCGATCCCTTCCTCGAGCTCCTCTATCTCCTCGGTGAGTGCGTCGACCAGGTCCAGGAAACGCTCGGTGACGTCGTCGATCAGGTGGTAGACGACCATGCCGATGGCGTCGAGGCCCCGGCAGGACGACAGGGCCGGCGAGGGGTCGTATGGTGGCCGCCCGTCCGGTGGTGACTTGCGGACCGTGAGCAGGGTTTCGCGGGTCAACAAGAGGTTGAGCTCCTGGTAGAACACCAGGTCCTCGTCGGGGACGTCGACGGCGACCAGGAGGACGCCGAAGATGTAGTCACCGTGCCCTTCCAGCTTGGCTCGCGGCTCGTCGTCGTGGGTGCTGGGAGCCAGCAGCTGCTCCAACGCCCTCGCGTGGATGCTGCTCGGGACCTGCTCGCTGAGTTCCTCAGCGGTGGGGTCGAGCAGGTCGACCCACCGATCCGTCACGCTCATCTGACCATGGCACCACAAGCCGCGGCCTCGTCGCGGACGACGCGGCGTGTGAGACCCGCAGGTCATGCCTGACCCACCCAGACGCAATGACGCGGCGCTCCAAGGGCGCGACCCGTCAGCCCACCGGGCCTTGGCCCTGGTAGGACGTGGCGAGCGCACTCGCCACTGCCGCGGCGTCCGTCTCGGCCGGAGACGACGGGTACTCGGGCAGCAGGTCGTCCCAGACCACCAGCCAGGACCCGAACAGCTGGGACTGCCCTTCGGGGCGGGCGAAGAACCACACGTGGAGGTGGGCACCGCCGTCGCCGATGCGGTAGACGTGGCAGCGGCTGATATGGGGGAGGGCCTCGACGTGCCGGGTGATGTGGGTGGTGAGGACTCCCAGCTCGGCGGCGAGATCGTCGGTGAGGTCTGTGAGGTCGTGGTGCTCGCGTGGGTGCAGCATGAGCACGAGCGGTACGCCGACCCCGGTGATCTGGGTCAGCCGCCAGCGGTCGTCGAGCCAGATGCCCTCGTCGCGCCGCCTGCACGAGCCGCAGTCCGTGGGGTCCTCGCCATGACGAGGCGGCTCGGGCAGCACGGGTCGCCGCAACCGCGAGACCCGCAAGCCCTCCGGCTCGAAAGGACTGATGTCCCAGTCCGTCATCCGGGACAGCGGTAGGCGCTGCTCATCGTCGGCTGCGGCGAGGGCGTGGGAGTAGAACTCTTCGGGCGACAGCGGCAT
>NZ_DATAVI010000093.1:0-12731 GCF_036267815.1 Nocardioides sp. | reverse complement strand
ACAACGGTTCACAACGTTACGGCGGCCATAGCGGCCAGGAAACACCCGGACCCATCCCGAACCCGGAAGTTAAGCCAGCCAGCGCCAATGGTACTGCACCCGACAGGATGTGGGAGAGTAGGACGCCGCCGAACAACTTCTTTCATCAGGGGCCACCGTCAGGTGGCCCCTGATGGCATTTAGTGGCAATTTCCTGGGTGTTCTCCGGGCCATTCTTGCCTGGTTCGCGGAGCTCAAGGGGTGGCCGCTGGACGATCTGCCGATGTGGACCGCCGACCGTCCACCGCCGAGGCGGCGGCCGTGCCCTTGCACAGAGTCCAGGAGCTGGGTTACGCGCCGACGCCGGTGATGCGGATTCTGGTCTTCAGGAGGTGATCTGCGATGTCGACGCGGACGGCTCGTCACGAGGACGAGATGAACGAGGTGGCGTTGGTGGGGCGGATGTCCCAGCCGGCGCAGGAGCAGGTGCTGGTCAGCGGGTCCGCACTGTGGAAGTTCCGGGTGGTGGTGGGACGCCCCCGTTCCCCGACGTCACGGGTCAGCGTCGACTCGCTCGACTGCGTGGTGTGGAACAAGCGCCCGGCGAGGGCGGTCGCCACCTGGCGTACCGGGGACCTGGTCGAGGTCAAGGGCAGCCTGCGCAGGCGGTTCTTCGCGCCGGCTGGCGGGGGCAGGGCCTCGCGCTGCGAGGTCGAGGTGCTGGCCGCACGTCTCATCCGTCGAGCAGCCGGATGAAGGAGCCGAGGCTCGGCTTCGGCTGGAACGACGTGGCCTTCTCCGGCAGCAGGCAGCCGGACTCGGCCAGCTCGAGCACCAGGTCCAGGTCGGCCGCCGGCAGCAGGACGGCACATACCCGTCCGGGCCGGGCCTGCGCCAAGGCGTGGGCAAAGGAATGGGCGAAGGTGACCCGTGACGGTCGCCGAGGGAGCCGTTCGAGCAGTCCGTCGACCAGCTGCACCATGGCGGTCCGCGGCGGCAGCTCGAGCCGGACCGTGGCCCAGGACTGCCCATCGGTGAGCACGACGGTGTCGGTGGCGAGGGCGGCCACGGCCCGGTCTGCGTCGATGGGGTGGACCTCGGCACCCGCGACCCGCGCCGACCGCGTGAGGTCGCGCATCGGCGTAGCGTGCACGACCCGGTGGATCGGCCCGACGAACATCGGGGTCTCGTCCTGGTCGACGACCATGGCGAGCCCGCTGCGATGAGCCTCGGTGGGGTCTCGGTGGTGGAGAGCGACGTAGGCGGCGTAGCGGTGATGTCCGTCTGCGACCAGCAGCCGAGCATCCGCCACGCCGGCGTCGACCACCTCCAGCTGATGGGGGTCGGTGATCTCCCAGATGCGGTGGTGCTGCCCCGCATGGTCGACGTAGTCCTGGTCCGGCGGGCCAGCACCCACGAAGCGGGCTACGTCGCGGATCGAGGCGGGGCCGCGGTGCACCAGCAGGATGGGAGCGGGGTTGACCCGCATCTCGGCCATCCGGTTGGCCAGGTCCGTGACCTGGCGGGGATGCACCCCCTCGTGCGGGAAGACCTGCCGCTCGCGGGGCTCGGCGGCGTCGTGGGAGATGTCCAGACAGCCCACCAGGCCACGCACGGTCATCCCGGAGTCGGTGTACTCGTGCAGGTAGAGCGCCGGCGCCTCGCTGCGGGCCGCGAGCCCGCGCTTCCGCCAGGTCTCCAAGCGCTGCGGAACGCCGCGATAAGGTCGCGCGAAGGCCCGTGCCGAGGCAGGGTCGCCGACCCTGCGCGGGGCCAGAGACACGGCTCGAAAGGGGTGCAGGCGGAGGGGGCCGGCAACGTACGGCGGGACCGTGGGGAGACCGGACTCCATCGGTGCATCGTAGGGGGTTCGAGACCAAGGAGCTGGCGGGTGGCTGCATCGGGTGGGGAGAGCCTGGCCGCGACATACGACCTGGTGATGCTAGACCTCGACGGCGTGGTCTACGTGGACGGACACGAGGTCGAGCACGCCGCCGAGAGCATCGCGGCGACCCGTGCCGGGGGCGCCCACGTCGCCTTCGTGACCAACAACGCCTCCCGCACTCCCGCGCAGGTGGCGAGCCACCTGCGCGAGCTCGGCGTCTCGGCTCAGGACTCCGACGTGGTGACCTCGTCGCAGGCCGCGGCACGCCTGCTCCGTCGCGCGCACGGGCACGGAGCGCCCATCGCAGTCCTGGGTGCTGACGGCCTCGTCGAGGCGCTGCGAGAGGCGGGCCTCCAGCCGGTCCGGGTCGGTGATCCTTCCGCGGTGGCCGTCGTGTCCGGATACGCACCGGACCTCCGGTGGCGCGTGATCATGCAGGCGGCCACCCTGATCCGCAACGGGCTGCCGTGGGTCGCGACGAACACCGACCTCACCTTGCCCACGGACAACGGTCTGGCGCCCGGTCACGGCCTCCTGGTCCGGATGATCAGCGAGTTCGCGAACGTTGCTCCCGAGGTCGCAGGCAAGCCGCAGCGACCGTTGCTGGACGAGACGCTGCTCAGGGTCGGTGGCCGGGTGCCGTTGATGGTGGGCGACCGGCTGGACACCGACATCGCGGGCGCCCACGCGGCCGGGATCGACTCGCTCCTGGTGCTGACGGGGGTGACCGATCTCGAGCAGCTGCTCGCCGCCGACCCCGAGGAGCGACCGACCTGGATCGCGCAGGACCTCACCGCGCTGGCACGGGCCGGCCAGCGCGCGAGCGAGGCAGGTGGGGGATGGCAGGCGGGTCCCTGGACGGCCAGCACGGGGTCCGGGACGCTGACGGTCCAGGGATCGGGGACCGCGGCGGGGGATGTCGATGCGTGGTGGACGGCGGTGGCTGCGGCGGCCTGGGCGCATCGTGACCGGTCCGGATCCGCGGCCGACGGATCGGCGCTGACCCCGCCAGGGGTCGGCGCCGGCGCGGGGTAGCCTTCCGGTCATGAGCGAGCAGGCGCGCGTGGACGGTCCCGCCGACGCACCGCCCGAGGACGCCGCGTCCGAGCCGGGGTCCGAGCCGGGGTCCGCGCAGGGGTCCGAGCAGGGGTCCGAGCAGGGGTCCGAGCAGACAGCCACGGGCCTGCCTGCCGTCGACCGCATCCTGGACGAGCTGGACGGGCTCGAGGACCTGCCGGTGGCCGAGCATCTCCCGGCGTTCGAACGCGCCCACGGCTCCCTGCGGGCGGCTCTCGACCACGAGCTCGACCGTCGCCCTGAGCCAGGGCCGGCAGAGCCCGCCTGACGGTGTCGCCACGACGCCTGCGGCTCGACGCCGAGCTGGTGCGGCGCGGGTTGGCGCGCTCGCGGGAACACGCGGCGGACCTGATCTCGCAGGGCCGGGTCAGGGTCTCTGGAACCCGAGCCACGAAGCCTGCGACGGCGGTGGCCTCTGACGTTGCCCTGATGGTCGCTAGCGACCCCGCGATCCCCGGTGGCCAGGAGTGGGTCTCCCGTGGTGGCCACAAGCTGTCCGGTGCGCTGGCGGCGTTCGAGCCGCAGGGGCTCGTCGTCGCGGGACGCCGCTGCCTGGACGCCGGCGCCTCGACCGGCGGATTCACCGACGTGCTGCTCCGGCATGGTGCCGGCGAGGTCGTGGCCGTGGATGTCGGCTACGGGCAGCTCGCCTGGCGGCTCCAGCAGGACGCGCGAGTCCGTGTCCGCGACCGGACCAACGTCCGCGACCTCGACCTCGAGCTGGTCGGCGGCCCGGTGGACCTGGTGGTCGGCGATCTGTCCTTCATCTCGCTTCGCCTCGTGCTAGGACCCTTGATCGCCGTCACCCGTGACGACGGCGACCTGGTGCTCATGGTGAAGCCGCAGTTCGAGGTCGGGCGTGACCGCGTCGGCAAGGGCGGCGTGGTGCGCGACCCCGGTCTGCACGCCGAGGCCGTGCACTCGGTGGCCGACGCGGCAGCGGACCGCGGCTGGGGGGCCCGCGCTGTCGCGGTGAGCCCGCTGCCCGGGCCCTCGGGCAACGTGGAGTTCTTCCTCTGGCTCCGGGGCGGTCCGGCGACGGTCGGTCCCGAGCTGATCGACCAGACGGTGTCGGCCGGGGTCACCGGGGTGCCGGATGAGAGGGTGGACGGGTGAGCGTCCCCGGTCCGGTCGAGCAGCGGAGAGTCCTGCTGCTGGCCCACCCCGGGCGAGCGCCCGCCCACGACGTGGCGGCCCAGCTGGTGGCGGCGCTGACCGCGCACGGCATCCGGGTCCGCCTGCTCGCCGACGAGGCGGCCGCGCTGGGGCTGACCGAGGGCACCCAGGTCGAGCTCGCCGCCGAGGGCGACCCCAGTGCCGACTGCGAGCTGGTCGTGGTGATCGGTGGCGACGGCACGATCCTGCGCGCCGCGGAGGTCGCCCACGAGAGTGGGACGCCGATCCTGGGCGTCAACCTCGGACACGTCGGCTTCCTGGCGGAGGCGGAGTACGACGACGTCTCGGCGACCATCGACGCGATCGTCGAGCGCCGCTACACCGCCGAGGAGCGCCTCACCATCGAGGTCGCGGTCTTTCGCGAGGGCGAGCGGCTGTGGCGGACCTTCGCGCTCAACGAGGCGAGTGTCGAGAAGGGCGCTCGCGAGCGGATGCTCGAAGTCGTCGTCGAGATCGACGGTCGCCCGCTCTCGCGCTGGGGATGCGACGGTGTCGTGTGCGCGACGCCGACCGGGTCGACGGCGTACAACTTCAGCGCTGGCGGCCCCATCGTGTGGCCCGGGGTCGAGGCGCTGCTGATGGTGCCGATCAGCGCCCATGCCCTGTTCGCGCGGCCCCTCGTCGTGGCGCCGACATCGGTGCTGGCCATCGAGGTCATCGCGCCCGCCGAGGCATCCGGAGTGCTGTGGTGCGACGGACGTCGGTCGTTCGAGCTTCCCCTGGGTGCCCGGATCGAGGTGCGCCGTGGCCAGCGCCCGGTGCGGCTGGTGCGGCTCCACGAGGCGCCGTTCACCGACCGGCTGGTGGCGAAGTTCGGGCTGCCGGTCGAGGGCTGGCGGGGTGCCAGTGAGCGGCGTAGGCGTGGTGAGGCCCGTGCTTGAGGAGCTGCGCATCACCGGGCTCGGTGTGATCGACTCGGCGACCCTGGAGCTGGGTCCCGGTCTGACCGTGATCACCGGGGAGACCGGTGCGGGCAAGACCATGGTCGTGACGGCCCTGGGCCTGCTGCTGGGTGGCCGGGCAGACAGTGGCGCCGTGCGGGCGGGCAGCAGGTCCGCCCGCGTGGAGGGCTCGCTGAGCGTGTCGGAGCTGCCGCACGTCGCCGAGGCGGTCGAGGCTGCCGGTGGCGAGGTCGAGGACGCCCACGTGCTGATCGCCCGCAACGTGTCGGCCGAGGGCCGCTCGCGGGCCTACGTGGGCGGCGCGTCGGTGCCGGTCTCCAGGCTGGCCGAGGTCACCGAGCCGTTGGTGGCCGTGCACGGCCAGTCCGACCAGCATCGGCTGCTGATGCCTCGGGCCCAGCGCGAGGCGCTGGACGCCTACGGCGGCGCCGCCACCACAGCCCTGGTGAATGCCTACCAGGCGCTCTACGCCGAGCTGAGGGACACCGAGCGCGAGCTCAGCGAGGTGACGGCCAGCGCGCGCGAGCGTGCGCGCGAGGCCGACCTCCTCAGGTTCGGTCTCGCCGAGATCGAGGCAGTCGCTCCGCAGGCTGGCGAGGACCTCTCCCTGGCCGAGGAGGAGCAGCGTCTGGGGCACGCCGACGCCCTGCGGACGGCCGCCGGGTCGGCCCGGGAGGCGCTCTCGTCCGACGAGGGCAGCCCGGACGCGCTGGCGGCCGTCTCGGCGGCCCGCGTGCTCCTCGAGAGCGTCCGAGACCACGACCCGGCGGCCGGCGAGCTGTCCGACCGCATCGCGGAGATCACCTACCTGCTCTCCGATGTCGCCGCCGACGTCGCGTCGTACGCCGACGGCCTCGATGCCGACCCGACGCGGCTGGCGTCGGTCTCCGAGCGCCGGGCCGCGCTGACGACGCTGACCAGGAAGTACGGCGAGACCGCCGCCGAGGTGCTGGCCTGGGCCGAGGCATCGGCGTCCCGGCTGGCCGAGCTCGACGACACCGACGACCGGATCGGCCGGCTCGGCGAGCGCCGAGACGACCTGGTGGCCCGGCTGGCCCCGGCGGCCGAAGCGCTCTCGAGCCGGCGAGCCGACCTCGCAGAGACGCTGTCGGTCCAGCTGCGCGGGGAGCTCGCCTCGCTCGCGATGCCACAGGCACGCCTCGAGGTCGCGGTACGCCGCACCCCGGCCGACGACGGGCTGATGGTGACCGGTGAGCGGGTCAGGTTCGGGCCGACCGGGGTCGACGAGGTCGAGCTCCTGCTCGCCGCCAACACCGGAGCCGAGCTCCGCCCCCTGGCCAAGGGCGCCTCCGGCGGAGAGCTCTCGCGGGTCATGCTCGCCCTCGAGGTCGCGCTGGCCGGGACGGTCTCGGTGCCGACCTTCGTCTTCGACGAGGTCGACAGCGGAGTCGGCGGCAAGGCCGCGGTCGAGGTCGGCCGGCGGCTCGCGGCGCTGGCGGCAACGGCCCAGGTGCTGGTCGTCACCCACCTTCCGCAGGTCGCGGCGTATGCCGACCGGCACGTCGTGGTCGAGAAGGCCAGCGACGGCTCGGTCACGACCTCCGGCCTCACGGTCCTGGACGCCGCGGGCCGCGAGCGTGAGCTCTCCCGGATGTTCGCCGGGATGGCCGAGTCCGAGACCGCGCTGGCCCATGCGCGGGAGCTGCTCGAGGCTGCCGGACACGGCTGAGGCCGACTCGCCGGTCGCTGCGCGTTGCCAGTCCGGCGGCGTCCCGGCTGACACGATGACTCGGTGGTGAAGCTCAGGACCCGTCCTCACACCGATGCCGCAGTGGTCGGCACGGCTCGGACCGACCGACGGACCCCGGCCCTGCTCTCCCGGCTGCGCCGCGGAGACGTCGCGGTGCTCGACCAGATCGACCTCGACACCGAGACCGCTCAGGCGCTGGTGGACGCCGGCGTGGTCGCCGTCGTCAACCGAGCCCCGATGATCTCCGGGAGGTTCCCCAACCGAGGCCCTGCGGTGCTGCTCGACGCGGGCATCGTGATGGTCGACCTGGCCACCGGCCCCGAGGGCGAGGACGTCCTGGCCGCGGTCTCCGAGGGCCGTCGGGTCGAGCTCCGCGGCGGGACGCTGAGCGTCGGCGACCGCCTGGTCGCGCAGGGGCGCGAGCTGACTGCCGACGAGGTGAGGCGCCAGCTGGGTGAGGCCGAGTCGGGTCTGACGACCCAGCTGCACACCCTGACCCACAACAGCGCGGAGTTCCTCCGGCGCGAGGAGGCGCTCGTCCTGCACGGTGAGGGCCTTCCCCGGGTGCGTACGAAGCTGCGCGCTCGCCCGGTCGTCGTCGTCTCCCACGGCCCTGACGCCGTCGCCGAGCTGCGCCGCCTGCGCCGCTATCTGCGCGAGGTCAAGCCGGTCGTGATCGCGACCGGCGAGGGACTTCCGTTGGCGCTGGCCGCCGGCCTGAACCCCGACGTCGTCGTCCTCGATGCCGGGTCGCAGGATCTTCCGCCGGCCAAGTCGATGCGCACCTGCCGAGACGTGGTCGTCACCGAGCCGGCCGGGGGTGTCCGCGCCGGGGGTGCGGGGTCCGAGCGCTTCGAGCGGATCGGGATCCGGGCGGTCCCGATGCAGACCTCGGCCGCCACGGCGGACGCCGCGCTGCTGCTCGCGGACGCCGCGGGGGCCACGCCGTTGGTCGGGGTCGGGCTCCGCGCGACCATCGAGGAGCTGCTCGACGGGTCGCGCGACGGTCTCGGCAGCGGGTTCGTCACCCGGCTCAAGGTCGGGCCTCGCCTCGTCGACGCCACCGCGGTGCCGATGCTCTACTCCGGGCAGCTCCGTGCTCGCCATGCCTACCTCGTGCTCCTGATCGGTCTCGTCGCGGTCGCGGCGGCGCTCGCGAGCACCGACGTCGGTCACCAATGGGCCATGGACCTGCATCACCACCTCAGCCACCTTCTCGGGGGAAGGCTCTCGTGATCCGTCATCGCCGCTACGCCGTCCCGCTCACGGCGGTCCTCCTGGCCCTGGCCACCGGGGTCGCCCTGGGGGCGGGGCCGCTGCGAGACGCCACCTCCAGCGCGTCACCGGCCCCGCGCGTCGTCACGCAGGCAGCGGCCCCGGGGTACGGCGACGCCTTCGCCGCTTCGGTGGCGTCGAGGCTCTACGACCGGGGGCTGTCGCGCCGCCCGGTCGCGATCCTGACGCTGCCCGGCTCCGACCCGGCCACGATCTCGGCGCTCGCCGCGCAGGTCAGGGCCGCCGGTGGCGAGGTCACCGGGACCTACGCCGTGGCGGGCCAGCTGGTGGCGGCCCAGCAGAAGAACCTCGTCGACACCCTCGGCAGCCAGCTCGCCCAGCAGCTCAAGGGCCACCTCGACGCCGGCCTGTCGACCTACCCCCGGATCGGGGAGCTGGTGGCGATCGCGGCCGCCAACCAGGGGTCCGCCCAGGCTCCGCCGGGAGACGACGCGGCGGCGGTGCGGCAGAGCCTCGTCGCGGCCAAGCTCCTCGCCGTCCCCCCGGGTCACCCGCAGACCGCGCCCCTGCTCCTCGTCGTGTTCGGATCGCAGACCGACCAGGCCATCGCCGACGGTCTGCTCACCGGGCTCGCCGCGCGGTCTCGGGGGGTGGTGGCCGTCGGCCCGACCCGTGATGCCAACCTGACCGGCCTGCACGCCGACGGCGTCACCCGGCAGGTCACCACGGTGGACGGCAGCCAGACCCAGGCGGGTCGCGTGGCCGCGGTGCTCGGCCTGATCCGGGCGTGGCGAACCCGAGGCGGCGCGTTCGGAGCGTCCGGAGCCGACGGCTCGGTCCCGCTCGGGTAGGATGGAACCCCGTGAAGCAGGCGCCGGTCACCAAGCACGTGTTCGTCACCGGAGGCGTCGCCTCCTCGCTCGGCAAGGGGCTCACCGCATCGAGCCTGGGCCGACTGCTCAGCTCACGCGGGCTGCGGGTGACGATGCAGAAGCTGGACCCCTATCTCAACGTCGATCCGGGCACGATGAACCCGTTCCAGCACGGCGAGGTGTTCGTCACCGATGACGGCGCCGAGACCGACCTGGACATCGGTCACTACGAGCGGTTCCTCGACCGCGAGCTGAGCCAGCGGGCCAACGTCACCACCGGGCAGGTCTACTCCAGCGTGATCGCCAAGGAGCGGCGGGGAGACTACCTCGGCGACACCGTCCAGGTGATCCCGCACATCACCGACGAGATCAAGTCCCGGATCCGGGCGATGGCCGACGCCGACGACGACAGCGAGCGACCCGACGTCGTGATCACCGAGGTCGGCGGCACCGTCGGCGACATCGAGTCACTGCCCTTCCTCGAGGCCGCGCGCCAGGTGCGGCAGGACATCGGCCGCGACAACTGCTTCTTCCTGCACGTGTCCTTGGTTCCCTACATCGGTCCCTCCGGGGAGCTCAAGACCAAGCCGACCCAGCACTCCGTGGCCGCCCTCCGCTCGATCGGCATCCAGCCCGACGCGGTCGTGTGCCGGGCCGACCGGGAGATCCCCGACGGGATCAAGAAGAAGATCTCGCAGATGTGCGACGTCGACCAGGAGGCCGTGGTCACCGCAGCCGACGCTCCCTCGATCTACGACATCCCCCGGGTCTTGCACCGCGAGGGCCTCGACGCCTACGTCGTACGCCGCCTGGACCTGCCGTTCCGCGACGTCGACTGGACGACGTGGGACGACCTGCTCCGCAAGGTGCACCACCCTCAGGAGGAGGTCACGGTCGCGCTGGTCGGCAAGTACGTCGACCTGCACGATGCCTATCTCTCGGTCGCCGAGGCCCTCAAGGCCGGGGGCTTCGCGCACGAGAGCGCGGTGCGGATCCGCTGGGTGCCCGCCGACGAGTGCGCGGACCCCTCCGGAGCCCACCGCAACCTCCACGACGTCGACGCGGTCTGCGTTCCCGGCGGCTTCGGGGTGCGCGGGCTCGAGGGCAAGATCGGGGCCCTCACCTATGCCCGCACCCATGGCATCCCGACCCTCGGGCTGTGCCTGGGCCTTCAGTGCATGGTCATCGAGTACGCCCGCAACGTCGCAGGACTGGAGAAGGCCGACTCCACCGAGTTCGACCCCGACTGCCCGGAGCCGGTGATCGCCACCATGGAGGAGCAGAAGTCCTACGTCGAGGGAGCCGGTGACCTCGGCGGGACGATGCGGCTGGGGCTGTATCCAGCCGAGCTGGCGCCCGGCTCGATCGTGCGACAGGCCTATGGCGAGGCCCGGATCTCGGAGCGGCACCGACACCGCTACGAGGTCAACAACCACTACCGCGAGCAGCTCGGCGCGGCGGGCCTGGTCTTCTCCGGGACCAACCCCGACCTCGACCTGGTGGAGTTCGTCGAGCTGCCTCGCGAGGTCCATCCCTACTACGTCTCCACCCAGGCCCACCCCGAGCTGCGCTCGCGGCCCACGCGGCCCCACCCGCTCTTCGCCGGCCTGGTCGGTGCCGCCATCGAGCGGCAGAAGGCAGAGCGGTTCCCGATCGACGAGTCGAAGCTGCGGCGCGATCCCGAGGACGAGCCGGCCTCGCCGGCCTACGCCTGACCCCGAAGGGGAAGTGCCACCTCGGCGTCAGGCGGCGCGGGCGCGGGCCATCCGGCTCAGGACGTCGGTCCCGATCAGGAGTGCGGCCCGGACGGTGGGGTCGCACTGGGGGTCGGTGGCCATGTCGCGGGCACGGGCGACGAAGGACTCGCCGCCGACCTTGGGGAACATCCCGAACATCAGGCCGAACACCGTGAGCATCCCGCCGCCGGCCAACGCCGGGATCTCGTCGAGGAACCGGTCGGCGTACGGCAGCAGCACGGCGTCCTGCTGAGGCTGCCAGAACGCGCCGATCATCGCCCCGAGCATCGGGCCGCCGGGGATGTTCTTCTTCTCGAAGAGCTCGTGCCAGGCCTCGTCCTTGGCCTCGGCCTCGGGTCGGGCCGTGCGCACCGCGAGCGCCCGCACGGCGGCATCCGGGTCGGGGTCGCGGGCCAGGAGGGCCTCGACCGACCCCTCGTCGTACTGCCCGAGCGCGGCGCGCCGGATCGCCACCCGCCAGGCCAGGTCGACCTCGGACCGCGCCGCCTGGTCGAGCCGCGCGAAGTGCTCGGAGGTGGTGGCCGAGGCGGCCAGGGTGCGAAGCCCGGGCGTCTCGTGGTCGGGCTGGTCGGCCAGGCGACCGGCGACGGCGGCCAGCCGGCCCAAGGCGTCGCCGACGCGCTCGCGCGGCACCCAGCGCTGTCCGATCTCGAGCGCGATCGTCAAGAACGGCTCGACCACCGCGGGGCTGGTCTCGCGGTCGAGCACGTCGAGCACGCAGTCGAACAGCTCGTCGGCGACGATCTCGCCGTCGGAGAGCATCTGGAAGCCGGTCACGACCGCCAGTGCCCGGTCGACCGCGGCCGGGAGGTCCGCAGCGCGGTCGAGCAGCGCTCGGACGGAGCCGGCGTCGGGACGTACGGCGGCGAAGGTGTGGTCCGCGGCGTTGAGGAGGTGCAGGTCGGCCGCCGGGAGCTCCAGCGCCGTCGTCGTGCCCGACGTCTGGACCGCCGTCGTGCCGACCAGCGTCAGGCCATCGCCGGCGACGGCGTACGAGCCGATCTCCAGGTGATGCGGCCGGGGCGCCTCGCCGTCGGGTGAGGTGGCCGACAGGACCCCGTCGCCGAGGCGCAGGATGTCGGTGCCGGCCCGGTCGAGCCAGGACACCGTCCAGTCGTGGAGGTCGCGGCCGGCCGCCCGCCCGATGGCGCTCATCAGGTCGTCGAGGGCGGTGTTGCCCCAGGCGTGCTCGCGGAAGTAGAGCCGAAGGCCCTCGACGAACGTCTCCTCGCCGACGTAGGCCATCAGCTGCTTGAGCACGCTGGCGCCCTTGCTGTAGGTGACCGCGTCGAAGTTCGCCATGGCGCCCGCGACATCGGGCACGTCGCCGCGGATGGGATGGGTGGCCGGGGACATGTCCTGGCGGTAGCCGTTGATCTTGTTGCTGGCCAGGAACGTCGCCCACTCGTCGGTGAACTCGGTGCAGTTGACCCCCGACCAGTTCGACGCCCACGACGCGAAGGCCTCGTTGAGCCACAGGTCGTCCCACCAGCGCATCGTGACCAGGTCGCCGAACCACATGTGGGCCATCTCGTGCAGGAGGATCTGGGCTCGGAGGGCGCGCTGACCGTAGGTGGGGGTGCTGCGGTAGAGCACGCTGTCGGTCCAGGTGACCGAGCCCCAGTTCTCCATGGCTCCGCCCATGTTCGGGACGAAGACCTGGTCGTAGCGCTCCTGGGCGAACGGCTGCCCGAAGCGCTCGCCGAAGAAGACCAGGCCGCGGTCGGTGAGGTCGAACAGCTCCTCGCGGTCGCGCTCGAGGAACTGCCGAAGCGACTGCCGGCAGAAGAGCCCCAGGTCGTACTCGCCGCGACGGGAGCGGATCTCGTGGAAGGGCCCGCCGTTGACCACGGTGACGTACGTCGAGAGGCGCGGCGTGTCGCCGAAGGTCCAGCGACGGCCGCCTCCGGCGTCGTCGCCCAGCTCCTCGACGCGCTCGGGCGCGGAGTTGCTGGTCACCGTCCAGCTCTCGTGCGCATCGACCACGAAGCCGTGGGGGGCCTTGAGGTCGGGCTGGTCGAAGCAGGCGAACGCGAAGCGCGCCATGTCGGGCTCGAAGGTCGACCAGATGTAGACGAGCTTGTCGTTGGGGTCGACCGTCTTCAGGATCGCGGTGGCCGAGTGGGTGTCGGACTG
>NZ_DATAVI010000092.1:0-22198 GCF_036267815.1 Nocardioides sp. | reverse complement strand
GACCCTGACAAAGCCCGACCTCGGCGTCAGGGCAGGGCGATCAGGCCCATCTCGGAGACCGAGGCCAGGACGGCGTGGCGGGGGACGATCCGCACGGAGTAGCCGAAGGCACCACCGCGCTTGAGTTGGACCTCGCCGTCGAAGCGATGGCGGCCACCGTCGTAGCTGTCGGCGAGCTCGAGGCGGGTCACGGTGGCGTCGACCAGGTCGTCCTCACCGTCGATCACCCCGTGCACGACCTCGACGGCGACATCGTCCGGCGTCAGCGACCCGAGGGCCACGAAGGCGCGGACGGTGAGCACCGAGCCGACCTCGGGGTTGTCCCCGACGCCGTGACTCTCGACGTGCTCGACGCGGACGTCGGCCCAGCCGGCGCGTACCTGCTTCTTCCAGGCCGCCAGCTCGGTGGCGCCCTTGAAGTCGGAGTTCAGCGACCGGCCGGTGATCGCCGCGGGCGTGTAGAGCTGGCGGACGTAGTCGCGCACCATCCGGGTCGCCAGGACCTTGGGCCCCAGCGACTTCAGGGTGTGCCGCACCATCTCGATCCAGCGGCTGGGTACGCCGTCGTGGTCGAGGTCGTAGAAGCGCGGGGCGATGTCCTTCTCGATCAGGTCGTAGAGCGCCGTCGCCTCGAGGTCGTCACGTCGCTCGACGTCCTCGACCCCGTCGGCCGACGGGATGGCCCAGCCGTTCGACCCGTCGTACCACTCGTCCCACCAGCCATCGAGGATCGAGAGGTTGAGCCCGCCGTTCAGCGCCGCCTTCATGCCCGAGGTGCCGCACGCCTCGTAGGGGCGCAGCGGGTTGTTCAGCCAGACGTCGCAGCCGGGGTAGAGCGGCTGTGCCATCGCGATGTCGTAGTTGGGCAGGAACACGATGCGGTGGCGGACCTCGGGGTCGTCGGCGAAGCGCACGAGCTCCTGGATCAGCCGCTTGCCGCCGTCGTCCGCGGGGTGGGACTTGCCGGCGATGATCAGCTGCACCGGGCGCTCGGGGTGGAGGAGCAGCCGCTTGAGCCGCTCCTGGTCGCGCAGCATCAGCGTCAGCCGCTTGTACGACGGGACGCGGCGCGCGAACCCGATCGTCAGGACGTCGGGGTCGAGCGCCTCCTCGACCCAGGCGCACTCGGCGGCGGGATACCCGCGCTTGAGACAGGACTTGAGCAGCCGCTGCCGAGCGTCGGCCACGAGCCGCTCGCGGAGCAGCCGCTTGACCGTCCAGATGTCGGCCGACGGCGCGCGGTCGACCGCCTCCCAGAAGGAGTCGACCCCGTCCGAGTCGCCATGGGCGCCGTGCCGCTCGGCGAGGTCGAAGACCTCACGCCCGACCCAGGTCGGAGCGTGGACGCCGTTGGTGATCGACGTGATCGGCACCTCGGCCTCGTCGAACGCCGGCCACAGGCCGTGGAACATCTCGCGGCTGACGTGACCGTGGAGCTGGGAGACGCCGTTGGCGCGCTGGGAGAGCCGGAAGCCCATCACCGCCATGTTGAACACCGTCGGGTCGCCGCCGGCGTAGTCCTCGGCCCCGAGGGCCAGGATCCGCTCGAGGGGGACGCCCGAGAGCGGTCCGGCGCTGCCGAAGTACTGCTCGATGAGCTCGCGGGAGAATCGGTCGATACCCGCCGGCACCGGCGTGTGGGTAGTGAACACGGTCGAGGCTCGCGAGACCTCCAGCGCGGTCGGGAAGTCGAGCCCGGGGCCGCCCTCCTCGACGGTCAGCTCGCGGATCCGCTCCAGGCCGAGGAAGCCGGCATGGCCCTCGTTGGTGTGGAACACCTCGGGCTCGGGCGCGCCGGTCAGCTGCGCGTGTACGCGCAGCGCCCGCACCCCTCCGATGCCGAGGAGGATCTCCTGGCGTAGACGGTGCTCCGAGGAGCCGCCGTAGAGCCTGTCGGTGACGTCGCGGTAGTGGTCGGGGTTGCCCTCGACATCGGAGTCCAGCAGGAGCAGGGGCACCCGACCCACCTGCGCCACCCAGATCTTCGCCATCAGGTCCGGGCCGTCAGGCAGGGCGATGGAGATCGTCGCGCGCTCCCCCTGCTCGTCGCGCAGGAGCGTGATGGGGAGCTCGTCGGGGTCCAGGACGGGGTAGGTCTCGAGCTGCCAGCCCTCGCGCGAGAGCGACTGCTTGAAGTAGCCCGCGTGGTAGAGCAGGCCGACGCCGACGAGTGGGACCCCGAGGTCGCTGGCCGCCTTGAGGTGGTCACCGGCGAGGATGCCGAGGCCGCCGGAGTACTGCGGCAGGACCGCGGTGATGCCGAACTCCGGGGAGAAGTAGGCGATCCGCGTCGGGGCGTCGTCACCGGCCTTGCGGGTGTACCACCGCTCTCCGGCGAGGTAGGCGTCGAGATCGGCCTTGGCCGACCCGAGGCGGTCGAGGAACCCCTGGTCACCGGCGAGCTGCTCGAGCCGCTCGGGGCTCACCGCCCCCAGCAGCCGCACCGGGTCGTGCTTGGTCGACTCCCAGGTCTCGGGGTCGACCTCGCCGAAGACGTCCTGGGTCGGCGGGTGCCAGGACCACCGGAGGTTCCCCGCGAGATCGGCCAGCGCAGAGAGCGCCGGGGGCAGGACCGGACGGACGGTGAATCGACGGATCGCACGCACTGGACGACGGTAGCCGAGATCGACTTGATCGTTCCAATTTATGACCGAATCCGGCGCGTCCTCGGCTGCGTACCCCGCCGGTGACGGGGTACGGCGTGGCCAGGCGCGGTGGTCTCGGCCCGCTCGACCGACGAGCGGGGAGCGTTGCCCGACGCCTCACCTTGCACGGTGGGTGCTGATTCGGAAGGGTGGCGAGCATGGTCGGACGCATCCCAGTCATGGACGTCATGCCACTGGTCGACCTCGGCCGACTCCCCGCAAAGGCCACCGTGGAGGAGTCGCTGCCCGTCTCCGCGACCATCTTCCGCGAGGGCCACGACCGGCTCGGGGCCGAGGTCGTCCTCGTCGCCCCGGACGGCGCGAGGCGCGCCCCGGTGCGGATGACCGAGACGGAGGTCCCCGACCGCTACACGACGTGGGTCACGCCCGACTCCGTGGGCGCGTGGACCTTCGAGGTGCACGCCTGGTCCGACCCCGTCGCCACCTGGCAGCACGCCGCCGGGCTGAAGATCCCAGCGGGCGTCGACGTGGAGCTGATGTTCACCGAGGGCGGGCTGCTGCTCGACGAGGTCGCTGCCGAGCCCGGGCTCGACCCGCAGGAGAAGAAGGTCGTCACGGGCGCGGCCTCCGCCGCCCGCGACGACTCACGCCCGGTCGAGGCACGCCTGGCGGCCCTCCAGGCTCCCGAGCTGGTCGACGTGCTCACCGCCCACCCGCTGCGCAGGCTGCTCACGGTCGAGGGCCCCTACCCGCTCTACGCCGACCGGGCCCTCGCGCTGTTCGGGAGCTGGTATGAGTTCTTCCCCCGCTCCGAGGGCGCGACCTACGACGAGGAGTCCGGTGCGGCGGTGAGCGGCACGCTGCGCACCGCCGCCGAGAGACTCGAGGCGGTCGCGGCGATGGGCTTCGACGTCATCTACCTTCCCCCGATCCACCCGATCGGGGAGGTCAACCGCAAGGGACCCAACAACACCCTCGACCCCGGCCCCGACGACCCGGGGTCGCCCTGGGCGATCGGCAGCGAGGACGGCGGACACGACGCGGTCCACCCGGACCTCGGCACCCTGGACGACTTCGACGCGTTCGTGGCGCGGGCGCAGTCGCTCGGACTCGAGGTGGCGCTCGACCTGGCGCTCCAGTGCGCGCCCGACCATCCGTGGGTGAAGGCCCACCCTGAGTGGTTCACGACGCAGGCCGACGGCACCATCGCCCACGCCGAGAACCCGCCGAAGAAGTACCAGGACATCTACCCCGTCAACTTCGACAACGACCCGAAGGGCATCTGCAAGGAGGTCCTGCGCATCGTCCGCCACTGGATGTCCCACGGCGTACGGATCTTCCGGGTGGACAATCCCCACACCAAGCCGGTCGCGTTCTGGGAGTGGCTGCTGCGCGAGGTACGCCGTACCGACCCCGACGTGCTGTTCCTCGCCGAGGCCTTCACCCGGCCGGCGATGATGTCCGCGCTCGGCGCCGTCGGCTTCCACCAGAGCTACACCTACTTCACCTGGCGCACGGCGAAGTGGGAGCTCGAGGACTACCTCCGCGAGGTCTCGGGCGCTACCGACCACCTGATGCGACCGAACTTCTTCGTCAACACCCCGGACATCCTCCACGCCTTCCTGCAGTACGGCGGCCCGGCGGCGTTCAAGATCCGGGCGGTGCTGGCCGCGACCGGCTCGCCGAGCTGGGGGGTATACGCCGGCTACGAGCTGTTCGAGCACGTCGCGGTCCGGCCGGGCAGCGAGGAGTACCTCGACTCGGAGAAGTACCAGATCCGCGTCCGCGACTGGGCGGCCGCCGAGAAGGACGACACCACGCTCGCGCCGTACCTCACCCGGCTCAACGAGATGCGCCGTGCCCACCCGGCCCTCCAGCAGCTGCGCCACCTCGTCGTCCACTCCAGTGACGACGAGAACGTGCTGGTCTTCAGCAAGCAGGTCTCGACAGGCTCGACCAGCGAGGGCGGCGGCGACGATCTGGTGATCGTGGTGGTCAACCTCGATCCGCACGCCGCGCGCGAGACGATCATCCACCTCGACCTGCCGGCGCTGGGCCTGGACTGGCAGGACAGCCTGGCCGTCCACGACGAGGTCACCGGCGAGGACTGGCACTGGGGCCAGCACAACTACGTGCGCCTCGATCCCTATGTCGAGCCGGCCCATGTCCTGAGCGTGCGGAGGACGTCGTGAGCGACGGTGTGGTCTCGACGAGCTCGACCAACGAGGAGGGCTCGACGAGCGGACAGAACGAGAGCGACATCGTCGGGTCGACCTCGGAGCAGGAGCAGCCCGACTGGTACAAGACCGCGGTCTTCTACGAGGTGCTGGTGCGGTCGTTCCGAGACTCCAACGGCGACGGCACCGGAGACTTCCAAGGCCTGATCGAGAAGCTCGACTACCTCAACTGGCTGGGAGTCGACTGCCTGTGGGTGCCGCCGTTCTTCACCTCGCCGCTGCGCGACGGTGGCTACGACGTCGCCGACTACACCTCGATCCTCCCCGAGTGCGGCACCGTCGACGACTTCCGCGACTTCGTCGCGGCCGCCCACCAGCGAGGCATGCGGGTGATCGTCGACTTCGTGATGAACCACACCAGCGACGCGCACCCGTGGTTCCAGGCCTCGCGCAGCGACCCGGACGGCCCCTACGGCGACTTCTACGTCTGGTCCGACACCGACGAGATGTACGAGGACGCCCGGGTCATCTTCGTGGACACCGAGCCCTCCAACTGGACCTGGGACCCGGTGCGCCAGCAGTACTTCTGGCACCGCTTCTTCTCCCACCAGCCCGACCTCAACTTCGACAACCCGAAGGTGCACGAGGCGATGCTCGAGGCCATGTCGTTCTGGCTCGACATGGGTCTGGACGGGTTCCGGCTCGATGCCGTGCCGTACCTCTACGAGCGACCCGGCACCAACGGGGAGAACCTCCCGGAGACCCACGAGTTCCTGCGCATGGTGCGGCGGTTCATCGACGAGAACTACCCCGGCCGGGTCCTGCTCGCCGAGGCTAACCAGTGGCCCGCGGACGTGGTCGACTACTTCGGCGGCAAGCGCGACGACGACACCGGTGAGTATCTCGGCGACGGCGACGAGTGCCACATGTGCTTCCACTTCCCGGTGATGCCGCGCATCTTCATGGCCGTCCGCCGCGAGTCGCGCTTCCCGATCTCGGAGATCATGGAGCTGACGCCGCCGATCCCCGACAACTGCCAGTGGGGCATCTTCCTGCGCAACCACGACGAGCTGACCCTGGAGATGGTCACCGACGAGGACCGCGACTACATGTGGGACGAGTACGCCAAGGACCCACGGATGAAGGCCAACATCGGCATCCGCCGACGACTGGCGCCCCTCCTGGACAACGACGTCAACCGGATGGAGCTGTTCACCGCACTCCTGCTCTCCCTGCCGGGCAGCCCGGTCCTCTACTACGGCGACGAGATCGGGATGGGCGACAACATCTGGCTCGGCGACCGCGACGGCGTCCGGACCCCCATGCAGTGGACCCCCGACCGCAACGCCGGCTTCTCCTCGGCCACGCCGGGCAAGCTGCACCTTCCGGCGATCCAGGACCCGGTCTACGGCTACCAGAGCGTGAACGTCGAGGCACAGCTCGAGGACGCCTCGTCACTGCTCCAGTGGACCCGCCGGATGATCCACGCCCGCCGTGGTCATCCGGCGCTCGGCCTGGGCTCGTTCCTGGACCTCGGCGGGACGAACCCCTCGGTGCTGTCCTACGCGCGCGAGCACGCGTCCGAGGACGGCGCCACGGACGTCATCGTGTGCGTCAACAACCTGTCCCGGTTCGCGCAGCCGGTCGAGCTGGACCTGCGCCGCTGGGAGGGCTGCGTCCCGGTCGAGCTGCTGGGCGGCGTCCCCTTCCCGAGCATCGGCGAGCTGCCGTATCTGCTGACCCTTGGTGGGTACGGGTTCTACTGGTTCAGACTCATCGCACCACCCGAGGAGGCCACCGCCCCGTGACGGACGAGAACCCGACCGCGACCGCCAGCACGACTGCCCGCCCCACGGCGGGCGAGACCGAGGGTCCGACGACCTCCGGCGACGCCCTCCGCCAGCTCTCCGAGTACCTCGAGGGAGCGCGGTGGTTCGGTGGCAAGGGGCGCGGCGTGCGCGTCACCGGGGTGCACCGGCTGGGCGTCGTGGCCGGCGAGAGCCCGCGGGTCGTGGTCGACATCGTCGAGGCGACGTACGCCGACGGGGCGACGGACCTCTACCAGCTGCCGATGGCTCTCTACACCGAGCCCGAGCACCGGCTCGACCACGCCTTCGTGGGCTGGTGGGAGGACCCCGACGTGGGGTGGACCCACGCCTACGACGCCGTCCACGACCGGGAGGCGATGGCGGCCTACCTGCGGGCCTTCGCCTACCCGCCAGACGGGCCGCTCCGGTTCCACCTCCTGCCCGGGACCCGGCTGGACCCGACCTCGTCGTCCACGCCGTTCAGCGGTGAGCAGTCGAACTCCTCGGTGGCCTTCGGCGAGCAGGCGCTGCTCAAGCTCTTCCGGCGGGTGACCCCCGGGGTCAACCCCGACATCGAGATCCACGAGCGGCTCACCCTGGCCGGCACGGACACCGTCGCCGCGTTGCTGGGGTGGGTCGAGGCTCCCGGCGGCGTCGGGTCCGATGGGTTCGAGACAGGTGGGGAGCACCGCCTTCCTCGACCAGCGGACGGCGGGGTCTTGCAGCTGGGGATGCTCCAGCAGCTCCTGAGGACCGCCAGTGACGGCTGGGAGCTGGCGCTGACCAGTGTGCGCAACCTGTTCGCCGAGGCGGACCTGTACGCCGACGAGGTCGGCGGCGACTTCGCCGCGGAGGCGCAACGGCTCGGCGAGGCGGTGGCGCACACCCACGCCCTGCTCGCCGAGCACTTCCCGACGAGCCGACGCACCGCCTCGGAGCACGCCGAGCTCGCCGCGGCGATGACCGGCCGGCTCGAGGCGGCGCTGACCGTCGTCCCGGAGCTGGACGACCAGGCCCCGGCGCTGCGTGAGCTGTTCGCCGCCGTGGGAGCGATCGAGGACGGGGCGATCCAGCGGATCCACGGCGACCTCCATCTGGGGCAGACCCTGCGGACCGCGAAGGGCTGGAAGATCGTGGACTTCGAGGGCGAGCCCGCCAAGGACCTCGCGGAGCGCGTCCTGCCCGACTCCCGCTGGCGTGACGTCGCCGGGATGCTGCGCTCGTTCGACTACGCGCCCCGCGTGACCGCGATGACCGCGATGACCACCGCCCCGACCGGCGACGACGGCGTCGAGCAGCGCGCCTTCCGGGCTGCGGAGTGGTCGGCGCGCAACCAGGCGGCGTTCCTCGAGGCGTACGCCGGACGCGACCTCACCGGCGACGAGCAGACGCTGCTGGCGGCCTACGTGGCCGACAAGGCCGTCTACGAGTGCGTCTACGAGGCACGCAACCGACCGACCTGGCTGTCCATCCCCCTGGCAGCCCTGGCCGCGGGAACCGATGGAGCAGCGGTGAGGAAGCGATGAAGCAGGTCCCCCACTCCGAGATCGACCAGCTCACGCGCGGCGAGTACGGCGCTCCGCACGGCCTCCTCGGGCCCCACCCCGACGCCGGCTCCACGACGTTCCGCGCCTACAAGCCACTGGCGCGCACGGTCACCGTCGTGACCGCCGACGGCGTCCGGTTGCCCCTGGAGCACGAGCACGACGGGGTCTGGGTCGGCGAGCTGGTGGCGGAGGGGCCCGAGGCCGACGTGCCGGACTACCGCCTGGAGGTCGACTACGGCCACGGCGCGGTGACGGTCGACGACCCCTACCGCTTCCTGCCGACCCTCGGCGAGGTCGACCTGCACCTGGTCAACGAGGGCCGCCACGAGCTGCTCTGGACGGTCCTCGGGGCGCGCGTCCACCACTACCGGGCGTCGACGGGCGACGTCTCCGGCACGTCGTTCGCGGTGTGGGCACCCGGTGCCCGCGGCGTGCGGCTGGAGGGCGACTTCAACTCCTGGGACGGGCGCGAGCACCCCATGCGCCAGCTCGGGGCGTCCGGCGTCTGGGAGCTGTTCGTGCCCGGCGTCGGCCCCGGCGCGGGCTACAAGTACGTCGTGCTGGGCGCCGACGGCGACTGGCGGGAGAAGGCCGACCCGATGGCCTCCTGGGCCGAGGTGCCGCCGGCGACGTCGAGCCGGGTCTACGAGTCCTCCCACGTGTGGGGCGACGACGACTGGATGCGGAGCCGGGGCACCCGCCCGCCGATCGCCGAGCCGATGTCGATCTACGAGGTGCACCTCGCGTCGTGGCGGAAGCGACACGGCGCCGTCCTGACCTGGGACCAGCTCGTCGACGAGCTCGTCCCCTACGTCGCCGACCTCGGCTTCAGCCATGTCGAGCTGATGCCGGTGATGCAGCACCCCTTCGGCGGGTCCTGGGGCTACCACGTCACGTCGTACTTCGCACCAGATGCCCGGTTCGGCGATCCCGACGGGTTCCGCCGGCTCGTCGACGCCTTCCACCAGCGCGGGATCGGCGTCCTGCTCGACTGGGTCCCCGGACACTTCGCCACCGACGCCTGGGCGCTGGCCCGCTTCGACGGCACCCCGCTGTACGAGGACCCGAACCCCCAGCGGGGCTGGCACAAGGAGTGGGGCTCCCACATCTTCAACTTCGGCCGGCGCGAGGTGCGCAACTACCTCTACGCCAACGCGCTCTACTGGCTGGAGGAGTTCCACGCCGACGGGCTGCGTGTCGACGGCGTGGCCTCGATGCTCTACCTCGACTACGCCCGCTCCGAGGGCGAGTGGTCGCCCAACGCTCTGGGCGGCAACGAGAACCTCGAGGCCGTGCAGTTCCTCCAGGAGATGAACGCCACGGTCTACAAGAGGGTCCCCGGAGCGACCACCATCGCCGAGGAGTCGACGTCGTGGCCGGGTGTGACCCGCGCGACCGACAGCGACGGTCTCGGCTTCGGCTTCAAGTGGAACATGGGCTGGATGCACGACTCCCTCGACTACCTCGCCCGCGAGCCCGTGCACCGCGCGTGGCACCACAACGAGATGACCTTCGGCCTCACCTACGCCTTCAGCGAGAACTTCGTGCTGCCGCTCTCGCACGACGAGGTCGTGCACGGCAAGGGCTCGCTGCTGCGCAAGATGCCCGGCGACCGCTGGCAGCAGCTGGCGAACCTGCGGGCCTACCTCGCGTTCATGTGGGCACACCCGGGCAAGCAGCTGCTCTTCATGGGCGCCGAGATCGGCCAGGAGTCGGAGTGGGCGGAGTCCCGCGAGCTCGACTGGTGGCTCCTGGACCACCCCGAGCACCTCGGTGTCCACCGGCTGATGAAGGACCTCAACCGCGCCTACGCCGACTCGCCCGCGATCTGGTCGCGCGACAACGAGCCGGACTCCTTCGCATGGGTCGACGCCAACGACGCCGCTCGCAACGTCTTCTCGTTCATCCGGCGCGGGGTCGACGGGTCGACCTTGGTGTCGGTGTCGAACTTCTCGTCGGTTCCCCACAGCGACTTCCGGCTCGGGCTGCCCGCCGCCGGGACCTGGCGCGAGGCGGTGAACACCGACGCCGCGACGTACACCGGGTCCGGCGTGGGCAACCTCGGCTCGGTCACCGCGGTCGAGGGCGGGGAGAGCGGCCAGCCCGCCCACGCCACGCTCGTCCTGCCGCCCCTGGCCACCGTCTGGCTGCGCCCCGCCTGAGGCCGGTTCGGGTCTCGCCGGCACGTGCTGCGGCGCCCGAACCCCGGGCCGAGGAACATCCTGGTTAGGGTCGGAGGGTGAGCGACGAGCCGACGGCCGCGGGCGAGCCCGTCGAGCGCGACGGACTCGAGCTGACCGACGGAGTGGTCACGCTGCGACCGTTCGAGGAGTCCGACATTGCGGCGCACGTCGACGGGGAGGATGACGAGGCTCGGCTGTGGTTGGGCCAGCCCGGGCCGTCGACCCGTGACGGGATGCTCGACGTCGTGCAGCGATGGCGCCGCGAGTGGGCCGCGGGAGAGCGGCACACCTTCGCCATCCACCACGACGCCGTGACCGTGGGCACGGTCGCGGCGCGCCCCGAGGGCGACCAGACGATCTCGTTGTCGTGGTTGCTCTATTCCGGACACCGCGGGCACGGGTTCGCCGCCCGGGCGGCCCGCCTCCTGGCCGACTTCTCCCTCGCCGAGCTCGGCGCACGACGGGTGCAGGCCGAGGTCGACCCCCGCAATGCCGCGTCACTGCGGGTTGCCACCCGGGCCGGGCTTCACCGTGAGGGCGTGCGACGGGTGGTCCTGGGCATGGCCGACCGGCCCGACGCCACCGGGATGGTCATCTTGTCGCGCCTCGCCACCGACACCCCCACCTCCGAGCCCGAGGGGTTTCGCGCCCTGCTCAACTCCTTCCTTCCGCGCAAGCGCGCGATCAGCCAGCTCCTGCTGCGCGACCGCGCGGGCCGCGTGCTGATCTGCCGGTTGACCTACAAGAACGACTGGGACCTGCCCGGCGGCGTGGTCGAGGTCGGGGAGTCGCCGCAGCTCGCGGCCACCCGCGAGGTGAAGGAGGAGCTGGGGCTCGACATCGAGGCCGGACCGCTGCTCCTCACCGACTGGCTGCCCCCGTGGGGCGGGTGGGACGACGCCGTCTGCCTGGTCTTCGACGGAGGCGAGCACGACGCGAGCCTCACCGACGGGATCGTCAAGCAGGCCCGGGAGATCCGCGAGGCGGAGTTCGCCACCCCGGAGCAGGTGCACGAGCGATGCGCCGACTTCACCAGCCGCCGGATCGGGTCCGCGCTGGCCAGCCTCGCCGACGGCGCCCACCCGGCGTACGTCGAGAGCGGTGGCTGACCCACGCTGGTCGAGCCCGTCGAGGGCCTCCGATCCTGCACGGCGGTCTCGACAGGTTCGACCAGCGACGGCGAGGATCGGCCCATGACCTACGTCTATGACTTCACCGAGGGCGACAAGGACCAGAAGGAGCTGCTCGGCGGCAAGGGCGCGAACCTCGCCGAGATGACCAACCTGGGCCTGCCGGTGCCGCCCGGCTTCACGATCTCGACGGAGGCCTGCCGCGCCTACCTCGCGCAGGGTGACCTGCCGGACGGGCTCGCCGCCGAGATCGACCAGCACCTGTCGGCCCTGGAGCAGGAGATGGGACGTCGGCTGGGCGAGCCGTCCGACCCGCTGCTGGTCAGCGTGCGGTCGGGTGCGGCGGTCTCGATGCCCGGGATGATGGAGACCGTGCTCAACGTCGGGCTCAACGACGAGTCCGTCCGGGGCCTGGCCGAGCAGAGCAACGACGAGCGCTTCGCGATGGACTCCTACCGTCGGCTGCTCCAGATGTTCGGGGCGACGGTGCTCGGCATCGACTCCGAGGTGTTCTCCCGCGCGCTGGACAGGCTCAAGAAGGATCGCGGAGCCACCACCGACACCGACCTCGGCGTCGACGACCTGCGCGATCTGGTCGCGATGTTCCGAGACGCGATCCGTGAGCACGCCGGACGCGACTTCCCGCAGGACCCACGCGAGCAGCTCGAGCTCGCGATGCGCGCCGTCTTCGACTCCTGGCACACCGAGCGGGCTGTGCTCTACCGTCGCCAGGAGCGCATCGACGAAGCCCTGGGCACGGCGGTGAACGTGCAGGCGATGGTCTTCGGCAACCGCGGTGAGGACTCCGGCTCCGGGGTGGCCTTCACACGCGACCCGGCGTCGGGCAACCAGGGCGTCTACGGCGACTACCTCCAGAACGCCCAGGGCGAGGACGTCGTCGCCGGCATCCGCAACACGGTGTCGCTGGCGGACATGGAGCGCATCGACAAGGCGTCGCACGACGCCCTGCTGTCGATCATGGACAAGCTCGAGAAGCACTACCGCGACATGTGCGACATCGAGTTCACCGTCGAGCGCCGCAAGCTGTGGATGCTCCAGACCCGCGTCGGCAAGCGGACCCCCGAGGCGGCGTTCCGGATCGGCCGGCACATGACCGACGAGGGCCTGATCGACACCGACGAGTCGCTGCGCCGGGTCACCGGCGCCCAGCTGGCGCAGCTGATGTTCCCGCGCTTCGACGAGACCGCGGAGCGGACGCTGCTCGCCCGGGGCATGAACGCCTCACCGGGGGCCGCGGTCGGCAAGGCCGTCTTCGACTCCGACACGGCCGTGGAGTGGGCCGGGCGCGGGGAGGACGTGATCCTGGTCCGCAAGGAGACCAACCCCGACGACCTGCGCGGCATGGTCGCCGCGCGCGGAGTCCTCACCAGCCGAGGTGGCAAGACGTCGCATGCCGCCGTTGTCGCCCGCGGCATGGGCCGCACCTGCGTGTGCGGCGTGGAGGCCCTCGACGTGAGCTCCAAGAAGCGACGGGCCAGGGTCCGGGGCGGTGACCCGATCCGCGAGGGTGACGTCATCTCCATCGACGGCACGACCGGCGAGGTGTTCGCAGGTGCCGTCCCCGTCACCGACTCGATGGTGATGCGCTACCTCGAGGGCGAGCACGTGGACGAGGACCTCGTCCACGCCGTCGACCGGGTCATGAAGCGCGCCGACGACGTGCGCCGCCTGCGCGTGCGGGCCAACGCCGACACCCCGGAGGACGCCGCGCGGGCGCGCCGGTTCGGGGCCGAGGGCATCGGTCTGTGCCGCACTGAGCACATGTTCCTCGGCGAGCGACGTCAGCTCGTCGAGAACCTCATCGTCGCCGACGACGAGGCCGGCCAGGAGACCGCCCTCGCGGCGCTGCTCCCGCTTCAGCGAGACGACTTCCGCGGCATCTTGGAGGCGATGGACGGCCTGCCGGTCACGATTCGGCTGATCGACCCTCCGCTGCACGAGTTCCTGCCGGACTACACCGATCTCTCGGTCAAGGTCGCGCTGGACGAGGAGCAGGACGACCTCGACGAGCACGACCAGCGGCTGCTGGAGGCCGTCAAGCGGCTGCACGAGCAGAACCCGATGCTCGGACTGCGCGGCGTACGCCTCGGCATCGTGATCCCGGGCCTGTTCAAGATGCAGGTGCGCGCGATCCTGGAGGCCGCCGCCCAGCGGCTCGCGGCCGGTGGCGACCCCCAGCCGGAGATCATGATCCCCCTGGTCGCGGCGGTCACCGAGCTGGACCTGGTCAAGGGCCAGATCGCCGAGGTCGCCCGCGACGTCGAGACGGAGCGCGGCACCTCGGTCCCGCACAAGGTCGGCACCATGATCGAGCTGCCCCGGGCGGCCGTGACCGCCCACGAGATCGCCGGGTCGGCGGAGTTCTTCTCCTTCGGCACCAACGACCTGACCCAGATGACCTGGGGGTTCTCGCGCGACGACGTCGAGTCGTCGTTCTTCAGCCGCTACCTCGAGCACGGGATCTTCCAGGTGAGCCCGTTCGAGTCGCTCGACGTCGACGGCGTCGGACGGCTCGTGCGCCATGCCGCCCGGCTGGGGCGGAAGGCCAACCCGGACCTGCACCTCGGCGTCTGCGGCGAGCACGGCGGCGACCCGGCCTCGATCCACTTCTTCGACGAGATCGGCCTCGACTACGTCTCCTGCTCGCCGTTCCGAGTCCCGGTCGCCCGCCTCGAAGCCGGCCGCTCCACCCTCGGTTGAGGAGGGCGCGCTCTGACGGGTAGTCCCTGACAGAAATGTCGGGATCGGGGTCCGGTGACGACGTTTCTGTCAGGGACTACCCGGTCCGGTGACAACGTCTCAACGGAGGGTGAAGGGCCAGCCGGGGCGCATCGGGCCGTCGTCGCCGGGCTCGATGTAGTGCTCGGTGCCGAAGGCCATCGCGAACACGTCGTCGGACATCCCCAGGAACTGCTCGATGTCCGTCGCCTGGGAGCGGTGTGCCTCCATCGAGGCGCGCCGGTGGCGCAGATACCCCGAGACGTCGACCTGCCAGGTGATCGCGGACTCGGGCTCGCCGAGCGGGTTGCCGTCGTCCATCGGGTCGTCGGGGTTCCAGTCCGGCTCGACCCCCGCCTGGCGAGTCGCCTCGAACACCCGCCGGATCTCATCGCGGTTCATGGTCGACTCCAGCAGCCGCGGGGTACGACGAGCCAGCGGCGCTGCCGCGTGCACGAGCGCGTGCACCTTGACGTGGTCGGGATGGCCGTAGCCGCCGTGCCAGTCGTAGCCGACCAGGACGTCGGCGTCCTCCTCGTCGAGCACGCCGGCCAGCCGGCGGGCCGCCTCGTCGAGATCGGCGGCGTGGAAGGAGCCCTCGGCGTCGTTCTGCTCCCAGCCGGTCATCCCGGAGTCCGCGTATCCCAGCCAGACGATGCGGGAGAGCCCGAGCGCGCGGGCGGAGGCTTCGGCCTCGCGGCGCCGGTGGTCGGCCACGCTCTCGCCGTCGACGGCGTCGACGGCGACCTCACCGTGCTCGCCGTTGGTCGCGAACACCACCACGACGCGGTTGCCCTCGGCGGCGGCCCGGGCCATCGCTCCCGACGTCTGGGACGCCTCGTCGTCGGGATGGGCGTGGGTGAAGACGATCGTGCTCACCGAGGCCACCTCAGAACAGCGCCGACGCGAGGCTCTGTCGACCGCGCAGCACCCGTGGATCGTCGTTCCCCACGGCCGCGAAGAGGCCGATGAGGTGCTCGCGGGCCTGGTTGCGCTCATCGCCGGAGGAACGCCGGACCAGGTCGACAAGCCGGTCGAAGGACGAGTCGACGTCGCCGTCGAGCAGGTCGACGTCGGAGGCGAGGGTCTGGGCGCCGACGTCGTCGGGATCGGCGACCGCGGCCGCGCGGGCGGCATCGGCGTCGACGCCCTGGGTGCGCTGGAGCACCTTGGCCATCGCCAGGCCGGCTGCCGCCTCGGTGTCGGCGGGGTTGGCATCGACGAGGCGCTGGTACTCCGCGACCGCGGCGTCGACGTCGCCGGAGGCCAGCGCCTGCTCGGCCGGGGCGTACCTCGGGTCGGCCTGGGGCTCGCCGCCCTCGTCGTCGGCGGAGGCAGGGTGCGAGAGCGGCTGGTGACGCGCGGTGATCCCCTGCGTGGTCAGGCCCTGGGCGAGCTGGTTGAGCAGGGCGTCGAGCTCGTCACGCCGGAGCACGCCGGGGATCGGCTGCGCCGCCGGCCTGCCGTCGAGGATCACCATCAGCAGCGGCACCTGGGGGATCTGGAGGCTCGCCGCGATCGACGGCGTCGCGTCGATGTCGACCAGGCCGGCCAGGAAGCGACCCTCGTAGGCCTCGGTCGCCGCTGCGACCTCGAGGGCGTACGTCGTGCTCTCGGGCGCCCGGCTCGGCGAGTAGAAGACCAGGACCACCGGCGCGGTGACCGAGGACTCGAGGAGGGACTGGAAGCTCTGCTCGTCGACCTCGAGGGAGTACGCCGAGGACCCGGCGGCGGATGCCTGCCCATCGGCTGGAGCGGGGCGCTGGAGGCCCGACAGGTCGACGGCGCCCGGGCGGCTGAACGGCTGCTGCGTCATGACGGCCATCCTAGGGACGACCGGTCGGCCTTCCGGCGGGTGGTTTGCGAGACGGGTGCCGGGCGACCCCCCTCAGAAGCGCGCCGGCTCGCGGTACTCGCCCCACTCGGCACGCAGCGCGTCGCAGATCTCGCCGAGGGTCGCCTCGACCCGGCACGCGTCGAGCATCGGCTCGATCATGTTGCCGTCGGTGCGGCCGACGTCGACCATCCGCTGGATCGCCGCCGCCACAGCCTCCTCGTCGCGCGCCGCCCGCCGCGCGCTCAAGGCCCTGACCTGCTCGACCTCCACCTCGTGGGAGATCCGCAGGATCTCCAGGTCGCTGGTGATCGAGTCCGTGTGGACGTTGACCCCGACGATCCTCTTGTCGCCCTTCTCCAGGGCCGTCTGGTACTGGAACGCCGCCTCGGCGATCTCCGCCATGAACCAGCCGTCCTCGATGCCGCGCAGCAGCCCCTTCGTCACCGGGTTGTCGCCGGCCCGGGTCGCCGCCGCGAGCCCCTCGGTGTCGGTGTGGGTCAACGACGAGCCGCCCATCGCGAGGATCTTGTCGAAGATCGCGTTCGCCTCCGCCTCGAGGCGGTCGGTGAGCGCCTCGACGTACCACGAGCCCCCGAGCGGGTCGGCGACGTTCACGACGCCGGTCTCCTCCATGATCACCTGCTGGGTGCGCAGCGCGATCTCGGCGGCCTGCTCGCTGGGCAGCGCCAGCGTCTCGTCGAGGGCGTTGGTGTGCAGCGAGTTCGTGCCGCCGAGGACCGCCGAGAGCGCCTCGATGCCCGTCCGGACGACGTTGTTGTACGGCTGCTGGGCGGTCAGCGAGACACCGGCGGTCTGGGTGTGGAAGCGCAGCCACTGCGCCTTCTCGGTGGTGGCGCCGTACACGTCGCGCATCCAGCGGGCCCAGATGCGCCGCGCGGCGCGGAACTTGGCGATCTCCTCGAAGAAGTCGACGTGCGCGTCGAAGAAGAACGACAGGCCGGGACCGAACACCTCCACGTCGAGCCCGCGACTGAGACCGAGCTCGACGTAGCCGAACCCGTCGGCGAGCGTGAACGCGAGCTCCTGCGCGGCGGTCGAGCCGGCCTCGCGGATGTGGTAGCCCGAGACCGACAGCGGCTTGTACGCCGAGATGTTGTGCGCGCAGTACTCCATGAGGTCGCCGATCAGGCGGAGGTGCGGCTCGGGGGTGAACAGCCACTCCTTCTGGGCGATGTACTCCTTGAAGATGTCGGTCTGAAGCGTGCCGTTGAGCGCCGACAGGTCCGCGCTCTGGCGCTCGGCCGCGACGAGGTACATGCAGAAGACGGGGACGGCCGGCCCGCTGATCGTCATCGACGTGGTGACCTCGTCGAGCGGGATCGAGTCGAAGAGCTCGTCCATGTCGGCCGCGGAGTCGATGGCCACGCCGCAGTGCCCGACCTCGCCGAGACTCTGGGAGTCGTCGGAGTCGCGACCCATCAGGGTGGGCATGTCGAAGGCCACGCTCAGCCCGCCCCCGCCCCGCCCGAGGATCATCCGGTAGCGCTCGTTGGTCTGCTGGGCGTTGCCGAAGCCGGCGAACTGCCGGATGGTCCACGTGCGTCCGCGATACCCGGTGGCGTAGAGCCCTCGGGTGAAGGGGAACTCGCCGGGCCACTCCGAGGCGTCGCCGTCGGCGGGACCGTACGCCGGGTCGACCTCGACCCCGGAGAGCGTCGTGAAGTCCGCGTCGCGGACCCGCGCGGCGTCGTAGCGCCGCTGCCAGCGAGAGCGTGCGTCGGCGTCGGTGGTGTCCGTCGAGACCATGTCACCCATGCCCGAATAGTAGGACGTCCTACTAGTTTTCCCTAACGACGGACTGCGGCGAGCAGCTGGTCCCTGGTCATCCGCGAGTACCCGGTCACGCCCCGGCTCCGCGCCTCGGCACGCAGCCGGGTGACCGTCCAGGTCTCGACGGGCGACGCTTCAGCCGAGGAGGCGGCCGGCGTGGGGGTCGGGGCCGGCGTAGCGGCCGTCCTCTGCTCGGCTCGGTCCTTCCACGTGGTCGCGGATGCCTCGGCCCTCGCCAGGCGCCGGCGTACGACGCCCAGCTCGGCCTTGGCCCCGGCAGCCAGAGACTTGTGCTCCTTGGCCCGCGCCTTCCACTTCTCGGCCGACTTCTCGGCGGCCACGAGCCGGGTCTGGAGCTTGTCGACCGCAGCCTTGAGCCCCTTTCCCGCGGGGGGTGGAGCCTTCTTCGCCTGCTGCTTCTTCTTCGCCACGGACTCATCGTGGCGCATTCAGGTGAACGGGACGGGTCAGCACGGGGACCGTCGCCGTCGCCGGTCCTCACCGGCACGGCCTCACCGACGCCAGCGGAACAGCCGCCCGTCGCGGACCTCGACCTGCCTCGGAGGCTTGGGGGTGGGACTCGCGTCGAGATGGTCGAGCACCCGGCTGCGGCCGCGGAGCGACACCCTCGCGTCGTCGAAGCGCACCGAGGGATCGAGCAGTGGCCGGAGGGCGGCCCAGTCGCGGCGGTCCACGAGGTTCCACACCTGCGCGGCCGGCTCGGGCAGGTCGGGCAGGTCGTGCAGCATCGCGGGCGTGCACATCCGCCAGGCGTCGACGACCAGCTCGCGCATCTCGGTCTCGTCGAGTCGGGCGAGATGTGCGCAGACCCACTGGTATCTCAGGTCGGCCCGGCCCGGGAGGTAGAAGGTCTCGGGATCGGCGGCGACCAGGCCCTCGCGCTCGGCCCTGGGGAAGCCGAAGCCCAGCTCCTGCTCGTCGCGCGAGAAGGCCACGAAGACGATCTGGCCGACCTTGAGCTTCCAGCGACCACGCACCTCGCGCTCGTAGGCCCGCGGCAGCGCGAGGCCCACGCGGCGCACGGCGTCGGAGTCGGTCACCGGACCATGCTGACCTCCTCCACCGACAGCCCGCCCGGCGGCCGACAGCCCGCCCGGCGGCGGTCAGTCGAAGTCGCCGGCGGCGCGGCGGACCGGACGCAGCAGCGCGGAGAGCCGACCCAGCTCGGCATCGGACAGGGAGCCCAGCGCGAAGTCGGCTCCCACGAGGTCGCCGGTGGCGACCTCGACCAGCGCCCGACCGGCGTCGGTCACCTCGGCCAGCACCGCGCGCCCGTCGTCGGGATGCGGCCGGCGCACGACCAGCCCGTCGGCCTCGAGCCGCTGCACCGTCGAGGTGATCGAGGTCGGGTGCACCTGGAGCCGTTCGCCCATCTTGCCCAGCGGCAGCGACCCGCGCGAGGAGAAGCAGAGCAGCACGAGCGCCTCGTAGCGGGCGAAGGTCAGCCCGTGTGGCTTCAGGATGCCGTCGAGGGCGCCCAGCACGAGCTGCTGGACCCGCATCAGCGAGGTCACCGCGTGCATGGCCGGCACGGCGTCCCAGCGCCTGCCCCACTGACGCGCGGCCTCGTCGATCGGGTCGAACGGCAGCCGCGGCATACCAGGAGACTAGTTCGTGCGCGACCGGCGGATTTGTTCCAAGAGGTTGATCAACCTATTGTAACTATCTATGCCGTCCCGCACGTCCGCGCTCAGCGTCGCCGAAGACCTCCACCTCGTCGTCGGGCGCATCGCCCGCGCGCTCCGCCAGGCCCACGCCATCGGCGACCTGACCCTGTCCGAGGCCTCCACCCTGGCCCGGCTCGACCGCGGCGGCCCGGCCTCACCCGGCACGATCGCCGAGGAAGAGCGCGTCAGCCCGCAGGCGATCGCGACGACCATCGCCGTCATGGAGGCCAAGGGCTACGTCGTGCGCAGGTCCGACCCGGCCGACGGGAGGCGCGCCATCGTCAGCCTGACCGAACTCGGGACGGCGGTGCGGCGCGAGCGACGCGGGGAGAGTGCGCGACGGCTCGAGGCCGGGCTCCGCGACACGCTGGACCCCGGAGAGCTCGCCGCCCTGGCCGCCGCGATCCCGCTGCTGGACCGCGTGGCGCAGTCGCTGTGACCGCCACGACCACCCCCACCCACGACGACCGCTACAAGTGGGTCGCCCTGTCCAACACCACGCTCGGCATCCTGATCGCGACCATCGACGGCTCCATCGTGATCATCGCGATGCCCGCGATCTTCCGTGGCATCGGCCTGGACCCGCTCGCGCCCGGCAACATCGGCTACCTGCTCTGGATGATCCTCGGCTACCTCCTGGTGTCGGCGGTGCTCGTCGTCTCGGTGGGGCGGCTCGGCGACATCTTCGGCCGCGTGCGGATGTACAACGCCGGCTTCGCCGTGTTCGCCGGCGCCAGCGTCTGCCTCTCGGTCGACCCGTTCCACGCGCGCGCCGGCGCACTCTGGCTGATCGGGTGGCGCGTCGTCCAGGCCACCGGGGGCGCGATGCTCACCGGCAACTCGGCGGCGATCCTCACCGACGCCTTCCCCTCCGAGCAGCGCGGGATGGCACTCGGCATCAACCAGATCACCGGGCTGGCCGGGCAGTTCCTCGGGCTGCTGCTCGGAGGGCTGCTGGCCGTGTGGGACTGGCGAGCGGTGTTCTGGGTGAGCGTGCCCATCGGGATCGTCGGCACCATCTGGTCCTACCGGAGCCTGCGCGAGATCGGGGCCCGGTCGCGCGCCCGGGTCGACGTGCTCGGCACCGCGACGTTCACCCTCGGCCTGGGGCTGGTCCTCACCGCGCTCACCTACGGCATCCAGCCCTACGGCGGTCACGCGACCGGGTGGACCAGCCCGCGCGTCCTGGGCGGCCTCGGGCTGGGCATCCTCCTGCTGGGCGCCTTCGCGGTCGTCGAGTCGCGGGTGGCGGCGCCGATGTTCCGTCTCGGCCTGTTCCGGTCGCGGGCGTTCGTGGCCGGCAACCTGGCCGCCCTGCTCACCGCCATCGCCCGCGGCGGGCTCCAGTTCATGCTGATCATCTGGCTCCAGGGAATCTGGCTTCCTCTGCACGGCTACTCGTTCGAGGACACGCCGTTGTGGGCCGGCATCTACATGCTCCCGCTGACCTGCGGCTTCCTGGTCGCCGGGCCGATCTCGGGCTACCTCTCCGACCGCTTCGGCGCCAGGCTGTTCTCCACCACCGGACTCTTGCTCGTCGCCGCGTCGTTCGTCGGCCTGATGTCGATCCCGGTGGACTTCGACTACCCCGTCTTCGCTCTCCTGCTCCTGCTCAGCGGGCTGGGACAGGGCATGTTCTCGGCCCCCAACACCGCCGCGATCATGGGCAGCGTCGCGCCGTCGGAGCGTGGGGTCGCCTCGGGGATGCGCTCGACCCTCCAGAACTCCGGGACCGCGCTGTCGATCGGCGTCTTCTTCTCGTTGATGATCGCCGGGCTCGCGTCGTCGCTCCCGGCCCAGCTGTCCAGCGGCCTGAGGGCTCACGGCGTCCCTCCGCACCAGGCAGAGCAGATCGCCGGCCTGCCTCCAGTCAGCACGCTGTTCGCGACGTTCCTGGGCAACAACCCGGTCCAGCACCTGCTCGGCGGCACCATCACGAACCTCTCCCCCGCCGACGCCGCGACGCTGACCGGGCACGAGTTCTTCCCGCGGCTGGTCGCGGGGCCCTTCCACCACGGACTGACGATCGTGTTCACCGCGGCCACGGTGATGGCGCTCGTCGCCGCCGCGGCCTCGCTGTCGCGGGGCCGTCACCAGCGCGCCGGTCAGAGCTCGGCGAGCAGCGTCTCGGCGGCGGCGTAGGGGTCGGTCGACCCGGCGACGACCTGCGCCGCGAGGTCGTCGAGCTCGGAGCGTCCGTGGACGTCGCCCCACCGCTCGCGTAGGGCCGTGAGCGCGATCGCCTCGATCTCCTCGCGGGCCCGGCGGGTACGACGCGCGGCCAGCTCGCCAGACGACTCCAGCCACGCGTGATGCCGCTCGATCTCGACCGCCAGGTCGTCGACGCCCTCGGCGCGCGACGCGACCGTCTTCACGATCGGCGGCCTCCACGACCCTTCCGCGCGCTCCGCGAGGGACAGCATCGAGCGCAGCTCGCGACGCAGCGAGTCGGCTCCGTCGCGGTCGGCCTTGTTGACGACGTAGACGTCCCCGATCTCCAGGATTCCCGCCTTGGCGGCCTGGATGCCGTCGCCCATTCCCGGCGCCAGCAGGACCAGGGTCGTGTCGGCGAGCCCGGCGATCTCGACCTCGCTCTGCCCGACCCCGACGGTCTCGATCACGATGTCGTCGCAGCCCGCGGCGTCCAGCACCCGGATGGCCTGGGGCGTGCTCCAGGCGAGGCCGCCCAGAT
>NZ_DATAVI010000091.1:0-14279 GCF_036267815.1 Nocardioides sp. | reverse complement strand
GTGGCGGACGGCGTCAGGCTCAAGGTCGTGCGCGCCGCCGTCGGCAAGGTGGTGGCTCCCGCGTCTCGGGAGGCCGGAACAGAGCTCGCGGCAGCCGATGCCGACGAGCCGGAGGAGAAGCAATCTGATGGCACGCAGTAGCGCCCGCCCGGGTCGCACCGTCACGGTGTTCTTCATCGGGCTGGCGGTCGCCTATGGCCTGGTCGCCCTGATCGGCACGTGGAAGCCCGCCTTGGGACTCGACCTCCAAGGCGGCACCCAGATCACCTTGATCGCCAACGGCAGCGTCAAGAAGGACGAGCTCAACCAGGCCGCGAGCATCATCGACGACCGTGTGAACGCCTCGGGTGTCTCCGAGGCCACGGTGACCACCCAGGGCAGTGACGAGATCGTCGTGCAGGTGCCGGGCTCGAACAAGAACAGCCTGGTCCAGACCGTGATCCGGCAGGCGCGGCTGCGCTTCCGGCTGGTCGCCGAGGTCCCCCAGTCCGGCACGACGACGACGCCGTCGACCACCCCTGAGCCCTCGCCCGGGATCGGGGTCACGCTGCCGCCGAAGCCGCACAAGTCGGGTACCCCGAAGAGCGGCTCGACGAAGCAGCCGAGCAGCAGCTCCACCGGGAAGAACCGCCCCCCGGCCCTCCTCGGGCAGGACAAGCAGAAGCCCAAGAAGGGCAAGGCCACCAAGGGACCCACGTCGTCGAGCAACCCGTCGTCCGCGGCCTCGACGGGGCCCGCCGGGACGGCTCCCACCTCGACGTCGCAGCTGACCTACACGGCGGCGAACAAGAAGTCCTTCTCCGATCCGCTGACCTGGATGACCAGCCCCGACCCGCAGTCGCTGGCCGTCTACAACGCCTACAGCTGCGCATCGAAGGCCCCCGTCGTCGACAACGCGACCATCCCGATCGTGACCTGCGACGACCAGGGCCAGAAGTACCTCCTCTCGCCGGCGGTGATCGAGGGCACCGAGATCAAGTCGGCATCCGCGACCGCGCCGGGCAGCCAGCAGGGTCAGGTCGACTGGGAGGTGGCGCTGAGCCTCAAGAGCCACGGCGCCGACGTGCAGCGCGAGCTCTCCCAGCAGATGCAGGGCAACCAGAGCGAGCTGGTGGCGATCGTCCTGGACGGCAAGGTCGTCACCGCGACGTACTTCAAGCAGGTGATCCCCGACGGCACCTCGACGATCCAGGGCAACTTCAAGGAGTCCACGGCCAAGAGCCTGGCGACGAGCCTGAAGTACGGCGCGCTCCCGATCAGCTTCGACCAGACCAAGACGACCATCGAGGTGATCGGTCCCTCGCTGGCCGGTGACCAGCTCTCGGCCGGCATCACCGCCGGTGTCGCGGGGCTGATCCTGGTGATGCTCTACTGCCTCTTCTACTACCGCGGCCTGGGGCTGGTGGTCATCTCCTCGCTGATCGTCGCCGGAGCCACGACGTACGCGATGGTCCTCCTGCTGGCCAAGGGCGCCGGGTTCACCCTGACCCTGCCCGGCATCGCGGGCCTGATCGTGGCCGTGGGCATCACCGCCGACTCCTTCATCGTGTTCTTCGAGCGAATACGCGACGAGATGAGATCGGGCAAGTCGATGCGAGTCGCCGTCGAGGCGGGCTGGATCCGCGCCCGGGCGACCTGTGTGGCGGCCGACGCGGTGTCCATCCTGGCCGCCGTCGTCCTCTATCTCTTCGCGGCCGGTGTCGTGAAGGGCTTCGCCTTCGCCCTCGGTCTCTCGACCGTGATCGACCTCGCGGTCTTCTTCTGGTTCACCAAGCCGATGGTCTCGTGGCTGGCCCGGTTCGACTTCTTCAACAAGGGCCACAAGCTCTCGGGCCTGGATGCCGAGAACCTCGGGCTCGATCGGCTCCCGGCCGGAGGGAGGGCCTGATGAGCAAGTTCAGCAGGCTCGGCAACGACCTCTACAGCGGCCGGAAGTCCGTCGACTTCGTCGGCAAGACGCGGATCTGGTACGCCGTCTCCGGGCTGATCATCATCGCCGCGGTGCTCGGTCTCTACTTCCGTGGCCTGAACTTCGGCCTCGAGTTCCGCGGGGGCGCGCAGTTCACCGTCTCCGTGCCGACCAGCGAGGTGACCCAGGCCAACGCCGACAAGCTGCGCGACGACGTCTCGGCGACCGGGATCGCCTCGGCCCAGCAGGTCGTGGTCACCACCGCCGGCAAGAACAGCATCATCGTCGAGACCGAGCCCGTCACGCCCACCGAGAGCAACCAGATCGAGGTGGCGATCGAGAAGTCGGTCGGGGTCACCCACGGCGACATCTCCACCGACGAGATCGGGCCGAGCTGGGGCAAGGAAGTCGCGAAGCGATCGGCGATCGGACTCGTGGTCTTCCTGGTCCTGGTCGTGTTCTTGATCTGGGGCTACTTCCGGCAATGGAAGATGTCGGTCGCGGCGATGGTGGCGCTGGCCCACGACCTGGTGATCACGGTGGGCATCTATGCCCTGTCGGGGTTCGAGGTCACGCCGGCCACGGTCACCGGCGTGCTGACCATTCTCGGCTTCTCGCTCTACGACACCGTCGTCGTCTTCGACAAGGTCCGCGAGAACACCAAGAACCTCAGGGCCTCGCGGATGACCTACCCCGAGGCTGCCAACCTCGCGGTCAACCAGACCCTGGTCCGCTCGATCAACACCTCGATCGTGGCGCTCATCCCGGTCGGGGCGATCCTGTACGTCGGCGCGGTGCAGCTCGGCTCGGGCGATCTCAAGGACCTCTCCTTGGCGCTGTTCGTCGGCATGGCCGCGGGTGCGTACTCCTCGATCTTCATCGCGACGCCTCTGCTGGCGCACATGAAGTCGAGCGAGGCCGCCAACGCGGAGCTGGAGAAGCGGATCAGGACCCGACGCGCCCATGACGTCGACCGCTACGCCCAGGTGCCGTCGTACGCCGACGACCTGCCGATCGCGGCCGACCCGGACGTCGTACCTCCCAGTGACGCGCGGGCGGAGCCCGCGGCGCGGCCGACGGGTGGCAACCGCCCTCAGCCGAGCAGCGACGCCACCGGGCGGGGACGCGTCGTACCCCAGTCTCGTGGACCCGTGCGGCCCAGCTCGTCGAGCGGCCGGGTGCAGCCGACCCGGCAGGCGAAGTCCAAGCGCGGCAAGAAGTGACCGAGCCCGGCGCGAGCAGCCGGGGCGGCCGGGCCGGCAGTGCCGCCGAGGCGCTGCGCCGGCTGGTGGTCGACGTCGCGGACTTCCCCGAGCCGGGGGTCCTGTTCAAGGACATCACGCCGGTGCTGGCCGATCCCGAGGCCTTCGGGAGCGTCGTCGAGGCACTAGCGGACGCCGGGCGCGACGCCGACGGCCGGGTCGTGGTCGACCACGTGGTCGGGATGGAGGCTCGCGGGTTCATCCTGGCGGCCCCGGTCGCTCTCGCGCTGGGCGCGGGCATGGTGCCCGTGCGCAAGGCCGGCAAGCTGCCCCGTGCGACGTACGCCGAGTCCTACTCCCTGGAGTACGCCGAGGCGACGCTGGAGATCCACCAGGACGCCCTGAGGCCCGGCGACCGGGTGCTCCTGGTCGACGACGTGCTCGCCACCGGCGGCACGATGGCGGCCACGCGCACGCTCGTCGAGCGCAGCGGCGCGGTGGCCCACGCGGTGGCGGTGCTGATGGACCTGAGCTTCCTGCCGGGTCGCGCCGCGGTCGGCGACCTGCCGCTGACCAGCCTGATGACGGTGAGGGGCACCTAGACTCGATCCATGACGACCGATGGCAGCATCCCGGTGGCGCAGGAGCGCGCCGCCGATGCTGCGCCGCTCGCGCGTGAGCGTGGCGGAGAGCGGGCCGACCGGCTCTCCTCGCGGGTGCCCTCGCCCCGCGGGGTGCGCAACCGCCTGGCCCGGATGGGCGGAGGCCGCAACCAGAACGAGCGTCCCGAGCTCGAGCCGTTGTTCCGCTCGATCCGGGCCAACCATCCCAAGGCCGACCTCGCGCTGATCGAGCGTGCGTACCGCACCGCCGAGCACCTGCACGGAACCCAGATGCGCAAGAGCGGCGACCGCTACATCACCCACCCGCTCGCGGTGACCACGATCCTGGCCGACATCGGCATGACCGAGCCGACGCTGGTCGCGGCCCTGCTGCACGACACGGTCGAGGACACGGCGTACACCCTCGAAGAGCTGCGGGCCGACTTCGGCGACGAGGTCGCCCAGCTCGTCGACGGGGTGACCAAGCTGGACAAGGTCCAGTACGGCGAGACCGCCCAGGCCGAGACCATCCGCAAGATGATCGTGGCGATGGCTCGCGACATCCGGGTGCTGGTCATCAAGCTGGCCGACCGCCTGCACAACATGCGCACGGTCCGCTACGTCAAGCAGTCCACGCAGGAGCGGCAGGCCACCGAGTCTCTCGACGTGTATGCCCCGCTGGCCCACCGGCTCGGCATGAACACCATCAAGTGGGAGCTGGAGGACCTCGCGTTCGCGACGTTGCACCCCAAGATCTACGACGAGATCGTGCGGATGGTGGCCGAGCGGGCGCCATCACGCGACCAGTTCCTCGCCCAGGTCAAGGAGCAGGTCCAGGTGGACCTGAAGGAGGCCAAGGTCAAGGCCACGGTCACCGGCCGGCCCAAGCACTACTACTCGATCTACCAGAAGATGATCGTGGGTGGCCGCGAGTTCAGCGACATCTACGACCTGGTGGCGCTGCGCATCCTCGTCGAGGACGACCGCGACTGCTACTCCGCGCTCGGCGTCCTGCACGCGCGCTGGACACCGGTGCTCGGGCGCTTCAAGGACTACGTCGCCACCCCGAAGTTCAACATGTACCAGTCGCTGCACACCACGGTGATCGGTCCCCACGGCAAGCCGGTCGAGATGCAGATCCGCACCCAGGCGATGCACCGCCGCGCGGAGTACGGCGTGGCGGCGCACTGGAAGTACAAGGAGAACGGCCGCGCCGGCATCGACACCGAGCGCCTCGGCGACCTCGAGGACATGAACTGGGTGCGGCAGCTTCTCGACTGGCAGAGCGAGGTCGAGGACCCCGGCGAGTTCTTGGAGTCGCTGCGCTTCGAGATCAACCGCGCCGAGGTCTACGTCTTCACGCCGCGGGGCGACGTGATCGCGCTCCCGGTCGGGGCCACGCCGGTCGACTTCGCCTACGCCGTCCACACCGAGGTCGGCCACCGCACGATCGGTGCGCGGGTGAACGGCCGGCTGGTGCCGCTGGAGTCGACGTTGGACAACTCCGACGTCGTGGAGATCTTCACCTCCAAGGCGCCGACGGCCGCGCCCTCGCGCGACTGGCTGGGCTTCGTGAAGTCGCAGCGGGCGCGCTCCAAGATCAAGCAGTGGTTCACCAAGGAACGGCGCGAGGAGGCCATCGAGCGCGGCAAGGACCAGATCGCCAAGCTGATGCGCAAGGAGGGACAGTCCCTCAAGCGGGTGCTCTCCCACGAGTCGCTGACCCAGGCCGCCGTGCACTTCCGGCTCGCGGACGTCTCGGCGCTCTACGCGGCGGTGGGCGAGGGGAACCTCAGCGCCCAGGCCGTCGTACGCCGGGTGATCGAGCTGCACGGCGGCGAGGCCGGAGCGCAGGAGGACCTCGCCGAGGCCGTCAGCATCACCGGCTCGCGGGCCCGGTCCAAGGTCTCGGCCCCGGGTGAGTCCGGGGTCATCGTCAAGGGCGTGCCCGACGTGTGGGTCAAGCTGGCGCGCTGCTGCACACCGGTCCCCCCCGACGCGATCCTGGGGTTCGTGACGAAGGGCGGTGGCGTCTCGGTGCACCGGCGTGACTGCACCAATGCCGCCGAGCTGGAGCGCCAGCCCGAGCGGCTGCTCGACGTCGAATGGGCTCCGAACGTCCACTCGACGTTCCTGGTGAACATCCAGGTGGAGGCGATCGACCGAGCCCGGCTCCTGTCCGACATCACGATGGCGCTCTCAGACGCCCACGTGAACATCCTCAGCGCGACCCTGTCCACGACCCGCGACCGCGTCGCGAAGAGCCGCTTCACCTTCGAGATGGCCGAGGCCAAGCACCTCGACACCGTCCTGCGCGCCGTTCGTGGCGTCCCCGGCGTCTTCGACGCCTACCGCGTCACCCAATGACCCCCTTCGCGATAGTACGGATCACCAGACTCGTCATCCACGCCAGTAGACCAGCAGATTGATCCGTACTATCGCTCGTGCCGGAGCCGCCGTTCGTCCACAGCGGCAGCGCGGGTGAGCGCTTCCGCCGTGCTGTGGAGTACGGCGCCCGATCTGCCCCCCGCGCCCCCAGGCTCTGGGCATGGTCGGCGAATGGTCCGCGTCCTGCGAGCCCCCGCGAGGGCTCGTAAGACCTGTGCCCGTCGACCCCACTGGCCGTCGTGGTCCGACTCGCAACCAGGCCACCGGCCCACACTGGCGCCGTACGTCGCGCGGGCTCTATGTTCCGACCTCGCTCACTGTCGCGGTCGTCGAGCAGCGGATCGTCGAGCAGGAGGCTCGGCTCGGGCGCTACGGCGCGGTCACCGGGTGGGCGGCGCTGCGATGGCGAGGTGCGTCGTACTTCGAGGGGTGGTCACCTTCTGACGGCGTTCTTCCGGTACCCCTGGCGGTCGGGAAGGAGTGCCTGCGACCGGATCCCGGGTTTGTCGGGCTACGTCGTCAGGTGCCGTTGTGGGAGTGGGGGCTGCATCGGGGTCTGCGCTGCGTGACGTGGGAGCGTGCTCTCTTCGACGAGATCATCCGGCTGGGAGATCCGCGGGCCGGTGCCGTGGCCGTTGACATGTGCGCGGCGGCGGGGCTCGGATCTGTCGAGGACTTCTGGGCCTTTCTCGACGTCGTACGCCCTCGCAACGGTGTCGTCCTGGCCAGGGAGGCGGCGATGCTGGCCTGTGGCTCGCACTGGTCACCCCCGGAGGCGTGGATGTGCCAGTGCTGGTGCCTCGACGCCGGCCTGCCCAAGCCTCTGGGGAACGTCCCGGTCTTCGATCTCCACGGCGACCTTCTCGGCATTCCCGATCTCTTCGATCCGGTGGCCGGCGTCGTGGGGGAGTACCAAGGAGCGATCCACCGAGACGGGGACCGACATCGCCTCGACGTGGAGCGTGCCGAGCGTTTCCGCGGTCACGGCTTGGAGTACTTCGAGGTCGTGGCCGGGCAGCTCCGCGACGTCAGGACGGCGTACCGAATGCGCTCCGTCCGCTCGCGGGCGGCGTTCCTCGATCCGGCCGAGCGCGCATGGACCCTCGAGGCCCCTGCCTGGTGGCTCGACAGACACCGCAACCGTGCATCCTGAGGCACGTCGCTGCGATAGTACGGATCAGAAGGCTGGTTCCTGGACGTCCTCCACCAGCGTGGTGATCCGTACTATCGCTCCGGGTCAGGAGTAGTCGGCGGAGGCGCGTTCGGCCATCTCGAGGAAGGCGCGCCGGGACGTGAGGTTCTCCTCGAGCTCGGTCACCTTCTTCTGGTCGCCGGCCGCCCGCGCCTTCCCCAGGTCGGCCTCGACCTTGTCGATCGCCTCGTGAAGCTTGGAGACCATGTCGTCGGCCCGGGCGGACTTCTCCGGGTCGGTGCGGCGCCACTTCTCCTCCTCGATGCCGCGGATCGACTGCTCGACGGCACGCATCCGGTCCTCGAGGGGACGGATCTTCTCGCGCGGCACCTTCCCGATGGCGTCCCAGCGCTCCGCGATCTCGCGGATCGCCTGCTTGGCGGCCGCCATGTCGGTGACCGGCACGAGCGCCTCGGCCTCGACCAGCAGCTTCTCCTTGGCCTCGGCGTTCGCGGCGAACTCGCTGTCCTGGGCGGCCATCGCGGCGTCGCGGGCGCCGAAGAACGTGTCCTGGGCCGTCCGGAACCGCCTCCACAGCCCGTCCTCGACCTCGCGCGGGGCCGGACCGGCGGCCTTCCACAGTCGCATCAGGTCGCGGTAGGCGCCGGACGTCGGGCCCCACTCGCGCGAGGAGGCCAGCGACTCGGCGTCCTTGACGAGGCGCTGCTTGGCCACGCGCGCCTCCTCCCGCTTCTCGCTCTGCTCGGCGAAGTGCGTCTTGCGACGCCGGGTGTACGACGTGCGCGCGCTCGAGAAGCGCCGCCACAGCTGGTCGTCCGCGCCGCGGTCGATGCGCGGGAGCGCCTTCCACTCGTCGAGCAGCTGCCGGAGCCGGTTGGCGCCGTTGCGCCAGTCGTTGCCCTCGGCGAGCTTCTCGGCCTCCGCGACCAGCCGCTCCTTCTCGGTCTTGGCGGCCGCGGACTTCTCGGCGCGCTCGGCACGGCGGGCCTGGCGCTGCTGCGAGATGACGGGCAGCAGCGAGTCGAGGCGCCCGAGCAGTCCGGTGAGGTCCCCGACGGCGTTCGCCTCGGCCACCTGGGCACGAAGGGCGCGCACGTTCTCGGCCGCCTCGTCGGGCGAAAGCACGGCGGCGGTCACCCGCTGCTCGATCAGGTGCACGGTGCCCGCCAGCTCGTCGTACCGCTTGGCGAAGAACGCGATGGCCTCGTCGGGTGACCCTTCGGGGTACTGCCCGACGGACCGCTCGCCCTCGGGGGTGCGCACGTAGACGGTCCCGTCCTCGGCGACGCGTCCCCACTCACTCGTCGTCACTGATGTCCTCTTCGGTCCGTCCTCGTCAACCTGCAAGCGCCCATGCTAAGGCGTGCCGATCGTGCTGATTGCTCGTGGGCGCACCGATTCCATCATGCCCACGGGCCGTGGATAGTCTGCCGGGGTGCTGATCGCCGGGTTCCCAGCAGGGTCGTGGGCCGCGAACTGCTACGTCGTGGCGACCGGGCCGGGCACCGAGTGCCTCGTGGTAGACCCCGGCCAGGACGCCGCCGTGGGAGTCGCCGACATCGTCGCCGAGCACCGCCTCAAGCCGGTGGCAGTGCTGCTCACGCACGGTCACGTCGACCACATGTGGTCGGTCACACCCGTGTCGGGCGCCTACGACGCGACGGCCTGGATCCACCCCGCCGACCGACACCTGCTCGCCGATCCGATGGCCGGCCTCTCGCGCGAGAGCGCGGCGATGCTGCTGGGCGGGCGCTACGAGTTCGCCGAGCCGGACGACGTCGCCGAGCTGGACGACGGGCAGCGGCTGGAGCTGGCCGGGCTCGAGGTGTTCGTCGACCACACGCCGGGCCACACGCAAGGCTCGGTGACCTTCCGCGCGCCGTACGACGATGACGGGGCCTCGGCGGTCATGTTCTCCGGCGACCTGCTGTTCGAGGGCTCGATCGGGCGCACCGACCTGCCCGGGGGCGACCACGCGACCATGCTCCACACGCTGCGCGCGAAGGTCCTCACCCTGCCCGACGACGTCGCCGTGCTGCCCGGCCACGGCGGCCAGACCTCGATCGGCCGCGAGCGTGCCACCAACCCGTTCCTGCGCCAGCTGACCGACGGCGAGTCGGCCGGCCACGTGACCCGAGGACTCTGACCCATGGCCAGACCGACGCCGCTGAGCGGCTACCCCGAGCTCCTGCCCGCCGCGCGCGCGGTCGAGCGCGAGGTCATCTCCTCGCTGTCGCACACCTTCGAGCTGCACGGCTTCGCCAACATCGAGACCCGCGTGGCCGAGCCGCTGGACCGGCTCGCCAAAGGTGGCGAGATCGACAAGGAGATCTACGTCCTGCGCCGTCTCCAGGCCGCGGGGGATCCCGAGTCCGAGGGCGACACCGGCGGGGACGGGAGCTCGGATCGCCGGCTGGGTCTGCACTTCGACCTGACGGTGCCCTTCGCCCGCTACGTCCTGGAGCACGCCGGGAGCCTGGAGTTCCCGTTCCGGCGCTACCAGATCCAGCCGTGCTGGCGAGGCGAGCGCCCGCAGGAGGGCCGCTACCGCCAGTTCACCCAGGCCGACATCGACATCGTCGGCAAGGACGAGCTCCCCTTCCACCATGACGTCGAGGTGATGCGGGTGATGGTGCAGGCGCTGGACGCCCTCCCGCTGCCGCCGCTGTCGTTCCAGGTGAACAACCGCAAGCTGATCCAGGGCTTCTACCAGGGGCTCGGGATCCCCGACGTGACCGCGGCCATCCGACAGATCGACAAGCTGGACAAGCTTCCGGAGGACGCCGTCGCCGAGCTCCTGGTCCGGCACGCGGGGGCCTCGGACGACCAGGCCAGGCGCTGTCTGGAGCTGGCCACGATCCGTGTCTCGGACCGGTCGCTGCTCGAGCGGGTGCGGTCCCTCGGGGTGGACGACGACCTGCTCGACCGCGGGTTGGACGAGCTCATGTCGGTGCTCGACGGCTGCGCGGACGTCGTCGGGGAGCGCGTGTCGGTGGAGGCCAACCTCCGGATCGCGCGCGGACTCGACTACTACACCGGCACCGTGGTCGAGATCTACATGCAGGGCTACGAGCGCCTGAAGGCCGTCGGCGGAGGAGGGCGGTACGACGCGCTGGCCGACGACGGCCGGACGACGTACCCCGGCGTGGGCATCTCCTTCGGCCTGTCGCGCACGCTGGTGCCGCTGCTCTCCGAGGGTGTCCTGCGGGGGAGCAGGGCGGTCCCCAGCGCCGTCCTCGTAGCGCTCGCCGACGAGGAGAGCCGGCCCACCAGCGACCGGGTCGCCGCGGCACTGCGTGCCCGGGACATCTCCTGCGAGGTGGTCGCGAGCCCTCAGAAGTACGGTCGCCAGATCCGGTACGCCGAGCGCCGGGGCATCCCCTTCGTCTGGTTCCCCGCCACCGAGCCGGGCGGCTCCGACCAGGTCAAGGACATCCGCTCCGGTGACCAGGTCGACGCCGACGCCGCGAGCTGGGTCCCCCCGGACGACGACGCGAGGGCCACGATCGTGGTCTCGGCGAGCTCGACCGACGAGAGGCAGACGCAGTGATCCGCACCCACGACGCCGGGACCCTGAGCGCCGCCGACGAGGGGACGCAGGTGACGCTGGCCGGGTGGGTCGGCCGCCGCCGCGACCACGGCGGCGTCGCGTTCATCGACCTCCGCGAGGCCAGCGGCGTCGCGCAGGTCGTGATCCGCGACGAGGCGGTGGCCCACAGCCTGCGCAGCGAGTACTGCCTGGCCGTCACCGGCATCGTGCAGCGGCGACCCGAGGGCAACGCCAACCCCGCCATCGCCTCCGGCGAGATCGAGGTGATCGCCGACCGCGTCGAGGTGCTGAGCCCCAGCGCCGCGCTGCCCTTCCCGATCGATGACGCCGGCTCGCAGAAGGGCGGGGACGTCGGCGAGGAGGCGCGGCTGCGCCACCGCTACCTCGACCTGCGCCGGTCCGGACCGGCGGCCGCGATCCGGCTGCGCAGCAGGGTCAACAAGGCCGCCCGCGACGTCCTGGACACCCACGGGTTCGTCGAGGTCGAGACGCCGACCCTCACCCGGTCCACGCCCGAGGGGGCGCGCGACTTCCTCGTCCCCGCACGGCTCCAGCCCGGCAGCTGGTACGCCTTGCCGCAGAGCCCGCAGCTGTTCAAGCAGCTGCTCATGGTGGCCGGCATGGAGCGCTACTACCAGATCGCGCGGTGCTACCGCGACGAGGACTTCCGAGCCGACCGGCAGCCCGAGTTCACCCAGCTGGACATCGAGATGAGCTTCGTCGACCAGGACGACGTGCTGGCCGTCGCCGAGGAGGTCCTGGTTGCCCTCTGGCGGCTGATCGGCCACGAGGTGACCGTGCCGCTCCCGCGGATGACCTACGCCGAGGCGATGGCGAGGTTCGGGAGTGACAAGCCCGACCTGCGGATGGGGCTCGAGCTCGTCGACTGCACGGCGTACTTCTCCGACACCGACTTCCGGGTTTTCCAGGCGCCGTATGTCGGTGCGGTCGTGATGCCCGGCGGAGCCGACCAGCCGCGCCGGCAGTTCGACGCCTGGCAGGAGTGGGCCAAGCAGCGCGGAGCGCGCGGTCTGGCCTACGTCACCGTCGGCGAGGACGGCGAGCTGGGTGGCCCGGTCGCCAAGAACCTCGGTGACGCGGAGCGAGCCGGTCTCGCCGCCCACACCGGAGCCGTCCCCGGTGACTGCGTGTTCTTCGCCGCCGGAGCGGTCAAGGCGAGCCGGGCGCTGCTCGGCGCGGCGCGCCTGGAGATCGGCCGGCGTGGCGGGCTCATCGACGAGGACGCCTGGAGCTTCTTGTGGGTGGTCGACGCTCCGCTCTTCGAGCCTGCGGACGACGCCACCGCAGCCGGCGACGTGGCGGTCGGAAGCGGTGCCTGGACCGCCGTGCACCACGCGTTCACGTCGCCCCAGGACCTCGCGACCTTCGACCAGGATCCCGCTGACGCCCTGGCCTGGGCCTACGACATCGTCTGCAACGGCAACGAGATCGGCGGCGGCTCGATCCGTATCCACCGCAGCGACATCCAGAAGCGCGTGTTCGCTGTCATGGGGCTCGCCGAGGAGGAGGCGCAGGAGAAGTTCGGCTTCCTGCTCGAGGCCTTCGCGTACGGCGCGCCGCCGCACGGCGGGATCGCCTTCGGCTGGGACCGGATCGTGGCTCTCCTCTCGCGGTCGGAGTCGATCCGCGACGTCATCGCGTTCCCGAAGTCCGGCGGAGGTTACGACCCGCTCACCGGAGCACCTGCGCCCATCACGGCCGAGCAGCGCCGCGAAGCCGGCGTCGACGCTCCCTTGGAACGGTCCAAGTCCCGAGACTGAATCGTTACCTCGTGCGGCGTAGAAATCACTTGACGGTCATCTAGAGTCCACACCGGTCCAGATGCCGTGACCTGCCTCACCCGGCTGCGAGCGCGCTGGGCTGCGGCCACGGACGAACTTCTTGGCACGAGAGGACGAGCATGGCATGAGTGTCACCGAGCTAGCCGAAGCCACCCCCGTAGGCTCGGCCGAGGCACCCGAAGGCCAAAAGCTCGCAGGCCGGTCCCCGACGCAGATCGCGCTCGCGAGACTGCGCAAGGACAAGGTGGCCGTCGTCTGCTCGGCCATCGTCGTGCTGCTCGTGCTGGGCGCCGTCCTGGCGCCGGTCATCTCCAAGATCCTGCACATCTTCCCGACCACCGCGACGATCCCGTACCAGCCGTACAACATGCTGTCGTTCTACGCCGACCAGCTCCCGATCCACGGCCCGCCGAACCACGGCTTCTGGGCCGCTCACCCGCTCGGGATCGCGCCGGGCACGGCCGTGGACAACCTGTCGGCCTTGCTCTACGGACTTCGCACCGACCTGCTGATCGCCACCACGGCCACCGTGGTCAGCACGGTGATCGGCGTGGTGCTCGGTCTGATGGCCGGCTTCTCGCGCGGCTGGCTCGACCGGATCATCATGTTCGTCACGGACCTGTTCCTCTCCTTCCCGTTCCTGCTGGGCGCCCTGGCGATGGCGCCGATCCTGACCGAGCGCTTCGGTCAGGGTGCCAACTCCTCGGGCCGGCTGGCACATGCGCAGCTGATCGCCCTGATGCTGATCCTGTCGTTCTTCTACTGGATGCCGCTGACTCGACTCATCCGCGGCCAGGTGCTCTCCCTGCGCGAGCGCGAGTTCGTCCAGGCCGCCCTGGTGATGGGTGTCCCGACCCGCCGCATCCTGTTCAAGGAGCTGCTGCCCAACCTGGTGGCCCCGATCGTCGTCGCGACCTCGCTGACCCTGCCCGGGCTGATCACCGCCGAGGCGGGACTCTCCTACCTCGGCATCGGCGTCACCGAGACGCCGTCCCTGGGACAGATCATCTTCCTGGCCCAGAACTACTGGCAGACCTATCCGCTCTACCTGTGGGCGCCCGTCCTCACGATCTGCGTGCTGGTGGTGACCCTCAACCTCGTCGGCGACTCGATCCGAGACGCCTTCGACCCACGAACTCGCCGGTGATCTCTTCATCGGGAGAAGGAAAGAACCACGGAAAGGGTGGGCTATGCGGTTCAAATCACCGTTGATCGCCATCTCCGCGGTCGGCGTCCTAGCTCTGAGCGCCTGTGGCGGCTCAGGGTCATCGAACGCCGGCTCGTCGGATCAGGAATCACAGAACGCCAATATCGGTAACACCGGTAACGGCCAGTGCGCGACCTGTACGGGACCGATCACGATCGCCGGGGCGCAGAAGGGCGGCACCGTCACGGTGCTCACCCTGACGGGTCTGACGACGACCATGGATCCCAGCGAGATCTACTACACCGACACCTCGTCGATCTTCAGCGGCCTGATCGGTCGCTCGCTGACCCAGTACAAGTACGACCCCAAGACCAAGAACATGATCCTGGTCCCCGACCTGGCCACCAACCTGGGTACCCACAACGACAGCTACACGCAGTGGAAGTTCACGATCCGCTCGGGTGTGAAGTGGGCCGAGAACGGCCAGCCCGTCACCGCCAAGGACGTCGCCTTCGGGATGACGCGG
>NZ_DATAVI010000090.1:0-1629 GCF_036267815.1 Nocardioides sp. | reverse complement strand
CCGAGCCGTCGCGCCGTCCTGGGCATGCTCGCCCGCGACGGCGCGCTCGTACGCCCGCTGCTCATCGTCACCCGCGAGCAGACCGGCGCCTACTGCCAGGCCCATGGCCTGCAATGGCGCGATGACGAGACCAACGACACGGACGCCTACGCGCGCAACCGGATCCGACGCGAGCTCGTCCCCGCGCTCGAGCGTGTCCATCCCGCCGCCCAGGACAACGTGCTGGCGCTGGCCGAGATCCTGCGCGCCGAGGCCGAGGTGCTCGACGAGCTCGTCTCCGCGACGCTCGAGGGGCGCAGGGAGATCTCGCTGGACCGCCTGCGCGAGCTGGCGCCGGCGCTGCGGCGCCTCGTGGTCCAGCGCCTGGCCGACGACGCCGCGGGTCACCCGGCCGCCGGCGTGGCCCGGCGCGCCGAGGAGGTGGTCGCGATGCCGGCGCACGGGACGTCGGCCTTGGACCTCCCCTCGGGTGTGCGTGCCACCGTCCACGACGGGCTGGTCACGTTCGGACGCACGCCCGCCATCCCCGAAAAGTAAACTTATAGGTGTACTTGCTAGCGTCTCCGGGCGGGGCGGTCATGCGTCGGGGCGGCCACACTAGACTGCGCCAACGTGAGCGACGATCCAGCGATCGGGGAGATCCTCGTGCCCTCCGAGGATCTCAGCCGGAGGGTGCGCGAGCTGGGCGAGGAGGTCTCACGCGATTACGCGGGAAAGAACCTGCTCCTCATCGGAGTTCTCAAGGGCGCGGTGTTCTTCCTCTCAGATCTGATGCGCCACATCGACATCCCGGTCGAGGTCGATTTCATGGCGGTGGCGTCCTACGGCTCGGCCACCAAGACCTCCGGCGTGGTACGGATCCTCAAGGACCTCGACGCCGCCATCGAGGGCCGCGACGTACTGATCGTGGAGGACATCGTCGACTCCGGGCTGACGCTGCAGTATCTGCTGCGCAACCTCGCCGGGCGCAACCCCGCCTCGCTGGAGGTATGCGCGCTTTTGACCAAGCCCGCCCGCCGCAAGGTGGATCTCAGCACGCGCTACGTCGGCTTCGAGATCCCCGACCGGTTCGCCATCGGCTACGGCCTGGACCACGCCGAGCGCTACCGCAACCTTCCCTTCGTTGCCGCGTTGAACGTATAGAGCGTTCGATTGCAGGCGATTTTGCGAGCTGCGAAGGTGATTTCCATGCCAAACACAGGTGCTACGCTTGCTGACCCACGGTATTCGCATCACAACGGGTAGTACCGGGGCAACGCAGGGACTACAGCAATGAGCCGGTTTTTCAAGAGCGCCGCATTTCCGATCCTGATCGTCGTCGTCTTGGCGTTCTTCGCCCAGAAGCTGATCGGGAGCTCTAAGAACGGGCCGAACTACTCGTTCGGCAGCCTCCTCTCCCAGCTTGACCACGGGCAGGTCAAGAACCTGTCGCTGGACCAGAAGTCCAACAGTGCGGACGTCACGCTGACCAACGGCCAGAAGTATTCCGTCGGCTACCCCGACTCCTACGCGCCGCAGCTCATCCAGCAGGCCGAGAACGACGTCAAGCCGGCCGCGAACTTCAACGTTGAGAGCAAGTCGTCCAACGGCTGGCTCTCGCTGCTGACCTACATCCTGCCCTTCGTCATC
>NZ_DATAVI010000089.1:0-73864 GCF_036267815.1 Nocardioides sp. | reverse complement strand
CTCGACGATCGGCGCGAGGGTGCCGTCGAAGTCCAGGCCTACGACGACCGAGCCCGCGGTCGCCACGAGCGCGGCGTACCGCTGCTCGGCCTCGGGCGTGGTGAAGCGCACGGCCCACACCCAATCATGCGGGCGCGGGCGGCGGCAGGGCCGGACCGCGCGGGACTAGCCCGAGCCGGCCAGCGGTCCGGTCAGGATCACCGTGAGCCGGTCGAGGCGCATCGGGCTCACGGCGGGCATGGTGCGGTGGATGCCGAGGTCGAGCGCGAGCTGGCGAGCTGCCTTGGCCAGCTGCGGTGGGTAGTAGACCGTGGAGGCCGGGATCGTGCCGTACCAGTCGTCGGTGCCGACCATCTGCCACCCGAGCCGCGAGGCGCGCGACCCGACCCGCGCGGCCAGCCCGGTCACCTGGGAGTTGTTGAACACCTCGACCAGCACCTTCGACCGGTCGATGACCGGCGCCTTGGGCACGGGGTGCTGGCGCTTGTGGTGGGACGGCGTGCTGCTGGGTGAGTGCTGGGCGGTCGGCGTCGCGACGTGGTCGGGCGTGTCGTGGGGGCGGGTGGCGACCCACGCGACGCCGGCCATCGCCACGGCCACGATGCTCAAGATCATCACCGGCGAGGGGAAGACGAGGCCTCGCTGGTCGGGGCGGCGGGCTCGCCGGCGCGCGCGCCCGGACGTGCGCGGAGCCATCGTCACACCTCGAAGCCGAGACGACGAGCCGAGCGGGCTCGCTGGCGCTCGGCGCGCATCCGGCGCAGGCGCCGCACCAGCAGGGGGTCTGAGGCGAGTGCCTCGGGGCGGTCGATCAGCGCGTTGAGCACCTGGTAGTAGCGCGTGGCCGACATGTCGAACGACTCACGGATCGCGCTCTCCTTGGCGCCGGCGTACTTCCACCACTGGCGCTCGAAGTCGAGGATCTCGCGGTCGCGCGCGCCCAGGCCGGCACCGGCTTCGGGGCTCGGCTGTGCGGCTGCGGCGTCCATGGAGTGTCTCCTCGTGAGCTCGGGCGGGTGCTCCGCGCCCTCGGAGTCTACGCGAGGAATCACAGCGATGTCATTCGCTCACGGCGCGTCGTGGGATCGCGGTGGGCTCGAGACCGGGCCAGACTTCGGGCATGACGACCTCGACACCCGAGCCCACCCGCTGGGGAATCCTGGCCACAGGCAAGATCGCACGCACCTTCGCCGAGAACCTCCGCGCCACGCCCGGCGCCGTCCTCGCGGCGGTCGGATCGCGCTCGCAGGAGTCGGCGGACGCGTTCGCCCGCGACCTGGGCGACGACGACACCCGCGCGCATGCGTCGTACGACGCGCTGGTGGCGGACCCGGACGTCGACGTGGTCTACGTCGCGAGCCCGCACACCCACCACCTGGAGCACGCCCGCCTCGCCTTCGCCGCCGGGAAGCCGGTGCTGTGCGAGAAGCCGCTCACGATGACCCGCGCCGACGCGGAGGCGCTGTTCGACGCCGCCGGCAGCCTGTTCTGCATGGAGGCCATGTGGATGGCGTGCCACCCGCTGGTCCGCGAGCTGCGCGCCCGGATCGAGGGCGGCGAGCTCGGGACCCCGCACCAGGTGCACGCCGACCTCGGCTTCGTCGTCGGGACCGACGCCAGTGCCCGGATGTGGGACCCGGCGCTCGGCGCCGGGGCCCTGCTCGACATGGGGATCTACCCGCTCACGTTCGCCCGGCTGATGCTGGGCCCCTTCGCCACGGCGGTCGCCGTCGGCGACCTGGGCGCGGACGGGATCGACCTCGACGTCGCCATCGCGGCGCGGCACCGCAGCGGTGCCGTCTCGGCGCTGACCACCTCGATGACCTCGGCGAGTCCGCGGTCGGCCACCGTGGCGACCTCCCGAGGGCTGCTGAGCCTGCCCGCGGACTTCCACCACCCGGCGCACGCCGTGTGGACCCCCGACGGCGGCGAGCCGCAGCGCATCGAGCCCCCCACGCCGGTCTACGGGACCGGCCTGGGCAACGAGGCCCTCCACGTCCAGGAGTGCCTCCAGGAGGGGCTCGCCGAGAGCCCGCTGGTCCCGCGGTCGCAGACCCTGGAGCTGCTGGGGGTCATGGACGACCTGCGGCGCCAGCTCGGCGTCCGCTATGCCGCCGACGCCGGTGCGCCCGCCTGAGGCACCGTCGAGCACCCGACGCCGACGACCCGAGACGGGTCACCCCCAGGGGTGATCGTTAGTCTCGAGGAGTGCCCCCCTTGAACGGTTCGGCCGATCTCGTGATCGTGGCGAACCGACTCCCGGTGGAACCGACGACGGCTGCCGACGGCAGCACCGAGTGGCGAGTCTCCCCCGGTGGGCTCGTGACGGCTCTCGAGCCGATCATGCGGGCCAACGAGGGGCTGTGGATCGGCTGGCCCGGTGGCACCGACGTCGACGTCGAGCCGTTCGAGCACGACGGGATGACGCTCGACCCGATCGCGCTGTCGGCCGAGGAGATCGGGGGCTTCTACGAGGGCTTCAGCAACGCCACGATCTGGCCGCTCTACCACGACCTCGTGGCCAAGCCGGAGTTCCACCGGGAGTGGTGGGACAGCTACGTCGACGTCAACCGCCGCTTCGCCGAGCGCGCGGCCGACCGTGCGGCGAAGAACGCGACCGTGTGGGTGCAGGACTACCAGCTCCAGCTGGTCCCCCAGCTGCTCCGCGAGCTGCGACCGGACCTGCGGATCGGGTTCTTCCTGCACATCCCCTTCCCGCCGGCCGAGCTCTTCCAGCAGCTGCCCTGGCGCCGCCAGCTCATCGAGGGCCTCCTCGGCGCCGACCTGATCGGCTTCCAGCTTCCCGGCGGCGCCGCGAACTTCGTCCGGCTGGTGCGCCAACGGGTGGGCCACAAGACCCATCGCGACCTGGTCTACCTGCCCGACGGCCGGACGGTGCGGGCCGAGGCGTTCCCGATCTCGATCGACTACCAGGGCTTCGAGGAGCTGGCGCGCACCGACGGCGTCCAGGAGCGGGCGGCCTCGATCCGCCACGCTCTGGGCGACCCGCAGACGGTCTTCCTCGGCATCGACCGGCTCGACTACACCAAGGGCATCTATGCCCGGCTGCGGGCCTTCTCCGAGCTGATCCGCGACGGGGAGCTGGACGTCGACAGCTCGGTCTTCGTGCAGGTCGCGACGCCGTCTCGGGAGAAGGTCGAGGAGTACCGCGTGCTGCGCGACGAGATCGACCGCCTCGTCGGGCGGGTGAACGGCGACCTCGGCCGGATCGGTCGGCCGGCGATCAGCTACCTGCACTCGTCGTACCCGCGCGAGGAGATGGCCGCGCTCTACCGCGCGGCCGACGTGATGGTGGTGACGCCGTACCGCGACGGGATGAACCTGGTCGCCAAGGAGTACGTCGCCTGTCGCTGGGACGACGGGGGCGCGCTGGTGCTCTCGGAGTTCGCCGGCAGCGCCGCCGAGCTCCGCCAGGCCTGGCAGGTGAACCCCTACGACCTCAACGGCATGAAGGCGGCGCTGATGGACGCCGCCGGCGCCGAGCCGCGCGACCGGCAGCGCCGGATGCGCGCGATGCGCAAGACGGTGCGCCAGGCCGACGTCGCCGCGTGGGCGACGTCGTTCCTCGACGAGCTGGACGACGTGCGCCCGCCGCACGGCAAGCGGCTCAAGCCGACTCTCACCTCCTGAGGGCCCGCCCGTAACCAGCCCGTGGCCGGCTCGTTGCACCCCACAGTGGCGCGCGAACGTCACGAGAGTCGGCGCGGGTCGGGGCATCTTCTCCGCGCCGGCTCGTTCGCCCGGGTCGAGTAGTTTCGAGGGGTGGATCTGATCCCGACTCCCGACCAGGTCGTCTCCGCCGCGGCGAACCTCGCGCAGCGCGTCGTTCGCGGCGGGCTCGCGGACCTCGAGCCGATGCCCCGGACCCTGCTCGACGAGGGCGAGCGACGTCAGGTCTTCTGCTATCGGCCCACCGACCACACCCGCGCGGGGGACCCCGTCCTGCTCGTCTCACCGCTGGCCGCACCCGCGCTGGCCTACGACCTGCGCCGCGGCTGCTCGCTGGTCGAGCACCTTGTGGAGTCCGGGCGCCCGACCTACGTCGTGGAGTACGGCGAGGTGTCGTTCAGCGACCGCGACCTGAGCATCGAGCCCTGGGTGGCGGACGTCGTGCCGGCGGCGGTCCGAGCCGTGTCGGCCGATGCCGGCGACCGGCCGGTGCACGTGGTGGGATGGTCCCTCGGCGGGATCTTCGCGATCCTCGCGGCGGCCGCCGACCCGGGCCTGCCGATCGCGTCCCTCGCGCTCCTGGCGACGCCGTTCGACGTGCATCAGGTGCCCCTGGTCGCGCCTGCGCGGCCGCTGCTGGATCTCGCGGGCGGCCTGGCCCCGGTGACCCGGGCCCTGGCGGCGCTCCGCGGGACCGCGGAGGTTCCGCTGGTCAGCTGGGCCGCCCAGCTGTCGTCGGTCCAGCGGCTGGTGACCAGGCCGCTGGCGCTCGCCGGCCATCTCGACGACGCCGACTATCTCGCCCAGATCGAGGCCGTGGACCGCTTCTCCGCGGCCATGACGGCCTATCGCGGACGGACGTTCGGCCAGGTGTACCACCGGTTGCTGGCCGGTGACTCGCTCGTCGCGGGGCAGGCGAGCGTCGGCTCCCGCACCGTCTCCGTCGCCGACGTCGCGCAGCCCCTGCTGGTGCTCGCCGGCGCGACCGACCAGATCGCTCCGGTCGCAGCCGTGCGGGCCGGGGTGTCCCTGGCGACCGGGTCGCGCGACGCGCGCTTCGAGATCGTGACCGGCGGGCACCTCGGGATGCTCACCGGTCGAGAGGCCCGCACGGGCACCTGGCGCGTGCTCGACTCCTGGGTCGAGGAGTGGGCCGACCTGCCCGCGGCGACCCCGCGACGTACGGCGAAGCGAGCGGCTGCCAAGAAGGCGCCGGCCACCAAGGCTGCCGCGAAGAGGACGCCCGTCAAGAAGGCCCCGGCGGAGAAGGCCCCGGCGAAGAAGAGCGCGGCGAAGAAGACCACCTCCAAGAGGACAACCGCCAAGAGGACAACCGAGCCGGTCATCGGGGCCGACCCGAGCCGCCGCTACGGCTCGGCAGGGTCCCGCGCGCTGCGGCGACCGACGCGATGACCGCAGCGCTGGCGCATGCGAGAAGCCGCTCGTCCTTTCTTGACGAGGGTGTCCTCCCGCGGACAGTCCCGTTCGTCCCCGGGGTGACGGCGCCGAATCGGCGTCGCACCGACACCAGGAGGACACGATGAGGTACATGCTGCTGCACGCGGTCGAGGAGTCACGGCTGGCCGACCTGCCGCCCCAGGTCGAGACCGAGCTCGAGGCCTGGGTCGAGGAGATGGTCGGGCGGGGCATCGAGCTCGACGGCGCCAGGCTGCACACCCAGGCGGACGCCACCACGGTCCGCGTGCGCGACGGCAACGCCGAGGTCACCGACGGCCCGTTCGCCGAGACCAAGGAGCAGGTCGCCGGCTACGACGTCCTGGAGTGCGAGGACCTCGACACCGCGATCGCCGTCGCGTCGGCTCACCCGACGTTGCACGTGGGGGCGATCGAGGTGCGGCCGTTCGACGAGGGCATGCCCGCCCCGGAGGTGCCCGAGACCGTGGCCGACGGGAAGCGCCGCTACCTGATGCTGGTCTGCGCCGACATGCGCAGGGCGATGGCCGAGCAGGGCGCGGCCGGCTCCGCGGTCACCGAGCCGACCTCGGACCAGGAGGACACCACGGAGATCGACGCCTGGTGCGACAGCGTCGCCGACCGCCGCATCTACGGGTGGCCGCTGGCCCTTCCCGACCAGGCGGTGACCGTACGCCGCATCGACGGGAAGGTCGTGACCACCGACGGCCCGTTCGCCGAGACCAAGGAGCAGGTCGCGGGCTACGACCTGCTCGAGTGCCACGACCTCGACGAGGCCCTCGCGGCGGCGCGGACACACCCGGTCGCCGCCCACGGCGTGATCGAGGTCCGGCCCGTGTTCGTGTGACGGTCCTGGTGAACCCCTCCAGCCAGCCTCGAGACACGGTCGCCCTCAGCTTCGAACGAAGCTGGGGGCGGCTGGTCGCCGGGCTGATCGGCTGGTGCGGCGACTGGGACCTCGCCGAGGAGTGCGCCGCGGAGGCGTTCGCCGAGGCCGTCCCGGCCTGGGAGCGAGCCGGGGTGCCGGACGCGCCGCTGGCCTGGCTGACCACGGTGGCGCGCAACCGCGCCCGCGACCGCCTGCGCCGCCGTACCACCGAGGGGACCAAGCTCGCCCTCGCCTTCGCCGACGCCACCGAGGAGGCGCCCCTCGGCGACGACGACATCCCCGACGAGCGGCTGCGGCTGATCTTCGCCTGCTGCCACCCCGCGCTGCCGATGGCCGCCCGGGTGGCGCTGACCCTGCGCACGCTGTGCGGGCTCACCGCGGCCGACATCGCGCGGGCGTTCCTGGTCACCGAGCCGGCGATGGACAAGCGACTGGTGCGGGCCCGGGCCAAGATCAAGCACGCGGGCATCCCCTACCGCGTGCCGACCCCGGAGCTGTGGGCCGAGCGGGTCGAGGGCGTGCTGGCGGTGCTGTACCTGATGTTCAACGAGGGGTACGCCGCGTCGTCGGGCGAGGCGCTGCTGCGCGTCGACGTCTCGGGCGAGGCGATCCGGCTGACCAGGTCGCTGGCCGAGCTGCTGCCCGCCGAGACCGAGGTGCGGGCGCTGCTGGCCCTGATGCTCCTGACCGACGCCCGCCGTCCCGCCCGGGTGCGCGACGGGCGCGTCGTACCCCTGGGCGAGCAGGACCGCTCGCTGTGGGACCTCGACCTGGTCACCGAGGGTGCGCGGCTGCTCGGTGCCGGCGGCGACGGGCCGGATGACTCGTGGGGCGCCTACGCCGTGCAGGCGCGGATCGCACTGTGCCACGACGTCGCCGCGCGACCCGAGGACACCGACTGGCACTCGATCGCCGAGCTCTACGCACGACTGCCCGCCACGCCCGTCGTCGAGCTCAACCGCGCGGTGGCCGTCTCGATGGCGCACGGGCCGGCCTCGGCACTCCCGCTCGTCGAGGCGCTGGCCCACGACCTGGCGGGGTACTACCTCCATGCCGCGACGCTGGCCGACCTCCATGCCCGGCTGGGTCGGGTCGCGGAGGCCGTGGACGACCTGGGCGTCGCGATCGAGCTGGCACCGACCGGGGCCGAGCGCCGCCTGCTCCGCGAACGCCGGGCGGCCCTGCTCGGCCTCACGGAGTCGTGACGTCGCTCCCGGAGCGCAGGAGCGGCCGCAGCGTCCAGGCGGCGAGCCCGAGCCCGACGACGATGGCGACCACCCCGACCACGGGCTGGAACATCGCCACGAAAACCCCGACGACGACGTACGCCGCGGCGTAGGCCAGGTAGCGCCAGTGGATCTTGCGCAGGGTCGGGTTGACGTCCACCTGGGCGACCCGGATCCCTGCTGAGACGGGACCGATGCCGGTCGGCAGCACCGGCGGCACCTCGAGGACGCCGTCTGCGGCGCCGCGGAGCTCGGCCATGGTGGTGGCGCCCAGCGCGCGGCTGGTGCGCTCGTCGAGCTGCTCCTGGGTGAGGGCGCCGCGGGCGTAGGCGTCGTTGAGAGTCGCGGTCACGTGGTCGCGGGTGGCGTCGTCGGGGGCCCACCCGGCCTGGTCGCGCTCGGCCTTCTCGGTGGCGACGTCGCGCGCGGCGCCGTACTGCTCCATGACCAGCTTCGTGGCGGCGCCGAGGTCGACGGTCCCGCGCGAGCCCACGGCGCGGTCGACCCCTTGGGCCAGGCCCACGATCTCCAGACCCCGGGGGGTCAGCGTGTACGACGCGCCGCCCTCGGGCAGGTCCAGGCGTGAGACCGCCTCCGCTCCGACCGCCCAGTCGAGGGTGGTCTGCACGCGCTCCGTGGGCTCGGTCAGCCCAGCCGCGACCTCCTGGGGCGAGGTCGCCCCGGACGCGAGGGCCGAGAGCACGCGCAGCTCGAACGACTCGTGGTGCTGGAACGTCGGACGTGGGCTCACCCCAGGATCGTCCGCCAGGCGCACCGTCGGCGTCCGGCATTTCTCACAATCGGCGAGTTCCCGGCTCGCATCAGTGGTGGCCTAGGGTCGCGTGCGTGGGGGCTCTGTCCGGACTCGTCGACCGCGGCCTGATGGCGCCGGACTGGGCAGAGGCGCTGGCGCCGGTGGACGAGCGGATCTCGGCGATGGGGACGTTCCTTCGGGCCGAGCTGGCCGCGGGCCGTCCCTACCTGCCGTCGGGCGACGACGTGTTCAAGGCGTTTCGGCGGCCGCTGTCCGAGGTCCGCGTGCTCGTCGTCGGCCAGGACCCCTACCCGACGCCCGGTCACCCGATCGGGCTGTCGTTCGCGGTCGCTCCCGACGTGCGGCCGCTGCCCGGGTCGCTGCGCAACATCTACCAGGAGCTCTCGACCGACCTCGGGAGCCCGCCGGCTCCCCACGGCGACCTCACCGCCTGGGCCGACCGCGGGGTGATGCTGCTCAACCGGGTCCTGACCGTGCGCCCCGGCGAGGCGGCGTCCCATCGCGGGCGCGGCTGGGAGGAGGTCACCGAGTGCGCGATCGGCGCGCTGGTGGCCCGCGGCGGGCCCGCCGCGGCGATCCTGTGGGGCCGCGACGCACAGTCGCTGCGGGCCTCTCTCGGCGCCGTACCGTGGGTGGAGTCGGCGCACCCCTCCCCCCTCTCGGCAGCCCGGGGCTTCTTCGGCTCCCGGCCGTTCTCCCGCGTCAACCGCCTCCTCACCGACCAGGGCGCCTCCCCCCTCGACTGGTCCCTCCCCCTGACCTCCTGTTGACGCCAATTCCCCCGCTTCAGCGGGGGACTTGGCACTTCCTGGCCGCTGCAACCCCCAATAAGTGCCAACTCCCCCGCGTAAGCGGGGGATTTCGCAGACCGTGACCCTCAAGGGGGGTGGGGGTGGGGTTAGGGACGGGAGGGGTGGAGGGAAGTTGAATCTGCAACTACTATGGGCAACATGAACGACCGGATGCCTGCTCTGTACATCGGCCACGGCGCGCCGCCGCTCCTGGACGACCCGCTCTGGTCGAGCCAGCTTTCCGGCCTGGCGGCCCAGCTGCCCCGACCGAGCGCGATCCTGATCGTCAGCGCCCACTGGGAGTCGGCACCGGTGATGCTGAGCGCCGACGGCGCGCCGCTGGTCTACGACTTCGGCGGCTTCGCCGAGAAGTACTACCGGATGACCTACCAGACCCCGGCCGCCACGGCGCTCGCCCAGCGGGTGGCGGCGATGATGCCGGCCGACGAGCCGGTGCACCAGCACACCAGCCGCGGCCTCGACCACGGCGCCTGGGTGCCGCTGAAGATCATGTACCCGGACGCCGACATCCCGGTGCTCCAGATGTCGCTGCCCACCCAGGACCCAGCCCGCCTGCTCCGGCTCGGCGAGCGGCTCCGGCCGCTTCGTGACGAGGGCGTACTGGTGATCGGCTCGGGCTTCTTGACCCACGGGCTGCCCTTCCTGACCGAGTTCCGGATCGACGCGGCCGCTCCCGGATGGTCGACCGACTTCGACACCTGGGCCGGCGAGGCGCTGGCGCGCGGCGACGTCGACGCGCTCGCGTCGTACCGGTCGGAGGCACCGGGGATGCCCTTCGCCCATCCGACGGTCGAGCACTACACGCCGCTGTTCGTCACGCTCGGTGCCGCCACCGATCCCGAGGAGCCCGGGCAACAGCTCTTCGAGGGGTTCTGGATGGGGCTGTCGAAGAGGTCACTCCAGGTCGCCTGAGCGGACTTCTAGTCGCCGAAGGCGCGGCCGGAGGCGGATTCCGCTGACCGGTCGGGCGTGCCATCATTCGTGCGTGACGGACGACGGGGCCACGACGGTGACGCGCGCGCGGCAAGCCTTGGAGCAGATGTCAGACCTCGTCGGTGACCGGGGTCATATCGACAACTCCCGGCGCTGGGACCGGCTCGTCGACGAGTGGTTGGCCGACCGCCGGGAGCTCGCCGGGACCGCCGAGGGCCGGGCAGCCGTGACCGAGCTGATGGGCGACCCTCGGCCCGCGGTCCGGCTGTGGTCGGCCGCAGCCGTGCTCTCCTGGGACCCCGACGCCGCCCGACCGGTCCTGGTCGCGATCCGGGACTTCCCGCTCGACTACGACCTGCACTCGATCACGGCCAAGCAGACGCTGCTGGCCTTCGACGCCGGCGAGCTCGACCCGGACGGTCGCCTTCCCGGCACCTGACCGGGATCCGGCACGGGCGCCGGCGGGGACGTCGGCCGGGCCTCAGGACCGAGTGATCTCGTCGAGCCGGACGAGGTCGTCAGCCGTGGGCTGCCAGCGCAGCGCCGCGGCGTTCGTGCGCACCTGGTCACCGGAGGTCGCACCCGAGATCACGCTCGCGACGGTCGGCTGGGCCGCGAGGCCCGCGATCGCCACGTCGAGCATCGACACCCCCCGCTCGTCGGCGTACGACGCGAGCGCCTCGATCCGGTCCCAGTCGGCGTCGTCGAGCCACGGCGAGGGGCCCGACGTCGCGCGTGAACCCTCCGGTGCCGCCTCACCGCGGCGGTACTTGCCGGTCAGCAGGCCTCGCTCGAGCGGGAAGTACGGCAGCAGGCCGAGCCCGAACCGCTCGGCCGCCGGCACGACGTCGGCCTCGACCGACCGGTCCAGCAGCGAGTAGGAGTTCTGAGCGGAGACGAAGCGCTCGAATCCCGAGCTCCGCGCCGTCCAGTCGGCGTCCGCGATCTGCCACCCCGAGAGGTTGGAGCAGCCGAGGTAGCAGACCTTGCCCTCCCGGACGAGGTCGGTCAGCGCCGACAGGGTCTCCGCGATGGGCGTCACCGGGTCGGGGAAGTGCAGCTGGTAGAGGTCGATGCGGTCGGTCCGCAGCCTCGCCAGCGAGGCGTCGACCGCACGTCGGACGTAGCGGCGAGCGCCTCGGGCGCCGTAGTCGGGGCCGTTGCTCCCCCTCATGTCGCTGCCGAACTTCGTGGCGACCACGAAGCGGTCTCGGCGCCCCTCCATGGCGACGCCGATCAGCTCCTCGCTCTGGCCGAGCGAGTAGGAGTCCGAGGTGTCCAGCAACGTGACGCCCTCGTCCTCGGCGGCGTCGAGGATGCCACGCACCGCGTCGAGGCCGATCCGGTTGCCGAACGCGTTGCAGCCGATCCCGACCGCGCTGACCATGAGCCCCGAATCGCCCAGCGGGCGGTAGGCCATCTCCGTCACCCGACCGACCCTACTCAGCGCTCGTCGGGACGGTCGGGCCGGTCGGGCCGGTCGGCCCGGTCGCAAGCAGGTCGAGGTCGCGCACGCAGAACCCGTGGTGCTCGAAGGTCTCGTTGAGCACGGTCCCGAGGCACTGGCGCACCGTCCGACCCCGTGCGTACGGCGGCCAACGGTCGTCGTCAGGGACGGGCGCGACCGCCGCCAGCTGCTCGGGACTCACGGCGTCGAGCCACGCCGAGAGCTCAGCCTCCTGCTCGTGGCGAACGGCGAGCACCTCCTCCAGGCTCGGGTGGGCCGCCGGGTCGAGACCTTGCTCCTCACGGTCGGGCACGGCCTCGATGCCGAGCCCCATCGGCGTGAACGGCGCCGTCGACCCCCGGCAGCAGCGCCGGAACCACGAGTCGTGGACGAAGACCAGATGGCGCAGCGTCTGCACCGCCGACCACTCGCCGTTCACGCTCTCGCGCTCGACGCCGGGCGTCGCGCGCATCCGCTCGACGGTGGCGGACCAGTCGGCGTAGAGCCGGGCCGACGCCTCGCGCAGGTCGCCGGGGTCGTCGGACCGGATCAGCAGGCGCACGGGATGGAGCCGGTCGAGCTCGGCCTCGACGAAGGCCATCACCTCGACACCGTTGACCACGAGGTTGCCGATCAGGCCGTCGATCTCGGCGTCTCGCATGACGACGCCGACCAGCCGGGCACGGTCGAGCACGCACTCGCGGAACTCCGCATCGCTGAGGTCCTGGTCGAGGAATCTCTCCATGTCCGCGAGGCTAGGCCCAGGCGCCGACAGGGGCGGGGCTGTCAGGATTGGCCGATGCGCTTCCTGTCGATCCAGTCGTTCGTCGCCTACGGACACGTCGGTAACTCCGCCGCCACGTTCCCCTTGCAGCGCCTGGGGCACGAGGTGTGGCCGGTGCCCACGGTCGTCTTCTCCAACCACACGGGCTACGGCGCGTGGCGCGGCCCCCTGCTCCCGGCCGAGGACGTGCGCGACCTGGTGACCGGGATCGAGGAGCGCGGCGTCCTCCCCTCGTGCGACGCCGTCCTGTCGGGCTACCTCGGCAGTCCCGGAATCTGCGAGGTCGTGGTCGACGCCGTCGCGCGGGTCAAGCGGGCCAACCCGGAGGCGACGTACACCTGCGACCCGGTGCTGGGCAACGCCACCAGCGGCTGCTTCGTCGACCCGGCGATCCCCCCGGTGATCCGCGAGAAGGTCGTGCCGCACGCCGACGTCATCACGCCCAACCAGTTCGAGCTCGGCTTCCTCACCGAGACCGAGCCGGACTCGCTCGCCTCGACCCTGGAGGCGGCCGACGCGGCCCTGGCGATGGGGCCCTCGACGGTGCTGGTGACCTCCGTCCTGCGACCGGACCGGCCCGAGGACACCATCGAGATGCTGGCCGTCACCGGCGACGGCTCGTGGTCGGTGCAGACGCCTCGGCTGCCGATCAGGGCGAACGGCTCCGGCGACCTGACCGCCGCGCTGTTCACCGCACACCTGCGCGCCTCCGGCTCGCCCGCGCAGGCGCTGGGGTCGACGGCCTCGTCGGTCGTCGGCGTGCTCCGCGCGACCATCGACTCCGGAGAGCGCGAACTCCAGATCGTGCTCGGCCAGGACGCCATCGCGGCGCCGGCCGACGAGTTCGAGGTCGAGCAGGTGCGCTGAGTCGCGAGCCGGTGACAGGAATCGAACCCGCGACATCCTCTTTACAAGAGAGGCGCTCTACCGTCTGAGCTACACCGGCGCACCGCGCGGCGTACGCCGCGGGACCGGGTCAGCCTAACGAGGTCTCGCCGCCGTCATGCGTCGAGGAACGCGTCCAGCGAGCGCCGGATGCCCGCGGCGTCCAGACCGTGCGCCCGTTGGTGCTGGGCCGGTGTGCCGTAGTGCCGCAGCTCCAGACGCCGGGTGCCCAGCGCCAGCAGCCGATGCGGCACGTCGGGCAGCGCATCCGCCACGACGCGCGACGACGTCCCCGCCAGCCACGGCTCGACCAGCACCACCTCCGGAGAGGTCAGGACGGCCCGGAACGTCGCGGCGTCGAAGGGTCGGACGGCGTAGGCGTAGAGCACCGTCACGTCGCGGCCCGCCGTTGCGGCCAGCACCTCGTCGAGCACCGGACCGAGGGCGACCACGGTCCCCCCCGAACCACGCCGTACGACGTGCAGCCCAGGCCCGGCGAACGACTCGGTGTTCGTCTGCTCGACGATGCGGACGTAGTGCAGGCCGTCGTCGGCGACGGCACGTCGTAGCACCTCGTCGGTCTCGGCCGCCGTGCCGGGAGCGTGGATGACGACGTCCGGAAGGGTGTCCATCAGCGCGATGTCGCCTTGCGCCTGGTGGGTGCGGCCGCTGGTCGACGCGTCGAACGAGCCGCCCCCGCCGACGAGGACACCACCGACCCCCTGGTGGCCGAACCCGAGCTTGACCTGCTCGAAGGCGCGCTCCACCAGGAAGGTCCCGAACGTGTGCACGATCGGCCGCATCCCGGTCAGGGCGAGGCCGGCGCCGACGTTGACGAGCAGCTGCTCGCGGATCCCCACGTTCACCACGCGCTCGGGGTGACGGCGTAGCGCCTCGCCGAAGTACCGAGCGGAGATCTCCGCGAGGACCAGTGCGGTCGACAGGTCCTCGCCCATCAGGTCGGTCACGGTCAGCCCGAACTGGGCACGAGGGTCGCGCAGCAGCGGGGTCACGGTGGCGGTCATGCCGCGGCCACCTCGTCCAGCACGGTCGCGACGACGGCGCTCGGCGCGCCGGCGCGAGGCGAGGCCGACAGCGCCGCCTGGAGCTCGTCGTGGTCACGGCCGTCGACCGTGCTGACCCGCCAGCCCTCAGTGGCGAGTCGCGAGGCGATGCGGCCGGGAACGGCGTACGACGAGCTTCGGTTGTCGATCACGACGAGGGTCAGCGCATCGATGCCGAGCGCAGCCGCGAGCTCGAGGGCCTCGTGGTTGGACCCCTCGTCCAGCTCGGCGTCGCCGACCAGCACCACGACGCGCGAGTCGATCCCCTGCGCGCGCAGGCCGAGCGCCGTCCCGACGGCGAGCGGCAGACCGTGGCCCAGCGAGCCGCTGGAGATCTCGACTCCGGGGATCAGGTTCCGGTCGGGATGGTGGCCGAGCGGCGAGTCGAACGTCGCCCAGTCGCGCAGCCACGACTCCGGGATGAAGCCGCGGTCGCACAGCACGGCGTAGTAGGCCGCCGGTCCGTGGCCCTTCGAGAGCAGGAACCGGTCTCGCCGCGGGTCGTCGACGGTGGCGGGGCTCACCGAGAGCACGCGCTCGTAGAGGACGCGCAGCACGTCGAGGGTCGAGTACGACGCCGGGTCGTGCTTCTCATCGCCGGCCATCAGGGCCAGGAGTCGGGTGAAGTTGTCCACGAACAGATTCCACAAGTTGAAGTGAGCTTGAAGTCAAGTCATGCCGGGAGCTATGACCGAGCTCACGATCGACGAGCTGTCCGAGAGATCCGGGATCGCGACCGGTGCCATCAGCGGAGTGGACTGAGCCTCTCGCAGGCCGGGGCGGCGGCACTCTTCTCGCCGCACAGCTCCACCGCGAGCGGGAAGTCGAGCGATCCGCTCGAGGTCGCCGACCTCCAGCTGATGCGCCACGCGTCGGAAGCAGGGCCCTCCTTGCCCGGGCGCGTCGCCTGGACCGCGAGCTCGACGCCCTCACCCGAGTCTGGATCGCCGCACGGGGTGGTGACGACGTGATGGCTCTCGTCGAACCCGTCTCGCCACAGCTTCGCGCGGTCGTCACCGACCATGCCTCCCGGCGGGGTGGCGAGCGAGGGGTTGGGTCGGACGGCGAACGCCTGCACGGTGAGCCCCCCACGAGGGTTGACCGGCTCGACCGAGGTGATGGTGACCCTGCCGGGCGAGCTGAGGCAGAGGATCATGCTCCCCCAGACCGCCGGACGGCCGGGCCGAGAGCTGCCGATCCCGTCCGACGACAGACCCATGTCACTGCCAGCGGACCCTTGTCGCTGTTCCCGCAGACCTCGCCGTAGGTGTTGAACTGGTAGTGAAGGTTCTCGCTCGACTTGTACCCGGACTGGGCCGAGACACTGACCGGCCCAAGGTCGACGCCCCCGTCGAAGGTGGCTGCGGTCGCACTCGTGGTGTCCCAGGTGTCGTTCGGCTTGTGGTTGCCGCACGATGCGATGTACCAGGTCTCAACCAGCGAGTGTCCGTTGTCTGTGAGCATGTCGGCGAACTGCCACGGGTCCTTCTCATAGCGACCCGCGCACTGGTTGGTGAGGTCCTGGTAGTCGACGAGGTTCGTCTCCGTGTGTGCGCTGTTGTCGGTCGTGGTCGCCTTGCTGCCGCTGCTGCGGGTGATCGGGGCGGTGCCTCCGGCGGCCCACCCGTCACCGTTCACGCTGATGCCGACGCCCAGTGTGTGGGTCGCGCCGCCCTCTTCGGCGACGGTCTCAGGGATGCCCTGCATGGTCTCGATGTTCACGAAGTGCTCGACCCTGTTCAAGACGCTGCCGGTCAACGTGATGTGGCACGGAGCGACTTTGGCCAACGCCCGCGCGTAGTCAGCCCCTCCGATCGAGCGGCCGTCGGTTGCAGGGTCGGACGCGCCGAGCTCGGCGGCCATCACCGCGTACCGCCGCGTCGTCGGGCCAACAGAGGCCCGCCCCGCCTCGGCCGCGTTGTCGCGCGGCACTAGCCTCCCCTGCGGGTCTACCCAGGTCTGCGGAGAGTCGGTGCTGATCCACGCCTCGCGCAAGCCCAGATCACCGCGGAACGTCGGCGTGGCGCGACGCGTGGCCTCACTCGGCGCGGGCAGCGGGGTCCACAGACTGTCGGATCTGGAGTCGCCGGCTGGCCGTGCACTGAAGCGATAGGCCAGCGTCTGGTCGCCCTCGACGGCGTCGAGTTCGAAGTTCACGATGCCGTGACGGCCGCACCGACGGGGTACAGCCGCCGAGAGTCTCCCGGCCGGAGGTGTCGCCGCGACCGGTGGTCCGGCCAGGCCCACACGAGCACGGATGCCCGAGCGAGCGGTGACCCGTGGTCGCTGATGAACCCGCTGACCACCGACGAGGCGTCCGGACGAGCGGACACCGGTCTGGCGCCCCAACCGTCGTCATGCAGAGCCGCCACGGCGGCGAGCCCGACCGCGAGAGAGGTGAGCGTTCTGAGTTCGGGCGTTACTGCTCCCGAGAGTTCGCGCAGCAACAGAGCCTCCTACGTCGATGCCCATGTATATGGCGCGGTGTCTTGCGGGAGCGCAAGCCAGCGACCGAGGGGCAAGAGTCGCTGGGGCTGGGGGATACCGTCAGCCCCGACATTCGACGAGGACCGATGCATCGGCGTCAGAGACCAGGTGGCACCTGGCTGCTGGTTCGCAGAAGTTGAAGCGAGCTTGAAGTCACGTCATGCTGAGATCCATGACCGAGCTCACGATCGGCGAGCTGTCCGAGAGATCCGGGATCGCGACCAGCGCCATCCGCTACTACGAGGTGCGCGGCCTGGTCACCTCGCGGCGTACGCCGGGCAACCAGCGCCGCTATGAGCGCCCGATGCTGCGCCGGCTGTCGTTCATCAGGACCGCCCAGGGCGTGGGGCTGTCCCTGGAGGAGATCGAGCAAGCCCTCGCCGGGCTCCCGAGCGGGCGGACTCCGACCAAGGCCGACTGGACTCGGCTGAGCCGCGGCTGGCGCACGCGACTCGACGAGCGCATCGCCCGGCTCGAGCGGCTGCGCGACACCCTCGACTCCTGCATCGGCTGCGGCTGCCTGAGTCTGCGGCGCTGCACCCTCAGCAACCCCGGCGACGTCCTGGCTCCGCGGGGTCCGGGCGCGGTCATCCTCGACGGTCGGTGAGGGCACGCGAGCCACGGCGCGTCGGTAGCCTGGGTGCCATGGCGCTGCACATCGTTGCGAGCCGGCCGGATCCCGCGCTGGTGCGCCTGCCGTGGTCGACACCACTGGCCGAGTGGTCCGACGAGTACGTCGTCCCGCTCCCGCGCGGCCTGAGCCGGCACATCGTCCGCACGGTCAGGCTGGGCGAGAAGGTGTACGCGGTCAAGGAGACCCAGGAGGAGATCGCCTTCCGCGAGTACCGCCTCCTGCGCGATCTTCAGCGGCTCGGGCTGCCCGCCGTCCGCCCGGTCGGGGTCGTGACAGGCCGCGAGGACGACGCCGACGAGCCCCTGCCGTGTGCTCTGCTGACCGAGCACCTCGCGTACTCCCTCCCCTACCGCGCCCTGTTCGCCCACGGGATGTCCACCGACAGCCTGCCGAGCCTGGTGGACGCGCTGGTCGTGCTGCTGGTCCGGCTCCACCTCGCCGACTTCTACTGGGGCGACGTGTCGCTGTCGAACGTGCTGTTCCGCCGCAGCGCCGGCGGCTTCGCGTCGTACCTCGTCGACGCCGAGACCGGCGAGCTGCGGCCGAGCCTGTCACGGCAGATGCGTGAGTACGACGTGCAGGTCGGCTGCGAGAACGTCTTCGCCGAGCTGCTCGACCTCCAGGCCGGCGGCCGGATCAGCCCGAACGTCGCGGGCCACGAGATCGTGACCCTGATCCAGCAGCGCTACGACGACCTCTGGGCCGAGCTGACCGCGGAGGAGGAGTTCTCGGCCGGGGAGATGTCGCGCATCGAGCAGCGGATCGAGCGCCTGAACGACCTCGGCTTCGACGTCGACGAGCTCGACATCGTCACCGACTTCGACGGCGACCGGGTCCGGATCCAGCCCAAGGCCGTGGAGCTGGGCCACCACCGCCGCGAGCTCCAGTCGCTGACCGGGCTCGACGTCGAGGACGCCCAGGCTCGGCGGCTGCTCAACGACCTGACGGCGTTCATCGCGCACTTCGACCTCGGCCGCGAAGACCGCGGGATCGCCGCGAACCGCTGGTTCACCGAGATCTACGAGCCCATCATGGCGATGGTGCCGCCGGAGGCGCGCGGCAAGCTGGAGCCGGCCGAGATCTTCCACGAGATCCTGGTGCACCGCTGGTATCTCTCCGAGAGGGCCGGGCACGAGGTCGGGATCTTCGAGACGGCACGTGACTACATCGACACCGTGCTGACCGCCAAGCCCGACGAGCTCGTCGCCGGCGACGACGATGCCCTCCCCGAGGACGACCCCGACGCCGGCGTGCTCTGACTAGCGCAGCAGGTCGCGGCCGATCACCATCCGCTGGATCTGGTTGGTGCCCTCGAAGATCTGGGTCACCTTCGCGTCGCGGAACAGCCGCTCCACCGGGTACTCCCGGGTGTAGCCGTTGCCGCCGAGCACCTGCACCGCGTCGGTGGTGACCCGCATCGCGGCGTCGGTCGCGGTCAGCTTGGCGATGCTCGCCTGACGGCTGAACGGTCGGCCGGCGTCCTTCAGCCGCGCCGCGTGGAGGTACGTCGCACGGGCGCGCTCGACGTCCGCCGCCATGTCGGCGAGCAGGAACTGCATCCCCTGCTGCGTCCCGATCGTCGCGCCGAACTGCTCCCGCTCACCGGCGTACGCCACCGCATGGGCCAGCGCCGCCTGGGCGATGCCGGTCGCGACCGCGGCGATGCCGAGCCGTCCGGCGTCCAGCGCCGCGAGTGCGATGTGCATCCCCTCGCCCTCGTCGCCGACCCGCTGGGCCGCCGGGAGCCGCACGGCGTCGAACAGCACCTGGGTCGTGACGTCGCAGGCCAGCCCCATCTTGCGCTCCGGCGCACCGAACCCCAGCCCGTCGGCGTCGGCCGGCACGACGAACACCGACAGGCCGCGCGTCGGGTCCTCCGACGTACGCGCGAAGAGAATGTAGTAGTCGGCGCAGGAGCCGTTGCTGATCCACTGCTTGGTGCCGTTCACGACGTACCCGTCGCCGTCGCGGACCGCCCGGGTCGCGATGCCGCTGACGTCCGAGCCGGCCTGCGGCTCCGACAGGCAGTACGCCCCCAGCCAGTCGCCCCCGAGGATGCCGGGCAGCCACCGAGCCTTCAGCTCGTCGCCTCCGTTGGCCTCCACGACGTTGGCGGTCAGCGTGTGCACGCTCACGCCCACCCCGACGCTCGGCCACGCGGTCGCGATCTCCTCCACCACCTGGAGATAGGTCTGGTAGGGCTGGGCGCCGCCGCCGTGCTCCTCGGGGAACGGGAGGCTCAGCAGCCCTGACATGCCCAGCAGCCGGTACGCCGCCTCCGGGAACTCGCCCTTCTCCTCCGCCTCTGCGACCAGCGGCGCGAGCTTCTGCGTCGCGATCTCGCGGGTCAGCTCGAACAGTGCCTCCGAGACCCCGTCGTCGTCCGGCGGCAGCAAGCGATCGACCGTCGTACCCACGGCCTCGATGATGCCATCCCCATGACGGTTTCCCCCCACCCGGCACCAAACCGTCACACGCCCCCCCCCCCGTTGAGATGCGCCTTCCGACCCGTTGAGATGCGCCTTCCGACCCGTTGAGATGCGGGTCCTGACCCGTTGAGATCCGGGTAACACCCAGGCACCGGTCGGAAGGCGCATCTCAAGGGGTCGGAAGGCGCATCTCAACGGGTCGGAAGGCGCATCTCAACGGGGGGTCAGCGATGCTGGGAGAGCGCGTAGAGGGTGATCGACGCGGCGACGCCGGCGTTGAGCGACTCCAGCGACGACGCCATCGGGATCGACATCAGGCGGTCGCAGGTCTCGCCCACGAGCCGCCCGAGCCCGTCGCCCTCCGACCCGACCACGACCACGAGCGGGCCGGCGGCGAGGTCGGGGTCGGCGAGCAGCTCGGGAAGCGAGAGGTCCCCGTGGGCGTCGAGGCCGACCACCTGGCACCCGGCGTCCTGGAGATCCTTGAGCGCGCGCACGAGGTTGGTCGCCTGCGCCACCGGGATGCGGGCGGCCGCGCCGGCCGAGGTCTTCCACGCCGCGGCGGTCATCCGCGCCGCCCGGCGCTCGGGGATCAGCACGCCGTGCGCCCCGAACCCGGACGCCGAGCGCACCACCGCACCGAGGTTGCGCGGGTCCGTGACGGAGTCCAGCGCGACGATCAGCGGCGCCTCGCCGCGCTCGTCGGCCGCCCGCAGCAGGTCTGCGGGGTGGGCGTAGGAGTAGGCGGGCACGCGCGCGGCGAGTCCCTGGTGCACCGCCCCGTCGGTACGCCGGTCGAGCTCGACGCGCGTCACCTCGAGCAGCGAGATCCCCCGCTCCGACGCGATCTTGAACGACTCACGCAGCCGGGCGTCGCGCTCGGCACCCTCCGCGACGTAGACCCCGGTGACAGGTACGCCGGCCCGCAGCGCCTCCACGACCGAGTTGCGGCCGGCGATCCACTCGTCGCCGTCGGTAGCGCGCTTCCTCGGGCCGCCCCCGCGCCGCGAGGAGTCGCGCTCGGCCTTGGTCTTCATCTTGTGCGCCTTGTGGTTGGGCCGGTCGGCAGCCTTCGGCGTCGGCCCCTTGCCCTCCAGCCCACGCCGGACGCGGCCACCGGAGCCCGCGGTCGGCCGCTTGGAGGTCTTGCGGATCGCGCCCCTGCGCTGGCTGTTGCCCGGCATCAGGCGCCTCCCTCGGCGAGCGACCACGACGGCCCTTCGGGAGTGTCCTCCACGAGGATGCCCGCGGCGGCGATCCGGTCGCGGATCGCATCGGCGCGGGCCCAGTCCTTGTCGGCGCGCGCCGCGGAACGCTCCTCGAGCAGGCCGGCCACCAGCGCGTCCACGGCGGCGGACAGCTTGGCGTCACCCGACGCGCCGCCGACCGCCCAAGCGGGGTCCGCCGGGTCCAGTCCGAGGACGTCGAGCATCGCCAGCACCGAAGCCGCCGTCGCCTCGGCCGACTCGCCCGCCGCGAGCCGCCGGTTGCCGTCGCGCACCTGGTCGTGGATCACCGCGACGGCGGCAGGCGTGCCGAGGTCGTCGTTCATCGCGTCGGCGAAGGCCTCGGGGAGGCCGGACGCTTCGGCCTGCCCCACCACCGGCCGCCCGGCCCGGTCCAGGAACGACTCGATCCGACGGAACGCCGCGGCCGCGTCGTCGAGGGCCTCGAAGGAGAACTCCACGTGCGAGCGGTAGTGAGCGGCCACGACGTAGTAGCGCAGCTCGATGCCGCGCACCCGCTTGAGCACCTGGGGGATGAGCAGGGAGTTGCCCAGCGACTTCGACATCTTCTCGCCGGCGGTGGTGATCCACGCGTTGTGCAGCCAGTACGACGCGAACTGCTGCCCCGCCGCACGCGACTGCGCGAGCTCGTTCTCGTGATGGGGGAACCTCAGGTCGACTCCGCCGCCATGGATGTCGAACGCCGGCCCGAGGTATCTCGCGGCCATCGCCGAGCACTCGATGTGCCAGCCCGGCCGGCCCGGACCGTACGGCGACGGCCAGGCGGCGGTCTCCGGCTCGAGCGCCTTCTTCCAGCCCTTCCAGAGCGCGAAGTCGCGCGGGTCGCGCTTGCCGCGGGGGTCGGCGTCCTCCGCGGGCTCCATGTCGTCGACCTTCTGCCGGGTCAGCTCGCCGTACGCCGGCCAGGAGCGCACGTCGAAGTACACGTCACCGGAGCCGTCCGCGGCCGGGTAGGCGTGGCCGCGCGTCACCAGCTGACCGATCAGCTCCAGGATCTCGGGCACGTGCCCGGTCGCCGCCGGCTCGTAGGTCGGCGGCAGCACGTTGATCGCGTCGAGCGCCCGGTCGAGCTCGCGACCCATCAGGTAGGCGATCTCGAACCACGGCCGGCCCTGCGCCTCGCCCTTGGCGAGGATCTTGTCGTCGATGTCGGTGACGTTGCGGATGAACGTGACGTCGTAGCCCGATGCCGTCAGCCAGCGCCGCAGCACGTCGAAGTTGACCGCCGAGCGGACGTGGCCGACGTGCGGCTCGCTCTGGACCGTCAGCCCGCACACGTAGATCCCCGCCCTGCCCGCCTCCAGCGGGACGAAGTCGCGGACGTCGCGGGTCGCGGTGTCGTGGAGCCGGAGAGTCACCGGGCCATCGTAGGGGCGCGACGTCCCCGCACCCGCCTCGACGAGGCCACCCCGGACAGGCATCGCCTGAGGAGTTCGGCCGTTTCCCGGATACAGCGGCCGCCGAGGTGATACATCTACTGGGCCGGCTCGCGCAGTCATCTCGGGGCGGCTTCTCATCCGCACTGCAACCGGGGAGTTCTCGCATGCGCTCGACAAGGCTCGGTGCCGCCCTGGCATCGCTCACGATCACGGCCGGCACGGCCACCCTTCTGATGGCCGGCCCCGCCATGGCCGACACCGACACCGGCACCCAGGCCGGGCTCGTCCTGGGCGGCCGCACCGGGACGGCCGTCGCCTACGGCGACTACCTGGGCACGTTCGACGCGGCAGTCAGCGACGGCACCAACCCGGTGACCGTCGGCGCCGCCGACCTCCAGCAACAGCTGCCGGGCAAGACATGGAAGGTCGTCAAGTCTGACGCAGACGTGTCCGACGGGATCAGCTTCGGCTCCTTCGGGAGCAAGGCCAGGGGCAACGTGAAGTACCGCCTCCACTACCTCGGAGGCACCGACACCGACACCGCGACGACCTACGCCGCGTCGTACTCGAACACGGTCATCGTCAAGACCGCCTGGAACCTCAGCCCGCACGCCCTCTGCACGACGAAGTGCAGGTTCTACGGCAAGCTCAGCCCGAAGGCCAAGCACCGCAAGGTCCTGATCCAGGTCAAGCACCACGGCTGGAAGCGCTACAAGGTCCTGCACACCAACGCCCACAGCCACTGGAACGTCGTCGTCAAGCCGTCGCGCGGCAACGGCACCTACTACCGCGCTGTCGTCGCCAAGACCAAGCAGCTCATCAAGAGCTACGCGGTCGGCCGCTTCACCATCGTCGGCCGGTCCGCACTCGGCATCAACCACCCCTGACCAGCACGACTCGGGAGACGTCACATGAATCACACGACACGGATCGGCGCCGTCCTGGCATCGCTCGCCATCACCGCCGGCAGCGCAGCCCTGCTCGCCTCCAGCCCGGCGCAGGCCGGCTCGCGCACGCCGGTCTCCATGCAGCTGTACCTCGGAGCCAGGTCGTCGCTCATCGCGACCTACAAGCAGAACGTGGGGACCTTCGAGGCCCAGATCGTCTACTCGCCGGACGGAGAGACCACCGCGCCGGTCACCGCCGGCAAGGCGGTGCTCCAGCGCAAGCTGCCCGGCAAGCACTGGAAGAACGTCAGGACCGACAAGAGCCTCGCGACGCTGGGATTCGGCAAGTACGGCAACCACGCGCTCGGCAACATGCAGTACCGGATGCACTATCTCGGCGGCACCGACGGCACGACGACCTTTGCCGCGGGCTACTCCGACGTCGTCACCGTGCACACCCTGTGGAACCTCCACGAGAAGCCGAGCTGCCTGCCCGACTGCGTGCTCTCCGGACGGCTCAGCCCGAACGCGAAGCACCAGAAGGTCGTCATCCAGGCCATGCGTGGCACCACCTGGAAGCGCTACGAGGTGGTCCGGACCAATGCCCACAGCCACTGGCGCGCGCGGGTCAAGGCGACCAAGGGCAACGGGACCATCTATCGCGCCGTCGCGCCGCGCACGAAGAACGAGGACGCGACGCCCGCCGCGCCGTACCGCTTCTACGACGACCTGTAAGCCGGCTGCCCTGGCTCGGCGTCAGTCCGCGGTGAAGCCGATGGTGTGCCACCCGGATGCCCCGTTGGGCACCGGGTCGGCACGCACGGCGGTCTGTACCTGACCCTCCTTGTTGACCGCTCGTACGGCGAGCTGGTGGCGGCCGGGCGGCACGTCCAGGCTGGCGACCCACTGCACCCACGAGTCGGTGATGTTCTCGCGGGCGAGCTCGGCCGACCGCCAGCCGCTGCCGTCGAGCTGGACCTGCACCGCGGAGATCCCGGTGTTCTGCTGCCAGGCGAGCCCGCCGACCCGCACCTGCCCGGACTTGACGTGGTCGCCGTTGCCGGGCACGTCGATGCGTGAGGCGAGCTTGACCGGACCGAGCGGCGACCAGCCCCGCTCGGTCCAGTACGCCGAGAACGAGTCGAACGTCGTGACCTCGATCTGGCGCACCCACTTGCAGGCCGACACGTAGCCGTACATCCCGGGGACCAGGGTCCGCACGGGGAAGCCGTGCTCGATCGGCAGCGGCTCGCCGTTCATCGCATAGACGAGCATGGCGCCGCGGTCGTCGAGCATCGCCGAGAGCGGGGTCCCGCAGGTCCAGCCGTCGTCGGAGGTCTGCTTGACCGCGTCGGCGCCGTTCTGGACGCCGGCCTCCGTGAGCAGGTCCTTCAGGTGCGTGCCGCTCCACCAGGCGTTGCTGATCAGCGGGCCGCCGACCGTGTTGGACACGCAGTTCAGCGTCATCCAGATCTCGTGGCGCGGGCGCTTGATCAGGTCGTCGTAGGTCAGGGTGATCTCGCGGTCGACCATGCCGTGGATGCGCACCGACCAGTCCTCGGGCGAGATCGCCGGAGGCACCAGAGCGGTGTCGATCCGGTAGAAGCGCGAGCTGGGGGTCTGCCAGGCCGTGATCCCGTCGAGTCCCACCTCGACCCCGCTGGGCGGTCCGGGATCGGTGACGCCGGGCAGGTTCAGGGCGTCGCGTGCCGCGTCGACCGCGCGCCGGTGGCCACCGACCTTCCGTCCGAGCAGGCCGACCACGGCGCTGGCGACCCCGACACCCGACGCCACCAGCACGAAGCGCCGCCCGAGCTCCATCTTCGACTCGTCGCGGAAGGGCTGGGGCCGCAGCTGCGCGGTCAGGAGGCTCAGCACCGACAGCCACGTCAGCACACCGACCAGGCTCGGCACGATGCCCGTGGCGGGCGCGCCGTACTGCGACTGGTTGGCGACCAGCCCGATCACGCCGAGCACGACGAAGCCGGCGATCCCCGCTCCGGCTCGCTGTCGGGACAGCAGGCCGAAGAGGGCGAAGAGCAGCAGGACGACGACGGTCACGCCGGTTACCAGCAGCGGCTTGTCGTGGCGGCCGACCAGCTGGATGAGGTGCTCGGCGACGGACCCCGGGGTCAGCCGGATGACGAGCTGGGCCACGTCGGTGACCGGGTTGCCGCGCAGCCCCAGCCACGCGGCGGCGAGGTACGCCGTGGCGAGACCCGCCAGGCCTGCGAGAAGGCCCGTCAGCGCCCACTGCCCTCGCATCCGCACGTGTCGATTGTTGCTCGGGCATGATCGGTGCGTGGCCGAAGGCTCTTACGAACTGCGAACGGGTGTCGGCACCGACGTGCACCGTCTTGCCGACGGCGTGCCGATGCACCTCGCCGGACTCCACTGGCCCGACGAGCCGCAGGGCCTGGTCGGACACTCCGACGGCGACGTCTGCGCACACGCGATGTGCGACGCCCTGCTCTCTGCCGCGGGCCTCGGCGACCTCGGCGGCAGCTACGGCACGGCCGAGCCCGCGTGGGCCGGCGCCTCGGGAGTCGCCCTGCTCACCGAGACCGCGGCCCGCGTGCGCGCGGCCGGCTTCGAGATCGGCAACGTCGCCGTGCAGGTGATCGGGAACCGCCCCCGCCTCGGACCACGGCGCGACGAGGCGGGCGCCGTGCTCTCGGCTGCGGTCGGCGCCCCCGTGTCCGTCTCTGCCACCACGACCGACGGCCTGGGTCTGACCGGCCGTGGCGAGGGCATCGCCGCCATCGCGACCGCACTGCTGCACCGATGAGAGCGGCCGTCGTCGTCCTGGCTGCTGGGTCGGGCACCCGGGTCGGTGCCGAGTCGAACAAGGTGCTCCTGCCTCTCGCGGGTGTCCCCGTCGTCACCCGGTCGGTCGTCACCGCGTGCCAGGTGGCCCAGGTCGAGCGGGTCGTCGTGGTCGTGCGCGACGGAGAGGAGGCGGCCGTGCGGGAGGCGGTGGAGCCGCACCTGCGCGACGGCTGGCCCGAGGTGGCGATGGTCGTGGGCGGGGCCACGCGTCACCGGTCGGAGTGGGCCGCGCTGGCCCTGCTGAGGCCGGCTATCGAGGCCGGAGAGGTCGACGTCGTGGCGATGCACGACGCGGCGCGACCGATGGCCGGAGTCCGCCTGTACGACGAGGTGCTCACCGCCGCCGAGCGGGTCGGCGGAGCGATCCCGGTGGCGCCGCTGCCACACCTCGTGGCGGTCGACGGCCGGCCGCTGCCCCGGCCGCTGGTCGGGGTCCAGACACCGCAGGCCTTCCGTGCGCGCGAGCTGCTGGCCGCCCACGTCGCCGCTGCCGCGGACGGGGCCGAGGCGACCGACACTGCCGGCATCCTGACCGCCTACGCCGACCTGGGGGTCGCCGCGGTGACGTCGTCGGCCCGCAACCTCAAGCTGACCGTGGCCGACGACTTCGTCGTGGCCGAGGCGCTCATCGGCGGGTGATCGCCGCCAGGGCCAGCACGTCGTCAGCATCGCGAACCCGGCGCGCGGACGGCGGCGCATCGACCCAGACGACGCGGTGCTTGCTCGCGACCGAGGCCAGGGCCTCCCGGAGATCCGAGGACGGCCAGTCCTCCAGCGCCGCCACAACCGCCGGCGGCAGGACCAGGGGCGAGGCGAGGTGGCGCAGCTCGTCGCGGTCGTGGGTGGCTCCGACCATCGGGCCGCCCAGCGTCTCGATGACCTCCTTGACCGTGTCGGTGACGGGGTGCACACCGGCGGTCACGACGCCGTCGGTCAGCGCCCGGCGTGCACACGCCGCCAGGAAGTCCGGCGGGGTCATCGGGCAGAGGGCGTCGTGCCAGACCAGGCTCAGGCCGGCCTCGCGCACGGCCTCCCACGGGGTGGAGAGGTCGAGCAGCCGGATCCCCGCCTCACCCATGGCCCAGGCAGCGCAGGCCACCAGCGACTCGCCGTGGATCAGGGTGAACGGAAGCGACCCCCGGTCGCGCTCGACGACCACACCGAGTGCGAGCAGGTCGTCGTCCTCCATGCCCGCGATCCTAGGGATGCGGGCGCCGGCTGCGCGGACGGGACATGGCGAAGGCCCCGCCCACCGAGGTGGTGCGGGGCCTTCGACGTTCGGCTCTCGAACCGAGCTCTAGGAGGCGAGGACCTCGTCGAGGATGGCCTCGGCCTTGTCCTCGTTGGTGTTCTCGGCCAGCGCCAGCTCCGAGACCAGGATCTGACGGGCCTTGGCGAGCATGCGCTTCTCGCCGGCTGAGAGGCCGCGGTCGCGCTCGCGGCGCCACAGGTCGCGGACGACCTCGGACACCTTCATCACGTCGCCGCTGTGCAGCTTCTCGAGGTTGGCCTTGTAGCGGCGCGACCAGTTGGTCGGCTCCTCGACGTGCGCCGCACGCAGGATGTCGAAGACGCGGTCGAGTCCTTCCTTGTCGACCACGTCGCGCACGCCGACGAGGTCGAGGTTGCAGGACGGCACCCGGACCACGAGGTCTTGCTGGGCCACGATCCGCAGGACTAGATACTCTTTGTCCTCACCCTTGATCTGCCGCATCTCGATGTCCTCGATGACGGCGGCCCCGTGATTGGGATACACAACCGTTTCGCCCACGGTGAAAGACATGTTCTTCTGTACCACCCTTCTTAGGTGACCATTCTAACACGTCCCAGCGGCTCGCTATTCCGCGTCGTCGCAGGTCAGAGGCGGTTTCCTGGCTTGACAGATCGCCGGTCGATGTGCCTCGCGCCGGTCCGGCGCGGCGGCGTTCCGTCGTTCTGCACGACGCCGATGGCGGATACTGCGGGGCATGCCCGCCCCCTCCGCCGAGCCTGAGCCGGAGGCCGGGCCCGCGGCGCGCAAGGGCGGCCTCGCGCGGCTGACGCCGGTGCTCCTGCTCCGGGCGGCGCATCCCCAGCAGGCCGTCCTGACCGCCCTCGCCCTGGCTGCGGCCGCGGCTCTCTCGGGACGCCCGGCGCGCGAGGTGGGCCTGGTCGCCGCGACCGTGCTCGTCGGGCAGGCCGTACTCGGCTGGGACAACGACCTCACCGACGAGCGCACCGACCGCGCGGACGAGCGTCAGGCCAAGCCGCTCGTCGCCGGCCCGCTCGACCGCGGCGGGCTGGGCTTCGCCCTGGCCTGCGCGGTGCTGCTGGTGGTGCCCCTGGCGCTGTCGGGCGGGATCGACGCCGGGCTGGCCTACCTGCTCTCGATCGCCATCGGTGCTGCCGGCAACCGTGTGCTGCGAGGCAGCGCCTGGTCGTGGCTGCCGTGGGCGGCCGCGTTCGCGCTCTACCCGGCGTACCTCTCCTACGGCGGGTGGGGCGGCGCCGCGCGAGGCCATCCACCGACCATCGCCATGACCGCCGCCTCCGCTCTCCTGGGCATCGGCGTCCACGTCCTGACGTCGCTGTCCGGGCTGGTCGACGACAACCGGGACGGACGCCGGCACCTCCCGCTGCGGCTGGCGCTGCGCGTCGGCGCGCCGCGGCTGCTGGTGCTCGCCTGCGGCTACGGCGTCGTCCTGCTGGCTGCGATGGCCCTCATCGGGGCGACGGTCGGCCTCTCGCAGTAGGGCCCGGCCCGGCCCGGAGTCGGCTCCGGGGAGCCCGGGCGTGCCCGCTAGTGTGTCGCCCGTGAACCTGCGACGCAGCCTCGCGCTCGGAGCCGCCGGCCTCGCCGTCACGGCCGCGCTGTCGGCGTGTGGCCTCAACTACCCCACCGACCGCATCAACAACCTCGTCGCCGGCGTCGACTACCGCAACGGCCCGGTCGACATCCTCAACGCCGTGGTGGTGGCCAAGGGAGCCGACACCGGCACCTTCGTCGCGACGTTCGTGAACAACAGTCCGGGCAAGGCGGTCAGCATGCAGACCGCATCGGGTGACAACACCTCGATCTCGACCGTGGACGCTCCGTCGTTCACGCTGAAGCCGGGCTCGATGCTCAACCTCGCCGCCGACAAGGGCTTCCCGGTCAGCGGCACCTTCGCGATGGGCCAGTTCGTCAACCTCTCCTTCCAGTTCGACAACGGCGAGACCGCCACCATCAGCGTCCCCGTGGTCGCCGACTGCGGGCAGTGGGCGGGGCTCGACGTCGCGACACCATCGCCGGGTGCCACGTCGTCCGACTCGGCATCGCCGTCGACGTCGGCGGCTCCCAGCGATACGCCCAGCGAGTCCCCGAGCGCGCTCTCGTGCAGCTGAGATGACGCACACCCTGGTCCTGCTCCGGCACGGCGAGAGCCTGTGGAACGCCGAGAACCTCTTCACCGGCTGGGTCGACGTCGACCTGTCCGACCGCGGCCGGGCCGAGGCCCGCCGCGGGGGTGAGCAGCTGCGCGAGGCCGGGATCCTGCCGGACGTCGTCCACACCTCGCTGCTGCGCCGGGCCATCACCACCGCCGCCATCGGGCTCGACGTCGCCGGACGCCACTGGATCCCGGTGCGCCGCAGCTGGCGACTCAACGAGCGCCACTACGGCGCCCTCCAGGGGAAGAACAAGAAGCAGACCCTCGACGAGTACGGCGAGGAGCAGTTCATGCTCTGGCGCCGCTCGTTCGACGTCCCCCCTCCGGCACTCGCCGACGACGACGAGTTCTCCCAGGCCCACGACGTGCGGTACGCCGGCCTCGGCGACGAGCTGCCCCGCTCCGAGTGCCTCAAGGACGTCATCGCCCGGCTGCTCCCGCACTGGGACGGCCCGCTCGGCGACGACCTGAGGTCGGGGCTGACGGTGCTCGTGGCGGCCCACGGCAACAGCCTGCGAGCGATCGTCAAGCACCTCGACGGCATCTCCGACGACGACATCGCGGGCCTGAACATCCCCACCGGGATGCCCCTGGTCTACGAGCTCGACGACGACCTGCGGCCCACTGTCACGGGCGGGCGCTACCTCGACCCGGGCGCCGCCGCCGAAGCCGCCGCAGCCGTCGCCAACCAGGGCCGCTGACCCCATCCACCGCCCGTTGAGTGGCGAGTTCCGACCACACGAGATGCGCCTTCCGACCACCTGACCCCGCGGGGCGTGTGCGCAGTGGTGGGCATCCTTGCGGCCGGGACGTCGTCGAAGGCCGAGTCCGCCGCGGAGCCACCGAGCCCGCGGGGCCAGGTGGTCGGAAGGCGCATCTCGTGTGGTTGGAACTCGCCACTCAACGGGTCAGAAGGGAGACACACGCTAGGCGTCGGAGGGCGCGGGCATCTGACCGGTGACCACGAAGACCACCCGGTTCGCCACGGAGACCGCATGGTCGGCGATGCGCTCGTAGTAGCGCCCGAGCAGCGCGATGTCGACGGCCGCCTCCACGCCGTGGTCCCACGAGTCGCCGAGCAGCTGCGCGAAGCTGTCGCGGCGGAGCCGGTCCATCTCCTCGTCGTCGCGGCCGAGCGCGATCGCGGCGTCGACGTCCTTGTCGCTGATCACCGCCGCGACCCGGCGCACCATGTCCTCGGCCACCTCGCCCATCCGGGCGATCGTCGGCCGGGCCTCCTCGGGGACGGCGATCTCGGGCACGCGGAGCCGGGCGATCTTGGCGACGTGCACCGAGAGGTCGCCCATCCGCTCCAGCTCGCTGACCATGCGCAGCGCCGAGACGACGACGCGCAGGTCACCGGCCACGGGCTGCTGGAGCGACAGCAGGGAGAACGCCGTGTCCTCGACGCGCTCTCGGTTGAGGTCGATCTTCGCGTCGGCGGCGATCACCTGCTCGGCGACCTCCGCGTCACCGTTGAGGAGCGCCTGCGTGGCGTGCCTAACGGCGGTCTCGACCGCCTGGCAGATCTCGGACAGGTCGGAGAAGATCGAGTCGAGCTGGTCGTGGAACGCTTCGCGCATGGCCCCCACGCTATGCGCGAATGGTGTCCGGACGGGGTCGGCCGGTGAACGCGTCGTGAACTCTCCGTGAGCAGGCCACTGGTTGGCGAACGCCAAGTGTCATGATGCGTACGATCTGTGTGTGAGCCCCACGACGCAGGCTTTTCTGGCCGCGCTCATCGGGGCAGTCGTCGCCGGAGGCGCCGTGCTGGCGTGGCACGTCAGCGAGCGGCAGCGCGAGAGCGTGCCCCCTCACGACGAGCCTGCGCTCCCGGCCGGAGTCGCCACTGTGCTGTCCGTCCTGCGCTCCAGTGCCCTCGTGGTCGACCACGAGGACGAGGTGGTCAAGGCATCGGCACCGGCCCTCGCGTTCGGCCTGGTCCGGGGCCAGCGGCTGGTGTCCCAGGAGCTGGCCGACCTGGTGCAGCAGGTGCGTCGCGACGGACAGATCCGCGAGACGGAGCTGTCGATGCCGCGAGCCAGCGGACCGCCCCGCACCGTCACGGCCCGGGTGGCGCCGCTGAGCTCTCGCTACGTCCTGGTCCTGGTGGAGGACCGCACCCGCGAACGCCGGGTCGAGGCGGTCCGCCGCGACTTCGTGGCCAACGTCTCCCATGAGCTCAAGACCCCGGTGGGCGCCATCAAGCTGCTCGCGGAGGCCGTGGCCGACGCATCCGACGACCCGGAGGCCGTGGAGCGCTTCGCCACCCGGATGCTGACCGAGAGCGACCGACTGTCACGCCTCGTGCAGCAGGTCATCGAGCTCTCGCGGCTCCAGGGCGACGAGCCCCTGGAGGCGCCCGCGACCGTCGACATCGACGAGGTCATCAAGAGCTCGGTCGACATCACCGTCATGGACGCCTCCAACAAGCACATCTCGGTGGTCACCGGGGGAACGCCCGGCCTGACCATCTTCGGCAGCGAGGAGCAGGTCTCGGCGGCGGTCACCAACCTCGTCGCCAACGCCGTCGCCTACTCCGGCCGCGACTCGACGGTCCTGGTCTCGACCAAGCCGAACGGCGAGATGGTGGAGATCTCCGTCGTCGACCAGGGCATCGGCATCCCCCACGACGAGCTGGACCGGATCTTCGAGCGGTTCTACCGGATCGACCCGGCCCGGCACCGATCCACCGGCGGGACCGGGCTCGGGCTCTCGATCGTCAAGCACGTCGCGGCCACCCACGGCGGCGACGTCCGCGTGTGGTCCCTGGAGGGGCAGGGCTCGACGTTCACCCTCTCCCTCCCCCGATCCCAGAAGGAGTACGCCTCATGACACGAGTCCTGGTCGTCGAGGACGAGGAGAGCTACGCCGACGCGCTGTCGTACATGCTGCGCAAGGAGGGGTACGACGTGTCGCTGGCCGCGACCGGCCCCGACGCGCTCACCGAGTTCGACCGCAACGGCGCCGACATCGTCCTGCTGGACCTGATGCTGCCGGGCCTGCCCGGTACCGAGGTCTGCCGGCAGATCCGCGCGGTCTCCAACGTGCCGGTGATCATGGTCAGCGCGAAGGACGACGAGGTGGACAAGATCGTCGGCCTCGAGCTCGGCGCCGACGACTACATCACCAAGCCCTACTCGCCCCGCGAGCTGGTCGCCCGCATCCGGGCCGTCCTGCGACGCGGCATCGAGCCCGACGTGGCGCCGATGACTCTCGAGGCCGGGCCCGTCCGCATGGACGTCGAGCGGCACGTCGTCACGGTCGACGGCAAGCCGCAACGGCTGCCGCTGAAGGAGTTCGAACTGCTCGAGCTCTTCCTGCGCAACCCCGGTCGCGTGCTCACCCGCGGCCAGCTGATCGACCGGGTGTGGGGCTCCGACTACGTCGGCGACACCAAGACCCTCGACGTCCACGTCAAGCGTCTGCGGGCCAAGCTCGAGGCCGACCCCTCCCACCCGGCGATGCTGGTGACCGTGCGCGGACTCGGGTACAAGCTCGACCTGTGAGCTCACGTCACCACGATGACGTGGAGGTGACGAGGGCCGTGGACGCCCTCGACGCGGTCCAGCTCGATGTCGCTGGTGGCCGAGGGCCCGCTGACCCAGGTCAGGGGCCGGGTGGTGTCGAGGACGGCGAACGCGTCCGGCACGTCGGCGACCACCTGCGACGCCTCGACGATGCAGACGTGGTGATCGGGCACCAGCGTGATCGCGCGTCGACCCTGTCCGGGGCCGTGGTCGAGCACGATCGTGCCGGTCTCGGCGATCCCCAGGCGAGCGCGGGTGACGACCGCATCGAGCCGGTCGAGCGCGGCTGCCGAGAGGGCCCGGTCGACCACGGCGGACCCCGCGACATCGAGCCCGAGCCCCTCGGGTACGACGACGCGCGCACCGTCGGGAATCACTGCCCGCAGCCGGGCGTCGAGCTCCTCGGGCGGGCAGCGCTCGACCTCGGCGCGGTAGTCGGCGACGCGGTCGCAGAACAGCTCCACCAGGTCGGTCAACCGATCGGGCCGCCTCAGCGGCACTCGCGCCGTCGGCAGCTCGGGCGCATCCGCCAGTGCGGACCTGACCCGGCCCAGGATCTCGTCGCGGGCACTCACCGGCGGGTCCTGTGCCACCAGGCGCGGAACGACTCGCGCGGTGCTGCGGGCGCCTCACGGGCCGCCGTCCAGCGCCGGCCGGGCCCGGGGAGCCTTGCCAGCCAAGGGATCAGCCGTCGAGCCCGGCCCACGAGGCGCTCGGCGCGAGCGAGTCGAGACGCGGAGGACAACGTCCAGGACGCCGTTCGCATCGCCACCGCCTCGGCCTTCGGCGGGCGGGCGCCGCGATGCGCGTCGACCACCTGGGCACGCAGGTCCACCAGCACCGACGGGATGTCGATCTTGACCGGGCACACCTCGTAGCAGGCCCCGCACAGGGTGGAGGCGTACGGCAGCGAGTCGAGCTGCGCGTCGTCGCCGACTCCCCGCAGCAGAGGGTTGAGGATCGCGCCGATCGGGCCGGGGTAGACCGAGCCGTAGGCGTGGCCGCCCACCCGTTCGTAGACCGGGCACACGTTGAGGCACGCGGAGCAGCGGATGCAGCGCAGCGCCTGACGTCCCACCCGGTCGGCGAGGGCGCGCGTCCGTCCGTTGTCGAGCAGGACGACGTGCACCTCCTGGGGTCCGTCGCCGGGAGTCACGCCGTGCCACATCGAGGTGTAGGGGTTCATCCGCTCGCCCGTCGACGACCGCGGCAGCAGGCGGAGGAAGACATCGAGCTCCGCCCACGTCGGCACGACCTTCTCGATGCCGACCACCGACACCAGCACGTCGGGCAGGGTCAGGCACATCCGGCCGTTGCCCTCCGACTCGACGACGACCAGGGTCCCCGTCTCTGCGACCGCGAAGTTGGCCCCCGAGACGCCGATCTTGGCGCGCAGGAACTTCTCGCGCAGGTGCAGCCGGGCGGCGTTCGCGAGCTCCCCGGGGTCGTCGGACAGGTCCTCGGGAGCCGCGAGTCCCGAGGCCGCCATCCGGGTGCGGAAGATCTCGCGGATCTCGGCGCGGTTCCGATGGATCGCCGGCACCAGGATGTGCGACGGCAGGTCGTCGCCGAGCTGGACGATCAGCTCGGCCAGGTCGGTCTCCCACGCCGCGATGCCCTCGGCGGCCAGTGCCTCGTTGAGGCCGATCTCCTGGGTCGCCATCGACTTCACCTTGACGACCTCGTCGGCGTCGTGGGCCTTCGCTACCTCGGCGACGATCCGACAGGCCTCTGCCGCGTCGCGCGCCCAGTGGACGACGGCTCCTCGTGCAGTGAGGGTCTGCTCGAGGCGTTCGAGGTGCTCGTCGAGCCTGCCCAGCGTGGCGTCCTTGAGGTCGGCGCCCGCTTGCCGCAGCTCCTCCCACTCCGGCACCTCCGCGACGACCCGGGCCCGCTTGTCACGGATCGTGTGCGTGGCATGGGTGAGGTTGTGCCGGAGCTGGGAGTCGGCCAGCGCCTCCCGGGCGGCGTCCGGGAACGCCGGCATCCCGACGAACGTCGCAGTCACGTCGGGGCCTGCGTCGATGCCAGGACCTCGGCCAGGTGCATCACGCGTACGCCGGACCGCTCGCGGGCGAGCAGCCCGCCGATGTGCATCAGGCACGAGCTGTCGCCGGCCACCAGCACCTCGGCGCCGGTCTCGCCGACGTGCCTGGCCTTGTCGGCTCCCATCGCCACCGACACCTCGGCGTTCTTCATCGCGAACGTGCCACCGAAGCCGCAGCACTCCTCCGCGGCGGGCAGGTCGAGCAGCGTGAGCCCGCGGACGCCCTCCAGAAGGCGTCGCGGCCGGTCGCCGACGCCGAGCATCCGCAGGGAGTGGCAGGTCGGGTGGTAGGTCACCGCGTGTGGGAAGGAGGCGCCCACGTCGGTGACTCCCAGGACGTCGACGAGGAACTCGCTGAGCTCGTAGACCCTCGGCGACGTGCGCGCGACGGCTTCGGCCAGGCCCCGGTCACCCGACCGCTCGGCGACGATCCGGTGCTGGTGGCGCGCCGAGCCGGCACATGACCCCGACGGCGTCACGATCGCGTCGTAGCCCTCGAACGCCGCGACGAAGGTGCGCACGACGGGGACGGCCTCGTCGAGGTAGCCGGTGTTGACCATCGGCTGTCCGCAGCACGTCTGCGTCTGGGGGAACTCGACGTCGAGGCCGAGCCGCGTGAGCAGCTCGACGACGGCCTTGCCGGTGCCCGGGAACATCGCGTCGTTCACGCAGGTGACCAGGAGGGCGACGCGCACGCGGCCCATCATCCTCCGATCCGGACGGCCCCATCACGCGGCGTCCGAGACCCGCGTGAGACTGTCGGTGGCGCTCCCTAGGCTGGCGGGGTGCCGTCGTCCGATCGTCCCTGGCTGCCAGTGGCTGCCATCGCCACCACGCTGCTCCTGTGGGCCTCCGCCTTCGTGGCGATCCGCCATCTGGGTCACGACTTCCCGGCCGGTGCCCTGTCGCTCGGCCGGCTGGTCGTGGGATCGCTCGCGCTCGGCGCGGTCGCGGCCTCCCGCGGGCTGCCACGACCCAGCGGCCGCGACTGGCTCGGCCTGGTCGCGATCGGCGTGCTGTGGTTCGGGGTCTACAACGTCGCGCTCAACCAGGGCGAGCACCACGTCGACGCCGGCACGTCCGCGATGCTGATCCAGATCTCGCCGGTGCTGATCGCCGTCCTGGCGACGCTCTTCCTCGGTGAGAGGTTCACGAGCTGGCTCGGGGTCGGCCTGGCCCTGGCCTTCGCCGGCGTCGTGCTGATCGGCCTCTCCCAGCCCGGTGGGCACAACGACGTGGTCGGCATCCTGCTCTGCCTGCTCGCGGCCCTGGTCTACTCCGTGGCGCTGGTGGTGCAGAAGCCCCTGGTCTCGCGCCTGTCCCCGCTCAATGTCACGTGGCTCGCGTGCACCGTCGGCGCGGTCGCCTGCCTGCCGTTCGCCGGGCAGCTGGTCACCTCCGCTCGCGCCGCGTCCGCCTCCGACCTCTGGTGGGTGGTCTACCTCGGGCTGTTCCCGACCGCGGTCGCCTTCACGACGTACGCCTTCGCGCTGCGACACATGACCGCGAGCAGCCTGGGGATCACGACCTACCTCGTCCCGCCCCTGACGATCGCGATGAGCTGGCTGTTCCTCGGGGAGGCTCCGCCCGGCATGGCGTACGTCGGCGGCGCGCTGGCCCTGGTCGGCGTGGCGGTGGCCCGGCGCAAGCCACGCGCGCCCGAGGTGGTGCCACAGCCCGTGTGAGGGTGCATGCTGCCTCGGGTGAGCGTCGTCGCGGATGTCCTGGTCGGCCTGGTGGCCCTGCTGCACGGGTACTTCCTCGTGCTGGAGATGTTCTTGTGGACCACCCCCACCGGGCGTCGAGTGTTCGGCCTCGAGGCCGACTTCGCCGAGAGCTCGCGCACCCTCGCGGCCAACCAGGGTCTCTACAACGGGTTCCTCGCGGCGGGGCTGGTCTGGGGTCTGGTCGCCGACAGCACCGACGTGAAGGTCTTCTTCTGCGCCTGCGTCGTCGTGGCCGGCGGCTACGGGGCCGCCACGGTCAACCGGCGCATCCTGCTGGTGCAGGCCCTGCCCGCGGCGCTGGCCCTGGTGGCCCTGGCGCTCAGCTGAGCGGCGTACCGGCCCCGAACCACGGCCGGCAGGCGTCGACGCCGGTGACCTCGGCGCCGCGGCCGGTGGCCCGCCAGGCCTCGCGGCTGAGCCGGACGTGCTGGAGCTCGAAGGGGCCGGTCGGCGTGACGGTGCGGCTGAGGCCGTTGTCGGTGTAGCCCTGCCGGTACGACACCGCCAGCGACGCGACGTTGTCCGTGCGCGCCGACGACACGGCGACCTCGGCGCCGAGGTGCTCGAAGGCGAGCGCCAGGACTCCGGCGCGCATCAGGTGTGCCAGACCACGCCCGCGCACGTCGCTGGCGAGCCAGGAGAACGAGTCCACCGTGCGCAGCTCCGGGAACCGCTCGCCCTCCAATGCCTGGACACCGACCACCCGCCCGTCGACCTCGACCGCGAGGTCGAGGCACCACGAGTTGGGCGACCAGGTGCCGCGGTGCTTCCACACCTCGGCGGCCAGCTGCCGCATCCGGTCGGCCTCGGGCTCGAGCGCGCCGAAGCGCTCGTTGCCCGGGTCCATCTCCAGGTCGCTCGGGAGTACGCCGGCCAGGACGACGAGGTCCGCATCGGTCACGCCCCGCAGGAGCACCTCGCCGGACGAGATCCGCAGGTCGAAGAAGGGCCAGAGCATGACTGCAACCTAGGGCTGTGCGGGGCCTGGGCGCTCCCCGGCCGGACGCGGCTCAGGTTCGTCCGCGCCGCCCGGGTCGAGCCAGCCGCGGAACGCCTCCAGGTTGCGCGTCGACTCTCCCCGCAAGGTGCGCCACTCCCACTCCTTGCGGATGGAGGAGGCGAAGCCGAGCTCGAGGATGGTGTTGAACGACCCGTCGGCGTAGGTGAGGACCGACCCCAGGAGCCGGTCGAGCTCGTCGGGCGTGACCAGCGCCAGGGGCAGCCGGGCGTCGAGGTAGATGTCGCCCACGTGGTCGACGCCGAAGGAGACGGCGTAGGTCCGCAGGTTGCGCTCGAGCAGCCAGCGGTAGACCCGCTCGTGGTTCTCGTCGGGGTTGCGGCAGACGAAGGCATGGACGCCGAGCGCGTGTGGGCCGATGTCGACCCGCACCGGCGTCTGGAGCTTGCGCTCCCCCGGCAGCGCGAAGCTGAACGACCCCCCGCGCTCGTCGTACTCGAGCTCGTTGTCGTCGAGGTAGTCGCGCAGCACCTGGGCCGGGTCGCTCATGGCCACGACCCTGCCACGACCCGTCGAGATGCGGGTTCCAACCCGCAACTCAACGGGGCAGCGGACGCAAGTCGACGAGTCGGTCCGGCGCCGAGTCGTCATATGACGACTCGGCGTTTGTGCCGGGGCTCACGCCCGCGAGACTCAGACCGACGCGCGGAGCGACGCTCGGGCTCGTTCGTAGACGTCGAGGGTGCGCTCGGCAGTGTCCTCCCAGGAGAACGCGCCGGCTCGCGCGCGGGCGCCCTCGGCCAGCCGAGCCCGGAGCGCGTCGTCGAGCAGCACCCGGCCGATGGCGTGCGCCCACTCACGCGGCTCGTGCGTGTCGAGCAGCAGGCCGCTCTCGCCGTCCGCGACGACGGTCGTCAGACCGCCCACCGCGGCAGCCACCACCGGCGTGCCGGTGGCCTGGGCCTCGGCCGCGACCAGACCGAACGACTCGTTGTAGGAGGGGACGGCGACCAGTGTCGAGGCGGCGTCCCAGATCGCGAGCTCCGCAGGGGGGACGGGCGGCACGAACCGTACGACGTCGCCGATGCCGAGCTCGTCCGCCAGGTCTGCCAGCGCCTCGGGGTGCTCCAGCCCCGTGCCCGACGGGCCTCCCACGATCGGGACGACCAGCCGTGGGCGCAGCTCGGGGCGCTCGCCCAGCAACACCTCCACCGCCCGGAGCAGGACGTCCGGCGCCTTGAGCGGCTGGAGCCGTCCCGCGAAGAGCACCACCAGCGAGTCGGCCGGCAGACCCAGCTGCTCGCGGGCGGCCACGCTGTCGCGAGGCCGGAACACGCTGAGGTCGACCCCGGGGTGGACGACCTCGACGCGGTCGGGGTCGGCGTCGTACAGCTCGACCAGCTGCGTGGCCTCGAGGTCGGTGCTGGCGATGAGCATGTCCGCCGCCTCGACGACCTGCTCCTCGCCGATGATGCGCGCTGCGGGCTCGGGGGTGTCGCCGGCGGCCATCGCGTCGTTCTTGACCTTGGCCATCGTGTGCATCGTGTGGACCAGCGGGACGCCCCAACGGTCGCGTGCCAGCGCACCGACCTGGCCGGAGAGCCAGTAGTGCGAGTGCACCATGTCGTAGTGGCCGAGCGGCAGTGCGGCCTCGGTGCGCAGCACCTCGCGGGCGAAGGTGCACAGCTGGCCCGGCAGCTCGCTCTTGCCGAGCCCCTCGAACGGGCCGGCGTGGATGTTGCGGACCGTGATCCCGGGCGCGGACTCCACGACCGGGTCCACGCGGGACGACGTCGCCCGGGTGAAGATGTCGACCTCGATCCCCGCGGCCGCGAGCCGGCGCGCGAGCTGGACGACGTAGACGTTCATGCCGCCCGCATCGCCGGTGCCCGGCTGGTCCAGGGGCGAGGTGTGCACGCTGACCATCGCCACCCGACGTACGGCGTCCGCCTCGGTCACAGTCACGTCACCCTCCTCGCGGACCGCACCACGGGCCCGAACGCCCCCAACCGCGGACGCCCGTCCCTGATTCCCGGCGCCGGGACACGATCCGATCACGGCGCGACCGCGTGGCCGGCTCGGCCTTCCGAGGAACTGTCGCGTCGGGCACGGAGCGGACCCGACCCGTCGCGGTTGGCTGCTCCCCTCAGCACGCCAACCGACAAGGGGCAGAGCCATGACGACTCGATACCGCCGGACCACCCGGCGAGCCCTCGGAGCCGCAGTCGCGGCTCTCGCGCTCGCCTTCCCCGCAACCCTGCTCCAGTCGGCACCGGCCTCTGCGGTCACCGTCGAGCAGAACGGCGGCTGGGGAGGCCCGGTCAGCTACGCCAGCCCGGTCATGGAGGCCGTGTTCGGCACGACCCACAGCTCGACCACGATCGCAGTAGTGGGGATGACGGTGGCTCGCGCCGACGCCGACGGTGACCAGATCATCGACGTGACGTACGACGTCGAGACCCGGACCTCGGACGGCCGTTGGGTCTCCGGGTTGTCGCAGAGGGCGTCCTCGACGCTCGGGGCCGACGAGGCGGAGCGCTCCTTCCCATCCGTGCAGCTTCGGAGGCCCGACGCGGGCCCCGGGCGAGGCGAGTACCGCGTCAGGGTCGCCGTGAGCTGGCTGGACGTCACCACCGGCTACCCGCTCGGCGTCTACACCGCCGTTCCCAGCCTCTCGGGCGACTTCCTATGCTTCACCGGCCCCGCCCTGCCCTGCACTCCGACGCCGACGGGTGGCGTGGTGGTCTGAGTCCGCACGCGACCCGGAGGCGGTGGACAATCGGCGGGTGCCTACTTCATCAGCCGGCCGCACCGCCGTCGTCACCGGAGCGAGCAGCGGGATCGGGGCGGCCACCGCGCGGGCCCTGGCCGCCCAGGGGTACGACGTGTGGTGCGCCGCGCGTCGTACCGAGCGGATCGAGGCGCTGGCCGAGGAGATCGGCGGCACCGCGGTCTCGTGCGACGTCACCGACCCCGAGTCGGTACGCCGGCTGGCCCAGGCCGTGGGCGGCCGGCTGAACGTGCTGGTCAACAACGCCGGCGGCGCCTTCGGACTGGCCCCGGTCGCCGAGGCCGATCCCGAGGACTGGCGCCGGATGTTCGACGTCAACGTCCTCGGCCTCCTCCACGTCACCCAGGCCCTGCTGCCGTCGTTGCGGGCCAGCGGCGACGGTCTGATCGTGAACATCGGCTCCATCGCCGGCCACGTCGCCTACGAAGGAGGTGCCGGCTACACGGCGGCCAAGCACGGCACGCAGGTCGTCACCGAGACCCTGCGCCTCGAGCTCGTGGGCGAGCCGATCCGGGTCAGCGAGGTCTCGCCCGGGATGGTGCACACCGAGGAGTTCTCCCTGGTGCGCTTCGAGGGCGACCAGGCCCGGGCCGACGCGGTCTACAACGGCGTGTCCGAGCCGCTGGTGGCCGAGGACGTCGCGGACGCGGTCGCGTGGATCGCCACCCGGCCCGCGCACGTCAACATCGACGAGCTGGTGATCAAGCCGCGCGCCCAGGCCGCTCCCCACAAGGTCGCCCGCGACGCGTGACGAGGGCCCCTGGGGGCCGCTGAGGGTCGGCCGCGGTCCTGACCCGTGGGACCCGGGTGTCGCCGAGCGCACCGGGCGACCAGACTGCCCTGCATGAAGACGATCGGCCTCGTCGGCGGGATGAGCTGGGAGAGCACCGCGGTCTACTACCGCGACCTCAACCTCGGAGTGCGCGAGCGGCTCGGTGGTCTGTCCTCGCCCACCCTGGTGCTCAGTACGGTCGACTTCGCCGAGCTGACCGCGCTGGAGGACGCCGAGCGGTGGCCGCAGATCGGTGACCTCCTGGCCGAGGCCGCTCGCGGCGTGGAGCGTGCCGGCGCGGACTTCCTGCTGCTGTGCACCACGACGTTCCACAAGGTCGCGGACCAGATCGAGGACGCCGTCGGCATCCCGCTGCTCCACCTCGGGGACGTCGTGGCCGACGAGGTGCGGGCGCACGGCGTGACGCGGGTCGGCTTCATCGGGACGACGGTCGCCATGTCGGACGGCTTCTTCGCCGAGCGACTGGCTCGGCACGGTCTCGAGACGGTGCTGCCCGACCCGCGGCACCACGACCTGCTCAACAGCGCCATCTACGACGAGCTCGTGCACGGCCGGGTCGTTGACGCCACCCGGCGCCGGGTGCTCGGCGTGCTGGAGGAGCTCTGGGACGCAGGAGCCGGGGGCGTGCTGCTCGGCTGCACGGAGCTGGAGCTGCTCGTCAAGCAGGCCGACGCCGACCTCCCGGTCTACCCCGGCACCACCTTGCACGTGAACGCCGCCCTGGACCGCGCCCTCGCCGAGCGCTGACTCGGCGGAAATGTGCACCGAAAACCCACTCACCCGGCACAAAGAGACACCGAAATGACGCCGAGTCGGCATATGCCGACTCGGCGTTGCTGACATTTTGCGCCGGGTCAGCGGGTTTTCGGTGCACATTTCCGCCGAGTCAGCGCTCGGCGGCGTCGCATGCTCCGGGTGCCGACCACGATCGATACGTCGGGAGCAGGCGCCCGCGTGGTCCTTACCAGTGCGCCACTAGACTTCCGACGGCCCTCGGGCCGCCGTACCGCCAGCGAGAGGGACATCACCGCCACATGCCAGCCAGTCAGGACACCGCCGCGGTCGACGACGAGACCCCGGGGTGGATCCGCAGGCTGGGTGCGCAGGTGTGGGTGCATCGCAGGAACGTCCTGATCTCCTTCGCCGCCGCCGTCCTGGGCAGCACCAGCCAGGCCGTGGTCCCGCTGGTCGCGCGCAAGATCGTCGACGACGTCATCGGCCACGACGGCGCGCCGCTGTGGCCGTGGCTCCTGCTGCTCGTCGGCATCGCGGTGGCGACGTTCGCCTTCGCCTACCTACGGCGCTACCGCGGCGGCCTCGTGGGCATCGGCGTGCAGTACGACCTGCGCAACCGGATGCACGACCACCTCGTCACGCTGGACGAGCAGAGCATCTCCCACCTCAGCACGGGCCAGATCGTGGCGCGCGCCAACAGCGACACCGCGCTGGTGCAGGGTCTGTTGAACTTCCTGCCGCTGATGACCGGCAACCTGCTGATGATGGTGGTCTCGCTGGCCATCATGCTCGTGCTCTCGCCTCTGCTGGCCCTGGTCGGGCTCGTGATCGCGCCCGCGCTGTTCGTCGTCTCCTACCGGATGCGACTCAAGGTCTTTCCCGCCACCTGGGACGGCCAGCAGCGCGAGGGCGAGGTCGCCGAGGTCGTCGACGAGGACGTGAACGGCGTCCGCGTGGTCAAGGCGTTCGGCCAGGAGGAGCGCGAGCTGCACCGCATGGTCGGCATCGTCTCCACGCTGTACGGCGTGCGGATGCGCGCGACCCGACTCCAGGCGCGCTACCAGCCGCTTCTGGAGTCGATCCCGGTCCTCGCCCAGGTCGCGGTCCTGGCGCTCGGCGGCTGGATGGCGCTGCACGGCCGGATCTCGATCGGCACGTTCCTGGCGTTCTCGACGTACGTCGGCCAGTTCGTCGCGCCGGCCCGCCAGCTGGCCGGCGTGCTGACGGTCGGCCAGCAGGCGCGCGCCGGCGTCGAGCGGATCTTCCAGCTGCTCGACCTGACGCCGGCTATCGCCGACGCACCGGACGCCGTCGACCTGCCGGAGCTCCGGGGAGAGGTCGAGCTGCGCGGCGTCCGCTTCGGCTACGGCGACGAGGAGGGGCGGCATCTGGTCCTCGACGGACTGGACCTCCGGGTCGCGGCCGGCGAGCGGGTCGCCCTCGTCGGCGCGAGCGGGAGCGGGAAGTCCACGGTCACCCGGCTCGTGAACAGGCTGCTCGACCCCGACGAGGGCCAGGTGCTCGTCGACGGCGTCGACGTACGCACGGTGACGCTCCACTCGTTGCGCGGCCAGGTGGGCGCGGCGTTCGAGGAGAGCTTCCTGTTCTCCGACAGCATCGCCGCGAACATCGCCTTCGGCCGCCCCGACGCCAGCCGCGAGGAGGTCGAGGAGGCCGCCCGGGTCGCCGGCGCGCACCAGTTCGTCCTCGAGCTCGCCGACGGGTATGACACCCGGGTCGGTGAGCGCGGCCTGAGCCTCAGCGGCGGCCAGCGGCAGCGGGTCGCGCTGGCGCGGGCGATCCTGTCCGACCCGCGGATCCTGGTCCTCGACGACGCGACGAGCGCCGTCGACGCCTCCACCGAGGAGCAGATCTTCGCGCGCCTGCGTCAGGTCCTGGCCGGACGCACGGCCCTGATCGTCGCGCACCGGCTCTCCACCCTCAGCCTGGCCGACCGGGTCGTGCTCCTCGCCGACGGACGCGTCAGCGACCACGGCACTCACAACGAGCTGATGTCGCGCAGTCCTCTCTACCGCGAGCTGCTCACCGGGCTGGACGACGACGCAGCGTCGGCCGTCGGCGACTCCATCGAGACCTTGAGCCAGCTCGACGTCACGCCCTCGGCTTGGCAGGGCAGCACCGGCGACCGCGCCGAGGCGGTGCGCGACGCCGGCGAGCGCGCGACGGCCAGGATGGCGAGCCGCCCCAACCTCGGCGCCGGCCTGGGCGGCGGCGGGAGCTGGCGGCTCAACCTCGCCCCGACCCCCGACCTGCTCGCGCGTGTCGCCGCGCTGCCGCCGGTTCGCGACCACTTCGAGGCCGACCTGACGATCGAGACGCGGCCCGACCCGCACTTCTCGATGTGGCGGCTCGTCAAGGAGTTCCGGTGGTGGTTCGGGGCGGGTCTCGCGCTCGTCGTCCTCGATGCGCTCGCGGGCCTGGCCGGCCCCTACCTGGTGCGGATCGGGGTCGACCACGGAGTGGCCGCGGGCACCGGCCACGTCCTGTGGTGGGCCTCGGCGGCGTTCCTGCTGGTCGCCCTGGCCGACCTGCTCGACCAGGTCGCCGCGACCTTCGTCACCGGCCGCACCAGCGAGCGGGTCATGGCCGGACTCCGCATCCGGATCTGGGCCCAGCTCCAGCGGCTGTCGCTCGACTACTACGAGCGCGAGATGGCCGGCCGGATCATGACCCGGATGACCACCGACGTCGACCAGTTCGAGACCCTGATCGAGAACGGCCTCCTCCAGGCCCTGGTCTCGCTGGTCACCTTCGTCGGCGTCGGCGTCGCCCTGCTGCTGATGGACACCGAGCTGGCGCTGTGGACCCTGACCGTCGTGGTGCCGCTCGCGGCCGCGACGGTGGTCTTCCGACGGTTCACCAACCACCTCTACGACGTCGTGCGGGAGGCCCTCGCGGTCGTCAACGCCGACTTCCAGGAGTCGCTGTCGGGGATCCGCGAGGCTCAGGCGTTCGTACACGAGGGCCTCACCAGCCAGCGGTTCCACGGGCTCGGCCGCGTCTACTACGACGGCCGGGCCAAGGCCCAGCGCACGATCGCGACGTACTTCCCCTTCGTGCTGTTCCTGTCGTCGATCGCCGACGTCATCGTGCTCGGCGTCGGCGCACACCTGATCGAGCAGGGTCGGCTCAGCACCGGGGTGCTGATCGCCTTCCTGCTCTACCTCACGATGTTCTTCTCCCCGATCCAGCAGCTCTCCCAGGTCTTCGACTCCTGGCAGCAGACTCGCGTCTCGATCGGCCGCATCTCCGAGCTCATGCGGCTCACGACGATCACCCCGGACGCCACGGACCCCGTCGCTCTGGGGCCGGTGCGGGGCGAGCTGGCGCTGCGCGACGTCCACTTCTCCTACCCGTCGGCCGAGGTCGCGGACGACGAGCGCGGCCCGGCCGACCAGGTGCCCACCGGGCCGGCCGCCGTACGCCGCCGACCGCCCGAGGCGCTGCGCGGCCTCGACCTGCACGTCGCGGCGCACGAGACGGTCGCCCTCGTCGGCGAGACCGGAGCGGGCAAGTCCACGGTCCTGAAGCTGATCGCCCGCTTCTACGACCCCGACTCCGGCTCGGTGACCCTCGACGGACACGACCTGCGCACGCTGTCGCTGGCCGGCTTCCGCAGCCGGCTCGGCTACGTGCCTCAGGAGTCGTTCCTGTTCACCGGCACGATCCGCGACAACATCGCCTACGGGCGACCCGACGCGGACGACGCGGAGGTCGAGGCCGCCGCCCGCGCCGTCGGAGCCCACGACCTCGTCGCCGGCCTGCCGGGCGGCTACCTCCACCAGATCTCGGAGCGCGGTGCGTCGCTGTCGGCCGGACAGCGCCAGCTGATCGCCCTGGCCCGCGCCGAGCTGGTGGACCCTGCCGTGCTGCTCCTGGACGAGGCGACCGCCAACCTCGACCTGGCGACCGAGGCGAGGGTCTCGGCCGCGATGGCGGCGGTGGCGGGCCGGCGTACGACGATCCTGATCGCCCACCGGCTCCAGACGGCGCGCTCCGCCGACCGGATCGTCGTGGTCGGCCAGGGGCGCGTGCTCGAGCAGGGGACGCACGACGACCTGCTGGCCGGAGACGGCAAGTACGCCGCGATGTGGCGGGCCTTCGAGCTCGTCTCCGCCTCATGACGCGGTGACCGCGACTGCTGAGGGTAAAACCTTCTGCCGGCCCTCGGTACGGATTCGCTCGCGGGGCCACCGCGCGACGACGAGATCCGTCGTATCGACAGGGGTCGGCTCATCGATCCGTGGGCGCGCCCGCACCGCTGCCGGGGCGTGATGCCAGCGCCCCCGGGACTTTGCCTGTCACCACCGTCACCGATCCCCGTCTTGACCGTTTCTTAAGTCAAAAGGAGGCAAACACGATGAGCACCAACACCCCCCATGGTGCCCACGGTTGTCCGTGTGAGGACTGCCTGGGAACTCGGATCAGCCTGATGGCTGAGCAGGCCAACAACCTCAGCCGTACCCTCACCCCCCTGTGGGCACGGCAGCGCAGGTACCGCGTTCGACTCGCGGTCGACGGCATGGTCCGTCGCAACATCGCGCTGACGGCGTAAGCCTTCTCGACGCAGGGCCCGGCCACGTGCGGCCGGGCCTTCGTCATGCCCGGCCAGCCTGGAGAGCCGCCGGTCGCCGGTGGAGGTCGTGCGCCCGAGCCCGCGCCCTGGCGCGGGCTCGGGCACCCGACTCGGAGACGACGACGAATGGGGCCGGGGGCTGTTGCGCCGCTAAGATCGAGGGCCCGAAAACCCCGCCACCGAAAGCGACGTCGTTCACCCATGCCTGCCACCCGCTCGGACCTCCGCAACGTCGCCATCGTCGCGCACGTCGACCACGGCAAGACGACCCTGGTCGACGCGATGCTGCACCAGGCCGGCGCCTTCACCGCCCACCAGGAGGAGGCCGGCGTCGCCGAGCGGATCATGGACTCCGGCGACCTGGAGCGTGAGAAGGGGATCACGATCCTGGCCAAGAACACCGCGATCCACTACACCGGACCGTCGGCGCCCGAGGGCGGGATGACGATCAACATCATCGACACCCCGGGCCACGCCGACTTCGGTGGCGAGGTCGAGCGCGGCCTGTCGATGGTCGACGGCATCGTGCTCCTCGTCGACGCTTCCGAGGGGCCGCTGCCGCAGACCCGGTTCGTGCTGCGCAAGGCGCTCAACGCCGACCTGCCCGTCGTCCTGGTGGTGAACAAGGTCGACCGCTCCGACGCGCGGATCTCCGAGGTGGTCGACGAGACCTACGAGCTGTTCCTCGACCTCCTCGACGAGAGCCACAGCCAGGACGCGCTCGACTTCCCGGTCATCTACGCCTCCGCCAAGGCCGGCCGCGCCTCCCTCGTCGCGCCGGCGAACGGGTCGCTGCCCGACGCGGCGGACCTCGAGCCGCTCTTCCGCACCATCCTCGAGACGATCCCCGCCCCGACGTACGACGAGGGGGCGCCGCTCCAGGCGCACGTCACCAACCTCGACGCCTCGCCGTTCCTCGGCCGGATCGCGCTCGTGCGCGTCCACCAGGGCACCCTGCGCAAGGGACAGAACGTCGCCTGGCTCCAGCGCGACGGCTCCTCCCGCAACGTCCGGGTCACCGAGCTGCTGATGACCGACGCGCTCGAGCGGGTGGCGGCGGAGTCGGCGGGCCCGGGAGACATCGCCGCGATCGCCGGCATCCCCGACATCATGATCGGGGAGACCCTCGCCGATCCCGACGACCCGCGCCCGCTGCCGCTGATCACCGTGGACGAGCCGGCGATCTCGATGACCATCGGCACCAACACCTCCCCGCTGGTGGGCAAGGTGAAGGGTGCGAAGGTGACCGCGCGGCTGGTCAAGGACCGGCTCGACCGCGAGCTCGTCGGCAACGTCTCGCTGCGCGTCCTGACCACTGACCGCCCCGACTCCTGGGAGGTGCAGGGCCGTGGGGAGCTGGCGCTGGCGATCCTGGTCGAGCAGATGCGCCGCGAGGGCTTCGAGCTGACGGTGGGCAAGCCGCAGGTCGTCACCCGCGAGATCAACGGCAAGGTCCACGAGCCGGTCGAGCGGCTGACGATCGACGCGCCGGAGGAGTACCTCGGCACGATCACCGAGCTGATGGCCACGAGGCGCGGCCGGATGGAGCAGATGACCAACCACGGCACTGGCTGGGTGCGGATGGAGTTCCTGGTCCCTGCGCGGGGGCTGATCGGCTTCCGCACCGAGTTCCTCACCGAGACCCGCGGCACGGGGATCGCCCACCACGTCTTCGACCGGTACGAGCCCTGGGCCGGGGAGATCCGCTCCCGCGCCTCCGGCTCGCTGGTGGCCGACCGGGCTGGCGCCGCCACGGCGTACGCCATGACGAACCTCCAGGAGCGCGGCGTCCTCTTCGTCGAGCCGACCACCGAGGTCTACGAGGGCATGATCGTCGGGGAGAACTCACGGGCCGACGACATGGACGTCAACATCACCAAGGAGAAGCAGCAGACCAACATCCGCTCCTCCACCTCGGACAACTTCGAGAAGCTCGTCCCCCCGCGGCGGCTGTCGCTGGAGCAGTGCCTGGAGTTCTGCCGCGAGGACGAGTGCGTCGAGGTCACACCCCACACCGTGCGCATCCGCAAGGTCTCGCTCGACCAGAACGCCCGCGCCAAGACCGCCGCCCGCGCCCGCAAGGGCTCGCGCTGAGGCGGGTGTCAAATCCCCCGCTTACGCGGGGGAGTTGTCACTTATTGGGGGTTGCAGCGGCCAGGAAGTGCCAAATTCCCCGCTGAAGCGGGGGATTTGACCACCGCCTCCACCACCCGGGTCAGCGGGTCAGCGGTGGAGGTGGGTGGTCCAGTCGTCGGGGACGACGCCCTCCGGGCCCGGCGTCGGCTGGCTGGCGGGGTGGCTCTGGGCGCCGGCGAGGATCGGGCCCTCGTAGGCCTGGTCGTCGCGGAAGTCCCAGAACCAGTCCTCGCCCGGCTCGAAGCTGGTCATCAGCGGGTGCCCGGACTCGCGCCAGTGGGACGTCGCGTGCTGGCCGGGCGAGGTGTCGCAGCACCCGATGTGACCGCACTGGGCACACCGGCGCAGGTGGAACCACCACCCCTTTCCCGCCAGGCACTCCACGCACCCCGTCCCGGAGGGCTCCACCGACGTGTCGATCCCCTCGATGCTCACCCCGCCAGCCTGCCACGTCGCGGTAGTCCCTGACATTCGGTACGCGAAGCGCCGAAAGTTTCGCCTCAACTGTCAGGGACTACCCGGGATATCCGGAGGGTCAGCGCTCGACGAGCCAGCGCGCGAGCAGGGTGCCCTCCTCCTCGACGAGCGTGTGCAGGCGCAGGGGTACGTCGACGGGCGGGCCGTCGGTGATCCGCCGGTGCGCGCCACCGACGAGCCGCGGCACGATCGTCGCGTCGAGCTCGTCGACCACGCCCTGGTCGAGGAGGTCGCGCAACAGGTGCGGGCCACCCTCGGACAGCAGGTGACGGTAGCCGCGCAGCACCAGCTCGTCCTTGAGGCGGGCCAGGTCGACGCGATGGGAGCCGAGGACGAGCACGTTCTCCTCGCCCAGCAGCGCGCGCGCCTCACGGAGGTACGGCGCGGTCGACACCGTCGCCATCAGCACCTGGCCGCGCTCTGCCGGCCGCTGCGTCACCGGGACCGACGCCGTCCGCGAGACCACCACCAGCGGCTTGCGTCCGACGGCGTAGCCCTCGACGCGGACCGTCCCGGCGCCCACCACGATGGCGTCGGCCAGGTCACGCAGCAGGTCGAAGACGCGCTTGTCCGCCCCGTTGTTGATCGAGCGCGAGGTGCCGTCGTCGCCGGTCGCCGCGCCGTCCACGGTCGAGACCATGGTGACCCGGAGCCAGGGGTGGTCCGGTACGGCGTACAGGTCGGGCAGCTCGGGCGGCTCGCTCAGTGCGCCGGTCTCTCCGAGAAGGACTCGCATCCGTGGTCTCCCTGGTCGAGGTCATCGAGAGCCATCGTCACACGGCCGCGCGCCGGCCACGCCGGCGGCTGCCTCCGCACTGTCTAGACTGCGCGGATGATCTCGCTGTCGGAGCTGGCAGCCCTGCACAGCGAGTACGCCGACGACCTCGCCCGCCCCGTCGAGCCGGTGACCGTCGGCGGCGTCACCATCGGTGGCCCGGCGCCCGTCCTCATGGGGACGGTCAACCTCTCCCGCGACTCCACCTACCGCGAGAGCGTCGCGGTCTCGACGGAGTCGGCCATCCGCAAGGCGCGCACCCAGGTCGCCCAGGGTGCCGAGGTGGTCGACCTCGGGGCCGAGTCGAGCACCGCCCGTGCCGCCCGTGTCGACGGGTCGCAGCAGCGCACGGCGCTGGTGCCGGTCGTCGAGGCGCTCGCCCAGGAGTGCGTCGTCTCGGTGGAGACCTACCAGCCCGACGTGGTCGGGGCCGCGCTTGCCGCCGGCGCCCGCATGCTCAACCTGACCGGACGCGACGGCGAGGACGAGATGCTCGCCTGCGCGGCGTCGTACGACGCGGCCGTGGTGCTGTGCTTCTGCGAGCCCGGCGACGTCCGCGCGGACCACGACCACCCGATGGGCGGCGACGCCCTGCCGCCCCTGCTCGACCACTTCGGCCCGCGCGTCGAGCATGCCCGCAGCCTGGGCGTGCGCCGGATCGTGGTCGACCCCGGCCTCGGGTTCTACTACGGCAACCTGGTCGACCCCAAGGTCCGGGTCCGCCACCAGACCGCCGTGCTGTCGCAGTGCTTCCGGCTCCGGGCGCTCGGCGTCCCGGTGTGCAACGCGCTGCCCCACGCCTTCGACCTCTTCGAGGACGAGTTCCGCAAGGCCGAGGGGTTCTTCGCGGTGCTCGCTCGGCTCGGCGGCACCGACCTCTTCCGCACCCATGAGGTCGCGCACGTGCGGGCCGTCCTCGCGGCCATGACCTTCCTGGACGTCGGGACGCTCGGCAGCCCGTCGGCTCAGCCCAGGTGACCGCGCACCGACGCGTGCCCTGAGAGCAGGTTGCGCGCGATGGTGCGCCGTTGGATCTCGTCGGTGCCCTCGTAGATCCGCAGGAGCCGCAGCTCGCGGTACCACCGCTCGACGGGAAGCTCGCGGGTGTAGCCCATCCCGCCGTGGATCTGGAGGACGCGGTCGACGATCTCGTTGGCGTGGACGCCGCCGTACAGCTTGGCCATCGACTGGGCCTGCCTGCTGTCGACGGCGTGGTCGACCTGCCACGCCGCGGTCAGCACCAGCCAGCGCAGCGCCTCGATCTCGACCGCGGAGTCGGCGATCATCCACTGGATCGCCTGCCGGTTGGCGATCGGCTCCCCGAACGTGACGCGGTTCCTCGCGTGCTCCATGGCCATCTCGACGAGGCGCTCGCAGGCGCCGAGGGCGCGCGCGGGCAGCAGGTAGCGGCCCTTCCCGATCCACCGCATCGCCAGCTCGAAGCCGCGGCCCTCCTCGCCGAGGATCGCCGAGTGCGGCACCCGGACGTCCGCGAACGACAGCGACGCGGGCCCCCACTCCCCCATCGTCGGGATCGGCGTCGAGGTCCAGCCGGACTCGCGGTCGGCCAGGAAGCAGGTGACGCCGCCGTCGGCGCCCCTCTCCTTGTCGGTGACGGCGAAGACCATGGTGAAGTCGGCGATGTCGCCGCCGGTGATGAACGTCTTCTCGCCGTTGATGACCCACTCGTCGCCGTCGCGGACGGCGGTGGTGCGGATGTTGCGGGCGTCCGAGCCGGCGCCCGGCTCGGTGATCGCGAAGCAGCTGTGCCGGGTGCCCTCGATGGTGGGCCGCAGGTAGGTCTCCTGCTGCTCAGCGTTGGCGTCGAAGAGGATGTTGTCGGCCTCGCCGCCGAACTTGAACGGCACGAACGTGCGGCCCAGCTCGGCCTCGAGCAACGCGTTCATCACCGCACCGAGGCCCATCCCGCCGTGCTCCTCGGGGGTCTGGATGCCGAAGAAGCCCGACTCGCGGGCCTTGTCCTGGAGCGTCTTGACCTCGTCGAGGGTGATCCCGCGCTCGCCCCTGCGCTCGCGCTCGAGCACCTGGGACTCCAGCGGCACGAGCTCCTTGGTGACGAACGTCCGTACCCAGTCCCGGATCTCTCGTTCCTCGTCGGTGAGCGTCAGGTCCATGTCCCCGACCTTAGTTCGCCGAGGCAGTCTCAGGTCTGAGGTACGGCGAGCGGATCGGCGGGCACGCGGCGTAGGCCGCGCACCGACCGCGACGAGAGCGTGACCAGGCAGATCGCGGCATAGACGACGCCACTGACGACCAGGACGTCGCGGTAGCCGAACGACTCGCCCAGAGGCCCGTACAGCAGCTCCCCGACGGGTACGGCGATGATCGAGCCCAGCACGTCGTAGGAGATCGCGCGCGAGAGCATCGCCTCGGGCACCTGCTCCTGCATCGCGAGGTTCCACCCCATCGAGAACACCTCGGTGCCGGCGCCGGCCGCGAACCCGCAGACGACGAGCAGGGGCAGGTCGGGGCGAAGGCCGAGGACCAGCATGGGCAGCGAGATCAGGCCGATCCCGAGCATCCCGCTGAGCAGCGGGCGCCGCAGCGGGCGCCGCAGCATGACCAGCGTCGTCGCGATCAGCCCGACCGACTCGACGGACAGGAAGAGTCCCCAGCCGGCGATCCCGAACGTCTCCTTGGCGCGAGGCGGCCCCAGGGTGCTCAGGGCACCGACCTGCACGAGGTTGAGCATCGAGAACGCCAGTACGACGACCCAGAGCCACTGGGTCGAGCGGAAGTACGTCCAGCCCTCGCGGAGCTCGACGAACGTCGAGGGCCGGTCCTCGCGCGACGGCCGGGGTGGCAGCCGCACCTTCACCAGGATCGCCGCGGCGGCGAGCCAGGTCGCCGCGTCGAAGGCCAGCGCCCAGCCCGCCCCGACGCCGACGACGAGGAGCGCGCTGACCGTGGGGCCGACGACGCGAAGTGAGCCGCGGGCGAAGGACTGAAGGGCGTTGGCCTGCTGGAGCAGCTCGGCGGGGACCAGTCGCGGCAGGATCGACTGAAGGGCCGGGAACGTGAGGGCGTTCGCCACGCCGTTGACGACGGCGAGCACCACGATCATCCAGATCCGCGCGGTGTGGGTGAGCACGAGCGTCGCCACCGCGCCCTGGCTCGCACCGAGGACCACCATGCCGACCCGCAGGACCGCCGTCAGCGGCAGTCGGTCGGCGATGACACCGCCCAGCAGCATCAGCGCGGCAGTGGGGATGGTCTCGGCGGCCAGCACGATGCCGAGCGCGCTGGCCGAGTCGGTGATCGAGAGCACGGCGAACGCGAGCGCGACTCCGGACATCGTCGTGCCGGCGAGGTTGACGGTCGTCGCCGTCCAGTACCACCGGAAGTTGTCGTGCCGCAGCGCGCCGAGGCTGTCGGGGAGACGAGGCACGCGGATCAGTGGAGGTAGCGGCGGACCGCGCGCGCGAGCCCGTGGGCGTACGTCGCCCGGCCGGAGCGCGACGTCATCCGTCGGGCGTCGACGGGGTTGCGCATGTTGCCCAGCTCCACCATCACGGTGGGCACGTTCGACAGGTTGATCGTGCCGAGGTCGGAGCGGAAGTCGAGCCCGTCGCCGCCGGCGATGTAGTTGGCGACCCGCAGACCCACCGACCTCAGGCTGGCCCGGGTCACCAGGGCGAGCCGGCGCGACGGCGCGTAGATGTCGTGGGTCCAGGGCCGGCGGTCGGTGGGGGCGATCACGTGGAAGCCGCGCGCGCCGGCGGCGTAGGACCCGTCGCCGTGGATGCTGATCTTCAGGTCGGCGTGCTGCTTGTTGCCGTCGCGGCCGCGGACGTCGACGCAGGGGCCCCAGCGACGCTCGCTGTTGGAGTGGCGGGTCAGCATCACCCGCGCGCCGAGCTGCTGGAGCCGGTGCCGGAGGAGCCGGGCCACCTGCCAGGTGAACGTCGCCTCGGGGTAGCCGCCGTTGGTGGAGGTGCCCGTGGTGTTGCAGGGCTTCTCGAAGCCACCCGCCGGCACGAGCCGGTCGATCTGGCGCAGGAAGTTGTGGTTGCCGAGCTGGTGACCCGGGTCGATCACGACCAGCCTGCCCGCCAGCGGCAGCTGGGCCACGCCCCCGCCGCCCTCGCCGGTGGTGGAGCGGAAGTCATGGGTGGCGTCGGCCGGCGCCGCGAGCGCGAGCGTGGCCGCGGCGAGGACTCCGGCCACGGGCACCGCGACCCACCTCGAGCCCCTCCTCGGTCCCGACCGTGAGCTCGACCGCGAGCTCGACCGTGGGCGCAGCGACGTCACGGCTCTCATGCGTACCCCAGGACGTCCTGGCGCCGGTCGGCCCAGGCCAGCGAGGACGCGATGGCCTCGTCGAGCGAGAGCTCGGTCTGCCAGTCGAGGAGGGTCCGAGCCCGGTCGGCGTTCGCATAGGCACCGACCGCGTCTCCGGGCCTCGGGGGCGCCAGCGCGATCGGGACGCGACGACCGGTGACGCGCTCGAACGCCGCGACCAGCTCCCGCACGGTGACCCCGTCTCCGCGCCCGACGTTGATCACGACGCTCGGGCTGCCGGCCTCGTCGAGGATCCGGTCGAACCGCTCGACCGCGCGGACGTGGGCACGCGCGAGGTCCCACACGTGGAGGTAGTCGCGCAGGCCGGTGCCGTCTCGGGTGGGATGGTCGGTGCCGGTCACGGTGAAGTGGTCGCGCTGGCCGGTCGCGACCATCACCAGCTGGCCGAGCACGTGGCTCGGCTCCTTGGCGTAGATGCCCGACTCCAGATCGGGGTCGGAGCCGATCGGGTTGAAGTAGCGCAGGATCACCGCCCGCAGGTCGGTGGCGGCGGCCAGGTCGTCGAGGATCCGCTCGATCATCCACTTGGTGGCGGCGTACGGCGAGGTGGGGGCGAGCGGGTCGTCCTCCCACACCTCGAACGTGTCGGCCGCCTCCCCGACCTCCGGCGGGATGCCCGGCGCGGTCTTGACGGCGTACAGCGACCCCGACGACGAGAACACCACCCGGGGCTTGCCCAGCGCGACGAGCTGGTCGAACAGCTCCAGCGACTTGGCGACGTTGTCGCGGTAGTACTCGTAGGGCTGCACCACCGACTCCGGGACGACGATCCGCGCGGCCATGTGGATCGTGGCGTCCAGGTCGGGGTGCTCGGCCACGATCCGGCGCAGCAGGTCGCGGTCGGCGATGTCGCCCTCGTAGAAGATCCGGTCGCGCACGAACGCCGCGGGCCCGGTCAGCAGGGAGTCCAGGACCACCGGGACGTGCCCGGCCGCCTCGAGCGCCTTGGCGGTGATCGAGCCGATGTAGCCCGCGCCGCCGGTGACCAGGATCTTCACCCCGTCAGGGTAACCAGACGGCATCCCCAAGGCGGATCCGCGCCGTCCTCGGGGGGCGTCGCGGCGACCTAAACCATCAAGCAAGCCCTATGTCAAGATCATGGCAAACATATGACCGGATCAGTTGCCCGCTCAGATCGACACAACGGTATCCGAAGTAGGTAAAGGAACCGGATACCCATCACGGAGGTCTCGCGCGCCCCCCTATGCTTGCCATCAGCAACTCGGGGGAGGAGCGCTAGGGGGCGCTCCGTGAGCTGCTTCTTCTTGGGGGAAAGTCGTAGGCCTTGTCATGGCTATTGCGTATGAACGCGCGCTGACGACCGCGGTCGTCCCGCGGCTCCGCAGTCCGCTGCGCGTGCTGCCGCTGACGGCGCTCGCGCTGGACGCGGTGCTGGTCGCGGTGACCGTGATCTTCGCGGCGTACGGCCGCAACCACGTGCCGTTCTTCGGTGGCGCGGAGGTGTCGCGCTCCGCCGCGCTGGTCGGTCTGCCGCTCGCGGTCGCCTGGATCGCCGTGATCGCGCTCCGCGGCGGCTACGACCGCGGCGTGTTCGGCGCCGGCGCCGACGAGTACAAGACCGTGGTCGGCTCGAGCCTCTTCGCCGCCGCCATCTTGGGCATCGGCTGCTACCTCACCCAGTTCGACCTGTCCCGCGGCTTCTACCTCTTCACGTTCCTGATCGGCCCCGGGCTCCTGGCCTCCGGCCGCTACCTCCTGCGTCGGTGGCTGCACATCGCCCGCCGTAACGGCGCCCTCGCCCTGCGCACCGTCATCGTCGGCAGCGCCGACCACGTCGACGCGGTGGCCTCGGTCTTCGAGCGCGAGACCTGGCTCGGCTACGACGTGCTGGGCGCGCTGACGCCGGCCACGGACTCCACGGTCGCCACCGACGGCGGCGTCCCGGTCCTCGGCGAGGTGCGCGAGGCCGCCGACCTGATCCGCGCCTACGAGGCGGACGTCGTCCTCGTCGCCGGCGGCGGGTTCGACAACCCCCAGGACATGCGTGGTCTGGTCTGGGACCTCGAGGCCGACGACGTCCAGGTGATCATGGCCCCCGGCGTGACCGACGTGTCCAGCGAGCGCATCCGGGTGCGCCCCGTCGGCGGGCTCCCACTGCTGCACGTCGACCGGCCCCGCCACCAGGAGGCCCTGCGCTGGGCCAAGCGCACCTTCGACATCGCGGGCTCCGCCTTCATCCTCGCCCTGGCGGCACCGCTGATGCTGTGGACCGCCTGGAAGATCAAGCGCCACGACGGCGGCCCGGTGCTGTTCCGGCAGACCCGCGTCGGTGCCGACGGCAGCTTCTTCACCTGCCTGAAGTTCCGCAGCATGGTCGTCGACGCCGAGCGCGTCCTGGCCAACCTGCACGACGAGGTCGGGTACACCGAGGGCCTGTTCAAGATGCGGCAGGACCCGCGCATCACCAAGCCCGGCCAGTGGATCCGCCGGTTCTCCCTCGACGAGCTGCCCCAGCTGATGAACGTCCTGCGCGGCGACATGAGCCTGGTGGGCCCGCGCCCGCCGCTGCCCACCGAGGTCGACCGCTACACCCTGACGCAGTCGCGCCGCCTGCGCGTGCGTCCGGGGATGACCGGCCTGTGGCAGGTCTCGGGTCGCTCCGATCTCTCGTGGGACGAGTCGGTCCGCCTCGACCTCTACTACGTCGACAACTGGTCGATGATCCAGGACCTGCTGATCCTCGGCCGCACCGCCGGCGCCGTCCTGAGCTCCCGCGGCGCCTACTGATCCCACCCGCACTCCCACAGCACCACCGAGGCCTCGACCGGCTCGACCGCCGGCCCCATCCGCCGGTCGAGTTCGTCGAGGCCTCGGGCTTTCCCGTTGAGATGCGTGTTCCGACCCGTTGAGATGCGTGTTCCGACCCGTTGAGATGCGCGTTCTGAACCCACCCGTCGGCGGGTGGTGTCCGGAATTGCGCATCTCAACGGGTCGGAACACGTATCTCAACGGGTCGGAACACGCATCTCAACGGTTCGGAACGCGCATCTCAACGGGCTGGGGACGGCCTGTCCTGGAGGGCCAACCCAACTCAACTCAACTCAACTCAACTCAACTCAACTCAGCTGGTCAGGAGCAGGGAGCGCAGGTACTCGCCGTAGCCGCTGGCAAGCAGGGGCTGGGCGCGCGCGAGGAGGTCGTCGTCGGTGAGGAAGCCCATCCGCCACGCGACCTCCTCCGGACAGCCGATCTTGAGCCCTTGCCGGCGCTCGATGGCCCGCACGAAGTCCCCGGCCGCCATCAGCGACTCCGCGGTCCCGGTGTCCAACCAGGCAGTGCCGCGCGGCATCAGCTCGACGTGGAGCCGTCCGGCCTCGAGGTAGATCCGGTTCAGGTCGGTGATCTCCAGCTCGCCCCGCGCCGAGGGACGCAACGTGCGCGCGTGCTCGGCGACATCGGGCCCGTAGAAGTACAGACCCGGGACGGCGTAGTGGCCGCGCGGGTGCTCCGGCTTCTCCTCCAAGGACACCGGGCGGCCGTCGGCGTCGAACTCGACGACGCCGTACGCCGAGGGGTCGGCGACGCGGTGACCGAAGATCGCGGCGCCGTCGAGGGACTCGAACCTGCGCAGCTGATGGCCGAGCCCGGGCCCGTAGAAGATGTTGTCTCCCAGCACCAGCGCGACCCGCTCGGAGCCGATGTGCTCCTCGCCGATCAGCAGGGCCTGGGCCAGGCCGTCCGGGCTCGCCTGCACGGCGTAGGTGATCTGGATGCCGAACGCCGAGCCGTCGCCGAGCAGCCGCCGGAACGCGTCCTGCTCGTGCGGCGTGGTGATGACCAGGACCTCGCGAATGCCCGCCAGCATCAGCGTGCTGAGCGGGTAGTAGATCATCGGCTTGTCGTAGACCGGCACCAGCTGCTTGCTGACCGCGAGCGTCACCGGGTAGAGCCGCGAGCCGGTGCCCCCGGCCAGGATGATGCCGCGCATGAGGACAGCCTAGGGAGGCGCGGGGGCCGGCGTGCTGGCGACGGCCCGTGGCCTAGGGTCGTGCGCATGAGGCGCGTGCTGGTCACCGGCGGTGCCGGGTTCGTCGGCTCCAGCCTGGTGCACCGTCTCGTGAGCGAGACCGACGCGTCGGTCGACGTGCTCGACAAGCTCACCTATGCAGCCAGCCCCGAGTCCCTCGACGACCTTCCGCCGGACCGTGTGCGGCTGGTGGTGGGCGACGTCGCCGATGCCGCCCTGGTCGACTCGCTGGTCGCCGACAGCGACGCCGTCGTGCACGTCGCCGCGGAGTCGCACAACGACAACTCCCTGAGCGACCCGACGCCGTTCGTGCAGACCAACCTGGTCGGCACCTTCCTGCTCTTGGAGGCGGTGCGCCGCTACGACGTGCGGTTCCACCAGGTCTCGACCGACGAGGTGTACGGCGACCTGGCCCTGGAGGATCCGAAGCGGTTCACCGAGGACACGCCGTTCCGTCCCAGCAGCCCGTACTCCGCGACCAAGGCCGGCGCCGACCACCTTGTCAGCGCCTGGGTTCGCAGCTTCGGGGTGCGCGCGACGATCTCGCACTGCTCCAACAACTACGGCCCCTGGCAGCACGTCGAGAAGTTCATCCCCCGCCAGATCACCGAGATCCTCGAGGGTCGCCCGGCGCGCATCTACGGCTCGGGCGAGCACGTCCGCGACTGGATCCACGCCGACGACCACAGCAGCGCCGTGCTCGCCATCCTGGAGCGCGGCCGCGTCGGGGAGACCTACCTGGTCGGCGCCGACGGCGAGCACAGCAACCTCGAGGTCGCCCGGACCATCCTGCGGCTGATGGGCCGCGACGAGGACCAGCTCGTGCACGTCGAGGACCGCGCCGGACACGACCGGCGCTACGCCATCGAGTCCGGCCTGCTCCGCTCCGAGCTGGGCTGGCAGCCGCGCCTGAAGGACTTCGAGGCCGGCCTGGTCGAGACGATCGCCTGGTACAGCGCCCATCGCGACTGGTGGGCCTCGGACAAGGCCGCGACCGAGGCGGCGTACGCCGCGACGGGGCAGTAGGTGGCGCGCCCGTCGGTCGAGCGGACGACGATCCCCGGCCTGCTCGTCGTCCACCTCGACCTCCACGAGGACGGCAGGGGCTGGTTCGAGGAGATCTGGCACCGGGCGACGATGACCGCCTTGGGCCTGCCCGACTTCGGCCCCGTCCAGGCGAACCTGTCGTGGAACACCTCACGGGGCGCGACCCGCGGCATCCATGCCGAGCCGTGGGACAAGTACGTCACCGTCGCCACGGGACGCGCGTACGGCGCGTGGGTCGACCTCCGCGAGGGTGCGACGTTCGGGCAGGTCGTCACCCGGGAGCTCGCGCCGGGGGTGGCGGTGTTCGTGCCTCGCGGCGTCGGCAACAGCTTCCAGACGCTCGAGGACGGCACGGCGTACAGCTACCTGATCAACCGGCACTGGCAGGCCGACGAGCGCTACCCGTCGGTGCGGCTCGACGACCCGGCAGTCGGCATCGCCTGGCCGATCCCGCTCGCTCAGGCCCGGGTCTCCGAGAAGGACCTGTCGAACCCCCCGCTCGCCGAGCTCGAGCCCATCCGCGAGCGGCGCGCGCTGGTGCTGGGCGCCGGCGGACAGGTGGGCCGCGCCCTCGCCGAGGCGTTCCCCGGGGCGGACGCCGTGAGCCGACGCGAGCTCGACGTGACCGACACCGAGGCGCTCGCCGCCTGGCCGTGGCACGACTACGACGTGGTCCTCAACGCCGCCGCGTACACCGACGTCGACGGCGCCGAGGATCCCGAGGGACGTGCCGCTGCCTGGGCGGTCAACGCCGCGGCGCCGGCGGTCCTGTCGAGGCTGGCCACCGAGCATCGCCTGACCCTCGTGCACTACTCCACCGACTACGTCTTCGACGGCCGCCGGGCCGAGCATCGGGAGGACGAGGCACCAAGCCCGCTGGGGGTCTACGGGCAGAGCAAGGCCGCGGGCGACCTCGGCGTCGCCGTGACCCCGCGGCACTACGTGGTGCGCAGCAGCTGGGTGGTCGGCGACGGCAGCAACTTCGTGCGCACCATGCGCCGGTCGGCCGAGCAGGGCGCGAGTCCGAGCGTGGTGGGCGACCAGATCGGCCGGCTCACCTTCGCCTCCGAGATCGCCCGCGGGACGCGCCACCTCGTGGACTCCGGCGCGCCGTACGGCACCTACAACGTCACCAACGCCGGCGAGCCCTGGTCGTGGGCGGACGTCGCCGCCGAGGTCTTCGAGCTGGCCGGACGCCGGCGATCAGACGTCGTGCGGGTCTCGACCGAGCAGTACGCCGCGACGCGGCCCTCGGCGCCCCGGCCGCCGTCCAGCGTGCTGGACCTGGCGAAGCTGCGGGCTACGGGCTTCGAGCCGGAGGACCAGCGCGACGCTCTCCGCGCCTACTGGGCGCGGCCGTAGTCGTCGTCGAGCCGGACGATGTCGTCCTCACCGGTGTAGTCGCCGACCTGCACCTCGATCAGCATCAGGTCGTCGTCGTGGAGGTTGGCGATCCGGTGCGGCGTCCCGATGGGCACCTCGACGTCGCCGCCGGTCTTGACCTCGATCGTCTCGCCGTCCAGCGTGCAGGTCGCCGTACCTCGCACGACCGTCCAGTGCTCGGCGCGGTGCTGGTGGGTCTGGTAGGACAGGCGCGCGCCGGGGCGCACCTCGATCCGCTTGACCTTGTACCCCGGCCCCTCGTCGAGCACGTGCCAGGACCCCCAGGGGCGCTCGTCGGACTCCATGCCACCAGGGTCTCACGCACCGTCATCGCGCACCGGCAAACCGACTCGTTGAGTTGGCCCCCCCGGGCTCAGATCGAAACCGCACGGGCCAACTCAAGGGACCCGGGGGGCCAACTCAACGAGGCTTCGGTCAGTCGCCGATCTTCTTGGCGGCGTCCTTGGTCGCGCGGGCGGCGCTGCTCGCGGTCTTCTTGGCCGACGTCGAGGTCGCCTTGGCGCTGCTGGCGGCCGGGCTCTTGCGAGCGGTCCGCTTGGCGGTCGAGGCGGTCTTCGTGGCCGTGCTGCGAGCGGTCTTGGTGGCCTGGGTGCGCGTGGTGCGCGCCTTGGCCGTGGTGGTCTTGGCCGCCGAGACCGTCTCGGTGGTCGAGGACTGACGGCGGATGCGGCCCACGAGCGTCTCGCCGCGCTTGACGAGCTCGCCGAAGGCGTCACCGGCCACGGCGACCTGGTCGTCGACCAGCTTCGTGAGCCGGACCGGGATGTCCTTGGCCTCGCTCTGGAGGCCGGCGACGCCGGCGGTCACGGCCTGCGTGGCCTGGCGACGCAGCGCCTGCGGCTCGTAGTCGAAGGCGACGACCTCGTCGCGCACCGAGGACGCGCGCTTCGAGAAGTCGGCGACGGCGTCACGGACGACGGCGACCATGCGGTCGGTCGCGCCGAGGCCGGCGTACAGCGGGCGGGTGACTCCGGAGGGGAGCTGGGCGGGGATGTCGAACCTGGCCTTGGCCATGGTGTCTCTCCTTCTGGTACGCGGACCGCGGCAGGGCGGCCCCCGTGGGTGGTGGTGGTCACGGCGCGAGCCGGGTGGGTGGTCTTCAGGCGGTCTCGCTCGCGTTCAGCGCCAGGAACGACGCGTAGACGTCGAGCAGGGTCTGCTTCTGCCGCTCGCTGAGCAGCGGGTCACCGAGCACCGCGAGCTCCACGGAGCCCCCGACACCCTCGTCGGGGGAGACGATGCCGGCGCGCAGGTAGAGCTGCTCGGCGGAGATGCGCAGCGCCTTGGCCAGCTGCTGGAGCACCTCGGCCGACGGCCGGCGTAGCCCGCGCTCGATCTGGCTCAGGTAGGGGTTGGACACGCCCGCCTGCTCCGCGAGCTGCCGCAGCGACAGCCGGGAGGACTCCCGCTGGTCGCGGAGGTACTCACCGAGCGTCTCGACGGTCTTGCCGACCTTGCTCCTGGCCACTCCTCCATCGTGCTTGCCGCTGCTAGCGATTTGCAAGCTCACGCGGACGTGAGTGGGCTCACAGCCCAGAAATTCCCAGTGAACACTGGGCTTCTCGACAGCACACGTTGCTAGCGGTCACGCACCCGATGCCACCGCTGCCGGACGTCGGGCCAGGCCTGGTGGAGCCCGAGGAGGATGCCGACCAGGCCGGCGAGATCTGCCGCGGTGAGGCCGTGGCGCGCCGTGACGTACAGGACGGTCGGCCCCTCCATGGCCTTGTCGACGACGAGCCAGAGCACCGACACCAGCACCAGCACGTAGCCCGCGCGCGGTCTGCGCGCGTGGGTGAGCCGCACGGTCAGGACCAGCGCCACCAGCACCAGCCCGGCGATCACGTGAAGATGGCTCGGATCTCGCCCACGGGTTCCCCGCCTCCGAGCAGGGGGACCACACCGGTGCGGGCGACGGCTTCGGCGTCGACGCCGTCCTCCTCGAGAACGCCGGCCCGGCGCAGGGCCTGCGCCATCAGGACTGGCCGCACCCGGGCGGCGCCATCGTCGGTCTTCAACGCGAACGCGCGCCCGTCGGGCAGCGCCACGGCGTAGCATCCCTCGGCCCCGGCCTTGCCGATCGCCCCCGGGATCGCCCTCAGCAGGGCGAGCTCGTCGCGCGTCGTCCCCGAGACGTACGCCGGGTGGGCGCGGATGGCCTCGGCGACCCGGGCGGCGTCCGGGTCGGGCGCCCCGGATGCGTCGACGCCCAGCGCGAGCCTGCGGAAGCCGCGCGCGAGACCGATCAGCGACGCGGAGAACAGCGGCGCGCCGCAGCCGTCCACCGCGGTCACCGCGATCGGCTCACCGGTCACGTCGGCGAAGGTCGTCGCGAGTGCCTGCTGGAGCGGGTGCTCGGGGTCGCGATAGGTGTCGGTGGGCCAGCCGTTGGCGACGCAGGTGGCGAGCATCGCGGCGTGCTTGCCGGAGCAGTTCATCAGCACCGGCGCCCGCGACCCCCCCTCGCGGATCACGGCCTCGCGGGCGTCGTCGTCCAGCGGATAGTCGGGGGGCGTGCGCAGGTCGGCCTCCGACAAGCCGGCACCGGCGAGGATCCGGCGTACGCCCTCGATGTGGAAGGGCTCCCCCGAGTGCGACGCACAGGCCAGGGCCAGCAGGTCGGGAGGCAGGTCGAGCCCGACCCGCACCATGCCGAGCGCCTGAAGCGGCTTGTTGCTCGATCGCGGCAGCACCGGGACGTCGGCGTCTCCCACCGACCACACGGGGCTGCCGGACACGTCGAGCGCCACGAGCGATCCGTAGTGATGTCCCTCGACGAAGCCGTTGCGGACGATCTCGGCGACCGGGACGGCGTTCACCCGGCCACCCTAGCGACCCGTTGAGTTGCGCCTCCCGACCCGTTGAGTTGCGCCTTCCGACCCGTTGAGTTGCGCCTTCCGACCCGTTGAGTGGCGGGTTCCGATCACGCCGTGTCGATCCGGAGCGTGATGCATGACTCGAATCCGCATCTCAACGGGTCGGGAGGCGCCACTCAACGGGTCGGGAGGCGCCACTCAACGGGTCGGCGGCGCCACTCAACGGGTCGGAAGGCGCCACTCAACGGGCTGGCAGGATGTCCCCGTGCCCCGGCCCCAACACTGTCCGTCGCCGCGCGAGCTGGCCGACCTGGAGCTCCTCGCCGGAGGGGCGCTCGCTCCCGTCACGGCGTTCGACGAGCCCGGCTCGCCGGTGACCATCGAGCTCCCGGAGGCGCTCGTCGGCGAGGACGTCGAGCTGGTCGACCCCGAGGGGCTCCCGCTCGCGCTGCTCCATCCGGACGGCTCCTTCGAGACCCTGAGCGTGGCCCAGCACGGTCCCTTCCGCCGGCTGCACCTGACGCCGGCGGCCGTGCGCGAGCGGTACGCCGGAGCGACGTTCGTCCCGGTCGTCGACGCGCTGTCCGAGGACGAGCTGGCCAGCCTGCGCGAGGTCGGCACCCCTCTGGTGCTGCTGGCGATGACCGGGCCCGGGGCTGCCGAGCTGTCTCCGGTCGCGCTGCTGCGCGCCTCCCTCGCCGCGGCTGCCCACCTGCCGAGCACTGCCGTCGTCGCGGTCCCGCTGGCCTCGCACGGCGACGCCCAGGTCGACCACGAGCTCGGCGCCCACGTGTGCGCGGTCTACGCCGGGCCCGACCCGGTCCTGGCACTGCCCGATCCCGGCGACTCCGACGACGAGTACCCCGACGACATCGCCGAGATCGTCGACGCCGACCAGCCGTCCCCCGACCGCCGCGGGCTCGTGCTGTTCTTCACCGGCCTGTCGGGCAGCGGCAAGTCGACGGTGGCCCAGGCCGTCATCGACTCCCTGCTCGAGTCCGGGGAGCGCACGGTCACCAGCCTCGACGGCGACGTCGTACGGCGGAACCTGTCGGCGGGCCTCACCTTCAGCCGGGAGGACCGCGAGACCAACATCCGCCGGATCGGCTGGGTCGCGGCCGAGATCTCCCGGCACGGCGGCGTGGCCGTGTGCAGCCCGATCGCGCCGTTCGACGCGACCCGCCAGGACGTGCGGGCCATGACCCGCGACGCCGGGGGCGCCTTCTTCCTGGTCCATGTCGCGACGCCACTGGAGGAGTGCGAGCGCCGGGACCGCAAGGGTCTCTACGCCAAGGCGCGGCGCGGGGAGATCCCGGACTTCACCGGCATCTCCTCGCCGTACGAGGAGCCGGCGGACGCCGATCTGCGCGTCGACACGACCGGCCGGACGGTCGAGGACTGCCGCGACGAGGTCCTCAGCGCCCTCGCCGACCAGGGCTACCTCGCTCGCCCACGCGGGTCGTCCGCCCCGGGCGGGGCCCAGGCCCGGCCTGAGGGGGACGACCAGGGTGAGGGGACCAGTGAGGGGCCCCTGCGGGTCCTCTTCGTGTGTACGGCGAACATCTGCCGCTCGCCGTACCTCGAGCTGCGCGCCCGCCAGCTGTTCGGACCCGGCGCCGGCGTCGAGGTGACCAGCGCGGGCACTCAGGGGTTCACCGACGAGCCGGTCAGCGACACCATGGCCGCCGAGTTCGCGCGACACGGCACCGACATCGCGGGCTTCCGCAGCCGGCCGCTCACCGGGGAGCTCATCGACCAGGCCGACCTCGTGCTGACCGCCGAGGCCGAGCACCGCACGCGGCTCCTGGAGGACCGGCCCGCGGCGTTCCGCAGGACCTTCACGGTCGGCCAGTTCGTGGAGAGCGCCCAGGCGGCCGACCCCCAGCTGCGCGGTCGGGCGCTGGTGGACGCGGTGCTCGCACGACGCGTGCCGGCCGCCCCGGAGCACGACATCGCCGACCCCTACCGGCGCGGCCCCGAGGCCGCCGCCCGGGCCGGGAGGCAGATGGAGGAGCTCCTCGACGTGCTGGTCCAACGCCTCCGCACCGCGTGACCGGGGCCGGCACGACGCTCCGAGCCGCGCCTCGGTCGGAGGGCTCGTCCACGGAGTCGGTAGATTCGAGCGACCTACCCCACCTTCCTTGGAAGGACCGCGCCCATGGGTGGCTGGCTCACCTCTGACTTCGCCTCGATCCTGATCGCCGGCTTCCTCGTCGGCATCGTGGTCGGGTTGACGGGGATGGGCGGCGGAGCACTGATGACGCCGGCCCTGATCTTCCTCGGCGTCGGCGGCGCCTCGACCGTCGTCACGGCCGACCTCACCGCAGCCGCGATCTCGCGCAGCGCGGGCGCCCTGACGCACGCTCGTCATGGCTCGCCCAACCTCGTGCTCGCGAAGTGGCTGATCATCGGCTCGGTGCCCGCGGCACTGGTCGGACCATGGGTGGTCCACGGCTTCGCCGGCGGCTCGAAGGCCACCGTCGACCGCCTGCTGATGGAGTGCATCGGCTTCGCGCTGCTCTTCGCCGCCACCACCTATGCCCTGCGCATCTACCTCAACCTGCGACGCTCCCACGGCGATCCGACGCCGGCCGACCCCGACCCGCCGATCCGTCCGCTGGTCACCCTGGGCGTCGGAGCCCTCGGCGGTCTCCTGGTCGGCATCACCAGCGTGGGCGCCGGCTCGGTGATCATGATCGCCCTGCTGATCCTCTACCCCGGACTCCCGCCGGTCCGGCTGGTCGGCACCGACCTCGTGCAGGCCGTGCCGCTGGTGCTCGCGGCCGCCGCCTCCAACATCGCGATCAACGGGCTCGACTGGCACATCCTGGTCCCGCTGGTCCTCGGGTCGACGCCGGGCACGATCCTGGGCAGCCGGATCGCACCCCGGGTGCCGCAGTCCTACATCCGCCGCGGCATCGTGATCGTGCTGACGATGTCCGGGGTCGCGCTGCTCGACAAGTCCGGCTGGGCTCCCCTGGGCTCGGCCAAGGACCAGACCCATCCGGTGCTCGTGGCGGGCGTCGGCATCGCCATGGTGGTGCTCGGCCCGCTCGTCTGGGGGCTGGTCCGGCGCACGGAGGGGCTGCCGATGTTCGGCGCGCCGACCGTCGCCCAGCTCGAGGGCGGCGACCCCGGCCCACGTCGTACGCCGAGCGACGAGCCGGCCGCGGACGAGCCCCAGAGCCCCTGACCCCTGAGCCCCTGAGCCCGGCGGGGCGACGAGTCGTCGTCGCACTGAGCGAACCGGCCGCGCGAACCCGCCGCGGATACCCCGGATGGGGTAAAGCGGCGGGCCTGAGTCGACAAACTCATCTCAATCAGTAAACTTACCGGTCTTGCTCAACCTTCTATGGAAGGACCGCGCCCATGGGCAGCTGGCTCACGTCTGACTTCTTCTCGATCGTCGCCGCCGCGTTCGTCGTCGGCACGATCGTCGGCCTCACCGGGATGGGGGGCGGCGCGCTGATGACGCCGGCCCTGATCTTCCTCGGCGTCGGCGGCGCCTCGACGGTCGTGACCGCCGACCTGACCGCCGCCGCGATCTACAAGAGCGGCGGCGCGATCACGCACGCCAGGGCCGGAAAGCCCAACTGGGAGCTGGCCCGGTGGCTGATCCTCGGCTCGGTCCCCTTCGCGCTGCTCGGACCCTGGCTCCTGCACCACTCGGTCGGGAGCTCCGCCGATCTGGACACCAAGCTGAAGGAGTACATCGGCTTCGCGCTGCTGCTCGCCGCCGCGACGTACGCCCTGCGGCTGGTGATCAACCTGCGCCGGGTCTCCTCGGGCGGCGACACCGCCGACCCCAACCCGCCGATCCGACCCCTCGTCACGGTCGCCGTCGGCGCCCTCGGCGGGCTGCTCGTCGGCATCACCAGCGTCGGCTCCGGCTCGGTGATCATGATCGCGCTGGTCATGCTCTACCCCGGACTCTCGGCCCTGCGGCTGGTGGGTACCGACCTCGTGCAGGCGGTGCCGCTGGTGATCGCGGCCGCCATCTCCAACATCGCCCTCAACGGCCTGGACTGGCACATCCTGATCCCGCTGGTGATCGGGTCGACCCCCGGGAGCATCCTCGGCAGCCGGATCGCACCCCGGGTACCGCAGTCGTTCATCCGCCGCGGGATCGTCGTCGTCCTGACGATGTCCGGGCTGGCCCTGCTCGACAAGGCGGGCTGGGCGCCGCTGGGATCCGGCGACGACCAGACCCACCCCGTGCTGATCGCGATGGTCGGCGTCGCCATGATCGTGGTCATGCCCTTCGTGTGGGGGCTGGTGCGCCGGACCCAGGGGCTGCCGATGTACGGCGCCCCGACGGTGGCCGAGCTCGAGCGCGGCAGACCTGGGGCCGAGGCGGCGGCGCGTACCCCCGAGCCGGACGGCGAGCCGCGAGCACTCCGCCACTGATGCCGGCCCCGTCGGTCGAGCCCGTCGGGACCGCCGGCCCTCACCGGGCCAGGAGGACCTCCACATTGCCCGCGCGCGGCTCGAGACCAACCAGGTCGGGGCGCCCGTGATGGTCGACGTTCGCGATCGCCGCGGCCGTGATGCCAGCTGCCCGGGCCTGGATCTCGGCCGCCTTCGCCAGCAAGGAGGAGGTTCCGGTGCCGCGGTAGATCCACAGCTGGCTGTAGGGCGTGCCGATGACGACGTCGGGCCACTTGTCCTTGTCGAGCCGACCGACCGCGAGTCCGTTCGTCGGATGGCTCTTCGCCACCGTCTTCACCCTGATGTCCGGCGAGAAGCGGCCGGCATGCAGGAGGACGTGAATCCCGTCGGTGGCGCCTGTGGTGACCACGTCGGGGTGGCCGTCGCGGTTGAGGTCGGCGATGGCCACGTGCGAGGGGTGGGTGTGCGGGCCGGTCGAGACCGTCACAGCCGGGTCGAAGGCCTGGGCTCCGTCGCCACCGTTGTTGCGCAGCAGGCTGATCGCGTTGCCCTTCTGGTCGGCCACCGCAAGATCCGGAAGCCGGTCGCCGTTGAGGTTGCCGGCCGCGATCGCGCCAGGTTCGGCGCGCTTGGGCAACGGGAAGCTCTCAACGGGCTCGAACGCCGGGGTGCTGCCGCAGGTGTCGGGGCTGTTCGTCCACCCACAGCCCGTGCCGTTGAGGAGCGACACCTCGTCGTCCTGCTCGTCGGCGGTGGCGATGTCCGCATGGCCGTCGTGGTCGAAGTCGGCCACCACGACACCGCGCGGAATCCAGCCGACATACTCCTTGACCGCAGGACGGAACCGGCCGTTGCCCTTGCCGATCAGGACCATGAGGCTCGAACCGTCGCTGTCGGTGGCCACGATGTCGGGCACTCCGTCGCCGTTGAGGTCGCCCACCGCGACCGCCTCCGGGTTGCCGTTCGGCTGGGTCGCCCACTGCCTGGCGCGCTTGAACCTGCCGTTCCCCTTGCCCAGGAGCACGGCGACGCTGCTGGAGAGATCGCGTGCGACGACCAGGTCGGGGATGCCGTCCTGGTTGAAGTCGGCCACTGCCACGGCCGACGGGTAGGCACCGGCGGCGTACCTGTGTGCCTTCCGGTAGTCGAAGTGCGCCCGGGCGCCGGCTGCCCCGGCCATGGTGAGGACCAGTGCCACCACGGCCAGGATGGTGGCAGGCCCCCGCACCATGCCCGGGATCGCCCGGTGCGAGCGCAGGCGCGATGAGGTCACGGGCATGGGCCGACGTTAGTCGTGTCGGGCCGCGAGCGCGACGGTCCTTCCGGTCAGGAGGGACCTTGCTCCGCGAGTCCCAGGCGCTCGAGCTCGCCGAGAAAACCGCGCACGTCAGCGGCGAGGGCGCCGGCCTCGACCTCGAACTCCTCGGCGAGGTGGTCGGCGACCTCGGCCTCGGTGCGCTCGCCGTCGAGGCACTCCCAGATCCGGGCCGCGGAGTCCTCGAAGACGTACGGCGGCCGCTCGGGGTGGCTGAGGTCCAGCACGACCGCGCGGTCCGGCGAGCCCGGCGTCGACGCGACGTACGCCGTGCTGGTGGCGCGCCGCCAGACGGCCGGCCGGGGCTGGTCCGCGTCGCTGCTGATGGAGGTCTCGGCCACCCGCCGAGTTTAGGCGTGACCGCATCCGTCGATACCATGTCCGTCTGTCCGACTCGAGAGGCGCCCACACGCTGATGACTGCTCCACCCACGCACGCCGACTACCAGCTGAGCCAGCTCGACCAGCTGGAGGCGGAGTCGATCCACATCTTCCGTGAGGCGGCGGCCGAGTTCGAGAAGCCGGCCCTGATGTTCTCCGGCGGCAAGGACTCCATCGTGATGCTCCGGCTGGCCGAGAAGGCGTTCTTCCCGGCCAAGATCCCGTTCCCGCTGGTGCAGATCGACACCGGGCTGGACTTCCCCGAGGTGCTGTCGTGCCGTGACAACTGGGTCAGTCGCCTCGGTGTCCACCTCGTGGTCGCCAGCATCGACGACGCCATCACGAGCGGCGTGGTCGTCGACGACGGCAAGACCAGCCGCAACCGGATGCAGACCGCGACCCTGCTGAACTGCGTGGAGGAGAACGGGTTCACCGCGATGTTCGGCGGCGGCCGTCGCGACGAGGAGAAGGCGCGCGCCAAGGAGCGCGTCTACTCCCACCGCGACGACTTCGGTCAGTGGGACCCGAAGAACCAGCGCCCCGAGCTGTGGAGCCTCTACAACGGCAAGCTCCACGGCGGCGAGCACATGCGCGTCTTCCCGCTGTCGAACTGGACCGAGCTCGACATCTGGCACTACCTGCGTCACGAGGGCGTCGAGCTGCCGACGATCTACTTCGCCCACCAGCGCCGCGTCTTCAACCGCGACGGCATGTGGATGTCGGAGAGCCCGCTCAACCCCTGCAAGCCGGGTGAGGAGGTCATCGAGAAGACGGTGCGCTACCGCACCGTCGGCGACCTCACGCTCACCGGTGCCGTCGAGTCCGACGCCGACACCCTCGACAAGATCATCGACGAGATCGCCATCGCCCGCGTCACCGAGCGCGGCGCGACCCGAGGCGACGACCGGTTCTCCGAAGCCGCCATGGAGGACCGCAAGAAAGAGGGCTACTTCTAAGGCCATGGCTCCTTCTCCCAGACCTGCTGCGCGACGCCCGGACGGGCGTCTGGCTGCGTTGTCGTCGTTCGACGATGGCTCCGCATCGCCTCGCTCCTCCGCCTTGCCAGACACCCGCCCAGCCGTCGCTCGCGACGGCCTGGGAGAAGGAGACATGACCTGATGGACCTCCTGCGATTCGCCACCGCCGGCTCGGTCGACGACGGGAAGTCCACCCTCATCGGGCGGCTCCTGCTCGACTCCAAGTCGATCTTCGAGGACCAGCTGGAGGCCGTCGAGGCGACCAGCCACTCGCGCGGCTACGACTACACCGACCTCGCCCTGCTGACCGACGGTCTGCGGTCCGAGCGGGAGCAGGGCATCACCATCGACGTGGCCTACCGCTACTTCGCGACGCCGGCCCGCAAGTTCATCATCGCCGACACCCCGGGGCACATCCAGTACACCCGGAACATGGTCACCGGCGCCTCGACCGCCGACCTCGGCCTGGTGCTCGTCGACGCCCGGCAGGGCCTGACCGAGCAGAGCCGCCGGCACGCCGTACTCCTGTCGCTGCTGCGGGTCCCGCACCTGGTCCTCGCGATCAACAAGATGGACCTCGTCGACTGGTCGCGGGAGATCTACGAGCGCATCCACGACGAGTTCACGCAGTTCGCCACCAAGCTGTCGATCCCCGACCTCGCGGTCGTGCCGATCTCCGCCCTCCAGGGCGACAACGTCGTCATCCGCTCCGACAACACGCCGTGGTACGACGGACCGACGCTGATGCACCACCTCGAGCACGTCCACGTCGCCTCCGACCGCGACCTGGTCGACACCCGCTTCCCGGTGCAGTACGTCGTACGCCCCAAGAGCGACGAGTACCACGACTATCGCGGGTACGCCGGACAGGTCGCCGGCGGCGTGCTGAAGCCCGGTGACGAGGTCGTCGTGCTGCCCAGCGGGATGACGTCGACCATCGAGGGCATCGACCTCTTCGACCAGGAGATCCCCGAGGCCTTCCCGCCGATGTCGGTCACGGTGCGCCTCACCGACGACGTCGACGTGAGCCGCGGCGACATGATCGCCCGGGTGAAGAACGCGCCCAAGCCCAGCCAGGACATCGACGCGATGGTCTGCTGGATGACCAACGAGCCGTTGCGCCCCCGCCAGAAGCTGGCGATCAAGCACACGACCCGGATGGGCCGCGCGCTGGTCAAGGACATCCAGTACCGCCTCGACGTCAACACCCTGCACCGCGACCAGGACACCAAGGAGCTCGGGCTCAACGAGATCGGCCGCGTCCAGCTGCGCACCACCGTGCCGCTGCTGTGCGACCCCTACTCGCAGAACCGCACCACGGGCTCCTTCATCCTGATCGACGAGGCCACCGGCGTCACCGTCGGCGCCGGGATGATCAACACGGGCGCCTGAGGCATCAGTCGGGTCTCGGCGACCATCTTCGCAATCGCATCGGGAGGATCGTTGCCGTCACCAAAGCTGGCCGTTGTCGGTCAGGGCTACGTCGGCCTGCCGATCGCCATGCGGGCGGTTGAGCAGGGCTACGACGTGGTCGGCCTGGACGTGGACGACGTACGCATCCGCGCGTTGGCCGATGCCACCTCGTTCGTCGAAGACGTCTCCGGGGAAGCCGTCGCACACGCTCTGGCGAGCGGACGCTATCTGCCAACGACGGATCCGGGCCAGCTGCGTGACTTCGACTTCGCGATCATCACCGTGCCGACTCCGCTGAAGGAGACGGTCCCGGACCTCTCCTACATCGAGCAGGCAGCAGAGACGCTCTCCCAGCGACTGCGCCCTGGCGCGACGGTGGTCCTGGAGTCGACCACGTATCCAGGGACGACCGAGGAGCTGCTCGTCCCTCTGCTCGAGGCGGGCAGTGGGCTGGTCGCGGGTAGAGACTTCTACGTGGGGTATTCCCCCGAACGCATCGACCCGGGCAACCAGACCTACACGTTCGTCACGACCCCGAAGGTGGTGGCTGGGATAGACCAGGCATCTTCTGCCGCGGTTCAGGACCTCTACGACAGTCTCGTGGATCGCACCGTTCGCGTGAGCACCCCCAAGGAGGCGGAGCTCACGAAGCTGATCGAGAACACCTTCCGCCACGTCAACATCGCCCTGGTCAACGAGCTTGCCGTGTTCGCAGAGTCTTTGGGGATCGACATCTGGGAGGCGATCGACGCCGCGGGCACCAAGCCGTTCGGGTTCATGAAGTTCACTCCAGGTCCCGGCGTGGGGGGTCATTGTCTCCCGGTCGACCCGTCGTACCTCTCGTGGCAGGTTCGGCGCACGCTGGGGCAGAACTTCAGGTTCGTCGAGCTCGCCAACGACATCAACGACCACATGCCCGACTACGTGGTCCGCCGGGTCATGGCCGGCCTCAATGCCCGTCGGCGCTCACTGAACGGGAGCAGAGTGCTCGTGCTCGGTCTCTCCTACAAGAAGAACACCGGTGACCCCCGCGAGTCACCCGCCGTGCGGGTGGCACAGCTCCTGTTGGCCGAAGGCGCAGAGGTGCACGCCGTCGAGCCCTTCGTTGAGGACCACCGTCTTCCCGAGGAGATCACCCGCGTCGAGCTGACAGCCGCCGAGGTGGGTGACGCGGACGCGATCCTGGTCCTCACCGACCACGATGCCTTTGACTACTCACTCCTCGAGTCTGCCGATGCCTACGTGCTCGACACGAGGAACCGGCTCGCCGGCAAGGTCGAGCGGCTCTGACCTTCCGGAGTGACTCGCGTCAGGAGCGTTGTCTGGCTTCCACCCGCGCTTCGAGATCGGACAGCACACCGCCCGTCGCTCGGTGACCGAGCCAGTCCCGGAACCCGGCGAGTGCTCCTTCCTTCAGCTCAGCCCGCGCGTTGGTCGAGCGGTCCAGGTAGTCGTTGAGTGAGGCAGCCCAGGATTCGGCCGTCCGCTCCGGCACCAGGATCCCGGCCCCGGGTTGGACGACCGTCGTCCACGGGGTGACGTCGGAGACCATCACCGGCACTCCGACAGACAGGCCTTCGGCGATGGACTGGCCGAAGTTCTCGCTGGCCGTGGGCGCGACCATGAGGTCATAGCCGCGGACCGTTGCGGCCACCCGCTCATGAGGGAGAGGCCCGAGAAAGCGCACCTCCACCTCCGGCGACGTCGCTTGGCTCAGCGAGCGGCATCGCTCGGTGTACGCCGCGTCCTCTTCCGGACCGTAGATGTCGAGCGTCAGCGGCTTCTGCACCTCTCGCAGCGCCTCCAGCAGCAGGTCCAGACCCTTGATAGGCGCCAGTCGGCCGAAGAAGAGCAGTCGTGGTGGGGCGGAGACCGCGGACACCTCCGCAGCGGGAGTGAACAGGGTGTCGTTGGGCCGCACGATCACGTCGGATCGGAGACCCATGATCGTGCGCACGTCGTCCACCTCGGCGTCGGAGGTGCAGTGCCAGACGACGGACCGGTGCAG
>NZ_DATAVI010000088.1:0-53136 GCF_036267815.1 Nocardioides sp. | reverse complement strand
GGAGCCAGGCAGAGCCCGACAGAGCCCGACAGAGCCCGACAGGCCCCGACGGAGCCAGGCAGTGCCCGACAGAGCCAGGCAGAGAAGGAGCAGCAGACGATGACCCAGGCACATGACACCGCCCGGCTGGCCGGGCTGGGGACCGAGGCGGTGCGGCCCGACCTGCACGACCTCGACCAGCGCACGACTGCCGACCTGGTCCGGCTCGCCATCGACGAGCACCTGGCCGTGGACGCGGCTCTCGAGCACGGCGCGGACGCCCTGGTCGCCGCGGTCGACGCGGTGACCGAGCGGATGCGGCGCGGCGGCCGCCTGATCTACCTCGGCGCCGGAACCCCCGGCCGGCTCGCGGCCCTCGACGCGGCCGAGTGCCCGCCGACGTACGGCGTCCCCCCGGAGGTCGTCGTGGCGGTCGTCGCCGGTGGTGCGGTCGGCGCCGTCCGCTCGACCGAGCACTCCGAGGACGAGGGTGACGCGGCGGTGGCGGCGCTGGACGAGCTGGGTGTCACCGAGGCGGACGCGGTGGTCGGGATCACCGCCAGTGGTCGCACGCCGTACGTCGTGGCGGGTCTGCGATCGGCTCGGGCGAGGGGGGCGCTCACGGTCTCGGTCGCCAACAACCAGGGTGCGGAGACCTCGGACGTCGCCGAGATCGCGATCGAGACGCCGACCGGTCCCGAGCTCGTTGCCGGAAGCACCCGGCTCAAGGCGGGCACCGCCCAGAAGATCGTCCTCAACGCCCTCTCGACGCTGGTGATGGTGAGGCTTGGCAAGACCTTCGGCAACCTGATGGTCGACCTGGCCCTGGCCAACGGCAAGCTGCGCGACCGGGGGCGGCGGATCGTGGAGGCGGCGACCGGTGCGTCCTCCGATGCGGCTGCCGCGGCGCTCGAGCAGGCCGAGGGGTCGGTCAAGGTCGCGGTGGTGATGCTCCTGGGCGACGTGTCCGCCGCGGACGCGGCAGGCCGGCTGGCCCTGGGTCGGAGCGTGCGGGAGGCCCTGAGATCGGGGGGGTAGTCCCTGACAGAGCTGTCGCTTGAGGGCTCCCCGGGCAGCGTCTTTGTCAGGGACTACCCCGGTGGGGTGGGCCGGCGCGATCGCCGGTCAGCGCGGGTCGGTGGCCGTGACCTTGCTGAGGCCGCGAGGCGCGTCGGGGTCGAGTCCGAGCCGTCGGGCGAGGGACTCCACGACGAGCTGCGCCGGGACGATGAGCCCGATCGGCGCCACCGGCTCGGGCAGCTCGGGCCCCGGGACGTGGTACGACGAGGCGGCGGCCAGCGCGGCGTCGCCGCCCACCCCCAGCACCCGGGCGCCCCGGCCCGCGAGGTCGCCGGCCAGTTCCACGATGGGCGCGAGCATCGGCCCGTCGGGGGCGGCGACCACCACGGCGGTCAGCCCCGGCCCGACCACCGCGATCGGACCGTGACGCAGGTCGGCGTACGACAGCCCCCGCACCGGTCGCAGGCACGTCTCCTCGAGCTTGAGCCCCACCTCGAGCGCCGTGCCGAACCCCAGGCCCCGTCCGGTGACCAGCACGTCGTCGGACTCCGCGAGCAGGTCGACCGCGCCGGCCACACCCTCCTCGGCCGACTCCAGCCGGGAGAGCTCTGCAGGGACGCGCGCGAGGAGCTCCCAGAGCACCTCGCCGCCGTCCAGGGCGGCCGCCAGCCCGGCGAGGGCCGCGAGCTGGGCGGAGTAGGACTTGGTCGCGGGTACGGCGCGCTCGACGCCGGCCTGCGTAGTGAGGGGTACGTCGGACTCGGTCGCCAGCGGGCTGCTCGCGTCGTTGCTGATGCCGATCGTCGCCGCTCCGAGCTCGGCCGCCCAGCGCTGCACGGCGACGATCTCCTCGGTGCGGCCCGACTGCGAGACGCTGACGACGAGCGTGTCGGAGAGGTCGAGCCGCGCGTGGTAGTGGGTCGCGACGCTGGGGGCGGCCAGCGCCGCGGGGATGCCGAGCCGGGTCTCGACGAGGTAGCGACCGTAGACCGCGGCGTTGTCGGAGGAGCCGCGGGCGACGAGCAGGATCCGGCGCCGGCCCGTCATCGCCGTCCGTACCTGCTCGGCGCGGCGGCGTACCTCCTCGACGGTCGCGGCGACCGCCTGGCTCTGCTCGGCGATCTCAGTCCGCATCCAGGTCCGCGTCACAATTGGACTATACCAATGCGCCGAGGTGGGGGATCTCGCGAGGCGCCGTACGCTTGGCGACTGTCATGAGCACGACCCAGACCGCCACCCCGCGCACCTACGAGGTCAAGACCTACGGGTGCCAGATGAACGTGCACGACTCCGAGCGGCTCAGCGGGCTGCTCGAGGCCGCCGGCTATGTCGCCGCGCCCGAGGGAGACCAGGCCGACGTCGTCGTTCTCAACACCTGCGCGGTGCGTGAGAACGCCGACAACAAGCTCTACGGAAACCTCGGCCACCTCGCCCCGGTCAAGGCGCGGCGGCCGGGCATGCAGATCGCCGTCGGTGGCTGCCTCGCCCAGAAGGACCGCGCCACGATCACCCGGAAGGCGCCCTGGGTCGACGTCGTGTTCGGCACCCACAACATCGGCTCGCTGCCGGTCCTCCTCGAGCGCGCGCGGGTCCAGGAGGAGGCGCAGGTCGAGATCCTGGAGTCGCTCGAGGTCTTCCCCTCGACGCTCCCGACCAGACGCGAGTCGGTGTACGCCGCATGGGTGAGCGTCAGCGTCGGGTGCAACAACACCTGCACGTTCTGCATCGTCCCGAGCCTGCGCGGCAAGGAGAAGGACCGCCGTCCGGGCGACATCCTCGCCGAGGTGCGGGCGCTGGTCGACGAGGGCGTCAGCGAGGTCACGCTGCTGGGGCAGAACGTCAACGCCTACGGCGTCGAGTTCGGAGACCGGCGGGCCTTCTCCCAGCTGCTGCGGGCGTGCGGGGACGTCGCCGGGCTGGAGCGGGTGCGCTTCACCAGTCCGCATCCCGCCGAGTTCAGCGACGACGTGATCGCGGCGATGGCCGAGACCCCCAACGTCATGCACCAGCTGCACATGCCGCTTCAGTCCGGCTCGGACCGCGTGCTGCGGGCGATGCGGCGCTCGTACCGTCGCGAGCGGTATCTGGGCATCATCGAGCGCGTGCGCGCCGCGATGCCGGACGCCGCACTCTCGACCGACATCATCGTCGGCTTCCCGGGGGAGACCGAGGACGACTTCCGCGAGACGCTGGAGGTCGTGCGCGAGGCGCGCTTCGCCGCGGCGTTCACCTTCCAGTACTCCATCCGGCCCGGCACACCTGCGGCGACGATGCCCGACCAGGTGCCGCCGGACGTCGTTCGCGAGCGGTACGACCGGCTGGTCGAGGTCGTCAACGACGTCGCCTGGTCGGAGAACAAGCGGCTGGTGGGCCGCCGGGTCGAGCTGCTCGTCGCGGAGGGTGAGGGCCGCAAGGATCTCGCGACCCGGCGGATGACGGGCCGGGCCCGCGACAACCGGCTGGTCCACTTCGCCCCGCCGCCGGCTGCGGTGGCTGAGCAGCCGTCGCCGATCCGCCCGGGCGACGTGGTCGAGGTGGAGGTCACCTACGCCGCGCCGCACCATCTGGTGGCCGACGGGCCCCTGCTGGCCCACCGACGTACTCGCTCGGGAGACGCGTGGGAGGCCCGCACGCTCGCGCCCCCTCCCAGCACCGTGGGCCTCGGCATGCCAACCATCGGGGCCCCCACCACCAGCATTCCCACCCCCTGAGCGACGGGCCGCCGTCGTCAAATCCCCCGCTGAAGCGGGGCTTCTGTCACTTACTGGCCGCTGCAACCCCCAAGAAGTGCCAAATCCCCCGCGTAAGCGGGGGATTTGGCAGCCGCGGAGCCCTAGAAAGTGTTGTGGGGGTGGTCGGCGCTGCGTGGGTCGAGCGACGGGTAGCCAGCCTTCGGGTCGAGGCCCTCGGGGTTCTCCTCCGGCTCCTGAGCGTCTACTCCCGGACCCTCCGCCTCCGGGCCACCTTCGGCGTCCGATCCCACCCAGTCGCCGGCCTGGTCGGGACGTCGCGCTGCGGAGGTGTCCTTCTCCCCGTCGGTTCCGGACGACCCACCACCGACCGGGCCGACCCGCTCGCTGCTGACTCCCATCTGGCCGGCCGCCCGCTGATCACCGCCGGCATTCGGGTTGGAGTCGCGCAGCTCGGTGGGCTGCTCGTTGTCGGTGCCCTCTGCCTGGTCGCTCATGCCGTCGACTCCTTCTGGCCCTGCTCGTCCTCGCCGCCCTGGCCTCGCGTGGCCTCGGTGTCGCTGTCGGAGGGCTCGGTGATCTCGTCGCTGATCTCGTCGGGGATCTCCCGGCCGCCCTCGTTGCCCAGCCGGGAGAGGTCGGGAACCAGAGGCTTCGAGTCGTACAACGTCTCCTCGACCGCATCGACGCCGCCCGGGGGTGGCTCGGCAGGCTCGATCTCCGGACTCGGCTGCTCTCCGAGATCGGTCACGTCGTTCTCCCGTCAGCGGCGTCAGAACCCGTACGTCGTGTAGCTCTCCAGGGTCGTACCCAGGCGTTGGAGAACGAATCGCTCGTACGGCACGACCAGGTCGGGCAGCCCCTCGAGCGCGAACCAGCCCAACCCGGCGCACTTCGCCGGCTCGACGATCCGCGGCTCGCCGTCCCACTCCCGGCAGGCGAAGAAGAAGTCGATCCGCTCGTCGATCGGGTCCGCGTGGCGAGTGCGCTGCATCGCGGTCAGGAAGCCGAGAGACCCGACCTCGACCCCGATCTCCTCGGCCGCCTCACGGCGCGCTGCGTCGTACGCCGTCTCGTCCTGCTCGACGTGCCCGGCCGCGGCAGCAGCCCAGTGGTCGTCCATGTATCCGGTGTCGCGCCGCAGCTGGAGCAGAACCTCGTCGCCGCGGCTTCCCGGACGCAGCAGGTAGACGTACGACGCCGGGACCAGCCGGAAGCGATCGACCACGCCGGTCACTGTAGGGGCACCCTGACGGGCTCCCCGTCGGACGAGGTTCAGTTGCCGGTCTTGTCCTCGAGGAAGGACTGCGCCTTGTCGACCTGGCCCTCGAACTTCCCGTCGGTCTTCTCGTCAACGATGTCGCCGGCCTTCGTGATCGCCTCGTCGACCTTGTCCTCGTGCTCGTCGATGAACTTCTTGGCGTCGTCCATGAATCCCATGCCGCTACCTCCGTGGGGGCCGTCGATCGGCGACCGCTACCAGCACGCTAGCGCCGTGCGGCCGATCAATGAACCCCGAGGTCCTGAGCCAGCCGGATGACGTAGAAGATGACCGGCAGCCCGAACACCACGAGCATCACCCACGCCACGACCCGGTGGTAGGTCCGGGTGGGGTCGAGATGACCGGCGAAGTCGAGGAGCGCGCCGTCCGGCACGTGATGGGTCAGACCGATCCGCCGAGCCTCGTCGGGCATCCGGGTGCCGGGAAACCAGTACGGCGGGGCGACGTCGTGCGCAGGGTCGTCGGGCGCGTAGTCCTCGTCGAACTCGTCTTCGAGGGCCCCCGCCATGGCACCACCCTAGGGCGTGGGCCGCAATCCGCCACCGCCTGACAGACTGAGCCCCATGCCGAGCGTGACGGCGAGCCCGGCCGGAGGGTCGGCGCGCGGCCCGGTCGTGCACCCGATCGTGGCCGTGGTCGGCGCGACCGCCGCGGGCAAGAGCGAGCTTGCCCTCGACCTCGCCGAGCGCCTCGGCGGGGAGATCGTCAACACCGACGCCATGGCCGTCTACCGCGGCATGGACATCGGGACCGCCACCACGCCCGAGGCCGAACGCCGCGGCGTCCCGCACCACCTGCTCGACCTGCTGGAGGTGACCGAACCCCTGACGGTCGCCGAGTTCCAGGGCTGGGCCCGCGACGCGGTGGCCCAGATCCGTGGCCGGGACCGTACGCCGGTCCTGGTGGGCGGCTCCGCTCTTTACACCCGGGCCGTGCTGGACCGCTTCGAGTTCCCCGGCACCGACCCCGGCGTACGACGCGAGCTGGAGACCGAGCTCGCGGAGCTGGGTGCGCTGGCGCTCCATGCACGCCTGGCGCTGGTCGACCCCGGCGCGGCCGCCCGGATCCTGCCGGACAACGGCCGGCGGGTCGTCCGCGCCCTCGAGGTGGTGCGCCTCACCGGGCGCCCGTTCGGGGCCACGCTCCCCGCCCATGTGTACGACGACCCCCAGAGCGTCCAGGTGGGGGTCGACATCGACCGGCCCACGCTCGACGGCAGGATCGCCCAGCGCGTGCGCGCGATGTTCGAGGCGGGGCTCGTCGAGGAGGTGCGTCTCCTGCTCGCGGCCGGCCTGGCCGACGGGCGGACCGCGCGCACCGCGATCGGCTATCGCGAGGTCGTGAGCCACCTCGCCGGCGACATCACGCTCGACCGGGCCGTCGAGAGCACGACGGTCGCGACCCGCCGCTTCTCGCGGCGTCAGGACAGCTGGTTTCGCAAGGACCCTCGCGTCGTCTGGGTCCGGTACGACGACCCCGAGCGCGTCTCCCGGGCGGTGGAAGCCGTGGAGGCTGTCAGACTGGACGCGTGAGGTACGCCTTCCTCAAGGGCCACGGCACCGAGAACGACTTCGTGCTGCTGCCAGACCACGACGGGTCGGTCCACGGTGACCTGCCGGTCGAGCGCGTGCGCGCGTTGTGCGACCGCCGCGCCGGGATCGGGGGAGACGGGGTCCTGCGCGTGATCCGCTCGCTGGCGCTCACCGGCGGCGCCGGGGCGCCCGAGTGGTTCATGGACTACCGCAACGCCGATGGCTCCGTGGCGGAGATGTGCGGCAACGGCATCCGGGTCTTCGCGGGCCATCTGTACGACGAGGGGCTGGTCCCCGACGGGCCTGTGCGCATCGCCACCCGGAGCGGCGTCAAGACGGTGCGCCGTGAGGGCGGCCTGCTGACCGCCGAGCTGGGGCCCGCGACGTTCCACGGCGAGACGAAGGTGTCGGTCGGGGACCGCTCGTGGCCGGCCACGCACATCGTCGTCGGCAACCCGCACGCCGTGGTCCTGCTCGACGACCTGGCCGAGGCAGGGTCGCTGAGGCAGCCGCCCGAGGTCGACGACCAGCTGTTCCCCCACGGGGTCAACGTGGAGTTCGTGTCGCGCCGCGCGCCCGGTCACATCGCGATGCGGGTGCACGAGCGCGGCGCCGGCGAGACCAGGTCGTGTGGCACCGGCGCCTGTGCCGCCGCGCTGGCCAGCGCCGACGGCGACGGACCGGGGCGATGGCGGGTCGACGTCCCCGGCGGCACCCTGGAGGTCTCGCGCGACGAGACGGGCGCAGTGTCGCTCACCGGCCCTGCGGTCCTGGTCGCCCGCGGCGATACCGATCTCTGAGCCCACCGGCGACCGCCCTCACGCGGCTTCGGCTCCGCTGACCACCTCGGGGCTGGCGACGGCGTGCGCCGGACGCGGGAGGGCCAGTGCCGCCGCCGACGTGCCCGCGCCGCTCACGACCAGGAGCCACCAGACATGGTGGAAGTGCGTCATGGCGCCGGTCTGCTGGAAGGTGCCGAGCAGGGCGACGGTCAGCGCGACCCCGAACGTCGCGCCGAACTGACGCACGGCCTGGTTGATCCCCGAGCCCACGGCGCGCTCGTCGGCGGGCAGGTGCTGTACGGCGGCGCTGATGAGCTGCGGCATCACCAGGCTCACCCCGAGGCCCGCGAGCAGCCCCGACGGGAGCATCTCGGTGAGGTAGTGAGGCGTCGTCGACATCGCGATGAGCAGCCAGAGCCCGCCCGCGGCGTAGACCAGCCCACCCGGAACCAGCAGCGCCCGCTGGCCGAACCGAGTGGCCAGCCCGCCCATCCGAGGCGCCAGGAGGACCACGACGACCGGACCCGGAATCATCGCGAGACCCGCTCGCACGATGGAGTAGGCCCACACCTGCGTCGTGAACTGGATCGAGGCGAAGAACATCGCGGTGAAGCCGATCGTGAAGACCGCGGTGGCGACGTTGGCCCACCGGAACGATGGGTCGTTGAACAGGTGCAGGTCGATCGCCGGCGCTGCCACGGAGGCGGTACGGCGCACGAAGGCGGCCAGCACGACCAGGCCGAGCACGATCGCCCCGACCGTGCGCACCGACCACCACTGCCACTGCTGGCCCTGCACGATGCCCAGGGCGACCAGCGTGAGGGCCCCCGCGAGCAGGAGGACGCCGAGCGGGTCGGGGAAGGCCCGTCGGGTGTGCTCCCGAGCCTCGGGCAGGAGCCGGGGGGCCAGCACGAGGGCCACGAGGCCGACGGGCAGGTTGGCCACGAACACCGCGCGCCAGTCCCACTGCTGCACCAGCAGGGCACCGACGATCGGGCCCAGGGCCGCCGAGAGCGCCGAGATCGAGCCCCAGATCGCCACGGCGACCGGGACCTTCGCCGGCGGGAACACGGTCAGCACCAAGGCCAGTGCTGACGGGATCAGCGCGGCGGCGCCTAGCGCCTGCACGATCCGGAAGCCGACCAGGGCGGCAGGCGTCGGAGCCAGGGCACACAGCAGGGACGCGAGCGTGAACAGCGCGAGACCCAGCATGAACGTGCGCCTGCGCCCGAACCGGTCGGCCATCCGGCCCGCCGGGACCAGCGCCGCGGCGAGCGCGATGGTGTACGCCGACAGGGTCCACGACATGGTCGCGAGCGAGACCGTCGGGAAGCTGGCGCGGATGTCGCCGAAGGCGACGAACAGCACCTGGGTGTCGAGGAACACCATGAACGACGCGAGGCTGGCCACGACCAGCGCTGGCCAGGGGCGGACGAGGCGAGTGACGTCGGTGGGCACGACAGGACCCTACGACAGTGGAGTTGAGAAAAGCAACTAGTTGATCTAGAAATGATACCGCCGTAGGGTGGCTGCATGCCCGGCAAGACCTACGACCAGTACTGCGGGATCGCTGCCGCCCTCGACCGGGTGGGCGACCGGTGGACGCTGCTGGTGCTTCGCGAGCTGGCGTTCGGCCAGCAGCGCTTCACCGATCTCAAGGCAGGGCTGCCCGGCATCGCGACCAACCTGCTCACCGAGCGGCTGAGGGCGCTGGAGGCCGACGGTCTGGTCGAGCAGCGCGAGCTGCCGCCGCCCGCGGCGCGAACCGTCTATGCCCTCACCCACGACGGACACCGGGTGCTGCCGGTGCTGCGCGCGCTCTCGGCGTTCGGCCAGCCGTTCCTCGGTGAGCCGCAGGAGGGGCGCGTGCGCCATCAGGTCGCGGCCAGCGCGTTGACGACGCGCTTCGACGCCGCGTCGGCGCGCGATGCGTGCCTGACGGTCCTGCTGGAGCTCGACGGTCACGACGTCGTCGTGGGCGTGGACGACGGACAGCTGGTGCGGCCCGGGCCGGGCATGCGCGAGGACGTGCGCGTGAGCGGCAGCGCGGCGGCCATGATGCGGTGGGTGCGCGGGTCCTCCCTGGCCGACGTCGAGGGCGAGCTGGAGGTCTCGGGCACCCGCGCGGCGGTCCGGACGTTCGAGAAGGTCTTCGACCTCTCCCGCTGAGGCCCCGACGCGTCCGGCGGGTGCCGCCACTAGGCTCCGCCTCGTGGAGATCTCAGGTTCCTCGGCCCTGGTCACCGGGGCGGCGTCTGGCATCGGCGCAGCCGTCGCGCGCCAGCTGGCGCAGGCCGGCGCACGGGTGCTCCTCGCCGACGTCCAGGACGACAAGGGCCGCGCGCTGGCCGACGAGCTGGGCGGCGGCTTCGCCCACGTCGACGTCACCGACACCGCTGCGGTGCAGGCAGCGGTCGACCGTGCCGCTGAGCTCGGCGACCTGCGGATCCTGGTCAACTGCGCCGGCATCGGCCCGGCGGCGCGCACGGTCGGCCGCGACGGCACCTATGAGTCCGCCCACGACCTCGATCTCTACAAGAGGGTCATCGCGATCAACCTCGTGGGCACCTTCGACCTGATCAGGATCGCCGGCACGGCGATGTCGCGGCTGGAGCCGCTCGAGAGCGGCGAGCGTGGCGCCATCGTGAACCTGGCCAGCGTGGCGGCGTTCGACGGCCAGATCGGGCAGGCGGCGTACTCCTCGTCCAAGGGCGGCATCGTCGGGATGACCCTCCCGGTCGCCCGCGACCTCGCCGCGATCGCGGTGCGGGTGAACACCGTCGCGCCGGGCCTGATCGACACCCCCATCTACGGCGAGGGCGAGCAGGCCGAGGAGTTCAAGGCGCGGTTGGGGGAGTCGGTGCTGTTCCCCCAGCGGCTCGGCGATCCCTCGGAGCTGGCGTCGATGGTGCTGGAGTGCCTGCGGAACTCCTACATGAACGGCGCGGTCGTGCGCGTCGACGGCGGCATCAGGATGCCCCCGAAGTGACCGGCGTCTGACATGCGGGCGGTCGTCGTGCGCGCTCCCGGTGGGCCCGAGGCCCTGGTCCTGGCCGAGGTCCCCCGACCCCGCCCGGGGCCTGACGAGGTGCTGGTCGACGTCGAGGCGGTCGGGGTCAACCCGGTCGACGCCGGCAACCGCGCCGACCCGTCGTGGGCCGGTCTCCGCGCGCCGTACGTCGTCGGCTACGAGCTGGCCGGACACGCGGTCGACAGCGGGGAGCCGGTGTGGGCGCTGCTGCCGGTGCGAGGCACCACGAGGGGCGCGCTCGCCGACCGGGTCGCCGTACCCCGCGAGTACGTCGCGCCGCGACCGCCCGAGCTGCACCCGATCGTCGCGGCGGCGTTGCCGTTGGCAGGGTGCACGGCGCTCCAGGTGCTCCAGCGGCTGCCCCTCCCGGCCGGCTCGTGGGTGTTCGTCCACGGCGCGACCGGGGGTGTCGGGCACCTGCTGGTGCAGCTCGCCCGGAGCTGCGGGCTGCACGTCGCCGGCGCCGGCCGACCGGAGGAGCGTCGCCGTCTCGAGGAGCTCGGCGTCGACCTGGTCGTCGACCGCGCGGAGCCCGCACCGGTTGCTGCGGCGGCGCGGCGGCTCGGCGCCGAGCTGGACGCCGTCGTCGACCTGGTGGGGGGTCGGCTGGCCTCGTCCCTGCCCTCGGTGCGCGAGGGCGGCCAGGCCGCGACGGTCGTCGACCTCGCCGGCGACCTCGACCTCGCGATCGACCGGAACATCGACGTGCACGGCGTCCTGGTGAGGCCCGGCCGCGACCGGCTCTACGAGCTGTCGGCCGCCGTGTCCAGCGGCCTGCGCCCCCACGTCACCGACACCTACCCCCTCGAGCGAGCCGCCGATGCCCATCGCCGGCTCGAGGCGGGGCGCGTCGGCGGCAAGCTCGTCATCACCCTCTGACAGCTGCGGGTCTGCGGCTGCCAAATCCCCCGCTTCAGCGGGGGATTTGGCACTTCCTGGCCGCTGCAACCCCCAATAAGTGTCAACTCCCCCACTGAAGCGGGGGAATTGACCAAGCCCGCTAGACCCGGACGCGGGCGGAGGACGGGTCGTAGAGGGGGCGCAGGGAGACCTCGGCGGGGTAGTGCTGACCGGCGATGTCGACCTCCCAGGCGCCGCCGCCGAGCCAGTCCGCGGTGACCTTCTCGTCGGACGAGATGAACGCCAGGCCCACCGACGCGCCGAGCGTCCAGCCGTACGACGCGGCGCGGACGTACCCGACGACCTCGCCGTCACGCAGCATCGGCTCGGCGTGGTAGAGCAGGGGCTCGGGGTCTTCCAGCTTGATCTGCACCAGCCGCTGCGTCGAGGGGAACGCCGCCTTGCGGGCGAGCAGGGCCTCCTTGCCGCGGAAGTCCGTGTCCCACGCGACCGCGAAGCCCAGTCCGACGTCGAGCGGGCAGTCGGTGTTGTCGATGTCGTGGCCGTAGTCGCGGTACGCCTTCTCCATCCGCAGCGAGGCCAGCGCCTTGAGCCCCACCGGGCGCACACCCTCTCCGCCCGCCAGCGCGTCGTACAGGTCCAGGGCGCGGTCGGCCGCGACGTACAGCTCGTAGCCCAGCTCGCCGAGGTAGGTGATCCGTGCGCAGGTGACCGGCACGCCGGCGACCTCGATCTCGCGGACGCCGCGGAAGGGCCAGGCCGAGGTCGCCAGGTCGGCGTCGGTGAGCCCGCCGAGGACGTCGCGAGAGAGCGGACCCTGGAGGTTGAGCTGGGCGTACGCCTCGGTCTCGTCGCAGATGCTGACGTCGCGGTTGCGGGAGGCGCGCTCGAGCATCCCGGCGACGTGGCCGTGCGCGGTGTCGGAGGCGACCACCCAGAAGCGCTCCTCGTCCAGCTTCGAGACCGTCAGGTCGGCCTCGATCCGCCCGTCGTCGTTGAGCCACTGCGTGTAGGTGATCCAGCCCGGCTCGCCGTCGACGTCGCCGGCCGAGAGCTGGCCGAGCACGGCGCCGGCCTCCGGGCCGGTGACCGCGAGCTTCGCCATGAACGACATGTCCATGAGCCCGACGCCCTCACGCACCGCGCGGTGCTCGGCCTCCCATCGCGCGAACCACGGCGCCCGGCCCCAGGTGGGGTCGGCACTCGCGGTCCGACCCGCACCGGCGAACCAGTCCGCTCCCTCCCAGCCGGAGACCTCGCGGAGGTAGCCGCCGTTGCCGACGAGCCGCTGGTGGACCGGGGAGAGCCGCCGGTCGCGCATGGTGCGCAGCTGCTTGCCCGGCGTGTGCGCGGCGTACACCGTGCCGAGGATCTCCGTCGTGCGCTCCCGACGGTACGACGGGTCGAGCTGGTCGGCGCGGAAGCGGGCGACGTCCCACGCGGTCACGTCGACGTCCGGCAGCCCGGCGATGATCCAGTGGGCCAGCACCCGGCCCAGCCCTCCCGCGGAGAGGACGCCGACCGAGTTCATGCCCGCGGCGACGAAGTAGCCGCGGATGGCAGGCGCCTCGCCGACCGCCGGCATCAGGTCCGGGGTGAACGACTCGGGGCCGCAGAAGAACGTGCGCACCCCCACCTCGAGCGTGACCGGGACCCGCGCCATCGCGGTCTCCAAGAACGGGCTCATCCGGTCCCAGTCGGGCTTGAGGCTGGTGAACGTCGCGTCGCGCGGGATCCCCTCGACCGACCACGCCGCGGCGTGCGGCTCGAAGAGGCCGACCATCATCCCGCCCCCCTCCTCGCGGTAGTAGCCGTAGGAGGCGGGGTCCTCGAAGATCGGCGCGTCGGGGTCGATCCCCTCGATGGTGTCGGTGATCAGGTAGTAGTGCTCCGCGGCCTGGTTGGGGATCACCACGCCGCTCCGCTCACCGAGCTCGCGCGCCCACATGCCGGTGCAGTTCACGACGTACTCGCACTCGATACGGGTGCCGTCCTCGACCACCACGCCGCAGACCTCGCCGTCCGCCACGAGCACGTCCTGGACCCGCACGCTCTCGACGACCCGGACGCCGAGGTTCTTCGCGCCGCGGGCGAGGGACTGCGTGAGGTCGACGGGGTTCACGCGCCCGTCGCCGGGCACGTAGAAGCCCGCGAGGAGGTCGTCGGTCCTGGCCCAGGGGAACAGCTCGGACATCTGGTTGGGCCCGATCTCCTCGACCTCGAGCCCCAGGTGTCGCTGGAACGCCGCCACCCGGCGGTACTCGTGCAGGCGATCGGTGTCCGCGGCGGCCTCGATCAGGCCGACCGGCTTGAAGCCTGTCGCCACTGCGGTCTCGGCCTCGAGCCGGCCATAGAGGTCACGGCTGTAGAGCCGGATGCCGGTGCTCGTCTCGGACGTCGAGCCGAAGCAGGTCATCAACCCGGCGGCGTGCCAGGTCGTGCCACTGGTGAGCCGGTCGCGCTCGAGGACGACGACGTCGGTCCAGCCTTCGTGGGCGAGGTGGTAGGCGACCGAGCACCCGATCACGCCGCCCCCGACGACGACGACGCGGGCCCGGTCCGGAAGCGCTGGGCTGGCAGGCGGCGGGGTCACCGGCACAACCTAGCGGGCCCGGACGTCATCCGAATCGAGCGCTATGGGCCACGTTTCCGATGACGTCGCGGGCAAACGGGTTCGCGTGGGGACCGGCGCCGACCTACCCTGGGACCCGGATGACCAACGCACGCGACTTCTCCCTCGACGCCGAGCTGGCGCAGACCAGGGACTGGGACGTCGAGGACGATCTCCAGGACCCGGCCGACACCGACGACGGCCGGGATTCCGGCTACGCCGGCGACGCCGACGGTGAGGACCCCGAGCTCACCACCGGCCAGCAGGACCTCGCCGAGCGGTACGCCCTGCGTCGCGTCGCGGGGCTGTCCACCGAGCTCGAGGACATCTCCGAGGTCGAGTACCGCCAGCTGCGCCTCGAGCGCGTGGTCCTCGTCGGGGTCTGGACCGGGGGGAGCGTCGAGGACGCCGAGAACTCCATGGCCGAGCTCGCCGCGCTCGCCGAGACGGCGGGCTCCGAGGTGCTCGACGCGATCTACCAGCGGCGTGACAAGCCGGACCCCGCGACGTACGTCGGCCGGGGCAAGGTCGACGGGCTCGGTGAGATCGTGCGCGCCACCGGCGCCGACACCGTGATCTGCGACGGCGACCTGGCGCCCAGCCAGCTGCGCAACCTGGAGGACCGGCTCAAGGTGAAGGTCGTCGACCGGACGGCGCTGATCCTCGACATCTTCGCCCAGCACGCCAAGAGCAAGGAGGGCCAGGCGCAGGTCGAGCTGGCCCAGCTGACCTACATGAAGCAGCGCCTGCGCGGCTGGGGCGGCAACCTCTCGCGCCAGGCCGGTGGCCGGGTCGCCGCCGGCGCGGGCATCGGCGGTCGCGGCCCCGGCGAGACCAAGATCGAGACCGACCGCCGTCGGATCAACACCAAGATCGCCCGGCTGCGACGCGAGCTCGCCCACATGAAGGGCACGCGCGACACCAAGCGGCAGGAGCGGCGTCGCCGCCACGTGCCCGGCGTCGCCATCGCGGGCTACACCAACGCCGGCAAGTCGAGCCTGCTCAACCGCCTCACCGGGGCCGGGGTCCTGGTCGAGGACGCGCTCTTCGCCACCCTCGACCCCACCACCCGGCGTACGACGACCGCCGACGGCCGGGTGTACACCATGAGCGACACCGTCGGCTTCGTCCGGCACCTGCCGCACCAGCTGGTCGAGGCGTTCCGGTCGACGCTGGAGGAGGTGGCCGACTCCGACCTGATCCTGCACGTGGTGGACGGCTCGCACCCCGACCCGGAGGGTCAGATCACCGCGGTGCGCGAGGTCCTCGCCGACATCGGCGCCGACAAGGTCCCCGAGATCATCGTGGTCAACAAGGCCGACGCGGCCGACCCGCTGGTGCTGGCTCGCCTCAAGCAGCGCGAGCCGCACTCCGTGGTCGTCAGCGCCAAGACCGGCGAGGGCATCGACGAGGTGCTGGCTCGGGTGGAGGGCGACCTGCCGCGGCCCGGGGTGGAGTTCGCGGCGTTGGTGCCCTATTCCCGCGGCGACCTCCTCGACCGGCTGCACCAGCACGGCGAGATCGAGTCGCTGGAGCACACCGGCGACGGCACGGTCGTCCGCGGCCGCGCGCACGCCGACCTCGCCGGCGAGCTCGCGGCGTACCCCGTCTAGCCACCAGTCCCCTGGCGCGGTCAGGAGGTCTTGCGGTCTGCTCGGTCGGTGGGGTCGATGAGGCGGACGCCGACGCCTCGCACGCTGTCGAGGTAGCGCGGCTCGGCAGCGGTCTCACCCAGCTTGCGCCGGAGCCAGGAGAGGTGGACGTCGACCGTGCGGTCGGACCCGTCGACCTGTTGCCAGACCTCGGCCAGCAGGGTGCGCTTGCTGACGACCACGCCGACCCGCTCGGCCAGGGCGAACAAGAGGTCGAACTCCCGACGGGCGAGCTCCAGCTGCTCGCCGGCGAGGGTGGCGGTGCGCGTGGGCTCGTGGATGAGCAGCTCGCCGACCCGGATCGGCTCGGTGGTGGCCCCTCGCTGCGACCGTCGCATCACCGCGCGGATCCGGGCGGTGACCTGGTCAAGGCGGAAGGGCTTCACGACGTAGTCGTCTGCGCCGGAGTCCAGGGCACGCACCATCGTCGGGTCGTCGTCGACCGCGGTGATCACGATGACGGGCACCGCGCTCGCGGCTCGGATCATGCCGATCACGGTGAGTCCGTCGACGTCGGGCAGGCCCAGGTCGAGCAGGACGACGTCTGGCCGGTCGCCCAGCACGGCCTCGAGTCCGGCGATGCCGGAGGCCGCGGTCTGGACGTGGTGGCCGCGCTCGGAGAGCCCGCGGTCGAGGGCAGCCCGGATGGATGGGTCGTCCTCGATGACGAGGATGCTGGTCATGTGGTGGCAACACTTTCGGGGTCGATGACATGGCCCGGGCGCCCCAAGTAACCCCGTCAGGCTTTTCGTCGCCATCCCGAGAAAGGATGGTTGTCCCCTGGCGCGGTTTCGCGAGAAACCCGATTGCCCCGTCGCGGATAGGGTGCACCAGTGCCCGCCGTCCGTCTACCCATCGCCTCGGTGCTGGACACCGCGGTTGGTGCTCTGGGTGGTCAGGAACGACTAGGTCAGGTTGCCATGGCCGAGGCCGTGGGAGAAGCCCTGAGCCTGGATCGGCACCTCGTCGTACAGGCCGGCACCGGCACCGGCAAGTCACTGGCCTACCTCGTGCCGGCGCTTCTGCACGGCCGTCGGGTCGTCGTCGCGACGGCGACGCTGGCGCTCCAGCACCAGCTGGTCGAGCGTGACATCCCTCGTCTCGTCGAGGCGGTCGCGGCCGCCCACCCCGAGGTCGACACGTCGTACGCCGTGCTGAAGGGGCGCTCCAACTACGCCTGCCTGCACCGGATCCGCGAGGGCGCGCCGGACGACGAGCAGGGCGCGCTGGTCGACGTCCCCCAGAGTTCCTTGGGCAAGAAGGTCTTGGAGCTGCGGGCCTGGGCCGAGCAGCAGGCCGAGAGCGGTGGCAGCGGCGAGCGCGACCACGCCCCGCGGCACACCGACCGCGAGTGGCGTCAGGTCAGCGTCAGTCATCGCGACTGCCTGGGCGCGTCCCGCTGCCCGTTCGGCGGGGAGTGCTTCGTCGAGGTGGCCCGCGAGCAGGCCCATCGGTCGCACCTGGTCGTCACCAACCACTCGCTGCTGGCCATCGACGCCATCGAGGGCGTCCCGATGATCCCCGACTACGACGTGGTGGTGGTCGACGAGGCGCACGAGGTCGTCGCCCGCGTCACCCAGGCGGCGACCGACGAGCTGATGGCCTCCGACGTCGACCGTGCGGCACGGCGGGCGCGTCGCTACGTCGACGGCGAGTCGTCGGCGAGCGGCACCTCCGCGGCCGACGACCTCGCCGACGCGGGTGACGCGCTCACGGCGGCCATCGCGTCGTGCAGCCCGGGCCGTTTCGACGACCTGCCCGACGACCTCGGTGACGCGCTGGTCCTGGTGCGCGACGCGGCTCGAGCGTGCCTGTCGGCGTTCCCGAAGGAGGGTGACGGTGGCGGGGAGGCGGACGCCGCGCGCACCCAGGCCCGAGGCTCGGTGCAGGAGGTGTTCGCGACCGTCGAGCGGATGGCGGCCAGGTCGGAGTCCGACGTGCTGTGGCTCCGCGAGGGCGGCACTGTGGGGCAGAGCCGTATCCCGCCGCGACTGTGCGTCGCGCCCCTGGAGGTCTGGGGCCCGATGCGCGAGAAGCTGCTGAGCGACAAGACGGTCGTGCTGACGTCGGCGACCCTGATGCTCGGCGGCGACTTCGACGCCATCGCCACCTCGGTCGGGCTTCGGCCCGAGGAGCGGGTCGGCGTCGTCGGGCCCGACGAGGCCGCTGCGCAGGTGGCGCACGGCGAGGGCGCCCTGCCGTGGGTGGGCCTCGACGTCGGCTCGCCGTTCGACTACGGCCGCCAGGCCATCCTCTACATCGCGCGTCACCTGCCGCCCCCCGGTCGCGACGGGCTCGGGGAGGCTCAGCTCGCCGAGATCGCGAGCCTGGTCGACGCCGCCGACGGCCGCACCCTCGGACTCTTCAGCTCACGTCGCGCCGCCGAGGCCGCGGCCGAGGCCATCCGGGAGCGGCTGCCCCATCTGACGACCCTGGCCCAGGGCGAGGCGCAGCTCCCGGAGCTGTCCCGGCAGTTCGTGAGCGACCCGCACACATGTCTGTTCGGCACGCTGAGTCTCTGGCAGGGGCTCGACGTCCCGGGCGAGACGTGCCAGCTGGTGCTCATCGACAGGATCCCGTTCCCCCGCCCCGACGACCCGCTGATGAGCGCGCGGCAGCGCGCGGCCGAGCGCGAGGGCCGCAACGGCTTCATGCAGGTCGCGGCCACCCACGCCGCGCTGCTGCTGGCGCAGGGCACCGGACGCCTGATCCGCACCACCACCGACCGCGGCGTCGTGGCGGTGCTCGACCCGCGGCTGGCCACCGCGAGGTACGGCGGCTACCTGCGCGCCAGCCTGCCGCCGATGTGGACGACGTACGACGGCGACCTGGTCCGCGAGGCGCTCTCGCGACTGGCGCGGGCCGAGGCCGCGAGCTGAGGCGTCCCCGGGCGCACTACGTCGCGGCGCGGAGCGACATCAGCACTCGAAGGGACGTTTTCGCGGTGGTTCGGCCCAGGCATCCAGCGCCTCGGTCGTGAGCGGCTCCGCGGCCAGCGGTGGCCGTGGCTCGGCCTTCGGTGAGCTGGGGGGCTCCTCGCTCGTGGCGAGGCCGACCGGCTCGTCGGGGATCGACTCGATGGCCGGCGCTCGGGTGCCGGCGACCCGGCGGTTGAACTCCAGCCGCCTGGCCTTCACCAGCTGGCGGCTGTCGGCGAACCACGGGTCCACCAGCCACATCGCCACGATCACCAGCGCCCACCCGGCGCACACGTCGAGGATCCAGTGGTTGCCGGTGCCGATCACGACGACGGCGGTGACCACGGCGTGCAGCCACGCCAGCCCGCGCGCCCAGTAGCTGCGCGTGCTGCGCCGCACCACCAGGGCGACCCACAGCGCCCAGCCGGCGTGCAGACTCGGGAACGCCGCCAGCTCGTTGGTCAGCCCACCCATCCCCTTGGGCGCCGAGGCGTCCGTGCTCCACCAGCCGTCGTTGGCATGCTGGCTCAGGACGTCGGTGTATCCGCTCAGCATCCGCGGCGGTGCGGTGGGCAGGAGGAGGTAGCAGGCCAGGCCCAGCAGGCACGACACCACCAGAGCCCAGCGGGCTGGCGCGTAGTGCTGCGGGCCCTTGCGCCACAGCCAGACCAACACGAACAGGGTCACGGTGTAGTGAGCCGCGGCGTACCAGTAGCAGGCAGGGATCGCGGCCCAGCTGTGGGCCACGAAGAAGTTGTTGATGCTGTGCTCCCAGTCGAGGTGGAGAACACGCTCGAGGGAGTGCAGGTCACCCGCGCGGTCCTGCGCGGGGCCGAGGTCGCCGTTGGCGAAGGTGCGGGTGATGCAGTAGAAGATGTAGAGAACGCCGATCAAGACGATCTCGCGCAGGCCGCGGCCCCGGAGGAGCCTTCCCCCGGTGATCGACCCCACGCTCGACCGAACGCTCACCCGCTCATCCTCTCAGGGAGGCGCAAAGGGTTTGCACCACCCTCATGACGCACCTGCGGCCGTCGTCATGACATACGCACAGGTCTACAGGAGAGCACCGACAGGCACCAGATACTTCCCGGTGTCTCGGGGGAATCTCAGGGTCAGACGCGCCGCAGCACCGCGGTGACCTTGCCCAGGATGGTCGCCTGGGAGCCGTCGATCGGGGCGTACGACGCGTTGTGCGGCAGCAGCCAGACGTGGCCGTCCTTGCGCTGGAACGTCTTGACCGTCGCCTCCCCGTCGATCAGGGCCGCCACGATCTCGCCGTTCTCGGCGGTCTGCTCCTGCCGGACCACGACGTAGTCGCCGTCACAGATCGCGGCCTCCACCATGGAGTCTCCGCGCACCTCGAGCAGGAACAGCGTGCCCTCCCCGACGAGCTGCCGGGGGAGCGGGAACACGTCCTCCAGGGTCTCCTCGGCCAGGGTCGGACCACCGGCAGCGATCCGGCCGACCATCGGCACGTAGGTCGCCTCGGGTCGCGCGTCGCCGACGCCGGTCTCGTCGTACGACGACTCCTCGTCGGCCACGGCGCCACCCAGCGAGCGACGCGCAGCCATCACCTCGGGCAGGAAGACCTCCAGTGCGCGGGGCCGGTTGGGGTCGCGCCTGAGGAAGCCCTTCTCCTCCAGCACGCGCAGCTGGTGGGCGACGCTGGAGCTGCTGGTCAGGCCGACCGCCTGGCCGATCTCCCGCATGCTCGGCGGGTAGCCGCGCTTCTCGATGGCCTCCTTGATGGTGGCCAGCACCCGCTGCTGACGGGGCGTGAGCCCGGTCGCGTCGGGGGCTCCGTCGGGAAGCTCGGCGACCCGGGACGAACCTGTGGTGCCCCGGGATGTGCTCCGTGTCATGGCCGACACCGTACGGCGCAGCGGCACCCTCGATCAAACACCTGTTCGAATCGGGCGTGTCGCGCCCGCACTCCGATGCCGACCGCGGCGCGAGTCCATGGAGCCGAGTCAGTGGGTTCGGCGTTCGACCAGTCGGCCTTGGTGTCTGGCCGACAGCCGAACCAGCCCCAGGGTGCTGCTGTACGCCGAGGTGCTGTAGATCGGCGAGAAGCACCGGAAGTTGAGGTCCTGGACCTTCTTGGTCACCCTCATGATCGAGCTGCCGCTGACCGTCGTATAGCCGCCGCTGATGGTTCCGTTGAGGGAGATCGGGTCGACGGACGACGAGCCGGAGATCTCCTCGAGGAAGCAACCGCTGGCGTCCGCTGCGGAGAGCGTCACGCTGACCGAGAGCAGGTAGGTGCCCGGCTTCGGCACGGTGAGGCTCTGGCTGGTCGGCCCGTTGGGCAGCCGGTAGGTCAGGGCGGGTGCCCCGAGCTCGGCGGCGTCCTTGCCGTCGACTCGGTCGGCGTTCAGGTGCTTGACGACCTTCGAGCTCGAGACCGCCAGTGGCGGCGCCCCATGCGCCGACCGGAGCGTGAGCGTGGGGGACCGGCCCGTGGTCGCCAGGCTGGTGGTGGCCGTAGCACGGTTGCGGTGCCCGAGCAGCAGTGGCCGGCCCGAGGCCGCGTACGCCCCCAGGTTGGCCGCGCCGACCAGGACGGCGACCGCGAGCAGGACCGGGACGAGGCGACCACGTGCGTACGACGTCATGCCGGCCAGGCTCCCGGTCCGGCGTAACGCCTGGGTAATGCCTGGGCGATGTCTGGACAATGCCGCCGTTCACGGCGGGCGGGGGACGCTGGGCGTCAGCGCCCGCGCCACTGCCGCGCATCACCCTCGACCTGGGCCGACGCCAGGGAGCGGAGGGTGCCGCGATGCACCGACCGCACCAGGGTGAAGGTCAGCGTGTTGCGGAACCGGACGCCTACGGGACTCGTCAGCCCGCCGTTCGCCTCGCAGACGAGGGCCGCCGCGCCGGTCTCGAGGACCGTGACCGGACCGGTGCCGTCGATGATGGCGGTGCCCGCGACGACCTGGGCGCCGGCGACGACGGCGAACTCTCGCCGGGAGTCGGTGACGAAGCACAGCGGCGGCGGGGCGCCCGCGGGGGCGTGGTTGTCGGTGACGAGGTCGAAGGACACGTTGTAGTGCCCGGGCGGCAGGTCGGTGGCCTGGAACCCGGTGTCTCCGGAGGTGCCGGTGGGCACGACGTAGCGGTAGGAGCGAGACAGGTCGCCGGCCTTGAGGCCGTCGACGCGGGTGGCGTTGAGGTGGGCCACCTTGGTGCTGCTGCTGACGGCGAACGGCGCGACGCCGTCGGCGGTGGCGAAGCGGAAGGCCGGGCCGGCGCCGTCGTTGGTGACGGTGGTGGCGTGGTCCTCGTGGTTCTTGGCGCCGAGCCGGAAGGCGTGACCGTCGGCGGCGTACGACGCGAGATTCGCGCCGCCGACGACGGCCGCTGCGCCGATGACGACGGGCAGGATCCGGCCAGGGAGGTGTGGGTTCACGACAGGTGCTCCTCGGTGAGGACGGACCCGAGTGCCCGTCACCGAAGACGCTTACCCGCTCCTGGGTCGATCGGGGACGGTCTTGCGAACCAGACCCCCAGGGAATCTGGTGCTTGGGGTGCCTCCGGTGGGCCGGCGTGTCCCGAGATCACGCCGGCCTACCCGACCCATGACGTCGGCGGGCCCTGATGGCCGGTGCCGAGGCAGACCTTGCCTTCTGGAGGGCGCGCTGTCCGGCGAACGTCTTAATTCTGTCTTAAGGAAGCGCTGGTCAATCCCGCCTGCTGCGGCGCGATGCGCGCACGCCGGCTGCGTGGCAGCCGCTCGACGTGCGCCCAGCGTGCCGTCGCGACCCCGCCTTGCCATCGCACACGCGTCGCGGCGCTCGCGACGGCGCCATTGATCAGCACTTCCTTAAGAGGGTGAGGTCACTGCTCGGCGCGTTGCGACACGTTCGAACAATTGTTCGTGTCGCTCCTTGAGTCATTCGAACACGTGCTCTAACGTCGTACACATGTTCGATCGAACGTCTGATCGAGTGCCCCGCCGGCCGCTCACCTGAGCGACTGTCGGTGGCCGCCCCTAGAACAGGGATCGAAAGCAGAGACCCAGAGACCCAGAGCCGCCGAACGACGGTGGCGCTTCCCCAGGAGGTCACGACGATGAGCACCAGCACCGCCACCAAGCAGGCCCCGAGCACCACCGCCCGAGCCCCGCGCCTCACGCCGCCCACGCCCCCGACCCGCAAGCGGTCGACGCAGCGGCGGACCGTGGCGGAGGGCGCCTGGGTCGTCGGTCGGGCCGATCGCCCGGTGCTGCGGATCCTCGCGGACGCCGAGAGCGCTCCGGTCGTGACCCGGGTGCTGCCCGAGCGCTCTCCCGAGCCGATCCGGCGCGTGGCGCTCGACGACTTCTTCGCCCCGGAGTACGACGGCGACGACGTGTCGGTGCGGGTGGCGCAGCCTCGACCGAGCTCGGTGCGCCTGACCCGCCGAGGACGACTCGTGGTCGTCGGCGCCGGCCTGCTCGCCGCGCTGGGCGTGGCGTTCGTGGCCGCGACCGGATCGCTGGCCAACGACAAGCCCGAGCCCACCCGCGTGGTCATGGTCCAGCCCGGTCAGACCCTGTGGGACCTCGCGTCCCGCGCGGCCGTCCAGACCGGCAGCGGTGACGTCCGCTCGATGATGACCCACATCGAGACGATCAACCATCTCGACTCCGCGACGCTCCAGGTGGGCCAGACGCTGCGCCTCCCGAAGTGATCGCGCCGGTCGGGTCGTCGCGCTGACGTCGACTCGACCAGCTCGACCCCGCACGACCCAAGACTTCCGTCCGGCCGCTTCGACCCCGGTCGGCACGGAGAGCCGGGGAAGACGGGAGACAGCGCGCCCCACGCGCGCTGTCTCCCGTGGCTCCCTGGTCTGACGTTCGGCGTTTCCGGGATCTACCGGTCAGCCAACCGCCGGACGAACTTGGCCCCCGACCAGACCTCGCTGATCGCGGCGACCTTCACGTCGACCCACCCCAGGTCGAGCCCCAGGCGATGCACGCCCATCTCGCCGAGGTCGGCGTCGATGCCGAGCCTCCTGACTGCCGCCTGCTTGGGCCAGCAGATCCAGACCATCCCGTTCGTCGCCGTGTGCTCGAACAACGTCGGAAGCCGTGGGGTCAACGTCGCGAGATGGGTGTGGAAGGTGAGCGTGACGTCGAGGCCACGTCGTACGCGTCGGACGAGCCTCGCCCCGGGTGGCAGGTCGAGGTCGAGACCCCCGGGCAGCCGGTCGAGCAGCACGACGTGCCCGTGCTTGACCCCGAGCTTCTCGGCCAGCGGGGTCCCGGCGTACCCCGCCTCGGGTCGCGCCATCAGCGAGCCGCCCGCCGGCCGCCGGGCGGCCGTGGTGGAGCCGGAGGAGGGCGTTGTGCGCGCAGCCGCGCGACCAGTCGCACGCCCAGCATCATGCCGGCGAACAGGCAGGCGATGGCGCCGAGCGTGGCCAGCGCGAGGAACCACCACGCGCTGTCGTTGCCGTCGCGGGCCGTCGTTCCGAAGTCGATGGCGAGGTAGACCAGATATCCCCAGGCGACGACGGCTGCGGTGATGCCGAGGGCCAGCAGGAGCAGCGGGCCCGAGCCGGCTGGCGACGACGGGCCGGCCGGGGAGTCGGGCTCGGGGCGCGAGGGCCCCGAGTGCCTGCCCGGCGCTGCCCGCTTGCCCGCTGCCATCGGTCCATTGTGGCCGATCGCGGCGTCCGCGACACGCCGATGCGCCAGCAGTTTCGGTGGTCCCGACGGCTCTGACCTGTGCATTTGGGATCGGCTCGGCCGGACCGCCAATTGGCTCGACGAACCGCTTGCCAAGCCTCGTCACCCGACGTAAGGTCACCACTACATCTAGTAGTTACAACGTTGTGGTTTTCCACATGTAGGCCCACAGAAGGGGCCCGGAAACCCACAGAAACCGGCCGGTCGTCCACAGCAAGCGGGCGACAGTCCACAGCAGACACGCCCCCCGTCCGGGGACTTTGGCGCGCCCGAAATGCGTTCTACCAGCGCAGGTGACGACGAGAGGAGGACCGACCCATGCACTGCCCCTACTGCCGGCACAGCGAGACGAAGGTCCTCGACTCCCGCGTGTCGGAGGACGGCGCGGCGATCCGGCGGCGGCGTCGTTGTGAGAGCTGCGAGAAGCGTTTCACGACCGTCGAGCTCATGCAGCTGACCGTGCTCAAGCGGTCCGGTGCGACCGAGCCCTTCAACCGCGAGAAGGCGGTCGCCGGGGTGCGGAAGGCCTGCAAGGGCCGACCCGTGTCCGAGGACGACCTGGCCTGCCTGGGCCAGACGGTCGAGGACTCCCTGCGCAACGAAGGCGCCGCGGAGGTGCCCGCGCACGAGGTCGGGATGGCGATCCTTGGCCCGCTGCGCGCGCTCGACCCGGTCGCCTACCTGCGGTTCGCCAGCGTCTACAAGGCGTTCAGCTCGGCCGACGACTTCGAGGACGAGATCTCCTTGCTCCGGATGGAGCAGGCAGCGGCAGCACCGTCGGGTGCGGCGCCACGCGCCGTGCGCACCGGATAACCCCAGACCACCCGGCGCGTAGTGGGGAAGCTGCGCGCCGGGTGCATCACCCCGCCTCTCATCGAGGCATGTCGGTGGTCGCTGAGACCATGGGCCACCGACCGAGAAGAAAGGCTCCGCTGGTGCAGGGCGGTCGCTCCACGACCGCCTCCCAGCCACCGGAGCGCCATCAGATCGGGAACACGAGGAGCCCAGATGACCGAGACGGCAGACCCGAAGGTGAAGGGGAAGCAGGGCGCGCCAACGCGTGGCGGCCTGACCATCGACCGCGTGTTCTCGACGGCCGGTGCGCACCCCTACGACGAGATCACCTGGGAGCGTCGCGACGTCGTCCAGCAGAACTGGAAGACCGGGGAGACGGTCTTCGAGCAGCGCGGTGTGGAGTTCCCCGACTTCTGGTCGGTCAACGCGAGCACCATCGTCACCACGAAGTACTTCCGCGGCGCCGTCGGCACCGACCAGCGCGAGTGGAGCCTGAGGCAGATCGTCGACCGAGTGGTGAAGACCTACCGCAAGGCCGGTGAGGACTTCGGGTACTTCGCGAGCCCCGAGGACGCCGAGACCTTCGAGCACGAGCTGACCTGGCTGCTGGTCCACCAGTACTTCTCGTTCAACTCCCCGGTCTGGTTCAACGTCGGGACGCCGAGCCCGCAGCAGGTCTCGGCGTGCTTCATCTTGTCGGTCGACGACTCGATGGACTCCATCTTGAACTGGTACAAGGAGGAGGGCTTCATCTTCAAGGGCGGCTCGGGTGCCGGGCTGAACCTCTCCCGCATCCGGTCGTCCAAGGAGCTGCTCTCCTCGGGCGGTACGGCGTCGGGTCCGGTCTCCTTCATGCGCGGCGCGGACGCCTCGGCCGGCACCATCAAGTCGGGAGGCGCGACGCGACGGGCGGCCAAGATGGTCGTGCTCGATGTCGACCACCCCGACATCGTGGAGTTCGTGGAGACCAAGGCGCGCGAGGAGGACAAGATCCGCGCGCTGCGCGATGCCGGCTTCGACATGGACCTCGGCGGGCGGGACATCCACTCGGTCCAATACCAGAACGCGAACAACTCGGTGCGGGTCACCGACGAGTTCATGCGCGCGGTCGAGGACGGCACGTCGTTCGGGCTGCGGGCGCGCCACACCCACGAGGTGATCGAGACCGTCGACGCCCGCGAGCTGTTCCACAAGATCAGCAACGCGGCCTGGGAGTGCGCCGACCCCGGCCTCCAGTACGACGACACGATCAACGACTGGCACACCAACCCCGAGACCGGCCGGATCACCGCGTCCAACCCGTGCTCGGAGTACATGTCGCTGGACAACTCCTCGTGCAACCTGGCCAGTCTGAACCTTCTGAAGTTCCTCAAGGACGACGACACCTTCGACGCGGCGCTGTTCGAGAAGGCCGTCGAGCTGATCATCACCGCGATGGACATCTCGATCTGCTTCGCCGACTTCCCGACCGAGTCGATCGGGGTGACCACGCGCGACTACCGCCAGCTGGGGATCGGCTACGCAAACCTCGGGGCGCTGCTGATGGCGATGGGACTGGGATACGACTCCGACGGCGGGCGCTCCATGGCCAGCGCAGTCACCTCACTGATGACCGGTGCGTCGTACAAGCGGTCGGCGGAGCTGGCCGCGATCGTCGGGCCCTACGCCGGGTACGCGCGCAACGCCGAGGCCCACCAGCGGGTGATGCGCAAGCATCAGGCCGCCAACGACACCGTGCGCACCCTGCACCTCGAGGACTCCCGGGTGCTCAAGCTCGCGACCAAGGCCTGGGCCGAGGTCGTCGAGCTCGGCAAGACCCATGGCTTCCGCAACGCGCAGGCCTCGGTGCTCGCCCCGACCGGGACCATCGGCTTCATGATGGACTGCGACACGACGGGCATCGAGCCCGACTTCTCCCTGGTGAAGTTCAAGAAGCTGGTGGGCGGCGGCTCGATGCAGATCGTCAACCAGACGATCCCGCGGGCCCTGGAGAAGCTGGGCTACGACGAGGAGAAGATCGAGGCGATCGTCGCCTACATCGGCGAGCACGGGCACGTGATCGACGCACCCGGGCTCAAGACCGAGCACTACGAGGTGTTCGACACCGCGATGGGTGCGCGCGCGCTGGCCCCGATGGGCCACGTCCGGATGATGGCGGCCGCCCAGCCGTTCCTGTCCGGCGCGATCTCGAAGACGGTGAACCTTCCGGAGACCGCATCGGTGGAGGAGATCGAGGACATCTATCTCCAGTCCTGGAAGCTCGGGCTCAAGGCCACCGCCGTGTACCGCGACAACTGCAAGGTCGGCCAGCCGCTGGCCGACGGCAAGTCGGACTCGTCGAAGAAGGACCAGGCGCGCGCCGGAGCCTCGTCGGTCGAGCCGGCCCAGACCAAGGTCGTGGAGAAGGTCGTCTACCAGCCGCTGCGCAAGCGCCTGCCGAAGTCGCGCGTCGCTCGCACCACGTCGTTCACCGTCGGCGGCGCCGAGGGATACATGACCTCCGGCGCTCATGACGACAAGTCCCTCGGCGAGCTGTTCCTCAAGCTCGGCAAGCAGGGCTCCACGCTGGCCGGCGTGATGGACGCGTTCTCGATCGCGGTGTCGATCGGCCTCCAGTACGGCGTGCCGCTCCAGACCTACGTCTCGAAGTTCAGCAACCTCTCCTTCGAGCCCAACGGTCTGACCGACGACCCGGACATCCGGATGGCCCGCTCTCTGATGGACTACGTCTTCCGCCGCCTGGCGCTGGACTACCTGTCCTTCGAAGACCGCGAGGCCCTCGGCATCTTCTCCGCCGAGGAGCGTCAGCGCTACCTCGAGACGGGCTCCTACGAGCTCGGCGACGACGAGGTCGGCAACGCCTCGGAGGTCATCGGCGACCTCAGCGCTCCTTCGTCGGTCGAGCACGGGTCGCCCGACGAACCTGTCGAGAGCACGGAGACCACGGACACCCACGGCTCGGAGGACCGCGAGGTCCCCGCCCAGGTCACCCAGGAGGCTCACACCTCAGCCGAGCTCCTGGAGAAGATCACCGGTACCGCCGTCGACTCCCCGCTCTGCATGACCTGCGGCACCAAGATGCGCCCCGCCGGCTCCTGCTACGTCTGCGAAGGGTGCGGCAGCACCAGCGGTTGCAGCTGAGCGGCAAGCAAGGCGACCCGTCTCGCTGCGAGACGGGTCGCCTTCGCGGTCTGGTGAGCCCGGAGAGGGTCAGCTCGACGACAGGTCGATGCCGCAGCTCTTCTTCGCGTCGGCGCTGATCCGGTCGGCTGCGCTGCTGACGCCGCTGCTGCTGAGGGCCTCGAGCTTCGGCGCGAGGGCCTGGAGCTTCTGGAGGTTGGCACCCTGCGGCATCTGACCGTTCTGCATCGCCGCGAGGTCGCTGGGCTTGATGTTGGCAGCCTTGAGCGCGCTCTCGAGGGTCGTGATCGCGCCGTCCAGGGTCTTCCAGTCGGCGGCGACATTGCTCGGGGCGTCCCCGGCCAGCTGGTGCATCCGGGTGAACACGTCGCCCAGCTTGCTGAGGTCGGGGTTGCTGCCACTGAAGCTCTCGAAGTAGGTCTTGTCGGTCTTCAGCTCGTCGCAGTAGCTTCCTGCGGAGTGCGAAGAGCCGCCGCCACCACCGCCACAGGCGGCGAGAAGGCTGGCGGTCATGGTGAGGGCAACTGACCCGATCCCAGTCTTGATGCGCATGGTTCCTTCTTCTCCCCGTCGCTGATGCTCAGGCCGAAGCTGGTCGATGTCCAGCGCCGGTATCGATGGTGTCAGTCTGCCTGATTCCCAGGTGCATGTCTTGCCGGTCCGAGCGGGCCGGCCACTGACCTAGGAGTACGCAAGAGGTCCGCGGATACGCCCGGGGGCTCGCGAATCTCCGGGACCTCGGGACCATTCGGATCGGTATGGGCGATCCCGCCCGAAGAGGATGAGACCTGCTTGAGGTGCCGCTCGCCATGGATCCCTACGACGAGCCGGACCGCGACACAGACCCAGGCGACGAGTCCGACCAGGACTGGCCGTCAGATCGGCGTGCTGAGGGTGGCGAACCCATTGCATTTCACGGCCCGCTCAGACTCGTTGATGAAGTAGGAGCAGACGACCACGTCACCCGCGCCATGTTCCGTGTGCGGCACTGCGCCATACCAGAGGTTGACGAAGCCTTCGGTGCGCTTAACCCCTAGGTAGGGGTTCTCGGCCCGAGTGAACATCCACGACAGCACGGCGGCGCGGATCTCGTCAGCCGGCGACTCAAGGTCCACCCACTCATCGAACCGGGGAAGGAAGTTGACGAGCTCGTAGCGGATCACCCGATGAGGGCAGCGTGTCGCGCGGCGATCTCGTCGAGAGAGTCGACCGTGTCCGACCCGCAGGCCACTTCCTCGGCACCGCTGAGGAACTCTTTGAGCAGTTGGGCATCCAAGCGCGGGCCAGTTTCGTCGTCTTCGTCCTCGACGCGCGCGAAGTAAGTACGGATGCTGTCTTGTTCGATGCGGGCACTTTGGCCTGCTGGACGACGAGAGTTGGCTTCGATCCAGGGCGGCTCGGAGTGCGAGAGTCGGATCAGATCGCCGCCCGTCAGGCCGCCATAGCGGCTTACGACGTAGCCGATGGTGTTTAGCGCAGCCTCATCCAGGCAGTCCTCTTGCGCCGGTTCCACGGAACCAGTCCGCTCCTCGTACCAGAGGGTCCCAACCACCGGACCCATGTCCCAGGCCGAAATCGTGTCGCGGAACAGCGGTCGACCAAGGGACGCGAGATGATGACCCTGAGAGTAGTAGAGCAGCTTGTGGACCTTGAGACTCCCTACCCCGGGGATGCGGCGCTTGATCTCCTGAGCCACCTCATGTGCCGAAAACGCCATGGAGATCATGCTAACCCCGGCCACTGCGGTGCGTGGAAGACTCACCGTATCGAACATGTGTTCGATACTACTCGGGCCTGCCGACAGCTGGGCCTGTCACGTTACACAACGCCCGTCGGCTACGTCGGCTGGTGGCGTGGAGCTGGTGCTTCGCGCCGGCGATGCTCCTGTTCGCTCTTCCCGCAGCGTTGGTCGGGCACTGACTGCCGAGCTGGTCAGTAGCCGGGGCCCCGCTTGACCTGGGCCCGTTCGGCCGGGTGGGCGCCGCCCTTGGCGTCGAGCGTCTTGCACGCGTCGACGATGTCTTGGGTGAGGCGGTCGACCTGGCCACGGCTGAGCGTCTCCTTGACCAAGGCACGCAGGATCTTCACGTCCTGCGCGTTCGGCGGGAGCGTGTACGCCGGGACCATCCAGCCACGCTCGGCGGAGAGCTGCCAGGCGACGTCGGACTCGTCGTAGGCCCGCCCGCCGCTCGACGCCGCGCCGCCCGCCAGGCGGAAGGCGACCAGCGGCAGCTGCTCGAGGTCGTCGCCGATGATCTCGAAGCGCCCGGTCTCGCGCAGGTTCGCCGCGAGGGCCCGCGCGTTCTCCTTCATCTGGCCGATCACGTAGCCGTAGCCCTCACGGCCGAGCCGGACGAAGTTGTAGTACTGCGCGAGCACCATCGAGGCGCCGGTGGAGAAGTTGAGGGTGAACGTGGCGTCGGTCTTGCCGAGGTAGTTCTCATAGAAGACCAGGTCCTCGGCGAGGTCTGCGGTCTCGCGGAAGATCAGCCAGCCGATGCCGGGGTAGACCAGGCCGTACTTGTGTCCCGAGACGTTGATCGATCGCACCTGCTCGAGACGGAAGTCCCACGCCGAGTCGGGATAGAGGAAGGGCCACACGAAGCCCCCGCTCGCGCCGTCGACGTGTAGCGGGATGTCGAGGCCCTGCTCGGCCAAGGTGTCGAGCAGCAGCTGGTTGATGCCGCGGATGTCGTCCATGTGCCCGGTGAACGTCGTACCCAGCACGGCGGCGACGCCGATGGTGTTCTCGTCGAGGTACGGCGCGACGTCGTCGGGGCCGATGGTGTACTTGCCCTCCGCCAGCGGGATGACGCGGGGCTCGACGTCGAAGTAGCGGCAGAACTTGTCCCACACGACGTGCACGTCGCCGCCGAAGACCAGGTTGGGCGCCTCGACCGAGGCGCCTGCGGCCTGCCGGCGCTCGCGCCACTTCCACTTCAGCGACAGGGCCCCGAGCATGATCGCCTCGGAGGAGCCCTGGGTGCGGCAGCCGGTGGTCTCGCCGGGTGCGTGGAAGAGGTCGGCGAGCATCCGGATGCAGCGCTGCTCGATCTCGGCGGAGATGGGGTACTCCGCGTGGTCGATGAAGTTGCGGTGCAGGTTGTCGGAGATGATCCGCCGCGCCTCCGGCTCCATCCAGGTCGTCACGAACGTCGCGAGGTTGCGCCACGGGTCGCCCTCGAGCGCGAGGTCGTCGTCGAGGAGCCGGCCGGCGTCGGTCGGGCTCATGCCCGTGTCCGGGAACGCCGTCGAGGGCGGGTCCTGGGTCAGGAACCGGCCACCGAACACGGCCGGGTCGGGGTCGCTCCCCCCGCGCGCATGGGTCATGCGGCGAGTCAACCACTCGGTGGGTCACCCGCGACCCGATCAGGCGAGCGCGGCGTGGGCCAAGGCGTCCATGGCGGTGTCCAGGTGCCGGGCGAACGCCGTGCCGGGCGCGTCGATCCAGGCGTCCGTGGCCGCGTCGTAGCAGGCCAGCGCCGCGCCGGCGACCGCGCGGCCGGCGGCCTCGCCGTGCCCGGGGAGGCGCTCGGCGACCAGCGGGCCGAGGGCGTCGGTCCAGCGCCGCCGCCGCTCCTCCATGCTGCCGCGCGTGCTGGGCTCGTCGCGGAGCAGCTGTCCCAGCCGGCGTGAAGGCTCCGGCGCCTGGTCCTGAGCCAGGACGACGACGTCGAGCGCGGCTCGCAGAGCGGGCCAGGCCGCCTCTTTCGGCGGTCGCGCCGCCAGCGCGGCAGCGACGCGGTCGCCCACCTCGAGCAGCTTGTCGAGGATCAGCTCGTCCTTGCCGTTGAAGTAGCGGAAGAAGGTGCGGCGCGACATGCCGGCCGCCTCGGCGATCTGCTCCACGGTGGTGGCCTCGAAGCCGTGCACGGCGAACAGCTCCCAGGCGGCCCGCATGACCTCGTCGCGTACCGCGTTGCGCGCCACGTCGCGCAGCGACGTGCTCGGGGAGGAGGTCACGCCTGCGACTATACGCCACGTTTGACACCGAGTGCCAGTGACGGCGTACGATGTCACAGTGACCGAGTCCACCGAGCCACCCGACCTCGTCGAGCCCGTCGCCCCGTTGGCCACGGGCGCCGACGTGGAGGACGAGGAGGTCCGAGCTCACACCTCGGGTGCCCGGGCCAACCTCGAGCTGCTGTTCGTCGGGCTCGGGGCGCTGGTCGTCTCGCTCACGCAGTCGGTGCTCGTGCCGGTGCTCGGGCTGCTCCAGCGTGACTTCGGCAGCAATGCCAACTGGTTGCTCACCTCCACCCTGCTGGTCGCCGCGGTCAGCGTGCCGATCCTGGGTCGGCTGGGAGACATGTTCGGCAAGCGCCTCATGCTGCTGATCTCGATCGGGGCGCTGACCGTCGGCTCGTTGGTCGACGCCATCTCCCACGACCTCGGCTGGCTCATCGTCGGACGAGCGATCCAGGGGGCGTCCTCGGCTGCGATCCCGCTCGGCATCAGCCTGCTGGCCACGCTGATGCCCCGGGAGCGCGTGGCCGCCTCGGTGGCCCTGATCAGCGCGATGCTCGGCGTGGGCGGCTCGCTGGGACTGCCGCTGGCCGGTTTCGTCGCCGAGCACTGGGACTGGCACGTGCTCTTCTGGATCAACAGCGTGGCCGGCGTCCTGACGTTCCTCGGAGTCCTGCTGGTCGTCCCCGAGTCGCACCACCGCGAGGGTGGCCGGGTCGACCTTGTCGGCGCGGTGCTCCTGTCCGGCGGCCTGGTGTGCCTGATCCTGCCCCTGGAGCAGTCCTCGCAGTGGGGTTGGGGGTCGGCGCGGGTCTGGCTGCTGCTGGTCGCCGCAGTGACGATCCTGGTTGCGTTCGCGGCCTACGAGCTGCGACGCGACGAGCCGCTGGTCGACCTCGCCGCCCTTCGCCGACGGCCGATCGTCACCACCAACCTCGCCTCGATCTGCTTCGGCTTCGCCCTGTTCGCGTCGTTCATCGGGACCTCGACGTTCGTCGAGGCGGGCAGGTGGACCGGCTACGGCTTCGGCTCGAGCCTGCTCACCGGCGGCCTGGCCCTGCTGCCCAGCGGCCTGGCGATGCTCTTCTTCGCCCCGGTCGCGGCGCGGATGATCGCGGTGCGTGGTGCCCCCCAGACCCTGGCGCTGGGCGCAGGGATCGTCGCTGCGGGCTGGGTGATCCGGATCGTGCTGACCAGCTCGCTGTGGGAGATCATCGTGGCCACGGCCGTGATCGGCATCGGCACCGGGATCGGGTACGCCGCCATGCCCTCGCTGATCAACGCCTACACGCCGCGGCACGAGATCGCCGCCGCGAACGGCCTGAACACGCTCTTCCGCAGCTTCGGCAGCACGCTCGCCACGGCGCTGGGGACCAGCATCCTGGCGTCCTCGCTCGTCCACCACGTCGTCGACGGTCAGGTCGTCGACGGGGCGCCGAGCCTCACGGCGTACCGCTGGCTGTTCGCCGTGTGCGCGCTTGCCGGCGTGCTCGCGGCGGTGCTCGTGCTGACCATCCCGAAGCCGGGGCGTCCGCCCTCGTCGTAGTCCGCGTCCCTGCTGTCGAGGCTCGGGATGCGGTCCGGCCTGCCCGACGAGCCCGAGCGGCGGGCGCTCGTCGCCGCCGCTGCCTCCTCCGGGTGCCGCGCGTCGGTGGCGCCCGCGCCGGTAGTCGTCCACAGAGGCAGGCCTAGACAGTTCCTCCACAGGCGGACCGACGGACCGCGCGCGGCATCGGCGGTCTGCGGTTGGCTCCTCGCATGTCTCGGAACCCGCGGATCGTCCCGCCTCCCACGCCAGCCCCACGTCAACCGCGCGGATTCCGGCGCGGCACGCGCGTCGCCGACCTGATGACCGACGAGCTCGAGTCGTTCCACCTGCGGGCCACCCAGGCGGAGCGCGAGGGGGACGCCGCGGAGGCCTGGGAGTACTGCTCGGGCATCCCGATGTTCCGCCGCAGCCGGCATCGCGGCCTGCTTGCCCAGCTCGTGGCGGCCACCGGTGAGCTGACCCCCTGGACGTGGGCGCGCTGGATCGTCTACCTCGCGCTCCGAGCGGAGGACCCCGGCAGCGCCACGGCCGAGCGCCTGCGTCGCGCCCGGGAGGACGCCGGCGACTCGCTCCACGGCGACCTCTTGGACACGGCGTACGACGAGGGCGGCGATCCGGTCAAGGTGGTGGCGCGGGTGATGGGTGAGTCCTGGGCCTTCCACCAGCTCGCCGCCTACGAGTACGGCGTGCTCGAGTCGTTCCTCGACGAGCTGGCCGGGGAGGGGCTCCTGGACCATGCCGACCTGGCGCGCCGCTGGATCGGATGCGCGATGTCCGGCTATCGGATCGAGGGGCGTGGTGGGCCGGGCAGGCTGGCCGTGTGCGACCTCGCCCACGAGGAGACCGCGGGAGCCTCGCTCGAGGTCCTCGACCTCGGCGCGGCGGCGCTCGCAGGACCCGAGGGCTGTGTCATCGGTCGGCTGGTGCCCAGCGACACGACTCCGGCGCTGATGTTCGACATGGCGCCGCTCGCCGTCGACGAGACCACGGCACGCGATGTCGCGTGGTCGACGGGTGACGGCTGGATCGATGCCCTGATGGCCGGCATCGAGGCTGGGCGGCTCGACGGCGGAGACCTTCTGCGCGAGGACTACGAGCTGATGAGCGACGTGCTGTCGCTCGGACTGCTCGAGTTCGGCACGGCGCCCACGGAGCTCGCTCGCGTCTGGACGCAGCTGGAGCAGGGCCGTGACGAAGTGGGGCGCGCTGCCTTTCGGGTCCTGCGAGACGCTTCCGTGGGAGACCTCGACGACGCCGCAGCGCCCTACGTGGCATCCGCCGTGCTGAACCCGCATGCCTACGACGAGGCGCGACGCAAGCTCGCCCCGCCTGGCCGTGCCGAGCACTGGCGACACTGGGCCGATCTCTCCACGGATCCCGCGCGGAGTCGCCTGCTGGGCCTCGCCGGCGCATCGGCCGAGGCGGACCGATGAGGGGCGCCGTGCGGGAGCCTTCCCGCCCCGAGTCGGAGGCGTTGGCCCCGTGGATCGACGTCATGCTCGCGGTGGACCGCGCCGAGGCCGACGGCGACGCGGACGAGGCACTGCGCCTGATGCAGGCGCACGCGGTGGACCAGGCGGGCCGGCAGTTCTGGCGCCCCTGCCGCTTCGAGCGGCTCGCCCAGGTGCTGCTGCTCGGATCGGATCTACCGGGCTGGGCGGTGTCGCGATGGCTGGTGGCGCAGGCTCACAACGCCCTGTACCGACCGCGTGACCGATGGCGCACACGCGCCGAGCAGCTCTCTCTCGACGTGGTGGGAGGGCTCGAGAGGGTGTCTCGCCGAGGCGACACCGAGGCCCGGTGCCAGCTCATCGACCGCAACTGGGTCTACCGGCAGGTGTTCACCTACGACCTGGGCGGCCTGGCCAGGTTCGTCCGGTCGAACGCCGGGCCGAAGCTGGTCGCCCGCGCCGACCGCATCCATGACTGGGCACGGGCGCCGATCAGTGGGCTGCGGCTGGTCTCGCTGTCGGCCAGCTCGGTCACCTGGGCGCGCCTCGACACCGGCGAGCTCCTGGAGCACGCCAACATCGGAAGCGCCATCTTCGTGGAGGTCGGGGAGAGCGTGCTCGGACGGGTCGTTCCGATCCTCGGTGGAACGATGCTCGAGGGGGCCCCCCTGGTCGTGCCGGAGGAGGTCGCCGCCAAGGTCGCCGCGGATCCGTCGTCGTGGCTGACGGCCATCCGCGAGTCTCGCGCCGAGATCGAGACCCTGGGCTTCGAGCCCGCGGTCCTGCACGACGTCCCCACTCCGGTGTGGGAGGCCATGCTCTCCCGGTCTCCCTCCGCCGCGGCGCTCTCGGAGTGCAGTGCCAGCCTCGCCCGCCGCGCGCTCGAGACCGCCAGGGAGTGCCTCGATGGTGCGGTCTCGGCCGGCCCGGCCTCGGTAGACCGGTGGTCCTGTGTGCGAGCCGCTCTGTCGAGCAGGAGCGTCGTGGCCCGGGTGCCGGAGATCGCCACCGCGGAGGACGTGGAGGTGGTGAGGCGCTTGAGCGAGATCGTGGCGCCGCCCACCGACATCGTGGGCAGACGACTCGTCGAGCTGCTGAAAGACGGGTAGACCCTGCGACCGCACCCGGGTCGCGCCATGCGTCAGCCGGGGGCACCGTCCGCCGCGGGATCGGGTGTCCGGATCGGGTGTCCGGATGTCAGATGTCGCGGAGGAGGTCCTCGAAGGGCGTGGGGTTCTCGAAGGGGTCGGCCGGCAGCGCCGTGCCGCGACGCAGGACCTTGTCGGCGAGCTCGCCGGCCGCCCGGTCGATCCGGTCCGACAGAGACGAGCCGCGCACCGAGCCGGCTCCGAAGTCCTCGCTCGCCGCGAAGACCGCGGTCGGGACGACGTCGGCGCGCAGGTAGGCGAACAGCGGGCGCATCGCGAACTCCAAGACCAGCGAGTGCCGGGCGGTGCCGGCGGTGGCGCCCATGAGCACCGGCTTGCCCGCGAGGGTGCCGTCCTCGAGCACGTCGAAGAACGTCTTGAACAGCCCGGAGTACGACCCGGTGTAGATCGGCGTCACCGCGATCACGGCGTCCGCCTCGGACACCCGGCGTACGGCGTCGGCGAGGGCGCCGGTCGGGAAGCCGGTGAGGGCGTTGTCGGTGACGAGGTGGGCCAGGCCGCGAAGCTCGATGACGTCGTACGACGCAGCCTGGCCGAGCGCGGCGAGCCGGCGCTGGGTCGCCGACCCGAGTGAGTCGGCGAGGATCCTGGTCGACGACGGGACCGAGATGCCCGCGGAGACGACGGCGATCGTGGTCACCGCTTCGCCTCCGTGGTCTCGACGAGCTCGACCGACGGAGGCGAGGCCTCGACCGCGGAGTCGTCGGCGGCGTCGCGGGCGGCCACGAGAGACGCGTGGGTCGGGGCATCGGGGACGTGCGCGGGCTTGAGGGCGGCGAACTCCCGCCGCAGCACCGGCACGACCTCCTCGCCGAGGATGTCGAGCTGCTCGAGGACCGTCTTCAGGGGCAGTCCGGCGTGGTCCATCAAGAAGAGCTGGCGCTGGTAGTCGCCGACGTACTCGCGGAAGCCGAGGGTGCGCTCGATGACCTGCTGCGGTGAGCCCACCGTGAGCGGGGTCTCGCGGGTGAAGTCCTCGAGCGACGGGCCGTGACCGTAGACCGGCGCGTTGTCGAAGTAGGGGCGGAACTCCCGGACGGCGTCTTGGCTGTTGGGCCGCATGAACACCTGACCGCCCAGGCCCACGACGGCCTGGTCGGCCGAGCCGTGGCCGTAGTGCTCGAAGCGGCGGCGGTACAGCGAGACCATCCGCTGCGTGTGGGACGCCGGCCAGAAGATGTGGTTGGCGAAGAAGCCGTCGCCGTAGTACGCCGCCTGCTCGGCGATCTCCGGCGACCGGATCGAGCCGTGCCAGACGAACGGCGGCACGTCGTCCAGCGGTCGCGGCGTGGACGTGAACCCCTGAAGCGGCGTGCGGAACCTGCCCTCCCAGTCCACGACGTCCTCGCGCCACAGACGGTGAAGCAGCGCGTAGTTCTCGATCGCGAGGTTGATGCCGTCGCGGATGTCCTTGCCGAACCACGGATAGACGGGTCCGGTGTTCCCCCGGCCCATCATCAGGTCCACCCGGCCGTCGGTGAGGTGCTGGAGCTTCGCGTAGCTCTCCGCGATCAGGACCGGGTCGGTGGTGGTGATCAGCGTGGTCGAGGTCGAGAGGATCACGCGCTCCGTCTGGGCGCCGATGTAGGCCAGTGTGGTGGTGGGTGCCGACGCGACGAACGGCGGGTTGTGGTGCTCGCCGACGGCGACCACGTCCAGCCCGACCTCCTCGGCCTTCTTGGCGATCTCGACGGTCGCCCTGATCCGCTCGTGCTCGGACGGCGTCCGGCCCGTCGTCGGGTCGGGCGTGAGGTCACCGACGGTGAAGATGCCGAACTGCATGGTGCTCACTCTCGCCTTCGCTCAATGGTTGCGATTTCAACTAGTCACCCAACGCCTTGTCGCGATCCGGAATTCCCCGTTGTCCCCAAACGGGTGACGGGCGGTCGGCGACCCCCTACGCTGACGCGACCGCATCCGACGGAGGACCCGATGACCGACCAGCCCACCTCGCCCTACCCGCAGTCCGAGCCCCCGCCGCCCGACCCGGCGCAGGCCGCGCCCGCGTACTCGGACGCGCCGGCCGGTCAGAGCTGGGCCCCGCCGCCGCCGGCGACGCAGCAGTACGCCGGTGTGCCCGCACAGAGCGGTCCGGTCGGCAAGGTCCGCGGCACCGGCCTGTGCATCCTGCTGTTCATCGTGACCCTCGGGATCTACGGCCTCTTCTGGTACTACAACACCCACGAGGAGATGAAGCGCAGCTGCGGTGAGGGGATCGGCGGCGTGCTGGCGCTGATTCTCGGCTTCTTCATCTCCATCGTGATGGTGTTCCTGACCCCGCACGAGGTCGGCAGGCTCTACGAGCGCCGTCAGCAGAAGCCTCCTGTCAGCGCGCTCACCGGCCTGTGGATCCTGCTTCCCCTGGCTGGCGGCATCGTCTGGTTCGTGAAGACCAACGGCGCGCTGAACGCCTACTGGAAGTCACTGGGCGCCGCCTGAGTCCCACCCAGATGGCGCCGAGGTGGTGCATCGGTACACGATGCGTCCGTGGGACGTCGAGGAGCGCTGACCGTGGGCAGCACGGTGCTGGCCATGCTGGCCATGCTGCCCATGCTGGTCGCCGGAGCAGGGGGCACGGCGAACGCGCACGCGCCGTCCCCGCCTGACCGCGCCGCGCGGATCACCGTCGGCGGCAAGCAGCTGCACCGCTGCCACATCGGCGCGGGTCGCACGACGTACTGCGGCTCGCTCCGGGTGCCCCTGGACTACCGCCACCCGCGGGCCGCGACGATCAGGGTCGGCTTCGGCTGGGTGCCCAGCTCGGGCCGGCCCAGGGGCACCCTGGTCGCGATGGAGGGCGGGCCGGGGTACCCCTCGACCGGTACCTCCGGCGACTTCGTGGCGATGTACGGCGGGCTGACGCGCAACCACGACCTGCTCCTCGTCGACGCCCGCGGGACGGGCCGGTCGACGCCACTGAACTGCCGGCGCCTCCAACGCCTGCCCTCGCCCTCGCCCCGCTTCCAGGCCGCCCTGACCGCCTGTGGGCGGCAGCTGGACCACATGTGGCGCCGACGCGACGGGCAGTGGGTGCACGCGGCGGACCTGTTCACGACGGCCAACACCGCGCGCGACGTCGCCCGGGTGCTCGACGCTCTGCACCTGTCGAAGGTCGACCTCTACGGCGACTCCTACGGCACCTTCTTCGCCCAGACGTTCCTCGCGCGCTACCCCGGCCGGCTGCGCTCGGTCGTCCTCGACTCGGCGTACGAGGCACGCGACCTCGACCCCCTCTACCGCACGACGCCCGAGACCGCCCGGCGAGCCTTCGACGCCGTCTGCCGACGCGCGGTCGGCTGCGCCCGCGGCTCGTCGTGGCGCCGTGTCGGGACGCTCGCCAGGCTGTTGCGCACCCACCCGGTCACGGGCTGGGCGGTCGGGACCGACGCGCATCGCCACCGCTACACCGTCGACCTCACGGCGCTGGTCGACATCGTCAACGACGCGGGCTACGACACCGACCCCTACCGGCAGCTCGACGCCGCGATGCGGGCGTACCTCCGCCACCGCGACCCGACGCCGCTGCTGCGCCTCTACGCCCAGGACGTGGGCTACGACTACAGCGACTACGTCCGCACGGCGCCCACCTACTACTCCGATGCGGTCTACTTCGCGATCGCCTGCACCGACTACCGGCAGCTGTTCGACATGCACCGGTCGCCCGGCCTACGACGTCACCAGCTCGCAGCGCGGCTCGCTCGGGCGCCGCGTCGCGTCTTCGCGCCGTTCACGCCGCAGGAGTGGTCTCGCGTGCTGGGCTACACCGAGGCCTACCGCGCGTGCCTGACCTGGCCGCGGACGACCCACCGGGCCGACCCGCCGATCCCACGCGGGCCGATGAACCCCGACCGGGTGCCCGTGCTGGTCCTCAATGGCTCCGTCGACTCGCTCACGCCCGCCGCGGGTGGCGCCCACGTCGCGCGCCAGATCGGGAGCGCGGCGCACGCCTACCTCGCCCAGAACAACGTGCACCTCGTGGCGCTGACCCATGACGGGCAGTGCGGGGCACGCGTTCTCCGCCGCTTCGTCCGGGCGCCGCGCGCGCAGCTGCGGCACGGGTGTCTGGGCCGGATCCCACCGATCAGGGCGGTGCCCCGCTTCCCACGCACCCTCGGCCAGGCCCGGCCCGCGACCGGCAGGGCGCCGTTACGCCTGCGCCGACTGGCCGATGTCGTGGTCAGCGCCGCCGGCGACGGGCTGATCCGCTTCAACTACGTCGACGGGTATCGCGACCTGGGCCTTCGTGGCGGCCGCATCCGCTACGACCACGCCGGTGACGAGACGTTGCACGGCCTTCGCTGGACGATCGACACCAGGCTCTCCGGACGCGTGCGGCTCACGCCCACCGGTGCCCACGGCGTCCTCCGGGTGACCGGCCCCGGTGGAGCCGTGCGCCGCGTCGTCGTCGAGTGGGGTCGTGGGCGGTTCGCGACCGCCGTGGTCGGCGGCGTCCGCCTGCGGGCACCCGCCCCCTAGGCAAGGTCAGGGCAGGGCCCACCAGGTGTCCATCCGGGCGACGGCGGGGGCCGCGCGGCCGTCGCCGAGGGTTCGCGCCAGGCGGAAGAGGTACGCCGCGATGCCGGCCGCCCCCTGCATCCAGCCGGGGCCGGGCGGCAGCAGCGGCTCTTCGGCGCGGTGCTCGACGAAGCGCCAGTACACGTCGTCGCCATCGGTGACGGCGCGCTCGACCAGGGCGTCTCCGAGCCGCACCGCGAAGTCGAGGTCGCGCTGCTCGCCGTGTCGCTGCCAGACGTTCAGCACCACGTCGCCTACGCCGGCGGTGCCACAGCACCGGCCGTCGTTGTCCCAGAAGCCGGGGTAGGTCCGCTCGGGGATGCCGGAGGTCTGGAGGGAGCGCATGCACGCGCGCTCCCAGTCGTACGGCGTGCGGCCGGCGACGTGGTCCGCGCCGGCCCGGGCGAGCGCGGCGAAGGCCAGGGAGGTGCCGGCCGGCCCGTGGCACCAGGTGTAGGTGTAGGTGTCGAGGTCGTCTCGAGGCGGGATGACGTGCGGGATGCGCATCCCGCCTTCGCCGGTGTCGGCCAGCGTGACGAGGTGCTCGGCCCCGAGCCGGGCCGCCTCGACCAGGTCCGGCCGGTTGAGGGCGACGCCGGCCGCGGCGAGGGACCCGGCGACGCCGGCCAGGCCGTGTGACCAGTTCGGCATCCGGCCTCGCGGCTCGAGCACGAAGCGCCGCGGGATGAACAGCCAGTCGAGCCCGGCATCGGTCTGCTCGTGCTCGGCCATCAGGATGCGGGCGGCCAGCTGTGACAGCTCGTCCGCGCCCGGCACGCCGTAGCGCAGGGCCCAGAGGGCGCCGAGCAGCACGCTCGCGGTGCCCAGGGTGGCGTCGTTGCAGCGGCCCTCGGGAGTCACGTCCGGTGGCTCGATCCAGGAGGAGGGCCACCCGTCCACGGTCGCGAGCTCGCGGAGTCGGGCGACGGCGTCGGCCGCGCCGGGGGAGTCCAGGGCCAGCAAGACCCCGATCGTGCTCACCAGGCCGTCGAAGTAGTCGAGCTCCGTCTCGGCGGGGACCCGGCGCAGCAGGGTCTCGGCGATGCCCTGGGCCAGCTGCTGCTCCTGCGCCGACAGCTCGCGGGTCAGCCGGAGCTCGGACAGCACATGCGCGAGCCCGCCGACGCCGCTGTGCATGCCGTACGGGTACTCGCCGGGCTCGCTCTGCTCCGGTGACTCGGGGAGCCACAGCTCCTCACCACGGGTCCGCACCTGGCTCCGTACCCAGGCCCATGACCGCTCGGCCAGGTCCCGGTAGACGGCGGCATCGTGGGGCACCCAGCGATCCTGGCACGCCGTCCCGGCTGCCGCAGGGCGGCCCCGGCGCACGTCCAGTGCAAAGACTTGACTAGACCTGTCGGGACGGTTGACAGGGTTTTGATCAGGACACGAACCTGAGAAAAACCTAAGAAACGCCCTTACGGACGTATCGGACATCGTTCAGTGGCGGTTAGCGTCCCCAGCGACCTCATCTCGGGGTCATCCTCCTTAACAGAAATCGGGGGTATCCCTCTTGCGCACATCACGCATGCGCACGGCGGCAGCCGCATCACTCGCGGCAGCCGGCCTCGTCGCCGCCACCTTGGCCGCGACGACCACCTCGGCCGGAGCAACCGGCTCGAGCACCATTCGGGTTCCGCTGCGGGTCTGCAAGACCGCGACGGCTGGCCATCGAGCCTGTGACGCCCTGCGGATGGTGACGAAGAAGGTCACCCCCGCCAACGCCAAGAAGCTCGAGAGCCAGGGCCTGGCCAAGGCAACCGGCGCGCCGCGCGTCGGCACCGGTCCCGAGGGCGGCTTCTCGCCGGCAGGGCTCGCCAAGGCCTACGGCATCAACGAGAACGCCAAGACCAAGAAGACGGTCGCGATCGTCGACGCCTTCGACGACCCGTCGGTCCGCTCGGACCTCAACGCCTTCGACAAGCACTACGGCTTCCACAAGGAGACCACCAAGAGCTTCAAGGTGATCGGTCAGGACGGCGGCGCACCGCCGGCCACGAGCGACGAGGGCTGGGCGGGCGAGATCACCCTCGACGTCCAGAGCGTCCGCGCGATCTGCCGGCACTGCAAGATCCTGCTGGTCGAGGCCAACGACAACAACGACAACAACCTCGCCAACGCGGTCAAGGAGGCGATCAAGAAGGGCGCCACGATCGTCAGCAACTCCTACGGCGGTCCCGAGAGCCCGGCCGACCCGAAGTGGATCCAGAAGGCCTACAGCCACAAGCACACCGCGATCCTCGCGTCGAGCGGTGACGACGGTTGGTACGACTGGGACAACGTGAACAGCCTCGTCGCGTCGAGCGGCATGTCCCAGTCGCCGGCGAGCTACCCGCACGTGGTCGGCGTCGGCGGCACGACGCTGTACACGAGCCAGGCCGGCAAGCGCACCAGCGAGCAGGCGTGGAACCGCAACGGTCCCGCGGACTTCCTCGGTTCGGCTTCGGAGTACACCTACGGCTACGAGCCGGGAGCGGCCGGCAGCGGGTGCAGCGCGAAGTACAACGCGCCGAAGTGGCAGAAGTCGGTCAAGGGCTACAAGTCGCTGGGCTGTGGTTCGAAGCGCAGTGAGGTGGACATCGCGGCGCTGGCCGACCCGTTCACCGGCTTCGACATCTACGAGACCTTCGACTGGTGCACCAACCCCGACACCTCGGTCTGCCCGTACACCTCGGCAGACGACGGCTGGTCGACGTACGGCGGCACCTCGCTCGCCTCGCCGGTCACCGCAGCGATGTGGGGGCTGGCCGGTGGTCCGTCGAAGCACGTGGCGTACCCCGCCCAGACGCTGTACGCCAACTACAAGAAGCACAAGTCGGACACCTACGACGTGACCGTCGGTGGCACCGGTGGGTGCTTCGACCAGTCGCCCAAGGCGTGTGGGACGTTCCTCCAGGACATCGTCTACGGTCCTCCGACGACCCACTACGCGGAGAACCCGAACACCGGGCCTGGTGGGCTGCTGGACTGCGCGTGGGGCAAGACGGGCAACAAGCCCAAGACCAACCGCGGGCAGTGCTACGCCCAGCCCGGGTACGACGGCGTCTCCGGCGTCGGCTCGCCCAAGGGCCTGAAGGTGTTCAAGTAGTCCTCACGAACACCGGCTGGTCCGGCTGAACCGTCGGCCCCGGTCTCCTCGTCCCGAGGAGGCCGGGGCCGACTCCTGTCCGGGCCCACCCGAGACGTAGGGAAGTGCTGGTCAGTGGCGCCGTGGCGCGCAGCAGGGGAGTGATCGGCGCTTCCCTAGGCAGGCGGCGTCTCGCGCTCCGCGCCGGTCGGCTCCCGGTCGTCGTGGAGATGGTGGCGCACGCCGCGGTCGGGCCGAGCAGCCAGGAAGTACGCCGCACCCACCACGGCGATCAGGAACATCACCAGCAGCGTGATCCAGTCGATGTTGAAGTACGCGCGCGGGGACGACAGGCCCGTCGGGAGCACGACGTTGACCAGCATGAGCGCGAGGTACGCCCCCGCGATCAGGGTGACCACGTTGCCCCACCGCCCGAGGGTGAACCGGCCCTCGGGTACCCAGCCCCGGGACCTCGCCACCCACGAGGCGATCACGGTCATCAGGAACGACAGGTAGATCCCGCTGACACCGAAGGACACCAGCGCCACCAGGGCGTTGACGCCACCGGGGTAGGTGATGAAGAGGAAGTGCTTGTCGTGGGCCGGAGAGGCGAAGACCAGCAGGACGAACAGCACGGTGACCATCGAGCCCGCGACCAGCGCGTTGACCGGCGTCCCGAAGCGGGGGTGCACGCGGGCGAGCCACGATGACCCGGGCAGCGCCTGGTCGCGCGAGTAGGAGAACATGAGCCGGCTCCCGGCGCCCTGGATCGACGTACCGCACGAGAAGAACGCGAAGATGATCAGCAGCAGCAAGATGTCCTGCACGCCCGAGGGCAGCTGCCCGAGGATGAACGGCACCCCTCCGCCGACGGCGTCCCCGACGCCCTTGGCGCCGTGGCCGGGAACCGCGAGCAGCAGTGCGGCGGTCAGCACGATCGACCCGATGCCGCCCCAGATCACGGCCAGGCGCATGGCTCGCGGCACCTGCCGGCCGGCGTCCACGGTCTCCTCGGAGATGTCGCCGGCCGACTCGAAGCCGTAGTAGATGTACACCGGAGCCAGCACGGCGATCAGGGCCGCGCCCAACCAGCTCCCGTGGAAGTTCAGGCCGAGCGGGTTGCTGGCGGCGTGCTGCACGCCCTGGGTGGTGAAGAGGTAGCCGAGCCCGTGGTGGAAGCCGTGGACGGCCAGGATGACGGCGATCCCGAAGGTGCCCAGGATCTCGACGTAGACGCCGAACTGCGCGACTCGGCCCATCACCTTGGCCCCGGTGATGTTCAGGGCGGTCTGGATGAGCAGCAGCAGCACCGTGATCCACAAGATCGTGACGTGGTCGGCCGGGTCGAGGCTCCACCCGAACCAGTTGTGCGTCAGCGCCGCGAAGTAGGTGACGACGCCGGTGTCGACCGCGGCGACGGTGATGAGCAGGGCGAAGCCGTAGAACCAGCCGACGAACCATCCGTAGCCGGGGCCGACGGAGAACTTCGAGTACTGGTACAGCGCGCCTGCGACCGGGTAGTGGCTGGCCAGCTCGCCGAAGACCAGGGCGACGAACAGCATCCCGGCGATCGGGATGAGGTTCAGCCAGATGTACGCCGGTCCGCCGGTGCCGAGTCCCAAGGCGAACAGCGAGTAGATCCCCACCATCGGCGAGAGATAGGTGAAGGCGACGGAGAAGTTGGCAAACAGCCCGAGCACGCGACGCAGCTGCGGCTGGTAGCCCAGGCTGGCGAGCCTGGCGTCGTCGTCGTGCTCGGGAACGTTGGCGGCGTGTGTCACGGTCGCTCCGGTGATCTCGGCTGCGACTCCGGGCCGCAGCAACCAGGCTTGGCTCCCCCCGGGTCGAGCCCCGCCCGCCTCCGCCGAGTGTGGCGCGCGGCGAACCGAAACATAGACCCGCCACGACAGAGCGGGAAAGGGGCTCAGCCCTGGCGCTCGCCCGTCGTGACCTCGTCGACGGCCAGCAGGACGGCGCGGGTGACGCGTGCTCGCTGGCCGGTGGCCACCAGGTCGAGCAGCCCGCCGCGCAGGACCGCGAGGACCGCCGTACGCCGAGCCGCGCCCGCTGCCGTACGTCGTACCGGGGCTGGCTGGGCGCGGGCGAGCAACCTGAGCCAGTCGTCGACGGTCTGCCGCGCGAAGCCGCCCCACGGGCCGTCCGGCTCGATCAGCGCCGTCGCGTAGGACTCGACCCAGAGCCGCAGAACAGGGGCGTGCGCCGGATCGGCCAGCCACTGCCAGGTCCGGACCGCCACCTCCTCGAGCCCGCCGTCGGCGGGCAGGGCGGCGAGCAGCTCCAGCTCGCCGGCCCGAGCCCGCGCGAGCACGGCTCGCACGAGCCCGTCCTTGGAGCCGAAGAGAAAGCGCAGCACTCCCGTGCTCGAGCCGATCGCCTCGGCGACAGGGCGCAGCGACGCACCGGCCAGTCCGTGTTGCAGGGCGTACGCGTATGCCGCGTCGACCAGCTCTACCCGTCTGACGCTCTGCTGCTCGGATCCGCGCTCCACGAAGGCCATCCTGCCTTACTGATACAGTCGTGTCAGTGCAGCGGGAAGGGTGGTGGCCGCGTGGCTGAGATCCGTGGGCTCGGAAGACCCGGGGACCTCGGCTGGGTCGTGATGGCCCACGGCGAGCTGTACGCGGACGAGTTCGGCTGGGACGCGACGTTCGAGGCTCTGGTCGCCCGGATCGTCAGTGACTGGGCCGCCTGCGACGACCCGACGCGCGAGGGCGCCTGGATCGCCGAGGACGGCGAGGGTCGGGTCGGCTGCGTCTTCTGCGTGCGGGAGGACGACGCCACCGCGCGTCTCCGGATCCTGCTGGTCGAGCCTCGAGCGCGCGGCCAGCGCCTGGGTGCCGCTCTGGTCGACCGGTGCCTGGACTTCGCGCGGGGCGCGGGCTACCGGCGGATCGTGCTGTGGACCAACCATCCTCTGGTCGCCGCGCGGTCGGTGTACCTCGCGGCCGGATTCGAGCTGGTCGACGAGGCGCCGCACCACAGCTACGGCGTCGACCTCGTCGGCCAGACCTACGCCCGCGAACTCTGACGCCGGGTGGTCACCCGACGACCCCGTCAGCCGGAGGTGACCTCGACGTGCTGGGGGTAGAACGCCACGTGGCCCGCGATCGGCGAGACCGACTCGTAGGGCTCGAGGTAGGACCAGAGGGCGTTCTGGACGACGGAGTCTCCGTCGACCAGTGAGTAGTAGGACGCGTCGCCCTTGTAGGGGCAGTACGTCGCGTGGTCCGTGGCCCTGAGGACGTCCGCATCCACCGCCACGAGAGGCAGGTAGTAGACGGGAGGGTAGGTCGACTCCCTCAGCACCAGCGCGCTGTCGGTGCGGGCGATGACCCGTCCACGCTGGCTCACGGTGACGACCTGCCCGGCGGGCGTGACGGAGATCGGGTGGTCCGGGCCGGGGCTCAGTACCGGCTTGTCGGTCTTCTCGCTCATGTCCGGAGCAACCTCGTACCGGCCTCGGCGATTCCCCCGTGGCCCTTGTCCCTGCGTCATGACACGATCGCGACCATGCCCCCACGCACGAACCTGACCCGCGCCCTGTTCGCGGTCGTCGCCACGCTTGCCCTGACGCTGGCGACCCTGGCGGTGGGCCAGACGGCTTCGGCGGTCCCGCCGCCGTGGGGGCTGCTGCGGCCCGGTACCAACCAGGTCGAGGTGCTCCAGGCGACGCGGGGCACCGACCTCCAGCTGGTGCAGGGTTCGACCGTGGTGCACTCCGGCACCGTCGACTCGCAGGGGAGCCTGATGTGGCGCCAGCTGCCGAGCGGGCACTACGAGGTGCAGACCACGGACCGGTCCTTCACCAGCGCCCCGCTCGCCGTTCGCGGCCTCAGAGCCGCGCCGCCGGCGCAGTCGTTCTACGACGCGCAGGCCCTGGGGGAGGGCTTCGGGTTCATCCAGACCCGGGACGGGACGACGCTGTCGGCCAACGTCGTCTTCCCCAACCCCCTCATCTTCGGCTCCGGGCCCTACCCCACGATCATGGAGTACAGCGGCTACGACCCGAGCAACCCCGCCGAGACGTCGTTCTCCAAGATCGTCACCAGCCTCGGCTACGCCTACGTCGGGGTGAACATCCGGGGCACCGGCTGCTCGGGCGGGTCCTACGTGCCCTTCGAGCCGGTGCAGAGCCTCGACGGGTACGACGCGATCGAGACCGTCGCGGCGCAGCCGTGGGTGAAGTCGCACAAGGTCGGCATGGCCGGTATCTCCTACCCCGGGATCGAGCAGCTCTACGTCGCCCGCACGCAGCCTCCGCACCTAGCGGCGATCTCTCCGATGTCGGTGATCGACGACAGCTACCGTGGAACGCTGTGGCCGGGCGGCATCCTCAACACCGGGTTCGCCGAGCCCTGGGCGTCCCAGCGGGGTCTCCAGTCCCAGCCGGACGGCGAGGGCTGGGAGGCCGGGATGAACAGCCAGGAGTGCGACGACAACCAGCTCGTCCGCCTCCAGAACCCCGACCCGGTCGCCCTGATCGAGGACAACCAGTTCTACAACAAGGCCTACTACCAGCAGATCGACCCGAGCCGGTTCGTCCATCGCATCGACGTCCCCGTCTACCTCGCCGGCGCGTGGCAGGACGAGCAGACCGGCGGCCACTTCCCGGCGTTCCTGAACCGCTTCCACGGCTCACCGCAGTTCTACGCCACCATGGTCAACGGCTCGCACACGGAGTCGCTGACCAGCCTTGGCGAGTTCGCCCGCTGGACCGACTTCCTCGACCTCTACGTCGCTCACCGGGCGCCGACGGGCTGGGCGAGTGTGGTGGGACCCCAGGTCACCGCCGCCCTGACCGGTGTCTCCGGTCTGACGATGCCGACGGACCCGCTGTTCGGCCTGTCCTACCGTCGAGCTCTGCGCCGGTACCAGTCCGAGCCTCACATCCGCGTGCTCTTCGAGGAGGGGGCGGCCAAGGGCGAGCCGTCCGGCGCCCCGCTGCCGCGGTTCGAGCACTCCTTCCGCTCCTGGCCGGTGCCCAGCCGGCATCGAGTGCACTACTTCCTGCACTCCGACGGCCTGCTCGGCGGCCGGGTCTCGCCCGGCCACCACCGGACGCACTCGTTCTCGGCCGATCCGTCAGCGCTGCCGGCCACCGACTACTCCGGGTCCTCCGACGCCATCTGGCAGGCCCACCCGGCGTACCACTGGAAGCAGATCCCGAAGGGCACCGGGCTCGGCTGGATCACCGCGCCGATGCCGAGGACGAAGGTCTACCTCGGCGGCGGGTCCCTCAACGTCTGGGTCAAGACACGGGCCCCCGACGTCGACCTCGAGGCGACGGTGAGCGACGTCCGGCCGAGCGGCCGCGAGGTCTACGTGCAGACCGGCTGGCTGCGGGCCAGCCACCGCAGGCTCGCGCCGTCCTCGACCGCACTCCACCCGGTCCACACCGACCTCGAGTCCGACGCCAAGCCGATGCCCAGAGGCAGGCTCCGGCTGCTGCGCATCGAGATCCCGGCGTTCGCGCAGCCCTTCCGCAAGGGCGACCGGTTGCGAATCACGCTCGACGCGCCCGGCGGCGCGAAGCCGCTGTGGGCGTTCCGCACCCTCGACCACGGCCAGCGGGTGTGGGTCGCGACCGACCGTCGCCACCCCTCGTCGCTGGTGCTGACGACGGTTCCCGGCGTGAGGGTGCCGGCGAAGGCGCCGCCCTGCCGGTCCCTTCGTTCGCAGCCGTGCCGGACCTATCACGACTGAACGGACCGCACACCAGGACGCCAAGGTAAAGGAAATCCCTTGGCCTGAGATGGTCAGGTGTTTTCCTCCGATCGGCCACTACCCTCAACTGAACATCTGGGGGGGTGTGGCGCACATGGCTGAGTCCGACAAGGTCATCAAGGTCGTCATGAAGGCGACGGGGGACAACTACGAGAAGGTGTCCACGTTCACGGCCGTCGCACACGAGACCGTGGACGAGTGCCTGACCGACGACATCTCGGTGGTGGCACCGCCGCTGGTCATCGGCCGGCTGGGATGCCCGGTTCTCGACCGGCTGCTGCTGCGGCTGGGCGACGGGCAGTGGGAGCTGCCCGAGAGCGTCGACGTCACCGAGGCGGAGCTCGCGGAGACGCTGATGCTCCCGATCGAGACCGTCGCCCGCTATCCGCTCGTGGGCCGCTTCGGGCTGCTGGCGCGCTGCATGGACCGGCTGATGATCGCCGACGCCGACGCCGAGCGCTACCTGCGGATCCTCGACGCGTGGCTGGCGGTGTTCGAGCCGGACAACGACGGCCGCCCGACGCCGTACTCCGTCTGGCCGTTGCCCGGTCGTGACGCCTTCGAGGGCTGGCTGCTCGCGCGGCTCGACATCTTGCACAAGCAGGGCTACTCCGTCCGGCTCGCCAACCAGGAGATGGACGGCGTCCGGGGGCAGCAGCACATGTACGTCGACGGCCGCCGTGCCGACGTCGTCCTGCGCTTCACCGCGGACTGCGAGAAGGGCTCCTCCGAGGACTGGCTGGTCCTGGAGAACAAGACGACCGCCGTCGGCATCGGCGCGCTCGACCAGCTCGCGCTGTCGGTCGACTGGCTGCGCGCCGAGTCCCGGCCGGGACAGGTGCACGGCATGCTGATCGCCGACGGGCTGAGCCTCGAGGTCGAGCGCGGACTGCGCGAGCGGAGCTTCGAGTACCACTCGATGGCCGCGCTGGGGTACCGCCGCTGGGTGCGCCTGCACTCGCCGCTCAAGCCCGAGCTGACCCGCGACGCGACCACCATCAGCTACCCGCAGAACCTCTCGGTCCGAACCCTGGCAGCCGCGCTGCGCTGAGCCGGCGTACCCGGGCTCACCGAGACGAGCCTCCCTCGACCGTCGGACGGTCGGGGGAGGCTTCCACGTGTAGGGGCCCGAGGCGTGACGAGGGCCCGGTCTCCCCGTGGAGCCGGGCCCTCGTGCAGCGTCCGCCCGATCGAGCGCCACACCCCCGAGCGTGTCGAAACCGGGTATGGCGTCCTGCGGACGTGAGCGAACGGTAGGTCGAGGTGCCAGGTCCGCGGTCCATCCCGAAGGGTGGATTGTGCGCCCCCCCGGGGTCAGCCCAGGGTCAGCCGCGGAGCCGGCGCCAGCGCGAGCTCCACGTGCGCCAGGTGAGCACCGCGCGCCAGCCCACCAGGAACGCCCCGAGCACGATCGCCGCGACGACGATGAACGCCGGCGGCGTGCCTCCGCCGCTCGCCGACCGGGCGACCAGCCCGAGCACGACGGTCCACACCCACACCCGCACGCCGGCGCGGATCGTGGTGGGACGGAGCCGGGAGTACGCCGTCATCGCGAGGCCGAGCGCGGTCCCGAGCAGGAACGGCCAGGCGGTGTGCCAGATGCCGTGGATGCCGGTCGACTCGTGGTGGTTGGCCCGGCCGATCGTCGCGAAGAGCACGACGGCGACCGCGTCGGCGGTCACCGCGAGCGGCCAGGCGTGACGTCGGGCGGAGAGCGGCATGGCGCGAGTCTTCCACTGCGTCGTCCTGGGGACTCGTCGGCCTACCATCGGTCCGATGCCTCCCGAGTTCCGTGCCGTCGACGACCCTGACGACGTCGACTGGAGCCGGGTCACCCAGGTGAGCGTCGTCTGCTTCGTCGACGACGACGACGCTACGGGTGGCGTCGTGCTCGTGCTGCACGCGCGCGAAGGGCGGTGGGCGATCCCGACCGGTCGGCGTACGCCGGACGAGGACGTCTGGGACGACGCCGTGCTGCGGATCCCCCTGGAGACGATGGGGTTCCGTCGTCAGGAGACCCATCCGTTCGCGTTGGACAGCGACGGGCGGCACGCCGTGTTCTGGGTGAACGGCGGGAAGTACGCCGGCACGCGGCTGCACGCGCCCGACGTGCCGTGGTGGACGGGGTCGATCGCCGACGGCGCCGCGCTGCTGAGGGCGCAGGGCGACGACGCGCCGGCGGCCTTGGCGGAGGCTGCCGGAGCGGCACGCGCGGCGATGACCTACGAGCGCCGGGTCGCCGACGAGCACCGCACCCTGGTGGGTGCCTATCTCTCGGCCGCCACGCCCGAGGGTGGCTCGGGGTTCGGCGGCTCCGACGAGGAGTGGCGTGAGGCCCGCGGGGTGCTGCTCGACGCTCTGGACCCGGCTCGCTCGCGGGTGCGCTTCTTGGACCACGGCTGCGCGAACGGTCATCTCGCGGTCTCGATGGCTCTGTGGGCGCGGGAGCGGGATGTGGAGCTCGACCCCTACGGTGCCGACATCGCCGCTGAGCTGGTGGCGGAGGCGAAGGCGGAGCATCCAGGGCTCGCCTCGCACTTCTTCGTCGGTGACGCGCTGTCGTGGGTCCATCCGGCCGGCGACCGCTTCGACCTCGTCCACGTGCTGCTGGACTTCGTCCCGTCGTCGGCGCATCCCGAGCTGATCCGGCATCAGCTCGACCACGTCGTCGCACCCGGCGGGCGGCTCGTGCTCAGTGAGTACGGCGACCCGCCCAGCAGCCGGTCGGCCGAGGCCCAGGTGACGCGGGCCGGCTTCGTCGTGGCCGGTCGCACCCGGCAGCCGATCCGCGGCGGTCGCGAGCGCGGCTTCCCCAGCGTGTGGGTCGACGCCCTGGGTTGATGAGTCAGTAGCCGACGAGGTGGGGGGTCGCGCTGACCACCTGGAGGTCGACGGCCGCGCCGGGGACGGTGAGGGTGTCGGGAATGGTCTGCCAGGCGCCAGTGCCGACGCGGTACCGCCCGGAGTACGTCGTGTCGACGCTGGGTCGGACGTCGCCGACGCGGGAGTAGCGATGGGTGACCTGGAGGTCGGGGTAGGGCGCGCCGGGATCGGTGGTCGTCACAGCGGCCTCGTCGCCGCCGAAGTGCCAGGTGTACGACGTCGGTGTCGCCTCGATCGTCACCCGTTGGCCCAGCAGGGTCACGCTCTGGGTCGTGGGGTCGGTGTTGGAGGTGTAGAAGTTCGTGTCGAAGTTGACCAGGGTCTTGCCCTTCGGAGGCTGCACGACCAGGGCCGAGGCCGGCCAGGTCAGGCGTTTGTAGGCGCGCTCCACGAAGCCTGGTGTGAGGCCGCCTATCTGCTGAGCCTCCTGGTCGGTCAGGCATGCCTGCCAGGGAAGAGGATCCTTGGCGCCGTCCTCGTACACGTTGTAGAGGAGGCCGTCGTGACCATCTACCGAGCACGGGTCGCCCTTGACGCATCGAGCTGTGCCGCTCAAGGCGCAAGCCGCGCGGACCGTGAAGGTATGACCCGGGTGCTCAGCGATGTATTCGCTGGTCTCAGCCCCTGAATGAAGGCATCCCACGTTGACTGTGTTGGCGTCGCCGGATCCAACGCAAGTCACGCCACTGGCAACAGCTGGACTTCCTGTCCATAGGAGAGCAAGAAGGAGTGGGAACGGCAGGACCCACCGCATTCAGATCGCCACCTGAACGAATTCGGTGACCACCCACGAGCCGCTCATCGGCGCCAGCCGAAGTTGAAA
>NZ_DATAVI010000087.1:0-38020 GCF_036267815.1 Nocardioides sp. | reverse complement strand
ATGCGGGACTTCGCCGAGGCCCGCCATCGGCTCCGCGAGTGGGTCGCACTGTGCGGGACCCGGCTCGACCGCGACCGCCCCACCCGCCTGACCATTTGGCCCGGCGAACCCGCCGAGCCAAGTCCGGGCGAGGTCGAGATTCGGGACCGGGCCGCGGACTTCGAGGAGTTCGTGCGTAGCGACGTGCTCCGTCGCCGACGTGCCCAGGCGATCACCGACGACCAGCTCGCCGGCTGACCGACACCCCGCTCCACCCACACCGGCAGACCGGTCCTCCACAGATCAACACCGCCGGTCGCCCGCCCCAGGGAGATCAGCCGAACCATCGAGACCAATCCATGAAGGAGGTCACTCATGCAGCTCCGGCACGCACACACCCTCGCCCAGGCCCGCACCTACGTGGCCGCGCTCGCCGACGAAGCCAGCAACGACGACGCGTCCTCGGCCTACGAGCAAGTCCTCATCGAGCTCGACCGGCTCCACTGCGACCAGAGCCCCGACGTCTGCCTCGACGCCCTCACCCAGGACCGGGCCATCCAGTTCGACCTCGCCACCGCGGCGATCGAAGACCTCAAGCAGCACGGCGTTGATCCGCTCAGCGTCGAACTCGTCCTGTGGATGCTGCAAGAGGCCTACACGCAGGACTGCGGCTGATGTACGGCGAGACCGGCGCCGCCATGCGCGCGGTGTTCGCCGAACTCCTGCGCCAGCACCGCGTCCAGCAGCGCCTCGGCGGCACCCCCACCGAACGAGCCGACATCGGCGCGCAGATCCGCCAGTACCGCCAGACGGTCATGGGTCTGGTCCAGCCAGGCGCTGGAGTCGGTCAGTTCGTTGACGTTCTCCAACCAGACACCCGCCCAGCAGAACCCGTTCCGCTCCGTCGGCACCGCCGGACACGCAGCTTCCCCCGCCGGCGAACTCGCCCGCGCCATCAACCTGGCCAAGACCGCAGCAACCGCGACTTCGGCGAGCATCGAACAGCTCACCACACCCACGGGCCACGAGTCGCTCGAACTTTGGCGGACTGCTGCCCGGGCCGCTGCGCTCGCCGAGCACGACACCGCACCCGACGTCGCCACCGCGATGTCGGTGCCCCAAGCCCAGGCCATCGTCGCGGACGTCGCGGCTATTACGCAGGCGCTGGTCGTGCTCGATCAGCGCTACCGCAACACCCCCGGCTGGGAGCAGCTCACGCAAGGCAGCCGGCTCGGCTGGGCCGCACTCGCAGCCGCGCTCGATGTGAGCCTCGGCCAACCCGACTACACCGTCGACACTCTCGGCTGGCGGCCCAAGACCAAACCGATCACCGGACCTGCGAAGCCCGGAATCCTCGGGGTACTCCAAGCCGAGCACAACCTCGTCGTACGGATGAAGTCGGTCCCCAACGCGACCAACCTCCGCTACGTCATCGACTCCCAACGACTCCTCTCCCGGCACCTCGTCCCGTTCGCCGCCCGGGTCGACGATCGGCTCGCCGACCGCTGGACCGCCCGGGCTGAGACCTACCTCCAACTTCAACGGCAGTTCCGACCTATCGGCGGACTCCTCGGCTCAGGCGGACCCGCCGCGTCCGAAGGAGCGAACGCGGTCAGCCGCCTCCGGGCGCTTCCTGCCGACACGATCGTGGAGCCCCGCGTGCTGAGCGGCTTCCAACTTCTCTTCGACCGCCTCGACAGACGCATCGCGAATGTGATCGAGGACGGCATCGACGCCGGTGCACTCTTCCAGCGCGTCCGACTCCCCAGGCTCGTCGAGAACAGTGGCGAGCTTGTCGCCCCGGTTCGCGAACGGTTGGTTCCCGCCGACCGCACCACCCACCGTGAACTCATCGACACCGTGCGCGACCAGCTCCGGCCTCGCCCCGCCCACCAGATCGCGACACCCGGTCCGGCCAGGGTCGAACTCTCCCTAGCGCTGATCCACCGCCCGGTGAGTCGGCCCGGCCGAACAATCCTGTGACCGACAGACCTCAGGCGCTGAGTGCCTTCCGGCGCAGGGCGGCGAGGTCTGTCTCCAGTTTTTCGAGCGCTGACTTGAGGTCGTCGACCGGAACGATCGCCTGGAGCACCACTGCGCGGACCACCGTAGCGACCGCAAGCCCCCGTTTGCTCGCCGTAGGACGACACTTCGTCGAACTCGTCGTCACGGTCACTTCACCCGGGGGTTCTCCACAGGCAAGGCCGTTCTCCGGTGCACACCTTCAGTACGAGGGCAAACCTGTCCTCATCACGACGAAGGAGCACATCATGAGCACGACTGTCGACACCACTGGGGAGGGCAGCATCCTCACCATTGACCAGGCCGCGACTTACCTCTCGATCCCGAAAGCGACGCTATACACCTGGCGGACTCGGCGAGCGGGCTTCGGCCCGAGAGCCGTGAAGCTCGGAGGCTGCCTGCGCTACCGCCGTTCCGATCTCGACGCCTGGATCGCCGAGCACCTGGAGTGCTTCGACGACAGCCCGTCCGTCGCGGAGCAGCGAGCGGGAGACGGCGTCTCGCTGTCCCGAGCGAGCCAGCCGCGCTGAAGGGGATGCGAGATGGGACGCGGACGCCCACCGACATCGCTGGGCACTTGGGGAACGATTCGAACGAAGCGGATCCGCGAGGGTGTGTACAGGGCGCGCACGCGGATCCGGGATAAGGACGGCGTGCCGCGCGAGGTCACGGCCACGGGCACCACGATCGCTGCTGCAGAGCGTGCGTTGCGGGAGAAGCTCGTAGATCGAGCGAGACCGACGCAGCAAGCGATCACCGCCGACACCACCATCGCGAAGCTCGCAGCCCTGTGGCTCACCTTCCTGCGCGACGAGGGCCGGATCGAGACCACGACCATCAACGAGTACGAGCGCGTGCTCAACAAGGTCGTGATCCCTGAGCTTGGGGGCCTGCGACTTCGGGAGTTGACCACCAGTCGACTGGACCTGTTCCTCGTCCGACTCCGGGCGACAAGCGCCAGCCGTCAACGAAAGGCGAAGGTGGTGATGGGCGCAATGGTGGGGATGGCTGTGCGTCACGACGCACTCACCGTGAATCCAGTCCAGCAGACGTCACGCATCCACCGCGCGAGGTCCGAGACTCGCTCGCTGACCCTAGAGGACCTCAACACCGTCCGCGAGGCTCTCCGCGCGTGGACGGCCAAGCAACGGCCCGGACCAAAGGCGTCCAGCGACATGGCCGACATCATCGACCTGATGCTGGCCACCGGCGCGAGGATCGGCGAGATCCTCGCGGTGCGCTGGGTCGACGTGACACTCGACGCCACACGTCCGAGCCTCACCATCAACGGAACGATCAAGACCGAGCCGGGCAATGGCACGCACCGCAAGCCCAGCCCCAAGTCGGACGCCAGCGTGAGGACGGTCGTCCTTCCGGACTTCGCCATCGCAGTGCTAAAACGTCGTCAGGGGGCACCACGGGAGAACCCGAACGACGCGGTGTTTCCGACACGCAACGGCACCTGGCAGCAGGTCAACAACGTCGAGCGGCGCTGGCGGCAGATCCGCAAAGACACCGGCCTCGACTGGGTCACCCCGCACACGTTCCGCAAGACCGTGGCGACGCTCATCTCGGAGCGGGTCGACGCCGAGACTGCCTCTAAGCAGCTCGGGCACTCCTCCCCCGCAATCACCCGCGAGTTCTACATCTCCAAGCCGGCGATCGCCGCCGACGTGGCGCACATTCTGGACGAGCTGGCCGAGGCAGAGCCGGAGGAAGGCCGAATACTTCGGGAATAAGTGGGGAATAGCGCCTTCTGGTTCGAATGAAGAGCCGTCCCCGCCCCGGCGTTTCTGCAGGCCAGAGCGAGTTCGATCGGTCGGGCTGACAGGATTTGAACCTGCGACCCCTTGACCCCCAGTCAAGTGCGCTACCAAACTGCGCCACAGCCCGATGCCCCGGGCGCGGCCGCGGAGCGGTGTGAAGGCTACCGTAGGCAGTGGTGAGGGCCTGAATCGGCCGGAGTCTCAGGAACTTCTTCCTCAGCGGCTATCGCTCGCAAAGCCGGCTCACAGGTTCCTCCGAGGATTGCGCGGCTTGATGGACTCATTCGACGAGGAGGAGCCCATGGCCGACATGGACGAGCAGGACCCGCGATCCCCCGAGCAGTCCGACCCGGGCCACCTGGCAGACCCCGCAACCGGCCCAGCGACTGGCCCCGCGCTCGGCCCTGCATCCGAGCAGCCGATCGACCCGCACGCCTACCTGGACCACCACCTTGCCCGGTACGGCGCGCCGGTGCCGCCCGCCGCGGGGGCCCAACTCATATCGTCCGCGACGCCGCCCACTCCACCGCGGCGCCGCGGGCCGAGGATGCTCGCGGTCGGGACGGCGCTCGCGGTCGTCGCCGTCGCTGGCGGAGCGGGCTTCGCGCTCGGTCACCTCGGCCAGCATGGTCAGTCGACAGCCGGCGGCCCGTCGGGGTACGCCGGGGGGCAGTCGTCCGGCCAGACCCCCAACGGTCAGGGTGAGGGTTCCCCGTTCGGCCAAGGCGGCCAGTACGGCCAGGGCAGTCCGTTCGGCAGCAGGCCGTTCAGTGGCGGAGGGACCGGTGGCTCGCCCTACGGCTCGTCGAGCGGTACGCCGGCCACCACCAGCCAGCTCACCGGGCTCGTCCAGATCACGGCCACCCTCAAGTACGAGGGCGGCAAGGCTGCCGGCACCGGCATGATCCTGACCAGTACCGGGGAGGTCGTCACCAACCATCACGTCGTCGAGGGCGCGACCCGGCTGCGGGTGACCGTGATGAGCACCGGTCGAAGCTACGACGCGAACGTCGTCGGCACCGACGCCAAGGACGACGTCGCCGTCATCCAGCTCGACAGCGCCTCCGGGCTCCAGACCGTCACCACGGACACCGACGCCGCCTCGGTCGGTGACGCCGTCACGGCCGTCGGCGACGCCGGCGGCAACACCAAGTTCTCCGCTGCGGCCGGGAAGATCACCGCGACCGACCAGCACATCACCACCCAGAGCGAGTCGGGCCACCCGGGCGAGAGGCTGAGCGGGCTGATCAAGATCAGCAGCGACGTGATCCCCGGCGACTCCGGCGGCGCGACCTACGACTCCCAGGGCGAGGTCGTCGCCATGACCACCGCCGCGTCCTCGGGAGGCAACGACGTCGTCGGGTATGCCATCCCGATCGCGACCGTCGTCCACATCGCGGGCGACCTCGAGAACGGCACGCAGAACGCCCGCTACGAGTACGGCACGCCGGCGTTCCTCGGCATCGGCCTGACCGGCAACGGCACCCGCGTCGCCCAGGTGTACGCCGGCACTCCCGCGGCACGCGCGGGAGTCACCGCGGGCGACACCATCACCCGCGTCGGCACCACCCGTGTCACCACTGCCCAGCAGCTCCGTGCCGCGGTGACCGCCTACTCCCCCGGCGACCAGGTCCGCCTGACCTGGAGCGACGCGGACGGGACCTCGCACATCTCCTCGGTGACCCTGATGGCCGGGCCGGTGGCATGAGCGCCGGCTCTCCACCGTCGGCAGGGCCGAGTCCGGCTCGCGAGGCCCCTGAGGGAAGCGCTGATCAGTCCCGCCTGCCGCGACGCTCGCGACGGCGCCGTTGATCAACCCTTCCCTAGCCCATTTGGGGGAAGTCTGCCTGGGGTTCTTTGTGGTTTTTACCCCCAGGGCAGAGGATCGACACAGCATCGCTTCACCGGCGTGGCTCAGACGCCGGGGGGCGTCCACCCCACAAGGACGTGTGCATGTCGAACCTGACCATCGCGAACATCCTGCTGTTCTTCGCGATCCTGTGCCTAGCCCTCAGCTTCGAGGTGGGCCTGTACCTGTACTTCATCTACTCCATCGCGGCCGTGGCGATGGCGGGCGCCCTGCGGTACCAGCTGCTTCCGGACGACCAGAAGAGCACGCGCCGCCGCTGACGGACCTCGGTCTGAAGTCTCGGGGCTCCCGGGCCTAGGGTGGAATGACGTGCCCGCACGGCGGGTTGCCCAGACAACGTCGTTCCGCCACTCAGGAGGTCACCCCCCATGCCGACTCGCACCGCACGCACCGCCTGGACCGGCGGTCTCCAGGACGGCTCCGGCCAGGTCGAGCTCACCAGCTCACAGCTGGCGACCTTCGAGGTGTCCTTCCCCAAGCGGGCCGCTGACGACGCCGGCGGCGCCACCAGCCCCGAGGAGCTGGTCGCCGCGGCCCACTCCGCCTGCTACTCCATGCAGCTGTCCAACCTGGTCGCCCAGGCCGGAGGGACGCCGATCGCGCTCGACGTCCAGGCCGACGTCTCGCTCGGCCCCGACCCGGCCGGAGGCTTCCGCCTGACCGGCATCAAGCTCACCGTGCGCGGTGAGGTCGACGGTCTGGACGAGGCGGGCTTCGTGCAGGCCGCCCAGGCCGCCAAGGCCGGCTGCCCGATAAGCAAGGCGCTCACCGGCGTCGAGATCACCCTGGACGCCGCGCTCGAGGGCTGAGCGGCCGCCGCGCCGGGCGGCGCCGCCCGGAGCCCTAGGGGGCTCTCCTGGGCCCTCCTGGCCCTACTGGGTGGCGCCGCTGTTGTTGCTGACCTTGAGCGACGACGTGTCGACCGCCACGAAGTCCCGCGCCGGGATCTGCTTGAGCTGCTCGATGAAGGAGTCGGGCCACCTCGCGTTCTGCTCGCCCTGGAAGTACCACGGCGAACCGTTGTCGGCCAGCACGAGACCGTAGGTCTTCATCGCCCGCACCACCGCCATCGCCTTCTTGCCGAAGCCCTGCGGGTGGTACGACGCGCGCAGCCGGAAGCGCGCACCCATCGGCGGGTACTTCCAGCTCTTGGTGCCCCCCGCCTGATGCCGGGCCGGCCACAGGAAGTGCCGGGAGGTGATGTCGGTGGTGAACCGAATCGCGTGGTCGACGTGCCCTGCCTTCACCTCGTTCCAGCGCAGCAGGCCGGGCAGGATCGGCAGGCCGGCGGCGTCGGCCGACGTGTCGCCCCTCTTCCGCAGCTTGTCCGAGCTCAGCGACCACGTCGCGCCCGAGCCTGCGTGCCAGTGCCCGTTCTTCTCCGTTGTCAGCCAGGTCTCGTAGAGCCGGCAGGTGGCCTTGTCGATGACGATCGCATGCTTGTCGCCCGAGGAGTGGCGGCCGCCCTCGATGCGGGTGTCCTTGCCGAGCGGGTAGCGCACGTGGTCGCTGTCACCGGAGTACTGGAACCTCACGTGCACCCGCGGATGGTGCTTCCCGACCACCGTGATCGGGATGCCGTAGTTGGGCCCGTCGCCGAACGACGGCCCGAAGTCGGGGTGCAGGTTCAGGCTCTTGGACATGTGGCTCATCCAGACCTTGCTGCGGGTGTCGACCGGCAGGCCGCGGATGTCGGCGTTCCACCAGTTGTCGGCCGGGAAGACCGGGCACGACGTCCCGGCGACCGGCCGGGCACCGGCCCGTCCGGCCGCGTCGGGTGCCGGATGGTCGCTGGACCACGCCGTCCCGGTCACCCCGGCGTACGTCGCGCCGGTCGCGGCCAGTGCGCACGCCACCCCGACCGCGGTCGCGCGCACCCTCACGAGCCCGGCCGCCCGCCCACGGCGACGGCCACGCCGAGCCCGATCATCGACACCCCGCCCACGGTCCCCAGCGTCCGACCGCGCTTCGGGGAGGCGTTGAACCAGCGGCGCAGCTGGCTGGCCAGGAGCGCCCACAAGCTGTCCGAGCACAGGCCGATCCCGAAGGCCATCGAGCCCAGCAGCAGCATCTGGAGGCTGTCGTGTCCGCGGTCGCGGTCGAGGAACTGCGGAAGCAGCGCCACGAACATCACGTAGCCCTTGGGGTTGGTGAACCCCACGAAGTAGCCCTGTCGCAGAGCCGTCAGCGGCCGCAGGGGCGGTGCGGCGCGGCTGCCGTCGCTCACGGTGATCGCGTGCCGATGACGCAACGCCTGCACGCCGAGGTAGACCAGGTAGACCGCGCCGACGACCTTGACGCCCTCGAAGACGGCGTCGGAGGTGGCGACCAGCTGCCCGAGTCCGAGCACGACCAGCACGAGCGCGGTCAGCAGACCCAGGGAGTTGCCGACGACGGTCGTGAGCGCGACCGAGCGGCCGTAGGTCAGCGCTCGCCCCACGGTGAAGACCACGCTCGGGCCGGGGATGGCGATCACCACCAGCGCGACGAGGCCGAAGGCGACCACCTGATGCATCGTGACCATGCCCGATGCTCTCACGCCCGCATGGCCGAGGGGTGCAGCTCAGCGCCTGCGCCGCTCCCGCACGCGCTGGTTCATCACGATCGGCGTGCCGGCGAAGCCGAACTCCTCGCGCAGCCGGCGCTCGATGTAGCGCTCGTACCCCGCATCCAGCTTGCCCGACGTGAACAGCGCGAAGGTCGGGGGCGCGACCGAGGGCTGGGTGCCGAAGAGGATCTTCGGCTGCTTCCCGCTGCGCACCGGATGCGGGTGCTCGGCGACCAGGCGCCCGAGGAACGCGTTCAGCGCGCCGGTCGAGATCCGCGTCTCCCAGCCCCCCAGGGCCTTGTCGAGCGCGGGCACCAGCCGGTCGACGTGCCAGCCGGTGCGGGCGGTGACGTTGATCCGGGGTGCCCACTGCACCTGGACCAGCTCCAGGTCGACCTCGCGCTCGAGGTAGTGGCGGCGCTCCTCGTCGACCAGGTCCCACTTGTTGAAGGCGATCACCAGCGCCCGGCCCGCGTCGCGCACCGTCTGGAGGATCCGGACGTCCTGCTCGGAGATGCTCTGACCCGCGTCGAGGACCAGCACGGCCACCTCGGCCCGGTCGATCGCCGTGGAGGTGCGCAGCGAGGCGTAGTACTCGTGCCCCGAGGCCTCCTTGACCCGCTTGCGGATGCCGGCGGTGTCGATGAAGCGCCAGGTCCGGCCCCCCAGCTCGACCAGCTCGTCGACCGGGTCGACGGTGGTGCCGGCCACCGAGTCGACGACGACCCGCTCCGCCCCTGCCAGCTGGTTGAGCAGCGAGGACTTCCCGACGTTGGGCTTGCCGACGATCGCGATCCGGCGCGGACCTGCCTCCCGTTCGAACGACTCCGCGGGAGGCTCGGGCAGGACGCTCAAGATCGCGTCGAGGAGGTCGCCGGAGCCGCGACCGTGCAGCGCGGAGACCGGGTAGGGCTCGCCCAGGCCGAGGTTCCACAGCCCGAACGACTCGGCCTCGGCGCGCTGGTCGTCGACCTTGTTGGCAGCCAGCACGACCGGCTTCCTCGATCGCCTCAGCACGCGCACGACGGCCTCGTCCGCGTCGGTGATCCCCACCGCGGCATCGACGACGAACAGCACGGCGTCGGCCAGGCTGACCGCGATCTCGGCCTGCTCGCGGATGCGCTCGGCCATCCCCCGCGCGTCGGGGTCCCAGCCGCCGGTGTCGACCAGGGTGAACGCGCGTCCGGCCCAGGTGGCGTCGTACGACACGCGGTCGCGGGTCACTCCCGGGACGTCCTCCACGACCGCCTCGCGGCGGCCGAGGATGCGGTTGACGAGCGTCGACTTGCCGACGTTGGGTCTGCCGACCACGGCCAGCACGGGCAGTGGCCCGGTCGGCTCCGCCTCGGGCGGCAGCAGGTCGTCGGTGGTCATGGTGCGTCCTCGTCGGTGGCCAGCGGGTCGCCGGGGATGGGCCCCGGCATCGTCTGTCCGGTCAACGTAAGGCCGGCGGCCAGCTCTTCCCGCATTCGCGCGTGACGTGCCCGGCTCGCCTCGGCCACGATCCCCCGCGTGCGCGGCCAGGGCAGGCGCCCCACCCGGAACGGCGCGTCGTACACCAGGTCGAGCACGGCCCCACGCCGCGGCACGGCGTTCCTCCCACCGCCGACGGGCCGGGTCCCGAACATGGTCAGCGGCACCACCGGGGCCCCGGTGACCAGCACGAGGTACGCCGCGCCGTTGCGGAAGGCGACGAGGTCACCGGCGCCGCGGTTGCCCTCGGGGAAGATGCCGACCACTCCCCCGCCCTCCAAGACCTCCCGACAGGTGCGTACGGCGCGCACGTCGCACACGCCCCGGTCCAGCTCGATCTGGCCGGTCGCGCGCAGCAGCGGTCCGACCGGACCTCGGAACATCTCCTCCTTGGTCAGCGCGTGGACCGGCCGCGGACCGAAGATCGCCAGCAGCGGGCCGTCGACGACGCCGGTGTGGTTGGCCGCCACGATCACCGGACCCTGCGGTGGGACGTGTCCGGTGCCGTGCTCGCGCACGTCGTAGCGGCGACGGATCAGCCAGCGGCTGGCCCGGCGGCCGCCGTGCAGGAGCCAGGTCTGCGGCTGCCGGCGTGACCCGGCGGCCACACCCGTCACCGATGGGTCTCCCAGCCCCGCGATCCGAGAGAGTCGTGGAGGTGGTCCGCCCGCGTCTCGTCGACGACGATCTCGACCAGACCGGTCTCGCGGGCGGGGTCGTGGTCGATCCGGACGTCCTCGATGTTCACGTCACTGGCGCCGGCGTCGGCGAACAGGCGGGCGAGCTCGCCGGGATGGTCGGGGACCGAGACGAACACCGACGCCATCGGCCGGGTCGGCCCGCCGTGCTTGCCCGGGATCGCCCGCGTGCCCGCCACCCCCAGCTCCAGGATCGCGCCGAGCTGCCCCCGGTCGCCGCGGTCGACCGCGTCGATCAGTACGTCGAGCTGCTCGCGGACCTGGGCCAGCAGGCCCGCGACGGCGTCGGCGTTGCCCGTCACGATCTGCTGCCACAGCCCCGGGTCGCCGCCGGCCACCCGGGTCACGTCGCGAACACCCTGTCCGCTCAGGGCGAGATGCTCGGGCGGGGCATCGACGAGCCGGCCGGCCACCAGGACCGAGAGCAGATGCGGCAGGTGCGACGTGCGCGCGACCGCCGCATCGTGCTCGCCGGGGCTGAGCCGGACGATGCTCGCTCCGGCCAGCCGCGCCAGCTCCTCGACGGCGGCCGTCGCGGCGTCGCTCGATGTCGCATGCGGGGTGACTGCCCAGGGCCGCCCGTCGAAGATCGTGGGCGTCGCCGCGAGCGGGCCCGATCGCTCGCTGCCCGCCATCGGGTGGCCACCGGCGTACCTCGCCAGCCCCTCGTGGTCCGCGAGCGCGGTCAGCGGGGCCGTCTTGACGCTCCCGACGTCGGTCACGACCGCGTCGGTCGTCGACAGCGCCCGGTCGATCTCCTCGGCGACGTGGTCGGGAGGGACCGCCACGACGACCAGGCCGACGTCCGGTCCGGAGTCCGGGCCGTCGTAGGCCCGACCGGCGCCGAGCCCGGTCGCCGTCCGCAGGTTCTCGGGGTTGCGGTCGACGAGCAGCACCTCGACGTCGTGGCGACGCAGGGCGAGTCCCAGCGAGGTGCCGAGCAGTCCGGTGCCCACGATCAGCACCGGCTGCGGCAGCGCGTCACCCATCGGCGTCAGTCATCGGCGTCGGGTACGGCGCGCACCCGGGTCAGGTCCCGGCGCAGGGCCGCGGCCCCGTGCAGGTAGACGTGGGTGATGTCCGCGCGCGGCAGGTCGCTCTCCACGTGCGCCATCATCCGCACCACCCGCGGCATCGAGCCCTCGATCTCCAGCTCGCGGGTGCAGATCAGCGGCACGTCGGTGAAGCCGAGCATCCGCGCGGCGTACGCCGGGAACTCCGAGACCAGGTCGGTGGTCGCGGTGAAGATGATCGAGATGAAGTCGTCGACGTCCCAGCCGTTGGCGTCCATCACCTCGGTCACCATCTCGGTGACCCGCTCCAGCATGTGCTCGCGGTCGTCGACGTCCAGCTGCGTCGCGCCCCGCACCGCCCTCACTGCCACGACCCGACCCTAACGGCGTGAGACCGCCCCGCGCGGGATGGGTCGTGTGCCTGAGACCGCGCCATGCCGCGGGCTCGGGTAGACGGCCGTCCCGAGACACACAAGCCCCCCCGGACCTCGCGCGTCAGAGACTGGCGGCGTCCAGGAGGCTGCCCAGCTCGTCGGCGGTGAGCTCACGCAGCTCCCCCTCGGCCAGCCGGCCCAGGACGACCGGCCCGATCGCGGTCCGGGTGAGCTGGCGCACCGGGTGGCCCACCTCGTCCAGCAGCCGACGGACGATCCGGTTGCGGCCCTCGTGGATCACCAGCTCGACGATCGAACCGTCGCGGGTGGTGCCCCGCCCGCCGACCAGCTTCACCGACGACACCGTCACCGGGCCGTCGTCCAGCGTCACACCGGCCAGCAGCCGCTTGACGACGTTGGGGAAGACCACACCCTCGACCGCGGCGACGTAGGTCTTGTCCACCTCGTAGGACGGGTGCGCCATCCGCTGGGCGAACTCGCCGTCGTTGGTGAGCAGCAGCAGCCCCGAGGTGTCGGTGTCGAGGCGTCCGACGTGGAAGAGCCGCTCGGGGCGGTCGGCGACCAGGTCGGACAGGGTGCGGGCCGCGTGGGGGTCCGACATCGTCGAGGTGACCCCGACCGGCTTGTTCAGGGCGAGGTAGACGTGGGGCGAGATCGGGGGCAGCCGCTGGCCGGAGACGCGGACCACCGCGGTGACCGGGTCGATCTTGGTGCCCAGCCGCGTCACCACCTCGCCGTCCACGGTGACCTCACCGGCGAGCATCAGCTCCTCGCAGCGTCGGCGGGACGCGACCCCCGAGCGGGCGAGGAGCTTGTGGAGCCGGACGAGGCCGTCCTCGTCGCGCTCCAGGTCCGGACCGCTCACGCGTCGCCGGCGCCGGTCGCCCCGTGGGTGTCGTCGGCCCGGACCGACGTGACGGCCGAGCCGCTCGGCACCATGCCGCCCGAGCCGCCCAGCTCCTCCTCGAGGTCGTCGAGGTCGTCCAGGTCGGGGAGGTACGGCGCGAGCTCGGGCAGCTCGTCGAGCGAGCTGACCCCGATCCGCTCCATGAAGTACGACGTGGTGCGGTAGAGGTGAGCGCCGGTGGAGTGGTCCTCGCCGGCCTCCTCGACCAGACCGCGGGTCAGCAGCGTGCGCATGACTCCGTCGACGTTCACCCCCCGGATGGCCGAGACCCGAGCCCGGGAGACGGGTTGCTTGTAGGCGACGACGGCCAAGGTCTCGAGCGCGGCCTGGGTCAGGCGGGCCTGCTGCCCGTCGAGGACGAACGCCTCCACCACCGGCGCGAACTCCTCGCGCGTGTAGTAGCGCCATCCGCCGGCCACGTTGCGCAGCTCGAAGCCGCGTCCCTGCGCGGCGTACTCCTCGGCGAGCTCGGCCAGCGCCGAGGCCACCTCGGCCACGGGAGCACCGGCGGCCGAGGCCAGCGTGGACTCGTCGAGCGGCTGGTCGGCGATCATCAGCAGCGCCTCCAGCGAGGGGCGCAGCTCGGCGACGGCGACCTCCAGCACGTCCTCGGTCATGGCCTCTCCTCCTGGGCAGTGGGGGTGGCGTCGGGGTCGGCCGTGGCCGGCTCCGGCTCGGGACTGCCCTCGAACTCGTCGATCCGGAACTCCGCCACGGCCTCCGGGTCGTCCGCGGCGGTCCAGCGCACGGTCAGCTCCCCCAGCGGGGAGACCTGGTCGAAGGCCACGGCGTTCTCGCGGAAGAGCTCCAGCAGCGCCAGGAACCGGGCGACCGTGGTGAGCATGTCCGGGGCATCGCCGCACAGCGCCCGGAACGTCATGGTGTGCGAGCGCCGGAGCCGGCCGGCGACGAGCTCGGCCTGCTCGCGCACCGAGACCGCGGGTGCGTGCAGGTGCTGCATCGACAGCTGCGGCTCGGGCTTGGGCTCCAGGGCCCGGGCGGCGAGCGCTCCGAAGGCGTCCAGCCCGATCCCGATCAGCACCTCGGGCAGGAGACCGGCGTACCGCTCCTCCAGACCCACCGCCCGGGGATGCCGCCGCGACTCGTCGGAGAGCCGCTCCTCCAGCAGGCCGGCGACCTGCTTGAAGGCGCGGTACTGGAGGAGCCGCGCGAACAGCAGGTCGCGCGCCTCCAGGAGGGCCAGGTCGTCCTCGTCCTCGATCTCGCCCTGGGGCAGCAGCCGGGCGGACTTCAGGTCCAGCAGCGTCGAGGCCACGAGCAGGAACGACGAGGTCTGCTCGAGGTCCCAGCCCGCGTCGCCCCGTGTCGCCGCGCCGGACCTCACGTGCGCGATGAACTCGTCGGTGACCTTCGACAGCGCCACCTCGGTGATGTCCAGCTTGTGCTTCGAGATCAGGCTCAGCAGGAGGTCGAAGGGACCTTCGAAGTTGTCCAGTCGCACCTCGAAGGCAGGGCTCGCCTCGCCCTCGGGCGGGCGGAGCGAGGCGTCCGGTCGCGGGGAGCCAGACGCGGTGGCGACGGTCATGGGCAGTGCTTCAGTCCTCGATCAGGCTGGTCAGGCTCGGCATGGCTCGGTGAGCTCGGTCAGGCCGGGTCACGACTCGAACAGGCGCTGCACGAGCATGCTGTCATGCCCGCGCTCGTCGAGGTCGGCCAGCACCAGGGCGACCGCCTCGCGCACCAGCCGGCCGCGGTCGACGGCCAGACCGTGGTGTCGGCGTAGCTCGAGGCGGGCGTGCTCGATGTCGACCAGCTCGTCGGCGGTGACGTAGATGGTGATCTTCTCGTCGTGCCGCACCCGCCCGCTGGGACGGTGGCGAGGGTCGTCGGCCACGGGCTCCGCAGGCTGCGCGGGTACGGCGCGCACCCGGCGTTCGCGAGGAGCCGGCTCCGCCATCGCCGAGGAGTCCGTCGGGCGGAACAGGTCGTCGGCCGTGGGCAGGTTCACGCGTCGAGACACCGCAGCGACACCTCCTTGGCCAGCTGGCGGTAGGCGTCGGCGCCGTTCGAGGCCGTGGCGTACGACGTGATCGGCTCGCCGGCGACCGTGGAGTCCGAGAACTTCACCGTGCGCCGGATCACCGTGTGGAACACCTTGTCGCCCCAGGCCTCGACGAGCCGCTGCATGACCTCGCGGCTGTGCAGGGTGCGGCCGTCGAACATCGTCCCCAGGACGCCGTCGATCTCGAGGTTGGGGTTGAGGCGCTCGCGGACCTTGTCGATCGTGGTCTTCAGCAGGGCGACGCCGCGCAGCGCGAAGTACTCGCACTCCAGCGGCACGATGACGCCGTTGGAGGCGGTCAGCGCGTTGACCGTCAGGAGCCCGAGCGAGGGCTGACAGTCGATCAGGATCACGTCGTAGTGCTCGACGGCCGGGCCGATCACCCGCTGAAGCGTCTGCTCGCGGGCCACCTCGTGCACCAGCTGGACCTCGGCGGCGGACAGGTCGATGTTGGAGGGGAGCAGGTCCATCCCCGGGACCACCGTGGGGACCACCACCTCCGACAAGGGGATGTCGCGCTCCATGAGCAGGTTGTAGACCGTCAGCTCCATGTCGTGGGGGTTGAGGCCCAGCCCCACCGAGAGGGAGCCCTGCGGGTCGAAGTCGACCAGGAGCACCCTGCGGCCCTGCTCGGCCAGCGCCGCCCCGAGGTTGATGGTCGTGGTGGTCTTGCCGACGCCGCCCTTCTGGTTGCACATGGAGATGACCCGGGCGTCTCCGTGCACGGTCACCGGCGGCGGGTCGGGGAAGTGGGGCATCGGGCGCCCGGTCGGGCCGAGCTCGACCTGGGTCTCCTGCTCGACGTCCTCGGCCTCCTCGACCTCCTGGACCTCGGTGGCCAGCTCGTGCTCGGTCTCGGTCTCGGCCTCGCCCGGCCCCGCGTCGTCCGGTCCGACCAGCGGCACCGGCTGTGACACCGCCGCCACCTGTTCGGACGTCGGCGGGGGCAGCTCCTCGGTCGTGGCCGAGGGGACCGGCACCCGCACCTTCGGCGGCATGGCGGTGGCGTCGCCGGCCGCATGGCCGCGCGAGAAGATCCCAGGCATTGAGCTGCCCTCCGTGTCGTGAGCTCAGGAGATTTGTCGACTTTGCGACATCGTGCCCTGAGGTACGCCGTGACTGTACGGAGGCGCGCCGAGGCGACTCAACACGTTCTGGGTTTCCCCCAGGCAAGGAGGCGAATCTGTGGAGGGACTGTGCACGCCACCGCCGCTGACTGCACAGGCAACCGCCTCCCTGTGCACAATCCTGTGCACGCGCGTGGACGGTTCATCACGCTCGGCAGGCGAAGCCCTTCCGGGCCGGCGGAGCTCACCGAGCCCCGCACCGGTTCACCCACTCAGCGTGACGAGCCGTCCACGCCCGGGCGCTCGAAGAGGCGGCGGCGGGGCCGGCTCGCACTGGTACGCCGCAGCCGGCCGCGGCGCGAGCGACGAGCGGCCGAGCGGGCCATGTCTGCCGCGCCGATGAAGCCGGCGCTGGGTCCGAGCTCTGCTCGGACGATGACCGGCTCCTCGCGGTGGCCGCGACCGGTCAGGGAGCGGGAGAACGCCTGCCGGGTCGGCTCGAGCAGCAGGTCTCCGGCATCGGAGAGTCCGCCGCCGACGATGATGCAGCCGGGGTCGAAGGCCGCGGTCATGCCAGCCAGGCCCACGCCGAGCCACCGCCCGACGTCACCGAACAGCTCGGTCGACAGCGGGTCGCCGCCTCGGGCCGCCTCGGTGATCTGCGGTCCGTCGAGACGGTCGGCGTCCCCGGCGACGCCGGTCCGGAGCAGCCGGGCCATCGGCGAGGTCGAGCGCACCAGCTCCCGGGCCTCGCGCACCAAGGCGTTGCCCGAGGCGTACTGCTCCCAGCAGCCGCGGTTGCCGCACTCGCACCGTCGCCCGTCGGGCACGACCTGCATGTGGCCGAACTCCCCCGCCATCCCGTTGGCACCGCGGTAGACCCGGTTGTCGAGGACCAGGGCGCCGCCGATGCCGGTGCCGAGCGTCACGCAGAGCACGAACCGGTGACCGCGTCCGGCGCCGAAGCGGCACTCGGCCAGCGCCATGGTGTTGGCGTCGTTGTCGACCACGACCGGCAGCCGCACCCGCTCGGCCACCCGGGCGCGCAGCGGCTCACGCCGCCAGTCCAGGTGCGGGGAGAACATCACCACGGTCCGCGTCACGTCGACGAACCCCGCGGCCCCGATGCCGACCGCCGCCACGTCGTACGACGCGGAGAACCCCGCCACCAGGTCGACGATGGTGTCCTCGACGGCGGTGACGTCGTGTCCCTCGGTCGGCCGGCGCTCGACGGCGACCACGGTCCCCGCGGCGTCGACCACGGCTCCGAGCACCTTGGTGCCGCCGATGTCGATCCCGACCGTGAGCGGCTCCCAGCGCGGGGAGCGCGCGCGACGCGGCCGGGTCTCGGACATGCGGCTCAGGCTACTTCTCGGCCGAGGCCCGGGGGTGTGGGCGCCGTGAAACCGCCGTGAAACCGGCCTGCGGCACCCTGGGAGGCATGAGCGAGACCACACCCGCAGTCCGGGCCGAGGGCCTGGTCAAGACCTTCGGTGAGCAGCGTGCCGTGGACGACGTCGACCTCGAGGTCCAGCGCGGACAGGTCTTCGGCGTGCTCGGGCCCAACGGCGCCGGCAAGACCACGATGCTCAAGATGCTCGCCACGTTGCTCCCGATCGACGGGGGGCGCGGCGAGATCTTCGGCCACGACGTACGCCGTGAGCCGCACGTCGTCCGTCAGCTGCTGGGTGTCACCGGGCAGTACGCGTCGGTCGACGAGAACCTCACCGCCACCGAGAACCTGCTGCTCTTCGCACGGCTCCAAGGCGTGCCCAAGCCGACGGCGCGCACGACCGCGGCCACCCTGCTGGAGCAGTTCGACCTCACCGAGGCGGCCAGCAAGCCCATCTCGGCGTTCTCCGGGGGGATGCGGCGCCGGCTCGACCTCGCCGCCAGCCTGATCACCCGGCCGCCGCTGATCTTCCTCGACGAGCCGACCACCGGGCTCGACCCGCGGACCCGGGGCCAGATGTGGGACACCATCCGAGACCTGGTCACCAACGGCTGCACCGTCTTGCTGACCACGCAGTACCTCGACGAGGCCGACCAGCTGGCCGACCGGATCGCGGTCATCGACCGCGGCGTCAAGGTCGCCGAGGGCACCTCCGACGAGCTCAAGAGCTCGGTCGGCCGGTCGACCCTCACCTTGGGGCTCGTCGAGCACGACCAGGTGGCCGCCGCCGCCCAGATCGCCGCCCGGATGATCGGGGAGCAGCCGACGCTCTCGCCCGAGTCCCGGCGGCTCTCGGTGCCGCTCCAGCGCAGCGAGCAGGCGGTGGACGTCCTGGTCACCTTGCGCGAGCAGGGCATCGCCATCGACTCCGTCAACGTCCAGAAGCCTTCGCTCGACGAGGTGTTCATGGCCCTCACCGGCCACGACACGCACGACGACGACGAGCGCACCCCCGACCCGAGCAGCTCCTCAGACCTGGAGGCAGTCCGATGACCGCACTCACCAGCACCTTGCGCGACCCCGCCGAGGGTCTCTCCAGCCATGTCAGCGTGCGCGAGACCCTGAGCCAGACCCTCACTCTCGCCTGGCGTGCCACCATGAAGATGCGTCGCAACTTCGAGCAGATGTTCGACGTGACCATCCAGCCGCTGCTGTTCACCGCGATGTTCGCCGGCATCTTCGGCGGCGCGGTGGCCGGCAGCGTCAGCAACTACAACCCGATGATCATCACCGGGCTCGTCGGCCAGACCGTGATGACCGCCTGCGTCGCGACCGGCGTCCAGCTCCGGGAGGACATGGACAAGGGCGTGTTCGACAGGTTCAAGGTGCTCCCGATCTCGCGGATCGCGCCGCTGGCCGGCCCGATGGTCGCCGACCTGTTGCGCTATGCCATCGCCAGCACCCTGACCTTCGCCACCGGCATCGTGTTCCTGGGCTACCGACCGGCCGGCGGCGTGTTCGGAGTGGCCGGGGCCATCGTGTTCGCGATGATCGCCGGCTGGTCGCTGGCCTGGATCTTCACGTGGTTCGGCACGATCGGGCGCAGTGCCCAGGGCGTGCAGGCCATCTCCCTGATGATCATGTTCCCGCTGAGCTTCATCTCCAACGCGTTCGTCCCGGCGGACTCCATGCCGAGCTGGCTGCACGCCTTCGCCGACGTCAACCCGGTCTCCCACGTCATCTCCGCGATCCGAGACCTGGCCAACAACGGGCACATCGGGGCCGATGCCGGCTGGGCCCTGCTCGGATGCGCGGTGGTGGTCGCGATCTTCGCACCGCTCTCGGTGCGCAGCTTCACGCGCAAGATGTGACCGCCCGCCGAGCTCAGGACACCGCGGCGATCACCCGTTCGCTCTCGGCACGCAGCTCTCGGCCCTTGCGCTCGCCGTACTCCGCGAGGACGGCGTCGAGGCGGCCGGGAGCGGCATCCTCGGCCATCGCGCGTGCCTGTTCCCAGCTCATCGACGGGAACCACCGGTTGTACCCGAACCGGTCGGCCAGGGCGACCAGCCGGACGGCCGGCTCGGGGTCCGCCGGTCGCTCGCGGGACAGCAGCCACTGGCCCAGCGCGATCAGGGCCATCCCGGTGACCGGGAAGTCGACGGCGGCGTCCCCGACGTCGGCGAACCGCCCCAGCAGGCTCCGGGTCTCCTGCGCCAGTCGCGCACCGCGCTCGCGCTGCTCGTCGGACTCCGCGAAGCGGGCATGGGCCGCGAGGTCGGTCGCGAGCGCGACCAGGGTCCACGGCTCGAGGCCGTTCGTGGAGACTCCGGCGAAGCCCCAACCCCGGGTCACCTCCAGGCAGCGGTCGAAGGCGGCCAGGCCGGTGGCGACGTCGCCGCGGACGAGCGCCACCTCGGCCCGCACCTGCGAGGTGACCAGGTCCGCGGTCAGGTCGGTGGGCCGGATCTCGCCGATCTCGTCGAGCAGGGCGTCGGCCTCCTCGAAGCGACCCCGGCGTACCGCAGCCAGAGCCAACCCGGCCCGCAGACTCGCGGCGTCCTCCTGCGAGTGCAGCTGCTCGAGCAACGGGATGGCGGTGCGCGCGTAGCGTTCGGCCCCGGCATGGTCCCCGCGGTTGAGTGCCTGGGTCGCCGCCTGGGTGTTGAGCGAGGCGATCTCCCACACCGTGGTGTCCTCGCCCACCAGGTCGAGCGCTCGGAGGAGATACCCCTCGGACTCCGCGATCGCCCCTTGGTTCTCCGCCAGGATCGCAGCCCAATGCCAGGCCATGGCTGCGGTACGACGGTCGGGGTCGGTGGTGAGGCCCAGCACCGCGGGGAGGCGGTTGGCCGACGACCCGGCGTCGACGAACATCGCCCGGGTGATCCGGCTCCACGGCTGTCGGGCCCCGGGCAGCCGGGCCAGCGTGGCCGTGAGGTCGGCGACCCCGTCGGGCCGCATGAACCCCAGCGGCACCAGCATCAGGGCCACGGCGTCGACCGTCACCTGCTCGAGCTCCGGCGGTGGCACCCACCCCACCAGCACCTGCTCGGCGAGGTCGGCCATCGCCAAGAACCGCGGGAAGTTGCCGGTGACCGACCACAGGCCGCCCAGGGCGGCCAGCAGTCGCACGGCGCGGCCGGCGTCACCCGCGATCAGCACGCGGCGGAGCACGTCGGCGAGGTTGGCCTCCTCGGCGTCCAGCAGATCGACCACCTCGACCTGGTCAGCGCCGAACAGCCGCTCGCCGAGCCGCTCGGAGAGCCCGACGGCCCACTGGGTCAACGCCTCGCGGGCGGCGTCGCTCTCCCCCAGCTCGGCCAGCCGCAGCCCGCCGAACTCACGCACGGTCTCCAGCATCCGGTAGCGCATCGTGCCGCCGAGCTCGGCGACGCTGACCAGCGACTGGTCGACCAGTGCCTCCACCAGGTCGGGACCGTCGCGTCCAACCAGGTCGCGGGCGCCCTCGACGCCGAAGCCGTCCTGGAAGACCGAGAGCCAGGCGAGTGCCAGCTGCTCGGCCGGGCCCAGGAGGTCCCATGACCAGCCGATCACGGCGGTCAGGGTCTGGTGTCGCACCGGCGCCGAGCGGTCGCGTCCACGCAGCAGTGCGAAGCGGTCGTCGAGCGCGCGACGCACGTCGTCGACCGACATCGTGCGCACGCGTGCGGCGGCCAGCTCCACGGCCAGGGGCAGACCGTCCAGGCGAGCGACGATGTCGCCCACGACGTCGTCGGGCAGGTCGGCGTCCGGGCGGACGGCGCGAGCCCGACGCCGGAACAGCTCCGCGCCGTCGGCGGCCGCGAGCTGGCTGAGCGGGAACACGCGCTCCGCGGCGATCCCCAGCGGCGCACGGCTCGTCGTGACGACGCGAAGGTCTCGGGTGGTGACCAGCAGGAAGGCGATCAGGGAGGCCACCGCGTCGAGGACGTGCTCGCAGTTGTCCAGGACCAGCAGCGTCGGCACCGTGTCGAGCTCCTGGGCGATCCGGGAGCGCACGTCGGCCTGCTGGGCCGCGGTGAGGGTACGACGCCCGGTCACCGAGTGCCGCACGCCCAGCGCCGACCCGATCTCGGACACGACGTCGTCGGAGGAGGAGATCCCGACGAGCTCGACGAAGTGCACCTTGGGCTGGCTCGCCTCGCGGGCTAGCACGTGGGCCACCCTGGTCTTGCCCAGGCCACCGGGACCCAGGACCGTCGTCAGCCGCCCGGTCCGCACCAGCGTCCGCAGGCCGGCCAGGTCATCGGCCCGTCCGAGCAGCTCGTCGGCGTCGAAGCGAACCCCGCTCCGGACCGGCTCGTCGGCGGCGAGCAGCTCCCGGTGCACGCGCTGGAGCACGGGGTCCGGGTCGACGCCCAACCGGTCGGCGAGGCCACGGCGGTACTCCTCGTAGCGGGCCAGCGCGGCCGGGGCCCCGGCGGCCGCGCCCTCGCTGCGCAGCAGCGCCTCCAGCACCTCCACGTCGTCGAGGTCGGCGGCCCGCACTCCGTTCAGCGCGGTCACCGCCTCCGCGTCGAGGCCGCAGCGAGCCAGCGCCAGCCCCCGGGTGCGGACCAGCGCCGGGCCGAGCGCCAGGACGGCGCGGCGTACCTCGGCCAGCGGCCCGTCGCCGTCCGCCACGGCGGGTGCGCAGACCAGGTCGTCGGCCGACCGCGTGTCCGCGAGCGCCGCCCGCGGGTCGTCGTCCAACTCCTTGCGCGCTCGCTCGACGAGGGCCTCGGCCACCCAGACGTCGACGGCATCGTCGGCGAGGCCGAGGCGATAGCCGCCGGTGACCCGGTCGACGATCTCGGGACCGCACTGCGCGCGGACCCGCGAGACCTGCACCGCAAGCGCCTTCGGGCTCGGCGCGCTGTCCCGCCAGACCAGCTCCAGAAGCCGGTCGTCGGACAGGCCCGACCGGTGGTGCACGAGGGCCGCCAGCAGGTCGGCCGAGCGCGCGCCGGCCACCGGGTCGCCGTCGTAGGACACCTCGCCGAGGAGGCGGAGCCGCAGAGTCACCCGGCCAGCATAGGAAGCGGGCGCGGTCGATGCGCGTCACGTGCGTCGTGACCCCCCGGGGAGCAAGATGTGGGTGTCAGCGTCACGTCCGCTGCGCGAGCGCGAGGAGACCTCCGTGAAGAGCACCATGCAGGACGCCCAGCTCACGATCGGCTCCGTGCTGCGGCACGGCACCCTGGTGCACGGCGACTCCGAGGTCGTCACCGCCACCGCCGACGGCACGCGCCGCCGCTCCTACGCCGAGGTCGGCCGACGCAGCGCCCGGCTGGCCCACGGCCTGCGCGGCCTCGGCATCGACGCCGACCAGCGGGTGGCGACGTTCATGTGGAACAACGCCGAGCACCTCGAGGCCTACCTCGCGGTCCCCGCCATGGGGGCCGTGCTGCACACCCTGAACATCCGCCTGTTCCCCGAGCAGCTGGTCTACATCGCCAACCACGCCGAGGACCGCGTCCTCATCGTCGACGACTCGCTGGTGCCGCTGCTGGCCCAGCAGCTCCCGCAGCTTCGGACCGTGACCCACGTGCTGGTCTCGGGGCCCGGAGCCGCCGAGGCAGACCTGGACTCCCTGCGCGCGGCCGGCAAGGAGGTGCTGCTCTACGACGAGCTGCTCGCGGAGGGCGCGGAGGACTTCGGCTGGCCCGAGGTCGACGAGCGTGACGCCGCCGCGATGTGCTACACCAGCGGCACGACCGGCAACCCCAAAGGGGTGGTCTACAGCCACCGCTCGGCCTGGCTGCACTCGCAGGCCGTCAGCACCGGCAACGCCGCCGGCATCGACTTCCACGACCGGGTGCTGCCGATCGTGCCGATGTTCCACGCCAACGCCTGGGGACTCGCCTACGCCGCGCTGATGACCGGCGCGTCGTTGTGCATGCCCGACCGCTTCCTCCAGGCCGAGCCGCTCGTGCGCTTCATCCAGGCGAGCCGGCCGACGGTCTCCGGGGCGGTGCCGACGGTGTGGAACGACGTCTTGGGCTACCTCGACGGACACGACGGCCTGCGCCTGGACTCGCTGCGGCTGATCCTCTGCGGCGGCTCGGCGGTCCCGGTCTCGCTACAACGAGGCCTCGAGGAGCGCCACGGGCTCTACGTCCGGCAGGCCTGGGGAATGACCGAGACCTCCCCGGTCGCCTCGGCCGGCCTGGTGCCCACGTCGGTGACAGGCGACGCCCAGTGGGCCTACCGCGGCACCCAGGGGCGGCTCCTGTGCGGAGTCGAGGGGCGCATCGTCGACGACGCCGGGACCTCGCTGCCCTGGGACGGCCACTCGGTCGGCGAGCTCGAGGTCCGCGGCCCCTGGGTGACCGGCAGCTACTACGACCCCGACCAGGCCGACCACGCCGAGGAGAAGTTCCACGACGGCTGGCTGCGCACCGGCGACGTCGGACACCTCGACGAGCTGGGGTACATCACCCTCAGCGACCGCGCCAAGGACGTCATCAAGTCGGGTGGGGAGTGGATCTCCTCGGTCGACCTGGAGAACGCCCTGATGGGCCACCCCGACGTCGTCGAGGCCGCCGTGGTCGGCATCCCCGACGAGAAGTGGCAGGAGCGACCGCTGGCCACGGTCGTCGTGCGCGAGGGCGCCTCGGTCACGCCCGAGGAGCTGCGCACCCATCTGGCCGCGTCGTTCGCCAGGTGGCAGCTGCCGGACGCCTGGACGTTCGTCGACCAGGTCCCGCGCACGTCGGTGGGCAAGTTCGACAAGAAGGTCGTGCGGCAGGGCTTCGCCGAGGGCCGCTACGACGTCCGCCGGGTCACCGACTGACGATCAGGCGGTGCGCTGACGGCCGGCGAGCTGGGTCAGGGCGAACTCGGTGATCCGGATCAGCGCACGCTTGGCCGAGTCGGCGTCGCGTGCGTCGACGGTGATCAGCGGGACGTCCTCGGGTAGGGCCAGCGCCTCGGCGACCTCGTGGAGCGGGTAGCGCGCGCCGCTCTCGAACTCGTTGACGGCCACGATGAAGGGCACGCTCTTGGACTCGAAGTAGTCCAGCGGCGCGAACGCCGCGTCGAGCCGGTTGGTGTCGACCAGCACGATCGCGCCGATGGCGCCGCGGACCAGGTCATCCCACATGAACCAGAACCGCTTCTGTCCGGGGGTGCCGAACAGGTACAGCACGAGGTCCTCGGCAAGCGTGATCCGGCCGAAGTCCATGGCGACGGTGGTCGTCGACTTCCCCGGGGTCTGGGCGAGGTCGTCGACGCCGACGGACTCGTTGGTGACCAGGGCCTCGGTGCGGAGGGGCACGATCTCCGAGACCGACCCGACCAGGGTGGTCTTGCCCACGCCGAACCCGCCCGCCACGACGATCTTCGTCGAGGCGGCAGCACGGCTGCCGCTCGACGGAGCATTAGAGAGCACGGAGTCCACGGAGGGTCCTTTCCAGCAGGTCGAAGCGTTCGTTGTCGGTGGAGTTCTCGGTCAGGGTCGCCTGCACATGCACGAACCCCTGTTGCACCAGGTCTCCGACCAGCACGCGGACAACGCCGATGGGGCGCTGCACCAGTGCCGACACCTCGGCGACCGATCGAGAGTCGCACAGGGAGATGATCTTCCCGGTGACGTCCTCGTTCCAGGCACGGCGAGTCGCGCTCGTGTCGAGCCGCAGCACTGCCTCCAGGGGGAGGTCGACGACGGCGCGCGTGCGCCCCGCCGTCAGTGCGTACGGACGAACGATGCGCGCAGCCGGCGGACTGGCGTGCATCTTCTCGACCTCGGGCTCTTCTGCCATGTCGTCTCCCCCAACACCTACACCCCGTGCACCCGAGCGTGAGCCTGGACCATCTGCCCGACGCGCTCGACGAGGAGGGCCATCTCGTAGCCCACCTGGCCGATGTCGGCGGTGGCCTGGGTCAGCACCGCGAGGTGCGACCCGTCGCCCACGCTCATCAGGAGCATGAAGCCGTTCTCCATCTCGACGATGGTCTGCATCACTGCGCCGCCCTCGAAGAGGCGGGCAGCGCCCGTCGCGAGGCTGGCCAGCCCGGACGAGACCGCGGCCACCTGCTCAGCGCGATCTGCGGGAAGCCGCGCGCTGCCGGCCATCAACAGGCCGTCTGCGGACACCAGCACGCCATGCGCCGCACCCGGCACGCTCTCGACGAATCGGTTGACCACCCAGTCGAGCTCCCGGGTCTCGGTCTCGACGGTGGTCATCTCTGCCTGGAGGCTCTCGGTCATGCCGGTCCTGTCTCCTCATGCGCGTAGTCGTCGGTCGTGGTGGGTTGGGCCGCCGCAGCAGCTCGGCCCCGGGACACGCCGGCCGCGTGCGCGGCGAGGCGGTTGCGGATGGCCTCCGGGTCTCGGATGACCTTCGCGGGCTCCTGCGAGACACCGCCGGGCAGCAACCGGCCGCCCGGACGGCGCACCGGCAGACCGGTGCGTGTGGTGCCCTCGGCATCGGCGCTGTCCACGCGCTCTGCCGCGTCCCAACCGCGGTCCACCTCACTGGCAGACCACGTCTCCCCCTCGTTACCACCCTCGCCGTCGCTGAGCCAGTTCGAGCGGAGCTGGCCGAAGATCGGCGAGTCCACCGGACCCGTCTCGGCGACGTAGTCCCCCTCCAGGGCTGAAGCGCCGTTGGCCGCCGACAGCGGCCTCCGGATCTGCAGCCGAACCGGAGCCTCCTGGGCCGGAGCCTGCTCGGGCTCGGCCACCGGGTCGGCCAGGGCCGCCGCAGGTGCGTCGTGGACCGGTTCGGCCTCGACGGCCGCGGGCTCGGTGGTCTGAGCCTGCTCGGCGTACTCGGCCACCTCGTGCTGCTCGACCGGCTCACTGCTCGCGGCAGCGGTCCGGGCCCACGGAGTCACGCGCTCGGGCTCGTCGACCGGCTCGTGGGTCTCGGCCTGCTCGTCGTGCTCGGCCGTCTCCGGGCTCGCGGCCGCGGCAGCAGCCCACGGCGTGAAGCGCTCGGTCTGCGTCTCGGGCTCGGTCTCGGCGAACGCCTCGGCCTGGTCCGACTCCGGCTCGTCGACGCCGTCGGACGGCGCGATGCGGTCGGCCCCGAAGTCGGGCGTCACGACCTGGGCCAGACCGGTGTCCTCACCGTCGTCACCGTGCTCGTCGTGCTCGCCGTGCTCGTCGTGCTCACTGTGCTCGAACAGCTCGTCGGGCTCGTCCTGCTCGGCGAACGACGCCTCCGTGGCCTCCGGCTCGGGCGCGGCCTCGGGGGCCACCTCGTGCGTGGCCTCGGGCGCAGGACCGACGTAGAGCCCCAGGGCGTCGTAGACGGCGCCGTCCTCGTGCGCGGCGACCGGAGCCCACGGCTCGGCGGCCGGCGACTCGGCTGCGTCGTCGCGACCGGGCAGCTCGGTGGGCTCGAAGGCCGCGGGCAGCTCGTGGGCGGGAGCGGCGTCGAACATGCCGACCGAGGCGGTTGCGGCCGGAGCGGCCGGCGCGCCCTTGACCGCACCGGGGCGACGTCGCGGAAGTCCGGTGACCGCCGCGATGGCCTCCTCGATCCGCTCGAGGTACGGGTCGTACTCAACCTCGGGCTCCTCGACGATCGGACCCTCCGGCTCGGCGTCCTGGGGGACGTCCAGCACGGAGACGTGCTCGACCGGGCCGTCGGCGACCAGCACCGAGGTCGGCAGGGTGATCGTGGCGATGATCCCGCCGCCGTTGCTGTTGCGGCGCAGCTTGACCTTCAGGCCGTGCTCCTCGGCCAGACGACTGACCACGAACAGGCCCATCCGCCGTGCCGTGTCGACGGTGACCTCGCCACCGCGCTTCAACGAGTCGTTGGCCTGCGCGAGCGCGTCGCCGGCCATGCCGAGGCCGTTGTCGATGATCTCGATCGAGACCTTGCCGTCCTCCTCGGAGGCCTGGATGCCCACCGGGCTGCCCGGAGGCGAGTAGGACAAGGCGTTGTCGATGAGCTCGGCCATCAGGTGGACGACGTCGGAGGCGGCGCGCCCGGCGACCATCCGGTCGGGGGCGGCGTCGATCCGCACGCGCTGGTAGTCCTGCACCTCGGAGACGGCGGCGTGGACGATGTCGGAGACGCTGAGCTCCTCGAAGCCCGCGGTCCGGCCCTCGGTGCCACCGAGGATCACGAGGCTCTCCGCGGTACGGCGCATCCGGGTCGCCAGGTGGTCGAGGCTGAACAGCTGCTCGAGGCGCTGCGGGTCCTCCTCGTCCTGCTCCAGCGACTCGATCAGGGCCAGCTGCTGGTTGACCAGGGTCGTGTTGCGTCGGGACAGGGTCACGAACATGGCCCCGACCTGGGCCCGCAGGTGTGCCTCGCCGGTCGCCAGCGTGACCGCCTGCCGGTGCATGTCGTCGACCGCGCGGGCCAGCTGGCCGAGCTCCTCGCGACTGTGCACGGGGATCGGCGTGAACTCGTCGGGCTGCTTGCCCGACCGAATCCGGGCAACGGTCTCGGGCAGCCGCTCGTTGGCGACCTCGAGCGCGCCGGCCCGCACCTTGCGCAGCGGGACGATCAGCGCGCGAGCCACGAGCAGGGCCAAGATCAGCGAGGCGATCAACGCGGTGAGGATGATGGCCGCGTCGGTGAGGGCCCGCGACCTCGAGGTGGAGGCCGCGTTGGCCAGGCGTCCGTCGATGGAGGTGAGGAGCCGGTCGTTGACGCCGTCGTAGAGCACGAACATCCTCGGGGTGGCCTCGAGGTCGGTGACCTTGCTGCTGGTCGCCTCGCCCAGACGGGTGCCGTTGTCGGAGATCAGGGTGACGATGCGGTGGCCGCTGACGACACTGTGCAGGTTGTCCAGGGCGGTGCCCTCCACGCCGATCTCGGCGGCGAGCCAGACCGAGCCGAGCAGCGAGGACTGCTGGTTCGCGCTCTGGATCAGCAGCTGCTGCTTGGTCAGCGACAGCCGGCCGTTCAGGGCCTGGACCAGGGCCTGGACCTGGGCGCTGGGGGTGCTCGCGGTGTTCAGTGTCGAGTTCACCAGGTCGGTCGCGAGCCGGGTCATCGTGGACAGCTGCACCGGAGCCGTGGCGGTGATGCCGGTTCCCGATCCGGTCCGCAGCGTGGTGCCGATCTCCAGCATCTGGCTGACGTAGCCGTTCTGCGTGGCGGTCAGGTCGCTGCTGGCGGCGGCGCGCTTGAGGTTGGTCTCCGCGGTCGTGTACGCCGCGCTGGCGCTACTCGACCCGCTCCCCATCTGGTCGGAGAGCGCCGAGGGCAGGGCCAGCCGCTCGGTCGCGCTGAGGTAGGCCACCGCGGGGGTGAGGACCGCGGCACGCTGTTGGTTGGTCGAGTAGTCGCTGGCGTCCTTGAGCTCGGTGCGGACGCGGAGGCCACCGAAGACGGCGGCGAGGACGACCGGGATCGCGAGCACGGCCACGACCTTGCGGCGAACCGACCATTCCGACACGCGGAAGAGGGACGCACCGCCTGCGGCGGCGTCACGACGTATGTTCCTCAACGGTACTCCAGGCAGAATCGAGTCGAACCCGCGTCTCCGGCCGGCGCCAGCGACGGCTGGGCGTTTCCGCCCCGCGCTGACACGATATGAGTCTCTTGACCAGTGCGGGACGGGTTTGGCAAAGAAGTAGGTCCAACGGAACTATCGGATGACCCGAAAGAACTAGGTCCGCGCTCAGCGCGCACGTGGGTGAGCAGCTGCGAACACCTCCCTCAGGTTGTCCACGGTGACCAGGGTGTAGATCTGGGTCGTGGTGACCGACGCGTGACCCAGCAGCTCCTGGACCACGCGCACATCTGCTCCCCCCTCGAGCAGGTGTGTCGCGAACGAGTGTCGCAGGGTGTGGGGTGATACGTCACGGGTGACACCGGCACGATCTCTTGCTCTCACCAGCACCGTCCATGCCGACTGGCGAGACAGGCGCCCGCCACGAGCGTTGAGGAACAGGGCCCCCGCTCTCGTGCTGGCAGCCCTGCCGGAAGGGGCGCCGGCCGGCACGGTGGCCAGCTCGGGACGCGACCTGGTGAGGTACGCGTCGACCGCCTCGAGGGCGTAGGAGCCGATCGGGACGAGCCGCTGCTTGCCGCCCTTGCCGCGCAGCAACACCGTCGCGTCGACCCGGTCCAGGTCGTCGACGTCGAGGCCGACCGCCTCGCTGATCCGCGCCCCGGTGCCGTAGAGCACCTCCAGCAGGGCACGGTCGCGCAGCGCGAGCGTCGTCCCGGGCGAGCCCGCAGCCTCCAGGATCGACTCCACGTCGGCCAGCGGAAGCGCCTTCGGCAGCCGTCGGGCCGGCGCCGGCGGGCGGACTCCCGCGGCCGGGTCGTGGGCCGCGAGCCCGTCGGTCACCGCGAACCGGTGGAAGCCACGCACCGCCACGACCGTGCGGCCGGCGGATGTCGCGGACAGCGGCGGGTGGTCGACGTCGCCTTCGCGCAGCTCGACCAGGAAGGCCGAGACGGTCGCCTCCGTGACGCCGTCCAGGTCGTCGATGCCCGCCCGGTCCAGGAATCCCAGGTAGCGTCGCAGGTCGCGACGGTAGGACGTCAAGGTGTTCGCGGCGAGCCCGCGCTCGACCCTCAGGTGGTCGAGGTAGGTGTGAAGCGCCGGTGCGGGATCGGCCACAGATGCTCCAGACGGGTGCGGTGGGGCCTCGGGTCCCTCGACGTCGGCCGGGCTCAGCCCGCGGCAGCCAGGATCTCGTCGAGGTCGACGGCGTCGATGCCGGTCGCCTCGCCGACGGGACCGTTGGTGAGCTTGCCGTCGTAGGTGTTGAGCCCCAGCGCCAGCGAGTGGTCGTCTCGGCAGGCCTTGACCCAGCCCTTGTCGGCCAGCGCCACGGCGTACGGCAGGGTGGCGTTGGTGAGGGCATAGGTCGAGGTGTTCGGCACGGCACCCGGCATGTTCGCGACGCAGTAGAAGATCGAGCCGTGCACCTCGAACGTCGGGTCGGCGTGGGTGGTGGGGTGGGTGTCCTCGAAGCAGCCGCCCTGGTCGACCGCGATGTCGACGAGGACCGAGCCGGGCTTCATCCGCGAGACGAGCTCGTTGCTCACCAGCTTCGGCGCGGCGGCACCGGGGATCAGCACCGCGCCGATCACCATGTCCGCCTCGGTGACCTGCTGCTCGATGGCCAGCTTGGACGACGCCAGCCCGTGCACCCGGTTGTGGTAGCGCCAGAAGGACATCCGCAGCTTGTCCAGGTCGTTGTCCAGCAGCGTCACGTCGGCACCCATGCCGAGGGCGATGTTGGCGGCGTTCTGCCCCGAGACCCCGGCGCCGATGATCACGACCTTGGCGTTCGCCACGCCTCCGACGCCGCCCATGAGCACCCCGCGGCCACCTTGGGCCTTCATCAACGAGTAGGCGCCGACCTGGGGTGCCAGGCACCCGGCGACCTCGGACATCGGGTACAGCAGGGGCAGCCCGCCCGAGGGCAGCTGCACGGTCTCGTAGGCGATGCCGGTCACGTTGCGGTCGACGAGCTCCTGGGTCAGCGGCTTGTCCGCCGCCAGGTGGAGGTAGGTGAAGAGGGTCAGGCCCTCGTGCATCCGGTGGTACTCCTCCGCGACGGGCTCCTTGACCTTCAGCACCATCTCGGCGTTGTCCCAGACCTCGTCGGCACTGTCGAGGATCTTCGCGCCCGCCGCCGAGAACTCGGCGTCGTCGATCTGCGAGCCGATCCCGGCGCTCTTCTCGACGTAGACGTCGTGACCGTGCGCGGTCAGCTCGTGGACGCCGATCGGCGTGATCGCGACGCGGTACTCGTGGTTCTTGACTTCCTTCGGGACGCCGACCTTCACGGGGCACACTCCTCACGTTTCGGCCCGCTGCGGGGCCCGGGGACCGCCCCCGAGACTAGTCGGTGGTGACCCGGGCCACACTCTCGGTGTCGCGCAGGGAGCGCAGCACGTTGCGGGAGGTCAGCTTCGCCAGGTCCTGGTCGGACCAGCCACGCTCGCGCAGCGCGGCCAGCAGCCGCGGGTAGCCGGTCACGTCCTGGAGTCCCTCGGGCAGGACGTCGACGCCGTCGAAGTCGCCACCGAGCCCGACATGGTCGATGCCGGCGACCTCGCGGACGTGCTCGACGTGGGCCACCACGTCCGCCAGCGTCGCCCGGGGTGCCGGCACCTCCTGGGCATAGACGCGCTCGACCGCCGCCAGCGAGGGGATGTCGCGGGTGTCGATCCCCTCGGCGGCGGCCCGATCCTGGGCGACCAGCGCCCAGTCGCGGGCGGCCTGGCTGACGAAGCGCGGGACGAACGTGACCAGGCAGGTGCCGCCGTTGCCGGCCAGACGGGCGAGGACGTCGTCGGGGACGTTGCGTGGGTGGTCGCAGACGGCGAACGCCGAGGAGTGGCTGAAGATCGCGGGGGCTGCGGTGGTGTCCAGGGCGTCGCGCATCACGTCGTGGCTGACGTGGGAGAGGTCGACGAGCATCCCGATCCGGTTCATCTCGCGCACGACCTCGCGGCCGAAGTCGCTGAGCCCCCCGAGCACAGGCTCGTCGGTCGCCGAGTCGGCCCACGAGGTGTTGTCGTTGTGGGTGAGCGTGAGGTAGCGGACGCCCAGCCGGTGGTACATCCGCAGCACCGCCAGCGACTCGGCGATCTGGTGGCCGCCCTCGGCACCCATCAGGCAGGCGATCCGACCTGCCTGCCACGCCGCCTCGACCTCCTCGGCGCTCGTCGCGAGCGCGAGCTGGTCGGCGTACCGCTCGATCATCGTGTACGCCGCGTCGATCTGCTCCAGCGTGGACCTCACCGCCCGCTCGCCCTCACGGCACGGCACGAAGACCGACCAGAACTGCGCGCCCACGCCGCCGTCGCGCAGCCGCGGGATGTCGGTGTGGGTCTGGGTCTGCCGCTCCCCCACGTCGTAGGCCGCGAAGTCGTAGCCGTTGAGGTCGCGCATGGCCCAGAGCAGGTCGTTGTGTCCGTCCATCACCGGATCGGCGGCCAGCAGGTCATCGAGGGAGAGGGTCACAGCAGTCCTTTCGCGTCGGCCAGGAGCAACGTCTGCACGAGGAGCCCGTCAGCGACCTCGCCGGCCAGCACCGCCGCGCGGAGCTCGTCGACCGGCACCCAGTCACCGCTCATGTCGGCCTCCTCGTGCCTGCGCTCGAAGGCGGCGGTGATCTCGCGCAGCCCGCGCGCGAGGAAGAGGTGCGTGACCTCCGAGCTGATGCCAGGACTGGACCACGTGCTGCCCAGGTGCGTCCAGTGCCTCGCCTCCAGGCCCGCCTCCTCGCGGAGCTCGCGCCGGGCGGTCTCCTCGGGCGCCTCCCCCGTGGCGTCCAGCAGCCCGGCGGGCAGCTCGACGAGACGACGCCGTGCCGGATGCCGGTACTGCCACAGGCAGTAGGCGCGCTGCCGGTCGTCGACCGCCAGCACGATCACCGCGCCCGGGTGCTCGAGCACCAGGCGCGCGAACGTCTCGTCGTTGCCGGGCGCGTGCAGCTCGTCGAGGCGCAGCGCCATCACCCAGTCGGTGCGGTAGAAGTCCTCGGTGCGGGTGACCGGCCACGACTCGGGCGCGTCCCGCAGCTGTAGGGGCATGCTCCGACCGTAGCCGAGCCCCCAGACCTCAGCCGCCATCGGCCGCAGACCTCAGAGGCGGCCGGACTTCACCACCCGGCTCAAGAACTGCTGGGTGCGCGGCTCCTGGGGGTTCTCGAAGATCTGCGCCGCGCTGCCGCGCTCGAGGATCGAGCCGTTGTCGAGGAAGCAGACCTGTGAGGCGACCTCCTTGGCGAAGCCCATCTCGTGGGTCGCCAACAACATGGTCAACCCGCCGTGGGCGAGCTGGCGCACGATCTCCAGCACGTCGCCGACCAGCTCGGGGTCCAGGGCCGCGGTGATCTCGTCCAGCAGCATGACCCGCGGCTGCATCGCGAGCGCCCGCACGATGGCCACGCGCTGCTGCTGCCCGCCGGAGAGCATGTCGGGGTAGGCCCGGGCCTTGTCCTCCATGCCGACCGACCCGAGCAGCTGCATCGCCCGCTCGCGGGCCTCCTGCTTGCTCACCCCACCCACGCGGGTCGGCGCGAGCATGATGTTGGCGAGCACCGACATGTGTGGGAACAGGTTGTAGCTCTGGAACACGATCCCGACGTCGCGGCGCAGGGCGTTGAGGTCCACGCCCGCACCGGTCACGGTGTCGCCGTCGATCCGGATCTCGCCCTCCTGGATCTCCTCCAGGGCGTTCACGCAGCGCAGCAGCGTCGACTTGCCGGAGCCCGAGGCGCCGATCAGGCAGACGACCTCGTGGCGCTCGACGTCCAGCGTGACGCCCTTGAGCACCTCGTGCTCGCCGTAGGACTTGTGCACGTCTTCGATCTCGAGGAAGGCCATGGCTCTATCCCCCGGCCCGTCGAGCGGCGTCGCGGTCGATCAGGTAGTCGACGAACCGCGCCTGCGGGATCGTGATCACGATGAAGAAGATCGCGGCCAGCACCACGGGCGAGATCTTGAAGTAGGTGTTCTGGTAGAAGGTCGTGGTCAAGAACACCTCGGCCACGGCCGCGATCGACAGCAGCGCGGTGTCCTTCTGAAGGCCGATGAAGTCGTTGAGCAACGGGGGGATCACCCGGCGGATGGCCTGCGGGACCAGGACGGTCCGCAGGGTCATGGAGTAGCCCAGGCCGAGCGAGCGCGCCGCCGCGCTCTGGCTGGGGTGGATGGAGGTCAGGCCCGCGCGGTACACCTCCGCGACGTAGGCCGTGTAGGTGATCGTCAGCGAGATGGCCCCCAGCAGGGCGCCGGGCCAGTTCGCCGCCGCGGGGATGGCGAGCGGGGTGCCGAAGACGATGATGTAGATGAGCACGATCGCCGGGATCGCCCGGAAGATGTCGCAGTAGAGCACCGCGATCAGGCGGAGCGGGGCGCCGGCGCGGCCCGGGAGCAGGCGCATGATCGCGACCACCAGGCCCAGGATCAGGACTCCGACCTCGGCGACGCAGGCCACCCAGATGTTGGTCCAGAAGGCCTGCAGGCTGTCGACGAAGGCCTTGCTGATCGGGCTCCAGTCGAAGAACGTGTCCGCGACGGCGCCGTGGTTGCCGAAGACGAACTGGAGGATCCCGACGACGACCAGACCGGCGGCGGCGTACCCGATCGCGATCTGGGCGTCCTCCCGGCCCCTGGCTGCCAGCCGGCGGGCCTCCACCACCTTGTCGTCGGCGAGCAGCGAGGACCGCGCCGGGATGGCGCGCAAGGCCTTCACGCAGGGCCACCACGCGAGTGCGCTGGACAGCACGATGACCACGGCGGCGATCGTCGAGGGCGCGCTGCTGTGGTTGTACGTGCGGATCAGCGAGCCTTCGTAGACCGCGCCCCCCGTCGCCACCGCGGTCAGGACCGCGGCGGCGGCGGCAACCTTGGAAACCTCCGGCGGAGGGTTCGGGTCAGGGCTCGGCTGAAGCTCGTCGGTGACGAGCCCGGTGGAGGACATCTGGGGCTACTGCACGGTCCACATCGGCACGTTGTTCGGGTCGCCACCGAACGCCGGGCCGAGGTAGGTCTTCGACAGGGTGTTGAGCGTGCCGTCGGAGATCAACGTCTGGATGCCCTTGTCGAGTGCGGTCTCGTTCGCCGAGCCCTTGGGGTAGATCGCGCCGTACTTCTCACCGGTGCTGTACTGCCCGACCACCTTGAGCTTGCCATCCGAGGCCTTCGCCTCGGCCAGCACGATCGCGGTGTCCAGGAACGCCGCGTCGGCCTGGCCCGAGAGCACGCTCTGGTAGAGCGCCTGCGAGTTCGGGTAGACCTTCGGGGTCACCTGGAGGGTGTCCTTGAGGAAGTCCACGGACGTCGTGCCGGAGTAGGCCGCGTCCCGCTTGGTCTTGATGTTCTGCTCGGTCACGTCGGAGCCGGTCTTGACCAGCACGCCGACGTTGGAGTCGAAGTAGGGCTTGGAGAAGTCCACGACCTTGGCGCGCTCGGGGGTGATCGAGATCTCGGCGAGGGCGAGGTCGAAGCTGGTGGTGTGGCCGGCCGTGAGCTGGGCGAAGTTGACGTTCTTCACCGTCACCGACTTGAGCCCGGCCATGTTCGCGAGGTTGGCGGCCATGCAGTACTCGTAGCCGCTGGTGATCGAGGAGGGGGTCTTGCCGTTCCACCAGCCCTGGGCGGGCAGCGTGGTCTCGACGGTCAGCGTGCCCGACTTGGCGGGCTTGATGCTGATGCTCCCCTTCTTGCTGGTGATCTTGCAGTCACCGAAGCTCGCCTTCGACCCGCCACATGCGGAGAGGGTGGTCGCGGCGATGAGTACTGCGCTCATCAGTCCGATGGTGCGCCTGAACTGCATTCTCGTGTCCTTCCACCTGCGCGAGCCCGAGTGACTTGGGTTGCAGGCTTCCTGCAGGAGCCTGCTGAGTCAAGGACATCGGGCGCCGAATCCGCATCGTTTCGCCCCCGAGACGCGGGAAAACACCGCCAAGTCGCGTGGTTGGCGACAGCGATACGGTGGCGCCATGACCGACATCGCGAGCCTCACTCGGGAGGAGGCCGCCGCCCGCGCGGCCCTGATCAGCGTCGAGAGGTACGACGTGTCCGTCGACCTGCGCGGCCTCTACGAGGGCGATCTCTGGGCAGCCACCTCCACGATCTCCTTCGCCTGCCACGAGCCCGGGGCGAGCACCTTCGTCGACTGCGTCGGAGACGTGCGCTCGGTGACCCTCAACGGCGTCGAGCTCGACCCCGCCACTGCCGACCGCGGACGGGTGCCGCTGCCCGACCTCCGGGCCGACAACGTGCTGGTCGTCTCCCACACCCAGCCCGACACCCACTCGGGCACCGGGATCCTCAAGACGGTCGACTCGCTCGACAAGCTGGTCTACGTCTGGTCGAGCTTCGAGCCGGACCAGGCCCGCCGCGCGTTCGCCTGCTTCGACCAGCCCGACCTGAAGGCGCCGCACGGCTTCGTGGTCGACGCCCACGAGAGCTGGACGGTGACCAGCAACTCGGCCCCCGAGCGCGTCGAGCCCCTCGGCGACGACATGGGCGGCGGGCGACGGTGGACGTTCCACGACACGCCCAAGCTCTCGACGTACGTCACGGTGGTCGACGCCGGGCCGTTCCACGAGATCCGCTCCCGGCGCGGCGGGTACGACCTCGGCCTCTACTGCCGGCAGTCGCTGCTGCAGTTTCTCGAGCGCGACGCCGAGGAGCTCTTCGACCTCACCGACCGCGGGCTGGCGTTCTTCGGGGAGCGGTTCGGCCAGCCGTTCGCACAGGAGCGCTACGACCAGGTGTTCGTCCCGAACATGGGCGGTGCCATGGAGAACTGGGGCTCGGTCACCTGGACCGACAGCGTGCTGTACCGCAGCTCCCCCACCTACGGCCAGCGCGCCGTGCGGGCACAGATCCTGCTGCACGAGATGGCCCACATGTGGTTCGGCGACCTGGTCACGATGCAGTGGTGGGACGACCTCTGGCTCAACGAGGCGTTCGCCTCCTGGGCCTCCAACTGGTCGGGCGTCAACTGCACGGAGTTCACCGACGAGTGGGCGACGTTCCTCGCCGCCAGCAAGATGGGCGGCTACCGCCAGGACATGTCACCCGCCACGCATCCGATCCGGGGCCATGTCCCGGACGTCTCACAGGCGATGGCGAACTTCGACCAGGTGACCTACAGCAAGGGTGCGAGCGTCCTCAAGCAGCTCATGGCCTACGTCGGCGAGGACAGCTTCGTCGAAGGTCTGCGCGCGTACTTCCGAGAGCACGCCTGGGGCAACACCGTCCTCGACGACCTGATGTCGGCGATCGGCGCTGCCGCGGGACGAGACCTCTCCGAGTGGACCGTGGCCTGGCTGGACCGGGCCGGCACCGACGTCCTGCGCCTCGACGGATCCACGATCACCGCGACGGCCCCCGACGACGAGGGACCGCGCCCCCACCACCTCGAGATCGGCTCGTACGCCGTCTCCGAGGACGGCCTCGCCCTGGTCGGCACGACCTCGGTCGAGACCGTGGGAGCCGCCACCCCGGTCCGGCTCCCCGAGGCGGACCTGCACCTGCTCAACGCCGCCGATCTGACGTTCGCCGCAGTCCGGCCGGATGCCGGCTCCGTCCAGGCCCTGCTGGACCACGCTGCCGACCTGCCGGAGGCCGTGGACCGCGCCCAGGCAGTCGTCACCGGGTTCCAGATGGTCTCCGACGGCGAGCTGAGCGCCGACGTGCTGTTCGACTGCGTGCTCGACGTCCTGGCCCGGGAGAAGAGCCCCGCCGTCGTCGAGTCGTTCCTCGCCGTCGCGCTCGAGCTCGCCCAGCGCTGGCTGGCCCGGGACCGCATCCCCGACGCCCTCGAGCGGCTCGCCGGCGTCTCCGCGACGCTCGCCGACGACCCCGACCACACGACCTCGGGCCTGCGCACCCTCGCCTCCTCTGCCTGCTCCGCGGAGCACCTCGCCCGCCTCGACGCGGCTGCTGGCTCCGACGTCGACCTGGCCTGGCGCGTGGCCACGAGGCGCGCCGCGCTCGGTCACTACGACGAGGAGACGGTCGAGGCCCTGCTGGCCCGCGATCCCGATCCCGACGCCGGCGTCCGTGCTCTCGCGGTCCGAACCGCCCGGCCCCTGTCCGACGCCAAGGCCGAGGCCTGGATGGAGCTGTTCGAGAAGCGCAACATCCCGGGCGGACCCATGCTCGGCGCCATCGTCCGGTCGTTCTGGCAGCCGCAGCAGGACGACGTCCTCCTGCCCTTCGCCGAGCGCTTCCTCGACGAGATCCCGGCCCTGGCCGGAGGTGGCATGCTCGCGGTCTTCGGTCTGATGTTCGGGATGTTCCCGCAGGTCGGCGACGACGCGTTCGTCTCGCGGGCGCACGGCATGGCGGCCGACCCGGAGTGCGACCCGACGGTCCGCGCGGCCCTGCTCATCGGCACCGACACCCTCAGCCGCAGGGAGCGAGCCCGCGCCGCCTGACGAAGTGGGAGTTTGAGCGTCCCGAAGTGGGAGTTTGAG
>NZ_DATAVI010000086.1:0-109090 GCF_036267815.1 Nocardioides sp. | reverse complement strand
TGAAGCCGGTGATGACGCTCACCGCTCCCAGTCCGATCGTGAGGGCCGCGACGGCGGCCACCAGGATGCGCTGCAGAGTCGGCGGCTGGCCCGGCATTCGCGCCTACCTCAACGTCCTGGCGATCACGAGGCGCTGGATCTCGTTGGTGCCTTCATAGATCTGGGTGATCTTGGCGTCGCGCATCATCCGCTCCACCGGGTAGTCGCGGGTGTAGCCGTAGCCACCCAGCACCTGCACGGCGTTGGTGGTGACCTCCATGGCGACGTCGGAGGCGAAGCACTTGGCGGCGGCGCCGAAGAAGGCCAGGTCGGCCTCGCCCCGCTCGGAGCGGCCGGCCGCGGCGTAGGTCAGCTGCCGGGCCGCCTCGATCCTCATCCCCATGTCCGCGAGCAGGAACTGCATGCCCTGGAAGTCGCCGATCGCCCGGCCGAACTGCTGGCGCTCCCGGGCATAGCCCAACGCCTGGTCCAACGCACCCTGGGCCACCCCGACCGCTTGGGCGGCGATGGTGACCCTGGTGTGGTCGAGCGTCCTCATCGCGGTCTCGAACCCCGTCCCCTCCTCACCGATCATCCGACCGGCCGGGATCCGCACGTCGTCGAGGTAGACCTCGCGGGTGGGGCTGCCCTTGATCCCGAGCTTCTTCTCCGCGGCACCGAACGTCACGCCGTCGTCCGTGCGCTCGACGACGAAGGCCGAGATCCCCCGGGCCCGCTCGCGCGGCTCGAGGTCGGGATCGGTCGCGGCCATCACGGTGTAGAACTCGCTCTCGAACTCGCCCGGCCCGGCGTTGGTGATCCAGCGCTTCACGCCGTTGAGCACGTAGCTGTCGCCGTCGCGCACGGCCCGGGTCCTCATGGCCACGGCGTCGGAGCCGGCGTCCGGCTCGGACAGGCAGTAGGAGAAGCCTCCCTCGCCCGACGCGAGCCTGCCCAGGTAGTGCCTCTTGAGGTCCTCCGACCCCGCGATCAGCACCGGCATCGAGCCGAGCTTGTTCACCGCGGGGATCAGGCTGCTGGCCATGCAGACGCGCGCGATCTCCTCGATCACCAGCACCGTCGCCAGCGCGTCGGCCCCGGCACCGCCGTACTCCTCGGGGACGTGGGGGGCATGGAAGTCGGCCTGCTGGAGGGCCCTGGCGGCCTCCTCGGGATAGCGGCTCTCCTCGTCGACGGCCGCGGCGTACGGCGCCACCTTCGCCTCGCACAGCTCGCGCACCGCCGAGCGGATCGCGCGGTGCTCCTCCGAGAGCGCGAACAGTGGGAGGTCGTTGCTCATGGGTGGAACTCTAGGCGGGGCCTAGGCTGGCTCCGTGAGCGAGTGGCAGCGCCGGGAGTGGGTCGACCTGATGCTCGACGATCTCCGGACCTGGGCCGTGGTCGGCCTGTCGGGCGACCCCGCCCGCACGGCGTACTCCATCGCCGAGCTCCTCCAGCGTCGCGGCAAGCGCATCGTGCCGATCCACCCGAGGTTCGCCGACCAGCCCGGTGAGGTCCTCGGCGAGCGCGGCTACCCCTCGCTGGCCGACGTGCCGTTCGCGATCGACGTGGTCGACGTCTTCCGTCGCTCGGAGGCGGCCGGGGAGTTCGCGGACCAGGCCGTGGCCGTGGGCGCGAGAGCCGTGTGGCTCCAGCTCGGCGTCGTCGACCCCGACGCCTTCGAGCGCACGACGCGAGCCGGAGTGCCGATGGTGATGGACACCTGCCCGGCCATCCAGTGGCGGCGACGCGCGGGCAGCGCCTCGGCCTGACTCCGCACCTGCCGGGCCAGGGCCGGGCCAGAGCCGGGACCGGGCCCTCCGGGACGTCCCGGGGACCTAAGACCTAGGCAAGGTCCTCGTCGACGGTGTGCATGGCCGCCTCCTCGGCGGCGGCCGCCGTGCCGTCGACACCCCCCTCGACGTCTGCGCCGGCCTCGGGCTCCTCCTGCTCGATCCGCTCCGCCAGCGTCTCCCCCGCGGCGTCCTCGGCCGCGGTCGTCCCCCGGGTCATGGCTCGCGACGGGCGCTCCGGAGGTGACAGCCCCTCGTCCAGCACGTCGTCCACCCCGCGGTCGTCCAGGGTGTCGCCGGGCTGGAGCTGGTCGCGGTCGAAGCTGCTGCTCATGCAGGACCCGTACCCACATCGGGCCCGAAGGCACTCCAGGACGGGCGTCCGGTACCCGCGGACCACCTCCCTGCCCGCCTCTGTGACCACGTCCGAGTGGCGGCCCGACACCCTTGCCGGGCCGCCGTGCTCACCACCGGTCTCACGCTGGCCGCCGGCGGCCTCTCCCGCGACCGCGGGTGCGGGACCTGGGCATGCTCGCGGCCGGGATCGCCGTACTCTCGACGGTCTGGCTCGTCGGCCGCTCTCTGCGCGTCGAGGACGCCACCCCCGGAGGCCCTCGACGCTAGAAGCCGAGCCTGCGGCTGCCGGCCGAGGCGCGGACCTTCTTGCCCTTCTCGTGAGCCGTACGCCGCAGGTCGGCCTGGAAGTCCAGCATCCGCTGGCGCAGGTCGGCGTCGGAGACGGCGAGGATGCGCACGGCGAGCAGCCCGGCGTTGCGGGCGTTGCCGACCGCCACGGTGGCCACCGGGACACCCGCGGGCATCTGGACGATGGAGAGCAGGGAGTCCATGCCGTCGAGATGCTCGAGCGGCACGGGCACCCCGACCACCGGCAACGGCGTGACAGCGGCCAGCATGCCCGGGAGGTGGGCGGCACCGCCCGCACCGGCGACCAGCACCGACAGCCCGCGGTCAGCCGCCTCGCGGCCGTAGGCCAGCATCTCGTCGGGCATCCGGTGGGCCGAGACGACGTCGGCCTCGTAGCGGATCTCGAACTCCTTGAGCGCCTCCGCCGCCGCCTCCATCACCGGCCAGTCGGAGTCGGAGCCCATCACGATGCCGACCTGCGGGGTCTCAGCCATGGTGCCTCACTCGCTCTCGTCGCCCAGCTCGCCGGCGAACCACGCGGCGGCGTGGCGTGCCCGGTCCCGACACTCTTCCAGGTCGTCTCCGTAGGCGTTGACGTGTCCGACCTTGCGGCCCGGGCGAGGCTCCTTGCCGTACAGGTGCACCCGCAGCGCGGGGTCGCGCGCGAGCGCGTGCGGGTAGCCGTCGTACAGCCGCCCCGGCTCCGCGCCCGGACCGCCCAGGATGTTGACCATCACGGTCCAGCGCGACCTGGCCCGCGGGGACCCGAGCGGCAGGTCGAGCACGGCTCGCAGGTGGTTCTCGAACTGGGAGGTGACCGCGCCGTCCTGGGTCCAGTGCCCGGTGTTGTGGGGACGCATCGCCAGCTCGTTGACCAGGAGGCCGCCCTCGGCGGTCTCGAAGAGCTCGACGGCCAAGATCCCGGTCACGTCGAGCTCGCGGGCGATCCGCAGCGCCAGCTCCTGGGCGCGGGCCGCGAGCGCGTCGGAGAGCCCCGGCGCCGGCGCCACCACCTCATGGCAGATCCCGTCGCGCTGCACGGACTCGACCACGGGGTACGCCGCGGCCTGGCCGCTCGGGCTCCGCGCAACCAGCGCCGACAGCTCACGACGGAAGTCGACCAGCTCCTCGGCCAGCACCGGCACCCCGCTGACCGCCGCGGCGCGCATCGCCGCCTCCGCCTCCTCGGCGGTCCGGACGAACCACACGCCCCGGCCGTCGTAGCCACCGCGGCTGGCCTTCAGGACGCACGGCAGGCCGAACGCCGTGACCTCGTCGAGGTCCGCGACGACCGCGAACCGCGGCACCGGGAGCCCGAGCGCGGACAGCGCCCGCCGCATCGCGACCTTGTCCTGGGCGTGCACCAGGGCCGCCGGCCCCGGCCGCACCGACGTGCCTTCGCTCTCCAGCGTGCGCAGATGCTCACTCGGTACGTGCTCGTGGTCGAAGGTCACCACCGAGCAGCCCTCGACCAGCCGGCGCAGCGCGGCCAGGTCGGTGTGGTCGCCGACCAGATGGTCACCGATGACCTGGGCCGCGGAGACCCCCGGCGTCTCGGCGAGGAGCCGCAGCGGGATCGCCAGGGCGGCGGCCGCCTCGGCCATCATCCGGGCCAGCTGACCTCCACCGACCACGGCGACGACCGGTGCGGTCTGCGAGGCCGGGCTGGAGTCTGCGGGGCTCACCCACGCAAGCGTAGGGGCCGAGCGCGAGCGGTGCTCAGGCGGTGCGGACGGTCCGCTCGTCGGTGGCCTCGACGGCGCACGGGTCCTCGACCTCGAAGCGCAGTCCGTGGCCACGGACGGTGGTGATCAGGCTCGGCCGCATCGGGTCGTCACCGAGCTTGCGTCGGACCCAGCCCAGGTGGACGTCGATGGTCTTGGAGGACGTCCAGAACGTCGTGTTCCAGACCGACAGCATCAGGTCGTCGCGCGAGACGACAGAACCCGCCCTCTGCATGAGGTAATGCAGCAGGTCGAACTCCTTGCGCGAGAAGACGATCTCGCGGTCATCTCGCCAGACCCGGCGAGTGACCGGGTCGACGGCAACGTCTTGAACCTTCAGCACGTGATGAAAATAGGTAAGAGACACCCGTTCGCGCCGGGGAATGGGTCAACTGACCCGTGAGCGAAGGTAAAATTCAGCGTGTCAGGCGGGGATCTAGGCCTTCTGGACCAGTCCCTGTGGTGCCGCTCGACCCCCCTCAGGGGCCATCCGGCGGGTGTCCCTAGTGCCGGCGTACGGCGACGGGCTCGACCAGGCCGAATCCCCGCACCGGCCGCGCGGGGAGCGGCCGCACCTCGAACTGGTCCTCTGGCAGGAGCCCGGCCGTGGTGCCGTCGACGATGATCCGGTTGCGCCGGGCGACCCCGGTGAGGCGCGCGGCCATGTTCACCGCGGGCCCGAAGACGTCGCCGAGGCGCGTCACGACGGCCCCGGTGGAGAGCCCGACGCGCACGTCCGGCATCCGCGGGTCACGCCCGATCACCGAGATGATCCCCTCGGCGGTGTCGTAGGCCCGGATCGGGTCCTCGTTCACGAACAGCACCGCGTCGCCCAGGCTCTTGATCACGCGGCCTCGCTGGCCGGCCACGACGTCGGCGCAGCGGGACTCGAAGATCTCCACCAGGTCGCCGATCCGGTCGTGGTCGAGGCGGTTGGTCAGGGCGGTGAACGCCACGATGTCGGCGAAGCCGACCGTCACCTGGGTGGTGTGCAGGTCGGCATCGTCGGCGCCGAGCGCCTCGACCCGGGCCACCGCCGCGGCGAGGTGGCGGCGCCAGACGTAGACCAGCAGCTCCTCGAAGGGACCGTTCAGGGCGTCCAGCAGCTGGAGGGCCGCGGTGGCTCGCGAGCCGGTGGCGTCGTCCCCGGACTCCAGCTCCTGGACCCGGTGGACCAGGGTGCCGACCTCCCAGTCGGCGAGTCGCGCCATCGTCTGACCGACCGCACGGGTCAGGTCGACGGCCGTGTCGAAGTCGATCGAGCCGTCGCCCACGAGCGAGAGGAGCGTGGAGACGGCGTCCGCGTCGGCCCGGGTGAACGCGCGCTCGCTCCCGCGGTCGGGGAACCCGAGCGCGCGCCACAGTCGCTGTGCCTGGTCCAGGCTCGCCCCGGTCTCGGTGGCGACGTCTTGGGCGTTGAAGACGGCGTCCTCGCCCAAGATCGCCTGCTCGAGCTGCTGGGCCGGGGTGGGGTCAGGTTCCGTCATCGTCCTGTCTGTCGGACGACGTGCCGGCCGCTCCGCTCGAGGTCGACCCGCCCGAGCTGCCGCTGAGGAGGTCGGTCAGCTTCCGCTGGACCTCCTCGACGTGCGGGATGTCGTGGAGGCGGACCGAGCCGTGGGTGCTGGCGTCGCTGATCACCAAGGTGCCGCAGCCCAGCATCCGGTCGACGATGCCCTGGTCGAAGGCGACGTCGCTGATCCGCATCAGGGGGATGTCGTGGCCCTTGCGGGAGATCAGGCCCTCCCGGGTGATCAGCCGCTTGGTCGTCACCGTGTACGTCGCGGTGAGCCAGTCCAGGAACGGCCGGAGCACCCACCACACGACCACGACCAGCGCCAGGACCCACACCACGAGGCTGACGACCCCGTTGCCGATCTTCCGGTCCAGGAAGATCGCCAGCGCCAGCGCGACCACGAGCACGAGCCCGGGCAGGATCAGCGCCTTGGGATGGGTCCGGGTGTCCACGACGACCGACTCTCCGTCGGTCAGCAGCTTCTCAGAGATGCCCACGGCGGGAGTCTCTCACCCAGCGGGTCTGACGTGCACCACGTCACCCGCACTGAGGGCCAGGAGTCCCTCGGCGGTCTGCAGGAGCAGCCGTCCGTGCTCGTCGAAGTCGCACACCCGTCCGGTCACGGCCCGGTCGCCGGGCAGCTCCACGCGCACGTCCCGGCCCAGGGTGGCGCTGTGGGCGCGGTACTGGTCGACGAACGTCCTCGGGGAGCGGGCCAGCTCGCCCAGGCAGGCGGCCAACCGGCGCACGACCCGCCCGAACAGCTCGGTGCGGTCCACGGCCCTGCCCTCCAGCGCCAGCGAGGTGGCGGTCGGCACGGGGAGCTCCTCGGTGGTCTGGTCGACGTTGATCCCGATGCCGATCACGAGCAGGGGCGGCTTGGTGCCCACCCTCTCCACGAGGATGCCGGCGACCTTCTGCTCGCCGATCAGGACGTCGTTGGGCCACTTCAGCGTCGCGTCCCCGACGGCGCTCGCCACGGCGTACCCGGCGACGAGCGGGACCAGGGTCCACCACGCGGTGTCGACGGCGGGGTCCACGACGGCCGAGAAGGTCAGCGCGGCGCCCCGAGGGGTCACCCAGACCCGGTCGAGTCGCCCTCGTCCAGCCTGCTGATGCTCCGCGACGACGATCCGGTCGCGCACCGGGTCGGCCGCCGCGACCTGGTTGGTCGAGCCCGCCTCGGCGAGGAGCCGGACCTCCCAGGGGGGGCCGGCAGCCTCTCGGAGGGCACGCTCGTCGAGGGCTGCCCGTGGAGAGCCTGCGTTCATGAGCACTAGTGTCGGGCACGTGACCGCACAGCCGACCGCGCAGCCCGGCGAGGGTACCGAGATCCCCCCGGAGGACTCCGGCATCGACATCCACACCACGGCGGGGAAGCTGGCCGATCTGCACCGACGGCTGGACGAGGCGGTGCACGCCGCGTCGCGGAAGGCTGTCGAGAAGCAGCACGCGAAGGGCCGCGGGACCGCCCGCGAGCGGATCGAGATGCTCTTCGACGAGGGCTCGTTCGTGGAGCTGGACGAGCTGGCCCGACACCGGTCGACGGCGTTCGGCCAGGCGAAGCGCCGTCCCTACGGCGACGGCGTGGTCACCGGGTACGGCACGGTGGACGGCCGGCAGGTGTGCGTCTTCAGCCAGGACTTCACGATCTTCGGCGGCTCCCTCGGCGAGGTGTACGGCGAGAAGATCACCAAGGTCATGGACCTCGCGATGAAGACCGGCTGCCCCATCATCGGCATCAACGAGGGCGCCGGGGCCCGGATCCAGGAGGGCGTGGTCTCGCTCGGGCTGTACGGCGAGATCTTCCGGCGCAACGTGCACGCCTCCGGCGTGATCCCGCAGATCAGCCTGATCATGGGCTCCTGCGCCGGCGGCCACGTCTACTCCCCCGCGGTCACCGACTTCACCGTGATGGTCGACGGCACCTCGAACATGTTCATCACCGGGCCCGACGTCATCAAGACGGTCACCGGCGAGGACGTGACCATGGAGGAGCTGGGCGGCGCTCGCACGCACAACACCAAGTCGGGCAACGCCCACTACCTGGGCTCCGACGAGGAGGACGCGATCGAGTACGTCAAGGCGCTGCTCTCCTACCTCCCGCAGAACAACCTCGACCCCGTCCCGTCGTACGACGCGCCGGCCGACGCCGAGGTGACCGACCTCGACCGCGGGCTCGACACGCTGATCCCGGACGGGGCCAACCAGCCCTACGACATGCACCAGGCGATCACCGCCGTCCTCGACGACGAGGAGTTCTTGGAGGTCCAGCCGCTGTTCGCGCCCAACATCCTGGTCGGCTTCGGCCGGGTCGAGGGACGCTCGGTCGGCATCGTCGCCAACCAGCCGATGCAGCTGGCCGGCACGCTCGACATCGACGCCTCCGAGAAGGCCGCGCGCTTCGTGCGCACCTGCGACGCGTTCAACGTCCCGGTGCTGACCTTCGTCGACGTCCCCGGCTTCCTGCCGGGCACCGACCAGGAGTGGAACGGCATCATCCGCCGCGGCGCCAAGCTGATCTACGCCTACGCCGAGGCGACCGTCCCGCTGGTCACCATCATCACCCGCAAGGCCTACGGCGGCGCCTACGACGTGATGGGCTCCAAGCACCTGGGCGCCGACCTCAACCTCGCCTGGCCCACCGCGCAGATCGCGGTGATGGGTGCCCAGGGCGCGGTCAACATCCTCTACCGCCACGAGCTGCGGGCGGCCGCCGACCCCGAGACCCTGCGGGCCGAGCTGGTCACCGAGTACGACGACACCCTGGCCAACCCCTACGTCGCCGCCGAGCGTGGCTACGTCGACGGGGTGATCGCGCCCCACGAGACCCGGCTCGAGGTCGTGAAGGCCCTGCGTCTCCTCGCCTCGAAGCGCGAGCTCCTGCCCAGCAAGAAGCACGGGAACATCCCCCTCTGATGGCCGCTGTGAGCGGCGACGAGCCCCTCCTGCGCGTGGTCCGGGGCGACCCCACCCCGGAGGAGCTGGCCGCCCTGGTGGCGGTGCTCGCCGCGCTCTCCGGCCCGGCCGCGCCGCCGACCCGCCCGGTCGCGGTCTGGAGCGCCCCACGCCGGCTGCAGCGCGTCGTACACCCGCACGGCCCCGCCGGATGGCGCGCCTCCGGCCTGCCCCGCTGACCCTCAGCCCGCCGCCCGCGCGGGGGCGGCGCGGCCGCGACCGTCGCGGCCGCGGCGGCCGCGGCGGACCGTGGCCGTGAGCGACCACGCGGCCCCGCCGAGCAGGGCCGCGGCCAGGGCCGCGAGCTCGGCCAGCCAGCCGGGCGGGTGGAAGCCGACGTCGACAGTCTCGCCCGCGGCCGACGCGGGCAGGCGCAGCGTCACGAGGTAGCCGTCGACCGGGTCGGCCAGGGAGCCGACCGAGGTGGCGTAGCCGGGCCAGTCGAGCAGGCGCAGCACGACGGTGCCGCCGTGCGGCCCGATCCGGTCGACCCGGAACGTCGTGGCCGTCGCGTCCGCACGCACGTGCGAGAGCGTCGTCCCTCCCGAGGTCCATGCCACCGAGCCCGCGCCGGCCACCGGGGTACGCCGCGTCCACAGCACGGCGTAGCGGTTGCTCGCGGCGACCCGCCACCCGGGCGGCGGGCTCGCGATCGACCCTGAGGGCACCTGGCCGCGCACGAGGAGCAGCGAGCCGACCCCGAGCAGGTCGACCCGCTCGCGGCCGGTGGTCGGTTCGATGCCGAAGAGCCGGTGCAGCAGGCCGGGGCAGCTGCTGCCCTGGTAGTAGACGCAGTAGCGGTCCTTGTAGGCGGCCTCGCTGATCGCCGTGTAGGTGCTCTGCGAGGCGAGGCCGGTCAGGTACCACGCGGAGCCGACCGGCAGCTCGCGGGCCGCCGCAGGGCCGGACTGCACCGCCGACTCGCTGTCACCGACCTGGAGGACGTCGCCGACCGCGTGGGGGTACATGCCGCGGTACGCCGCGAGCTCGGTCGGCGCGTTGCGCTGGGGCGACGGAGGCGTGGGGAAGAACGCGTGCTGCACACCCAGCCCGGCCAGGGTCACCGCGCCCGCGACCGGGGCCAGCAACCCGCGCCGGCCGGTGCGCAGCAGCCACCACAGCAGCCCCAGCGAGGCACCCACGAGCAGCACGGAGCACACCGGGGCGACCACCTCGGAGGAGGCCCGGGTCACCGACTCGACCCCCGCCAGCACGACCCACGCCCACGACAGCGCCAGGCGCCGTGCGGACGGCCGAGCCAGGCCGAACCGGCTCCACGCGGCCATGGCCAGGACCGCCAGGCCGAGCACCAGGAACGGCGCCAGGCGCAAGGGGTAGCGCAGCGGGCCGAGCTGGTCCGGTCCGTCGACCATGACGGCCGTCACCACGACGAAGACCAGCAGCCCGCTCAGCGGCCGCCAGCCGCGGCGTACCCGCCCCCAGTCCAGCCAGAGCAGCGCCGGCAGCAGCCAGGACAGGTAGACGTAGGGCAGGAGGGGCAGTCCCGACCCCGGAACGACGCCGGCCGGCAGCACCGCGCCGAGCAGGGCCAGCGGGTCGGTCGTGAACTTGTCCGGGGCGATCGTGTAGGCGGGCTGGAGCCGATCGGTCACCGAGGCGGTCAGCACCGCCGGCAGGTAGACCGTGAGCGAGACCAGGCCCAGCAGGGCCCCCGCGCCGAGCACGCGCAGGGCGGCGGCCCGGTCACGGACGACGGCGCAGTCGACCAGGCAGGCGACCAGCGCCACCACCAGCATCATCGTGCCGAAGACGTAGCCGACGGTGACCAGGAGGTAGCCCGCCACCAGGGCCGGCAGCGGGTTGGCACCGCGCAGCATGGTCCGCCGCAGGGCCCACCAGGCCCACGGCAGCAGCGCCCAGATCATCTCCCCGGCCGCCCACGAGGGGAGGTCGAGGTACTGCGTCATCCCACCCATCGGGGCCAGCACCCCGGCGACGTACGCCGCAGCCGGGGGCGCGTCGTAGGACCTGGCGAGGAGGAAGACGCCGACCACGCCGGCCGCGAGGAGCCCGAGCTTGACCAGGACGGTCGTCAGCAGGAGGTCGGGAACCGCGGTGGCCAGCAGGCCGATCCCGATGGTCAACGGCGACCAGAGTCCCCACTGGCCCTCGGCCGCGAGGTTGCCCGCACGCCAGGCCGACGGGTCGAGGGTCGTCCAGTGACCGTGCCGGACCAGCTCGCCGAGGTGGTACCACCAGCCGTAGTACGCGGCCGGCGTGTCGCCGTACCAGAGGTAGTGGTGGTCTCCGACCAGCAGCGCGGCCATCCCCGCCCAGACCGTCAGGACCGCGGCGGCCGCCCAGGCCGCACCGGTCCGGCGGGACGGGGCGGGCTCGGGCTCGGGCACCGTGGCCGTCACCGTCGCGCCGCCGCGAGGAACACCGACGAGCCGAAGGGCAGGTCGCGGCTGGCCAGCGCACGGTCGTCCAGGCGGCTCAGGCCGACCAGGACCCGCTCGACCCCGCGGCTGACCCTCGGCAGGTCCACCACGTCGGCGGGCTCCCTCGGGCCGGCCCCGACCCGGTGCCGCACCGCCTGCCAGGCGCGCTCCGCGGCGAACGCCGGGAAGACCGCGCTGAAGGCGTAGGTGGCGCGCAGCACCTCGAATCCCGCCTCCGTGAGCGAGCGCGTCGCGCGCTCGCGCGTGTAGCGGCGGTGGTGACCGTTGGCCACGTCGTGCCCCGACCACGCCCACTGGTAGGCCGGCACCGAGAGCAGCAGGCGGCCGCCGGGCTGGAGCACCCGGCGCAGCTCGGCGAGCGCCAGGGCCTCGGGCTCGCAGTGCTCCAGGACGTCGAACGCACCCACCACCTCGAAGCTCGCGTCGGCGAAGGGCAGGGCCAGCAGGGAGCCGCAGATGCCGTGCGGTGGCCGCAGCCCGCGCGGGTCGAGGTCCAGCGACACCTTCTCGGCGGCGGTCAGCCAGCGCACGCTGGGTCCGTCGGCACTGCCGACGTCGAGCAGCCGCACCGGATCGCCGACGTAGGGCCCCATGACCGTGCGCAGCATCTCGGAGCGAACGCGGTACCACCAGTAGTCGGGCCGGTGGATCGACGGGGATCCCCCACGCGGGGTCGGGGGGAGTGAGCCGGGCACCCCACCGAGGCTACCGAGCAGGGGGAGCGTCGCCGATCCCGCCGGTGCTGGGTCGCCAGCGCCAGACTCGCCAGTGCCAGTATCGCCGGGTGACCCCTCTCGTGCTCGCCTCCGCCTCGCCCGCCCGCCTCGCGACCCTCCGGGCCGCCGGGGTCGAGCCGTCGGTCGTCGTCTCCGGCGTCGACGAGTCACAGGTGACCGGCCTGTCGCCCGCGGAGCTGGCCCAGAGCCTGGCCCAGCTCAAGTGCGCGGCGGTGGCCGCCGAGGTGTCGCCGGGGCCGCTCGTGCTCGGCTGCGACTCGGTCCTGGAGCTGGACGGCGAGGCGCACGGCAAGCCCGCCGACCCGGAGGAGGCCGTGCGCCGCTGGCGGGCCATGCGCGGTCGCACCGGCGTTCTCCACACCGGGCACTGCCTGCGCGACACCGCTACCGCCCAGGAGGCCTCCGGGACCGGGTCGACCGTCGTGCACTTCGCCGAGGTCAGCGACGACGAGATCGCGGCGTACGTCGCCACCGGGGAGCCGCTGGAGGTCGCGGGGGCCTTCACGATCGACGGGCTGGGCGGCGCCTTCGTGAGCGGGATCGAAGGAGACCACCACAACGTCGTGGGGCTCAGCCTTCCGCTGCTGCGCGAGCTCCTGACCGAGCTCGGGCACTCGTGGACCGACCTGTGGAGCCGTCCCCGCTAGGGCGTCGGAAGACGTAGCGGCGGAAGAGGTAGAACCGCACGGCCTGACCCAGGAGCTGGCCGACGACCGTGCCTGCGAGGTTGTCCGAGACCGGGTCGCTCAGGTGCAGCACGTGCCGGCTCAGCCACAGGCAGGTGATCGCCACCGGCATCGTGACGACGTTGATCACGAAGAACGCCGTGCGGCCGCCGTCCGCGTGGTGGGGCGGGCGGTGGCGGAAGGCCCAGTGCCGGCTGAGGCGGTAGCTGACGAGCATCCCGCAGACGGTCGCGACCAGGAACGCCAGGATCGGCTGCCGGAGGAGCCACGGATGCCCGGTGAGGTAGAGCCCGTGGGCGAGGAAGTTGAAGACCAGGAAGGAGACCAGCGTCGCGAGGCCGCCGGTGACCATGAAGCGCCCGATCTCGGCCGCCGGATGCGGCAGGTCGGCAGGACGCTTCACCCCGCCAGTCTAAGGAGTCCGGGGCCGGGCGGCCCTCAGCGCGCGCGTACGGGGTGCCAGGTGCGGCCACCGTCGGTCGACGACAGCACGCCGTCCTCGGCCGGGGCCCGGGCGTAGAGCGTCACCGCGTCGGTCGTCGCCGTCACGTCGAGAAGGTCCAGATAGAAGCTGTCCGGGTCCTCGACGGCGAACGGCCCGGTCAGCGGCACCGGGGTCAGCCGGTCCCAGCGGGGACCGGAGTAGAGGTTGATCGGCCGGGGGGCGGGTCGCCCGGCGCGCTGGTCGCTCCAGGCGTCCACGTCCATCAGCAGCCGACCGTCGGGAAGCACGGCGGTCATCGACCCGTAGGCGTGCGGCGTCCCGGGCCCGGCGTACGACGTCCAGCTGCTGCCGTCGGTGCTGCGCAGGACGTAGTCCCACGGGAGGAGCGTCGCGCCGTCGCCCCCCAGCTGGACGGCCTGGAGGCTCGCCGACGTCGTGGGGACCAAGCCGATCATCAGACCGCGACCGGGAGCGGGCATCGGGATCTGCTGCCAGGTCGCGCCTCCGTCGCCCGACCAGGCGTAGCGCCAGTGCACCGTCGCGACGCGGAGCTGCCCACCCGGTGCCGCGAGCAGCTCGACGGTGCCGGCGGGCGTCGACAGGGGATGAGCCACGCCCGTGGCGGGGTCCACCGCCTCGTAGCCGGTCCGCGCCGATCTCAGCGGCACCTCCCGGCCGCTGAGAGGGCCGGCCCGACCTGACACGTCCACGGGCCTCACGTGACCACTCAGGCCGACCAGCCGACGGCGCCCGCAGTTCGCCGAGATCGCGAAGTGGTCGGGGCCCGCAGGCTCCAGGCACCAGCCGTTCGCGACCCGCGAGGTCCCGACCCCGACCAGGTGCGAGGTCGCGAACCCGTCGCCGGTCACGACCAGCGCGTAGGTCGGCCGGTGGCAGGCCTGGTCCGGGCAGACGGCCCACTCCGCGATCCGGCGCTCGGGGTGGCCCGGGACGGCCACGAAGCCCTCGAGCCTTGCTCTCGGGTCACGCACGACCCGCCTGACGCCGGCGAGGTCGACCGCGTGGGCGACCGCCGGCCGGGCGGAGGTGCTGGGAGTGATGCCGGGCGTGGTGTGGTGGGCGGGAGGCGGCCCCGAGACAGGCTCCGACGTGTCGGATCCGCAGCCCGCCAGCCCCCCGGCCATGACGAGCGCGCCGACCCAGCGCAGTGATCTTCGCCGCCTCGCCGCCACCACGGACGGTGGGACGTGTCCGGGGGTCGGAAGGTTGCGCCCGAGGGTCGCGATCGGCTCAGGTCGCGTCCGTCGCGGCGTCCCGCGCCGCGCCTTCGGCGACGGCCGGGGCGCGCGGTACGTGCGCTCGCAGCGTCTCCGGCGCGGCCAGGACCGCGAAGATCGGCACGGCACACACCACGGCGCAGACGACGAAGGCCGGGGAGTACCCCGCGGCGTCGGCGATCCAGCCGGTCACGATCGGGCCGAGGACGGCGCCCAGGTCACCGGCCATCTGGAACACCGCGACCACCGTGCCCCCGCGCCCCGCGACGACGTCGCCCATGACGGCACCGGGCGCCACGGAGTCCGAGGCCGCGGCCACGCCGATCAGCACCGTCGCGATCAGCAGGCCCGCGGCACCCGGGGCAGCGGGGAGCACCAGGAAGGCCGCGGCGCCCACCGCGAGCCCGACGACGATGACCGGTCGCCGGCCGATGGTGTCGGCGACCTTCCCCGTCGGCAGGAGCAGCACACCGCTGACGACGCTGACGATGAGGAACGCGGCGTACACCCAGCCGGAGGACAGGTGCAGCGAGTCGCGCACGTAGAGCGGCAGCATCGCCGAGCGGGCGCCGACCAGTGCGAAGTCACCGGCGAAGCCGGCACCCAGGGCGGCCAGGTAGGCCCGCTGCCGCAGCGCGGCGCGCAGCGCCATCGGCTCGGACCTGACGGACTGGCGGGCTGCCAGCTCGCTGTGGCGCAGGGCGCCCAGGCCGACCAGCCCGGCGACGACCAGGGTTCCGGCGTACAGGAAGAACGGCAGGCGCAGCGAGAACGTCGCCACGGTGCCCACCGCGGGGCCCGCGACGAGACCGATCAGGAACGACCCGGCCCAGACGCCCTGGGCACGTCCGCGCAGATGGCTCGGCGTGACCCGGACCAGCAGGCTGGCGGCGCTGACGCTGAACATGATCGAGCCGATCCCGCCGGCGCCGCGCAGCACCAGCAGCTGCCAGTAGGACTGCGCGAGGCCGGCCAGGAGACTGCTCACCGCCACGACGCCGATGCCGACGGCGAGCAGGACGCGCTCCCCGGCGAGGTTCACCAGGCGTCCGACGAACGGGGCCATCACCAGCCGCATCAGGGCGAAGACGCTCACCACCGCACCGGCCGCCGCCCGGCCCACGCCGAACTCCTGGGCGAACAGCGGGAGCGCCGGTGCCACGAGGCCGAAGCCGAGGGCGACCATGAAGGCGACCCCGGTCAGCGCGCGGACCTCGGCAGGGAGGTCGCGCAGGAGGGGCACCGCTCGACGCTACTGCACCGGTCAGGGCCGGGCCGGCGCGCCTGCTACTCGACCGGCAGGCCGAGGCCGCGCGCGATCAGCATCCGCTGCACCTCGGAGGTGCCCTCACCGATCTCCAGCACCTTGGCGTCGCGGTAGAGCCGCGCGACGGGGTACTCCTCCATGAAGCCGTAGCCGCCGAAGACCTGGGTCGCGATCCGGGTCGCGCTGACCGCCGACTCGGTGGCGTAGAGCTTCGCCACGGCCGCGGTCTGCTTGAGCTCCCGGGCCGTCGGCCCGCCGGACTCGCGCATCGCGTCCTTGGTCGCGGCGGCGCTGTAGACCAGCAGGCGGCTCGCCCGCAGCATCACCTCGAGGTCGGCGATCTGGAACGCCACGCCCTGCTTGCGCCCGATCGGCACCCCGAAGGTCTGCCGCTCCCCGGCGTACTGGAGGCAGGCGTCGAGACAGGCCCGGATGCAGCCGACGGCCAGTGCGCCGATGGCGATCCGGCCGTCGTCCAGGGTCGCGAGGAACTGCGCGTAGCCGCGACCGCGCTCCCCGAGCATGCTGTCCTCGGGCACGTGGACGTCAGCGAGGGTGAGCGGGTGGGTGTCCGAGGCGTGCCAGCCGAGCTTGTCGTAGGCCGGCTCCGCGGTGAAGCCCGGGGTGTCGGTCGGGACGACGAACGCCGAGATCTCGGCTCGCTCCGCACCGGTCCTGTCGGTGGTGACTCCGGTGCGCGCCGTGACGGTGACGCACGAGGTGAGGTCGGAGCCGGAGTTGGTGATGAACTGCTTGGCGCCGTTGATCACCCACGCTCCGTCGACGAGCTCGGCGCGGGTCAGGGTGGCACCGGCGTCGGACCCGGCACCGGGCTCGGTCAGACCGAAGCCGGCGAGCGCCTGACCGGAGACGAGGTCGGGCAGCCAGCGCTCCTTCTGAGCCTGGTCGCCGTAGCTGAGGATGGGGTTGATGCCGAGCCCGACCGCGGCCTCCAGGGTGATCCCCATCGACTGGTCGACCCGGCCGATCTCCTCGATCGCCACGCACAGGCTGGTGAAGTCGCCGTCGGCGCCCGCGCCGCCGTACTCCTCCGGGGCGGTGAGGCCCATCAGCCCGAGCTTGCCCATCTGCTGGACCACGTCGGTCGGGAAGTGGTGGTCGCGGTCCCACCGGGATGCGTGCGGCGCGATCTGGCTCTCCGCGAACTCGCGGACGACCCGCCGGAACTCCTCGTGCTCGCGCGACAGCTCGAACGTCATGGCGGCATCGTAGCGGTCGAGGTTAACGATCCCTAACCATCGATTCGCCGCGGATCGACCGCTGACCGGACTGCAAACGGTATGGCCATCCTCTCCTGCGGCCCCCGCCGGCGTCGCCGGGCCCGGGCGAGCTCCTGGCCGGGCTGGCCGCCGGGTCGACGGCTGCGTCCGACTGACCGGCTCCACCGACGACCCGACGGCGAATGGACCTGCCACCGACGCAGATGACCGGTGTCGCTAGGTTCGAGGGGTGTTCAAGCTCCTCCTCTTCCTGCACCTGCTCGCGGCGATCTTCGCCGTGGGGCCCCTGGTGGGCGCCGCGACGACGGCGTCTCGCGCGCTCCGCACCCCGGACGCCGGCGCGGCCACCGCTGCCGCGCGGACGATCCGCCTCTACAGCTACGTCTCGATCGTGGTCGTGGTCCTCGGGATGGGCCTGATGTCCCAGAAGGCGCCCTGGGACAAGTCGCAGACGGTCGCCGACCTCGGCGACACCTGGATCTGGCTGTCGGTGCTGCTGTGGCTCGCGGCGATGGCGGTCTCTCTCGGGGTGCTCGTGCCGTCGCTGACCAAGGCCGCAGCCGAGATCGCCTCGGGCAACAAGGTCGCGACCCTCACGGGCCGGGTCGCCGCGTCCGGAGGCACGATCGGCCTGATCTTCGCCGTGATCGTCGTCCTGATGGTCTACCAGCCCGGCGGCTAGGCAGATGCGTGCCGAAGCACGTGCACGGCGTAGGTGCTCCGGTCGGTGAACGGGCGCAGGTCGTAGGTCGCGAAGCGCGACGCCACCTCGAGGCCGGCGCTCGCCGCGTCCTGGACGAACTCCTCGGCGGGATACCGACGCGAGGTGGCGGCCGGAGCACCGGTCAGCGAGAAGCCGACCAGCAGGCGGCCCTCGGGCGCCACCACGGCGGCCAGGTTGGCCAGCACGAGGCGCTCGGTCTCCGGCGCGAGCAGGATCATCACGTTGCCGACGCAGACCACCAGGTCGTACGCCGCCGGGAACCCCGCGCCGGACAGCAGCTCCGGGGTGAGGTGGTCGAGCCGGGAGTCGACCAGGGGCAGCTCGGGGAAGGTACGTCGCGACTGCTCGAGAACCTCGGGGTCGAAGTCGACGCCGACCACGGCGTGGCCGCGCCGGCGCAGGGCGCCGCCGACCCGGCCCATGCCCGACCCCGCATCGAGGATCCGGGCGCCCCGCGGCGCGAGCGCGTCGGCGAGGCGCGCCTCGCCCTCGATGTCGGCTCCTTGGTCGATCAGCCGTGCGAAGTGCGCGCCGTACCCGCCCTGCCCGGCCGCTCGCTCCTGGCCGCGGGCCTGCTCCCACCGCGTCTGCCGGGCCCGGGTCATGACCTCAGCCGCCGAGGACGGCGCCCGGGTTGAGGATGCCGTCGGGATCGAGGGCGTCCTTGATCCGGCGGGTCAGCGCCATCACGTCGGGCCCGAGCTGGTCGGGAAGCGCCGCGGCCTTGGCCCGGCCCACGCCGTGCTCGCCGGTGATCGTGCCGCCGAGGGCGATCGCGGCGGCCATCACCTGGGCGAACGCCGTGCGCGCGCGGCGCTCGGCATCGACGTCGTGGGAGTCGTAGACGATCACCGGGTGGGTGTTCCCGTCACCGGCGTGGGCCACGGTCGGGATCTCGACGTCGTGCTCTGCGGAGATCGCGACGATCTCGCCGAGGAGGTCGGGCAGCAGGGGGATCGGGACCCCGACGTCCTCCAGGAGCAGGGAGCCGCGGACCTCGAGGGCGTTGAAGGCGACCCGTCGCGCCTGGACGAACAGCTCGCCGTCCTCGGCGTCGTCGGTGACGAAGCACTCCGCGGCTCCCGCGGCCTCACAGGCGGCCCGGATGGCGGCGATCTCGCCGGAGCGCACCTCGCCCGGCGCGTCGGACTGGCCGATCAGCAGCGCACCGGCCGTCCGGTCCAGACCGCTCGGGCGGAAGTCCTCGACCGCGTTGACCGTCGCCTGGTCCATCAGCTCCAGCAGGCACGGACGCATCGTCGTGCGGATGGCCACGACGGCCTCGGCGGCCGCGCGCACCGTGGGGAAGGTCGCCACCATCGTCGAGCGCGCCCCCTGGGCCGGGACCAGGCGCAGGATGGCCCGGGTCACGATCCCGAGGGTGCCCTCGCTGCCGACGAAGAGCTTGGTCAGCGACAGCCCGGCGACGTCCTTGATCCGCTTCCCCCCCAGGCTCACCAGGGTGCCGTCGGCGAGGACCACGTCGAGCCCCAGCACGTAGTCGGTGGTCACGCCGTACTTCACGCAGCACAGCCCACCGGCGTTGGTCGCGACGTTGCCCCCGATCGAGCAGATCTCGAACGACGACGGGTCCGGCGGGTACCAGAGGCCCTCGGCCGCGGCGGCGACCTTCACGTCCTTGTTGAAGGCACCGGGCTCCACCACCGCCACCTGGCACAGCGAGTCGATCTCGACCGCGCGCATCCGCTCCAGGCTGACCACGATGCCGCCGTCGACCGCACTCGAGCCACCCGACAGCCCGCTGCCGGCACCTCGCGGCACCACCGGCACCCGATGGGCCGCGGCCCAGCGCACCGCTGCCTGCACCTGCTCGGCGTTCTCCGCCCGGACCACCGCGGCCGGCGTCCCGGCGGAGGAGTCGCGAGACCAGTCGTGCCGGTACTTCTCGACGGCCTCGGCGCCGGTGACGACCACGCCGTCGGGCAGCGCCGCCAGCAGCTCGTCCAGCACGCCTGCGGTGGTCTCGCTCACGACCTGCATGAGCCCATGCAACCACGGGGAGCCGGACGATAGTGTGCTCGGCGGAGTCTCGACACCCAGGAGCGCGCCTTGCCCGACGTCACCCCCTTGAAGAAGGTGCTGGTCGCCAACCGCGGCGAGATCGCCGTGCGCGTGATCCGTGCCTGTAGGGACGCCGGCATCGGCAGCGTGGCGGTCTACGCCGATCCTGACCGCGACGCCCTGTTCGTCCGCCTGGCCGACGAGGCGCACAGCCTCGGTGGCGCGACCCCGGCGGACTCCTACCTCGACATCGCCAAGCTCATCGCCGTCGCCGAGCTGTCCGGTGCCGACTCGGTGCATCCGGGCTACGGGTTCCTCGCCGAGAACGCGACGTTCGCCCAGGCCGTCCTCGACGCCGGCCTGGTCTGGATCGGCCCGCCACCGGCCGCGATCGACGCGCTGGGCGACAAGGCGAAGGCCAAGCAGATCGCGGCGAAGGCCGACGCCCCGCTCGCACCGGGGACCAAGGACCCGGTCGCGGACGCCGACGAGGTCGTCGCGTTCGCGAAGGCCAACGGGCTGCCGGTGGCGATCAAGGCGGTCTTCGGCGGAGGCGGCCGCGGGCTCAAGGTCGCACGAACGCTCGAGGAGATCCCGGAGGCCTACGAGTCGGCCGTGCGCGAGGCGGTGACGGCGTTCGGACGGGGTGAGTGCCTGGTCGAGAAGTTCCTGGACCGGCCGCGCCACGTCGAGACCCAGTGCCTGGCCGACCAGCACGGCAACGTCGTGGTCGTCTCGACCCGCGACTGCTCACTCCAGCGCCGCCACCAGAAGCTCGTGGAGGAGGCGCCCGCGCCGTTCCTGACCGACGAGCAGCTGAGGCGGCTCTACGAGTCGTCCAAGGCGATCCTGCGCGAGGCCGACTACGTCGGGGCCGGCACCTGCGAGTTCCTCGTCGGCCAGGACGGCACGATCTCCTTCCTGGAGGTCAACACCCGGCTCCAGGTCGAGCACTGCGTGTCGGAGGAGGTCACCGGCATCGACCTGGTCCGCGAGATGTTCCGGATCGCGGCCGGTGAGCCGCTGGGGTACGACGACCCCGAGGTGCGCGGCCACTCCATCGAGTTCCGCATCAACGCCGAGGACGGCGGCCGCAACTTCATGCCCGCTCCCGGCACCCTCTCGCGGTGGAGCCCCCCGCAGGGTCCCGGCGTCCGCCTCGACGGCGGCTACGAGAACGGCGAGACCGTGCCCGGGGCCTTCGACTCCCTGATCGCCAAGCTCGTCGTCACCGGCCGCGACCGGCAGCAGGCGCTGGAGCGCTCGCGCCGCGCGCTGGCCGAGTTCGTCGTCGACGGCATGCCGACGGTCATCCCCTTCCACCGCGCGGTGGTCGACGACCCGGCGTACGTCGGGGCCTCGAACCCCGGCGGCACGGGCTCCTTCGACGTCTACACGACCTGGATCGAGACCGACTTCGACAACCGCATCGAGCCTTACGGCGGCGACCAGGCCGAGGGCCAGGAGGCCTCCGAGCGACAGACGGTCGTCGTCGAGGTCGGCGGACGACGGCTCGAGGTGAGCCTGCCCGGCGGACTGGGGGCCGGGGTCGCGGCCGGTGCGGGCCCCGGGGCCGCCAAGCCGAAGCGCTCGACCGGCAAGAAGGCGGCCGCGGCCGCGAGCGGCGACGCCGTGACCAGCCCGATGCAGGGCACGATCGTCAAGGTGAGCGTCGAGGAGGGGCACCAGGTCGCCGAGGGCGACGTGATCGTCGTGCTCGAGGCGATGAAGATGGAGCAGCCGCTCAAGGCCCACAAGGCCGGCACCGTCACCGGGCTCCGGGCCGAGGCCGGCGCCACGGTCGCCAACGGCGCGGTCATCTGCGAGCTCAAGGACTGATGGACGCAACGGCGCTCCGCCCGCCCTCGCACCGGGTCAGCCCCAAGGCCCGACTGATGTGGACCTGCACGGACCTGCTGCGCTGCGTGCCGCCGATGGTCCTGCTCCTGCTCGCCACCGGTCCGTGGAACTGGTTCGACCTGCCCACCTGGTGCCTGGTGGGCATCGGCCTGATCTTCGTGCTGTACGGCGTGCTGGTCCCGCAGTGGCGCTACCTCGTCCATCGCTGGGAGGTCACCGAGACCGCGGTCTACACCCAGACCGGCTGGTGGGCGCGCGAGCGCCGGATCGCGCCGATGTCGCGGGTGCAGACCGTGGACCACCGCGAGGGCGCGATCGCCCGGCTGTTCGGGCTGGCCACCGTGCGGGTCACGACCGCCTCGTCGGCGGGCGCCCTGACCATCGAGGGTCTCGACCAGCGCCGAGCCCTCGACATCGTCGCCGAGCTGACCCGGATGGCGGACTCCGTCCCCGGCGACGCCACCTGAGGGCCCCGATGGACCCCGCCGACAGCATCTCGAGCTGGCAGCGCCTCGACCGGCGCATGCTGCTGGTCCACCCCGTCCGCGACCTCGTCCGCTTCCTGCCGGCGGTGATCGGCATCGTGGTGTTCGGCCGGTCCTCCGAGGGCGGTGGCTGGTGGGGCGTGGCCGGCATCGGCATCCCGATCGTGCTGGGACTCGCCCGCTACCTGACCACCAGCTACCGCATCGCCGGCGGACGCATCGAGGTGCGGCACGGCCTGCTCAGCAAGCGGGTGTTGGCGGCGCCCCTCGACCGGGTGCGCACGGTCGAGGTGACCGCGTCCCCGATCCATCGCGCGCTCGGCCTGGTCACGCTCCGGATCGGGACCGGCCAGAGCGGCGGCCGGGGCGAGGAGCGTCTCGCGCTCGACGGCATCGCCGCCCCCGCCGCCTCCGCGCTCCGCGAGCGCCTCCTGCACGCCTCGCCGGAGTCCTCCCCCGACAACGCCGCGACCGAGGGCGTCCGCCGCGTCGTCCTCACCCTCGACCCGTCCTGGGTGCGCTTCGCCCCCCTGACGTCGTCCGGGATCGTGATCGCCGGTGCGGCCGTCGGACTGGCTCTGCAGAGCCTGCACGCCTTGGAGTTCGCGCCGTCCATCGACCTCGACCGGGTGGCCCGGCTCGGCCTGGCGCTGCTGCTCGTGGTCGGGCTGGTCGGCTTCCTGCTGACGATCTGCGTCCTGGCGGTGATCGGGTACCTCCTCACCAACTTCGGCTTCCAGCTCTCCCACTCCGGGACCGACGGCGCGTGGCACCTGCGCAGGGGCCTGTTCACGACCCGCGAGACGACCCTGGACGACGCCCGGGTGAGCGGGGTGAGCATCGGAGAGCCGCTCGGGCTGCGGCTGGTGCACGGCGCTCGGCTGTCGGCCATCGTCACCGGTCTGGACAAGAAGCAGAAGGGCAGCTCGATCCTGGTGCCGCCCGCCCCGCGCACCGAGGTCGACCGGGTCGCCGAGGAGGTGCTCCGCGACCCGACTCCCGTCCGGGCTCGGCTGACCGGCCACGGCCGGCGCGCGCACCGGCGCCGCTGGACCCGCGCGCTGGTCCCGGCGGCCATCCTGACGGCCCTGGCTCTGGTCGCGGCATATGTCGTGTCGTGGACGTTCGTCGCGCTCGCGGTCGTCGTGCTCGCCGGTGGCGCCTACCTCGCCCACGACCGGTGGGCCGGGCTCGGGCACACCCTGGTCGACGGCTACCTCGTCGCACGGTCGGGGAGCCTGGACCGGCGCCGGGAGGCCCTGCGGACCGAGTCGGTGATCGGGTGGAACCTGCGCTCGACGTGGTTCCAGCGGCGCGCGGGCCTGACCGATCTGGTGGCGACCACGGCCGGCGGTCGCCAGCGGGTCCGCGTGCTCGACCTCGAGGAGGGCACCGCAGCCGGGCTCGCGGCCCGGGCCACCCCGGGCCTGCTCGACCAGTTCCTGGCCTGAGGTGATAGCCGCGCTACGCGAGGACGACGTCCAGGCCGAGCATCAGCAGGCCGGCACTCGCGGCCCCGAAGACCAGGCCGGGCACCACGTCACGCCGAGACCGGGCCAGCAGCAGGGCGAGCCCCACGCCGAGCACGAGGTAGCTCTCGCCCACCATCGTGCTCGGCAGGACGTGCCGGCCGATGGTGAGGCAGCCGACGATGACGCGGATCCCGTCGGCCAGGAACGGCGAGCAGGCGACGCCGATGTTGAGCTGGCGCAGCCGGGCGCTCGGGTTCCTCAGGCCGGCGCCGGCGAGTCCGTAGGCCGGGCCGGCGAGCACCGCGAGCACGCCGTAGACGGTCGCGGACCGGGTGTCGAGGCCCTGCCCCGTGACGCCCGCCTGGGTCGCGTAGTAGCCGGCGACGAGGCCCAGCTGGGTGAGGATCCCGCAGGCCGCGGCGGCTGCGGGTCGGCCGCGTAGCCGCACCCCCATCACGACGGTCGCCGCGGCCCAGGGGGCCAGCCGGTGGAAGATGCTGATCCACACCGGCGAGTCGACCAGGCTCTCGGCCAGCAGACCCGCGGCACCCACCGCCAGGCCCAGCAGCGTGGCCAGCAGGAACGTCGTGGCGACCGGCGACACCTCGGACGACACCGGGGACGACACCGGGGACGACACCGGGGACGACACCAGCTGCGTCATCGGCCTCCTCCGTCCGTTCGGTGGGGCGCCTGGACCGGGTGGACCAGGTGTGGGCCAGAGCCTCCCCCGAGCCGGGCTAGACCGTCTGTCACCCGTGTGACAGCCGATCGGTCAGACCTGCCGCGTTCGTCTTCGCCGCCCTCAAATCCGACTTAAGGTCCTGCGCATGAGTCAACTCGGGGCCCCTCCTACGCCGCCGCCGTACAGCCCGCCGACCCTGCCGCCGCCGAGCCGGCCGCAGTCCTCGGACATCCCCGGCTGGGTGGTGGTCACCGCAGCCGCCCTGGCCTTCGCCGTGGCCGGCATGCTCGCCTTCGTCGTGGTCAACGGCAGGGCCGGCACCCCCGCGGCCGCGCCTGCGCGGGCGCAGCACCACTACCCGAGGCACTGGAACCACAAGATCGCGCCGTTGGCCCGGATCGCGCAGAAGCAGCGCGGACTGACGTTCAAGCATCCGATCGCGGTGCGCTTCCTGTCACCGACGGCCTACCGCAAGAGCATGCGCAAGGACGACGGTGACGGTGGTAGCTCAACTCGCAAGGACCGGCGCCAGATTGCGGAGGAGACCGGGTTCCTGCGAGCTCTGGGACTCATCGGCGGGAACGTCGACCTGCGTCGTGCCTTCGACGACACCGAGGCTGCCGGCACGGCCGCGTACTACTCGTTCAAGACCAGGTCGATCACCATCCGTGGTCGCCGGCTCACTCCCGAGGTCAAGGACACGATCGTCCACGAGCTGACTCACGGCCTTCAGGACCAGAACTTCCAGGTGGGGGCCAGGATGGCCGCCCTCGACAAGCAGACCGGGCGGGACTCCAGCGCCGGCGAGATCCTCGATGCCGTGGTCGAGGGTGACGCCGTGCGCATGCAGGACGCCTACCGCGACTCCTTGCCTGTCAGGCAGCGGAGGGCGCTGGACAGGGAGGCCAATCGCGAGTCCGCCCAGGCCGACCACGGGCTGGCGCACGTCCCGGCGATCGTGGTGAGCATGTTCACCTCGCCGTACGCCCTGGGCCCGGGACTCGTGGGTGCGGCTGCACAGCTGGGCGGCAACGCCGGCGTGGACCGGCTGCTGCGCCACACCCCGGCCCACGAGATCGCGCTGCTTGACCCGTTCCAGGCCCTTTCCGGGCGGACGGGCGCCACCCTGGCCTTCCCCGCGGTCCCGTCGGGCGACAAGAGGTTCGACCGTGGTGAGTTCGGTGCCCTGGGCTGGGACTGGCTGCTCTCCGAGCGCCTGCCCCTGCGGCAGGCGCTCTCCGCCGCTGACGGGTGGGGTGCGGACTCCTATGTCGCCTACGACCGCGGCGGTAGGTCCTGCACCCGCATCGACTTCCGGGGTCGGACGGCCAGCGACACCGCGACGATGGACACCGCCCTGCACCAGTGGGCCGCGGCCGCGCCCGGTGCCCCGGCGCTGGTGACGCGCCGCGGCGGCGTCCTCCAGCTTCAGTCCTGCGACCCTGGAGGCGACTTCCGCACTGGACCGGACCATTCGATGGCCGCTCTTCACCTCGCCGCCACCAGGACCGGGCTCGGCATCGGGCTGGTCCGCCTCGGCCTCCAGAGCGGGGTCGCGACCTGCCTGGCCGGCAGGCTCGTCGACGACTATCCGGCCTCGGACCTCAACGACCCGTCGTACGGCGTCGACAACCCCGCCTTCCAGGAGCACGTCCACGAGCTGGAGCTCTCCTGCGAGTAGGCGGCACTCCGCTCAGGCGCGGGCGGACCGGTCGCCTAGGATCCGCATCGCGGCGTTCTTGCCGGGGCCACCGGTGACGCAGCCGCCGGGGTGGGTGCCGGAGCCGCACTGGTAGTAGCCCTCGATCGGGGTGTTGTAGCGCGCATAGCCCGGCGCCGGCCGCATGAAGTACATCTGCGGGGCCAGGAACTCGCCGTGGAAGATGTTGCCCTCGGTCAGCCCGGCGACCCTCTCGATGTCCAGCGGGGTCACCACCTCGCGGTGCAGCACGAGCTCTCCGAAGCCCGGGAAGTGCGACTCCAGGACGTCCTGGACGGTGTCGCCGAAGGCGTGGCGCTCGGCGTCCCAGTCGCTGCCCTTCAGCTCGTACGGCGCGTACTGGATGAAGCAGCTCATGACGTGCTTGCCCGGGGGCGCCATGTCGGGGTCGACCACCGACTGGATCGCTCCGTCGATGTAGGGACGCTGGGAGTACCAGCCGTACTTCGCGTCGTCGTAGGCACGCTCGAGGTACTCGATGGAGGGTCCGACGTTGATGAACCCGCCGTAGTGGTCGATGCGGCCCTTGAGCGCCGGGTAGACCGGCAGGTCGTCGAGGGCGAAGTTGACCTTGGCCGAGGTCCCCTGGAACCGGTAGCGGCGGATCGCCTCGTTGAGGTCGCTGGGCAGCTCGGCCGGGTCGACGATCTCGGTGAAGGTACGACGCGGGTCGAGCGCGCTGACCACGATCGGGGCGCTGAACTCCGTGCCGTCGCTGAGCGCGACGCCGGTCGCCCGGCCGTCCTTGGTGATCACGTGGTCGACGTGGGAGTCCAGGCGCACCGTGGCGCCGTACGCCTGGGCCGCGCGCTGGAGCACCTGGGTGAAGCCGCCGTTGCCGCCCTTGTGGAAGCCCCAGACGCCGCTCTGGCCGTCCTGCTCGCCCATCATGTGGTAGAGCAGCACCAGTCCGGAGCCCTGCGACATCGGGCCGATCTTGGTGCCGATGATGCCGGACGAGGCGATGTGCGCCTTGACGATGTCGGTCTCGAAGTAGTCGTCGAGCAGGTCCGAGGCACTGCCGGTCAGGAAGCGGACCAGGTCGTGCAGGGTCTTCCGGTCGGCGCCCTTGAGCTGCTTCATCATCCAGGCGACGTCCGCCTGGTCGGCCGGGTCGTCGCTGAAGATGTCGGGCGGGGCGTTGTCGAACAGCGGCTTGGCGAGCTGGATGATCCTCTCGGTGTCGTGGCTCCAGCGGTGGTAGCCGTCGACGTCCTTCCTGCTGTGCCGGCCGATCTCCTGGTCGTTGAACTGCTGGTCCTCGGTGGACAGCAGGTAGTCGCCGTTCTCCATCGGGGCGAACGACGTGGGCATCAGCAGCGGCATGAAGCCGTGCTGGACCAGGTCGAGCTCCTGGATGATCTCGGGCCGCAGCAGGCTGAGCGCGTAGGAGAACGTCGTGAAGGAGAACCCGGGGTGGAGCTCCTCGGTGATGGCCGCGCCACCCACGAACGAACGGCGCTCCAGGACGAGCACGCTCAGCCCGGACTTCGCCAGATAGCAGGCGTTGACCAGGCCGTTGTGCCCTCCGCCGACGATGATGGCGTCGTAGCTGTTGGCCTGCGAACCCGGCGTCATCTAGGGCTCCGTTCGGTACGAGATCGGGGACAGCTCGCGCGCGGTCGCGCTGGTCTTGCGGGCGGGGTTGAACAACGGCATCCGGTCGGTGCTGGCCGGCACGGAGAGGTACTCGTGGTCCACGGTCAGCTCGAGGTGCACCGTCGAGCCCTTCGCGGCGTACTCCGGCAGGACGCGGGCGATCGCGATGTGGCGCTGGAGCATCGGGGAGTACATCAGGCTGGTGGCGTAGCCCGCGCGCTGGTCGCGGTCGGGACCGGCGTACAGCATCGACTCCCAGGGCACCGGCCGCTCGTCCTTCGGCACGACCAGCCCGCGCTCGGTGTGGAGCCGGGCGTACTCCTGCCAGTCGACCCACAGGCCGACGGTCGCCCACCGGGAGGTACCGTCGCGCAGCTCGCGCTCGATGGCGCGGCGGCCGATGAACGGCCGGTCCTCCCCCAGCGCCGACCCGCCCTTGCCGAGCATCCAGCCGAACCCGAGCTCCTTGGGCGTGAACCGCTCCGCATCGGTGAAGGCGAAGCGCGCGGACGAGAACTCGACGTTGATCAGCGACAGTCCGGCCTCGATCCGCAGGCTCATCAGGGCGTCCTCGCCGAAGGGGCGCAAGCCGTTGCCCTCGCCGGCCTGGATGATCTTGTCGAGCACGCCCAGCGCGTCGTCGGCCTCGACGAGGACCTCGAAGCCGAGGTCGCCGGTGTAGCCGGTGCGGGAGATGGTGACCGGTGCCGCGCCGATCTTCGCCGGGGTGAGCCCGAAGAAGGCGAGATCCTCGACCTCGGGGGCGACCTTGGCCAGGATCTCGCGCGACCGCGGACCCTGCACCGCGAGCATGCCGTAGGCGTCGCTGACGTCCTCGATGGCGACCCGCTGCCGGCCGACCAGGCTCTCGAGGTAGCCCAGGTTGGGGTCGGCGGCCGTGAGCAGCCAGTCGTCGTCGGAGTGCCGGAAGACGACGCCGTCCTCGAGGGTGTACCCCGCGTCGTCGCACCACACGGTGTACATCGCCTGACCGGGGCGGCACCGGCGTACGTCGCGGGTCATCATCGCGGCCAGGAAGCGCTCGGCGTCGGGCCCGGTGACCCGGTACTTGTACAACGGCGAGGTGTCGAAGTACCCCGCGGAGTTGCGCACCGCGAAGTACTCGTGCTTGGAGGACAGGTCGTAGCGCGGCGCCGAGAGATAGCCCGCCCAGTGACCGTAGAGACCGGTCTGGTTGAGCTCGCTGAGCCGGGGATGGAACGGCGTGGTCTTCATCAACATGGCGCCGTCACCCTAACCTGAACCACCATTCAGCCGCTAGGGCCGCACGGACCCCTACGTCGTGATGGTGAACCACGTCGAGCGCAGGCCGAGGGTGGAGGTGAAGATGCCGACGGTCCGGGTCGGGGTGGCGGGGTCCCCGAACGCGACGTCGCCCGCGGACCCGTGCAGGGTCAGCTCGAGGACGCGGCCGCGCCACTGCCCGTTCCCGTCACGACTGTCGATCGAGATCGACCTGAGCCTGCCCAGGGAGGGCCAGGCCTTCTCGATCTTGGAGACCCGGATCTTGAACCTCCAGTTGTGGAACGGGTTCCCCGACCTCTTCTCGTAGGGGTCCTTCTTGGCCGGGAGGAACGGGTCGCCGGCGAGGCTCGCGGTCCAGCCACCGTCACTGGAGCCGAACTGGGTGAAGGCCGGCGCGCGCCTGTACAGCAGGATGCGGCCCCTGGTGTCGGCGACGGCGGCGTTCGACATCGGGGTCTCGGCCGACCTGCCGCCGTAGACCTGGCAGCTGGACGTGTCGCACACGCCCCACATCTTGTTGGGAGAGTGCCGGGCCTCGAACGCCGCGTAGGTGCGGGCCGCGACGGCCTGGGCCTGGAGCGCGGCCTTCGGCCACAGGGCCGGCATCTCGCGCGGGACGACGCCCTGGATGTAGCCCTCCAGCGGGAGCACGTTGATCGTCACCCGGCCCAGGGTCGAGGTGCCCGGCGGCGGGACCCGCGACTGGAGCACGCCGCGGTAGGCCACGTCCGGGCCCGGGAGCACGAGCTTGATCGGCTTCTTGGCGTAGAACTCCGCGTCGCTGGGCATCGTCTTCCAGGTGTGCCACGACTTCGTGCGGTAGCGGATGCGGACCGACCTGCCGCTGCCGCCCGACAGCCGCCACTGCCCGGCCTTGCCGAACCTGCCCTTGGTGGGCAGCGTGAACTTCTCGGTGCCGTGGACCTGTCGCACCTTCAGGCCGGAGCGGTTGACCACCGTGGTGTTCTCGTCGGTGTCCTCGGTGATGAGCACCCCGATCTTGCGGAGCTTGTGCCCGACGGTGGTGTGCGGGTAGTAGAAGCGCAGGATCTGCCTGGTGTTCAGGCCCTGCTCGGCCGCGCCCCGCGCGCCGTACTGGCTCAGGCCGCGGCCGTGGCCGAAGCCGTGACCCTTGACGGTCACCTTCGCATGGCCGGAGACCTGGATGCCGCGGGCGACGGACGGGCCGGGGCCGGTCGCCCGGGACGGCGGATCCGTCAGCGCCAGCGCGCCGGCAGTGAGGGCCGCGAGCAGCACGAGGCCGCTGCGGAAGGGAGCTGGGTTCATGGCGTTGGTCCTCGAGACGGGCCTAGGGGAAGGTCGTGAAGGACCCTAGGTGAGCACAGATCCGCGTGGTCGCGCACCCTCAGAATTGGTGCAACCGGCGTGCGGCCTCGGCGACCGATCCGCTCATCGACGGATAGACGGTGAACGCCTGGGCGAGCTGGTCGGCGGTCATCGACTGCGCGACCGCGATGGAGACCGGATGGATCAGCTCGCTGGCCCGCGGAGCCACCACCACTCCGCCCACCACGATGCCGGTGCCGGGGCGGCAGAAGAGCTTCACGAAGCCCTCGTGGACCCCCTGCATCTTCGCCCGGGCGTTGCCCGCGAGCGGCAGCATCAGCTGGTTGGCCTCGATCTCTCCGCGGTCGACGGCCTGCTGGGACCAGCCGACGGTGGCGATCTCCGGTGCCGTGAAGACGTTGGAGGAGACCTTCTTCAGGTCCAGCGGAGACACCGCGTCGCCCAGGAAGTGCCACATCGCGATCCGGCCCTGCATCGCCGCGACGCTGGCGAGCATCAGGACGCCGGTGCAGTCGCCCGCGGCGTACACCCCGCGGGCGCTGGTCCGCGAGACCCGGTCGACGGACACGAAGCCCCGCTCGTCGGTCTCGACGCCGGCGGTCTCCAGGCCGAGGTCGGGGGTCCTCGGCACGGAGCCGACGGCGAGGATGCAGTGCGAGCCCTCGATCGTGCGGCCGTCGGTGAGGGTGACGGTGACGGTGTCGCCGGCGCGGGCCACCGAGGCCATCCGGGATTGCGCGAGCACGTGCATGCCACGCCGGGTCAGCGCGTCCTCGAGGACCGCGGCCGCATCGGCGTCCTCGCCGGGCAGCACGCGCTCGCGGCTGGAGACCAGCGAGACCTCGGCGCCGAGCGCGAGGTAGGCGCTGGCGAACTCCGCGCCGGTGACGCCGGAGCCGACGACGACGAGGTGCTCGGGAAGCTCGGTGAGGCCGTAGACCTGCTCCCAGGTCAAGATCCGCTCGCCGTCCGGCTGGGCCTGCGGCGTGGTGCGCGGAGCGGCACCGGTGGCCAGCAGGACGGCGTCGGCGGGCAGGGACTCCTCGTGCTCGCCGGTGACGACGACGCGGTCGGGGCCGTCGAGCCGCCCGCGGCCACGCAGGAGCCGGACGCCTTCGTGCTCGAGCCGGTCAGCGATGTCGTCGCTCTGGTCGCGGGCCAGCCGCAGCACGCGGGCGTTGACCCGGGCGAGGTCCACGCGCACCGCCGCCCGGGCGTCGTGGGAGACCTCCACGCCGAGCTCGGCAGCCCCCTCGACCTCGGTCATCAGCTCGGCGGTCGCGATCAGGGTCTTGCTCGGCACGCAGTCGGTGAGCACCGCCGAGCCCCCGAGCCCGTCGGAGTCGACGAGGGTGACCTCGGCGCCGAGCTGGGCGGCCACCAGCGCCGCCTCGTAGCCGCCCGGCCCGCCCCCGACGATGACGACCCGGGAGACCGGAGGCATCACAGGTTGATCATGTGGCCGGCGATGCCGTGCACGGTCTCCTTGATCGCCTCCGACAGCGTCGGATGGGCGAACACGTTGCGGGCGACCTCGTCCGCGGTCAGGTCCCACCTCTGGGCCAAGGTGAGCACGGGCAGGAGCTCCGTGACGTCGGGGCCGATCATGTGGGCACCGAGGATCTCGTTGTACTCCGCGTCGGCGACGACCTTGACGAAGCCGACCGCCTCCCCGAGGCCCTGGGCCTTGCCGTTGGCCGAGAACGGGAACGACGCGGTCTTCACGTCGTACCCGCGCTCGCGGGCCTGCTCCTCGCTCCAGCCGAACGAGCCGATCTGGGGCTGGCAGTACGTCGCGCGCGGCGCGAAGTCGTAGTCGACCGGCATGGTCTCCGCGCCGCCGATCGTCTCGGCGGCGACCACGCCCATCGCCTCGGCGACGTGGGCGAGCATCAGCTTGCCGGTGACGTCGCCGATGGCGTAGACGTGCTCGACGTTGGTGCGGCAGTGGTCGTCGACCACGATCGCGCCACGCTCGGTCGCCACGCCCAGGGACTCCAGGCCGTAGCCCTCGAGGCGCGGCGCGAAGCCGATGGCCTGGAGGACCTTGTCGGCCTCGAGCACCTCCGAGGCGCCGCCCCGGGAGACGGTCACCCTCACCTTCTGGCCGGACTCGGCGCCCTCGTCGGAGATGGACTCCACCTTGGTGCCCAGGAGGACCTTCACGCCGAGCTTCTTGTAGTGCCTCAGCAGCTCCTTGGAGACGTCGGCGTCCTCGGTCGGGACCATCCGGTCGAGGAACTCCACGATCGTCACCTCGACGCCGAAGTTGGCCATCACGTAGGCGAACTCCACGCCGATCGCACCCGAGCCGGCGATGATCACCGAGCCGGGCAGCTCGGGGTCGAGGATCTGCTCCTCGTAGGTGACCACGCGCTCCGAGAGCGTCGTGCCCGGGATCAGCCTGGTGGTGGCGCCGGTGCCGATGATCAGGTCGTCGTAGGTGTACGACGTGCTGCTGCCGTCGTTCAGCGCGACGTCGACCCGGCCGACGCCGCTCAGGGTGCCCCACCCGTCGACCTCGGTGATCTTGTTCTTCTTCATCAGGTAGTGGACGCCGCGCACGATCTGGGCGCTGACCTTCCGGGACCGCTCGTGGGTCGGCCCGAAGCCCATGCTGGCGTCGCCCTGGATGCCGAACACGTCCTTCTCGCGGGTCAGCACGTGTGCCAGCTCGGCGTTGCGCAGCAGCGCCTTGGACGGGATGCAGCCGACGTTGAGACACACCCCGCCCCAGTACTTCTTCTCCACCACCGCGACGGACCTGCCCAGCTGGGCCGCGCGGATCGCCGCGACGTACCCGCCGGGGCCGGCTCCGAGGACGAGGACGTCGACGTGGTTGGCCTGCGTGGGTTGCTCGGTCACGCGGTCCAGCGTAGTGATCGTCTCCACTACCCTGACCCCCGTGCCCCTGTACGCCGCCTACGCGTCGAACCTCGACCCGCGGCGGATGGGCGAGCGGTGTCCGCACTCCCCGCTCCAGACCACGGGCTGGCTGACCGGCTGGCGGCTGACCTTCGGCGGGGAGGACCTCGGGTGGGACGGCAGCCTGTCGACCATCGTCGAGGACCCCATCGACCAGGTCTTCGTGGCGGTCTACGACGTCTCGCGCAAGGACGAGGCGAACCTCGACGGCTGGGAGTCCACCGACACCGGCCTGTACCGCAAGATGAAGGTGCGGGTGCTGACGCTGACCGGCGAGCTCCTGGCCTGGACCTACGTCCTGGACGCCTTCGAGGGCGGCCTGCCCAGCGCGTCGTACCTCGGCATCGTCGCCGACGCGGCCGAGGCCGCCGACGCGCCGGTCGACTACGTGACCGCCCTGCGGCTGCGACCCTGCCGCTCCACCGGGCTCTGAGGCCTCAGCCGGCCCGCACCCGCACCGGGAAGGTCATGGTGGTGACCTGGGCACCCTCCGCCTGCACGTGCACCGTGAGCAGCTGCGTGCCGGACAGCTGTCCGTGGGCGTCGTCGCAGGTCAGGGTGTAGGGGCCGGCGCCCTCGGCGCTGGTGCAGGCGACCTCGACGCCGTCGCTGCCGATCTCCGCCCACGCCCCGTTGGGCGAGGCGTCCGTCTTCTGCGCGGGCGCACCCGCGACGTCGACCGAGAAGCTCGGCGACACGACCGACCAGGAGAACGGCGCGCTGACCGTGACCCCCGGGCCCGAGGCGGTGGCGGGGGTGACCGCGACGCTCACCGGCGACCAGCCCTCCTGGTTGAGCGCCTTGACGGTGAACGTCGGCGGCGAGGAGGCGTCCTTGGCGGGCGGGATGACCACGGAGGTGTGGTAGCCGGCCGGGCTCCTGACGAAGGTCGAGGTGCCGGTCGGCGTCTGGCTGTCGGCCCAGGAGGTCACGCGGTAGCCGAGCACGATCTGGCCGTTGTCGGTCGGGGCGGTCCAGCTGACGCGGTACCCGCTGCCGGTCTGGGTCACCGCCACCGCCGGGGCGTCCGGCGCCGACGCCCGCTCGTGGAACCCCACCTCGACCTTGGCCCGGCGCCCGGTCGAGACCGTGGTGAACCGGATCCCCTGCGGCGTCGTCAGGCTGCTGCCGACCGGGAGAGCGGGGTTGGTGAGGTCGGCGTCGGGAAAGGCGATGCCGGTGGGGTTGCCCGGCGAGGCGTCGACGATCTCGACCGGGCCGTGGCCGACCTGCCTCCGGATCATCACCCCGGGGATGGTCCGGCCGACGACCGGGCTGTGCTGGCGCTGGTACTCCACCCAGTACGTCGTTCGGCCGGCGCGGATGCGCAGGCCCTGGTCGCCGGCCTTCGGGTGCTCGATGTCGGCCAGGGTGTAGGTGCCGTCTCGGGTGACGTGGGCGACGCGACCGGCCCAGCCGAGCCGCACCAGCGTCGGCACGGAGAAGGAGCCGCGCGAGTGGCCCATGGCGTCCCAGCTGTCGCCGTACTCCACGGCGCGACAGTGCCCGCCGAGCGCGACCCGGCGGGCGCCTTCGCGACAGACCACGCCGTAGGCGTGGTCGAGGCCCATGTTGTGACCGAGCTCGTGGACCAGGGTCGACATCCCCGGGTCGCGGAACCGGATCCAGGTCACCCGGCCCGGAAGCTGGGCCACCGACGCCGCGGACTCGCACTGCTCGGTGAAGATCATCAGCCGGTCGAACGCCGCCGGATGGTAGCCCGCGCGCCGCAGCGCGGCCGTCGCGGCCCGCAGCGACCTGCGCTGCGAGTTGCACATCAGGTCGCCCGGGATGCCGACGTGGACCCAGCGCGTGACCCGGACGTGGATGTGCTGGCGACCGCGCGAGACCCGGCGGTAGAACCGAGCGGTCTGCCGGAGGTCCTGGTGCATCCGATGCGTCGAGGGGAACGACGGGGGCCGCCGGCCCCAGTAGAGGCGCGCCGCCAGCAGGTGGACCCGCCGGGGCGCGTGCACGCGGTCGCGCCCGTGGTGCCTGGTGTCGCCCCGGTCGGCCGACGCGCCGGCGGCTCGGCCGTGGTGGCTCACCGGGCTGCCGGCACCACTGCTGGCACCACTGTCGGCACCGCTGCCGGCACCGCTGCCGGCGTACGACGGGGCCAGGCTCGCGGGGACGACGAAGAGCGGCGCGAGCAGCGCCAGCGTGACCCTGTGCGTCACCCCCACGGTCAACCCCCCAGTCGGACCTCAGTTGCAGCGTGCGGCAAAAGCGCCCCCGGATCAACCTCATCCACCGATCGGGGGCCCGCGCGTCGTCGCTAGAGTCACGCGCGTGACACATCAGGAGCAGGCCCAGGAGGCCGCGGCCGAGCTCGCCCGCCTCACCGGGGTCGAGCGCCACGACGTCGCGCTGGTCCTCGGCTCGGGCTGGCTTCCAGCAGCCGCGGCGCTGGCCGGTTCGGGCCCGGACGGCGGGTCGGACGCCGGGTCGGACGCGGGGTCGGACGCGGGGTCGGACGCCGGGTCGGACGCCGGGACCACGGTGGAGATCTCGACCACCGACCTGCCGGGGTTCTCCGCCGCCGCCGTGGCCGGCCATTCCGGGACCATCCGCAGCATCCGCTCCGGCGACCAGCGGCTCCTGGTCTTCGGCAGTCGGACCCACTACTACGAGGGCAAGGGCGTCGCCGCGGTGGTCCATCCCGTCCGTACCGCCGCCGCGGCCGGCTGCCGGACGATCGTGCTCACCAACGGCTGCGGGGGGCTCGACCCGCGCTGGGCCCCCGGGACGCCGGTGCTGATCCGGGACCACATCAACCTCACCGCGCGGTCGCCGATCGAGGGTGCGAACTTCGTCGACCTGACCGACCTGTACTCCGCCCGCCTGCGGTCGCTGTGCCGCGAGGTGGAGCCGAGCCTGGACGAGGGGGTCTACGTACAGTTCCCGGGGCCCCACTACGAGACGCCTGCCGAGATCGAGATGGTGCGCCGGATCGGCGGCGACCTCGTCGGCATGAGCACCACGCTGGAGGCGATCGCCGCACGGGAGGCCGGGATGGAGGTGCTGGGCATCTCCCTGGTCACCAACCAGGCCGCCGGCATGTCGGGCGAGCCGCTGAGCCATGCCGAGGTGCTGGAGGCCGGCCGGGCCGCCGCCGCCCGGATGGGGGACCTGCTGTCCAGGATCGTCCCCCGCCTCTGACCCCGTCGACCCCGGTCGACCTCCGGTCAACCGTCGCTCGAGCCGGTCGGGACCAGCGCACCCCGCAGGCCGGTGACGCAGCCCGTCATCATCCGCGCGTGGTTCCAGCGCAGGACCGGGGCCGCGACCAGCGAGGCGACCGCCAGCCAGCCGCCGACCGTGACGTGCTGCTCGAGGTCGAGCCGGGTCTGTCCGCCCAGGTCCGTCAGCCGCCACGCGACGGTGCCCTCGAGGTCGCCTCGCAGCGAGACCTCGAGCAGCTCCGGGGTCCGGAGTACGGCGTGCAGCCGGAGGTCGAGGGTGTAGGGCAGCGACGAGCGACACAGCACCCGCGCGTCGTCCGGCCCCAGCGACGCCACGGCCACGACCTGCGGCCACCACTCGGGGTAGCGCTCGAGGTCGACCAGCACCTCATGGACCCGCGCGGGGGGTGCGGCGACCGTCCAGGTCCCGGAGAAGGCGAACCCGCGCCTCACAGGCCGAGCCGGCGCGTCAGGGCGAGGTGGGCACGGGCCGCGGCCGACCGCACGCCTGGGTCGACGTCGACCTCCAGCCGCTCGACCACCGCGACGTGCTCGGTGTCCCCGACGACGCCCAGCGCACGCGCCGCCGCCGCCCGCACCCGCGGCAGCTCGTGGGCCGCGAGCGCTGCCGCCCCGGGTCCGGCCCCGGCGACGTCGTAGCCCGCCGAGACCTTCAGGCACATCTCGGCCGGCCGGTAGTGCGGGTCGCCCAGTCCCGCCAGGACCGCGGGCGTCGCGGCGTCGTCCCAGCAGTGCAACAGCCCGCGCGCGCCCCAGGTACGGACCCAGTAGTCCTTCCACACGGCGGGGTCGAGGATCGGGTCGTCGTCCTCCCAGTCGTGGCCGGTGAGGTAGCGCAGCTCGGGGACGTACGACGTGCGGTCGGCACCCGCGAGCAGGTCGCAGCAGACCGCCACGAAGCGAGTCCGGCCGACCAGGGCGTCCAGCTCGGCGATGCGCTCGGCGACGGGACGACCGGTGCCGGCCGGACGCGGGAGGGCAGTCACAGCGGCTAGTGTCCCAGCGTGAGCGACCTCCTCGCGCGGGCCCGGGCCTGGGCCGCGGACGACCCCGATCCCCAGACCCGCGCCGAGCTGGAGGCGCTGATCGCCCAGGGCGAGTCCCCCGAGCTGGCGGATCGCTTCGCGGGCACCCTCGAGTTCGGGACGGCGGGACTGCGCGGCGAGCTCGGCGCCGGCCCGAACCGGATGAACCGCGTGGTCGTGACCCGCGCGGCCGCGGGGCTCGCGGCGTACCTCGTCGAGCAGCTGCTCCTCGAGCACGGTCACCCCGAGCGCGCCTCGGTCGTCATCGGCTACGACGCCCGTCACAGCTCCGACCTCTTCGCCCGCGACACCGCCGAGGTGATCGCCGGCGCGGGCCTGCACGCCCTGGTGCTGCCGCGACCGCTGCCGACGCCGCTGCTCGCCTTCGCGATCCGCGAGCTGGGGTGCGTCGCGGGGGTGATGGTGACCGCGAGCCACAACCCGCCTCGTGACAACGGGTACAAGGTCTACCTGGGCGACGGAAGCCAGATCGTGCCGCCCGCGGACGGCGCGATCGCCGCCCGGATCGCGGAGGTCGGTCCGGTCGCGGAGGTGCCGCGCGGCGAGGGCTGGCGGGTGCTCGGGGAGGACGTCGTGGACGGGTACCTCGACACCGTCGCGGGGCTCGCCGGCGACGGGCCGCGCGACCTCCGGCTGGTCTACACGCCGTTGCACGGGGTCGGTGGGACCTCGGTGGCGCAGGTGCTCGAGACGGCCGGCTTCGACGCGCCGTACGTCGTGGCGCAGCAGGAGCAGCCCGACGCCGACTTCCCGACGGTGGCCTTCCCCAACCCCGAGGAGCCGGGGGCGATGGACCTCGCGCTGGCCCTGGCGGCCGAGCGGCAGGTCGACCTCGTCGTGGCCAACGACCCGGACGCCGACCGGTGCGCCGCCGCCGTACCCGACGCGCACGGGTGGCGGATGCTGCGCGGCGACGAGGTCGGCGCCCTGCTCGCCCACCACCGGCTGACCACCGGCCACCACGGCACCTACGCCTGCTCGATCGTCTCCTCCAGCCTGCTCGGCAAGCTGGCGGCGGCGGCCGGCCAGCCGTTCGCCGAGACCCTCACCGGCTTCAAGTGGATCAGCAAGGTCGAGGACCTCGCGTTCGGCTACGAGGAGGCGCTGGGCTACTGCGTCGACCCCGAGCACGTGAAGGACAAGGACGGCATCTCCGCGCTGCTCCTGCTGTGCGAGCTTGCGGCCGAGGAGAAGGCACGCGGGCGCACGCTGGTCGACGTCCTCGACGACATCGCGCTCACGCACGGTCTGCACGCCACCGAGCAGGTCTCGGTGCGCGTCACCGACCTCGCCGACATCGGCGCGGCGATGGACCGCCTGCGGGCGACCCCGCCGACCAGCCTGGGCGGCCTGCCCGTCGAGACGGTCGACGACCTGGCCCTGGGCGAGGGCGGCCTGCCGCCCACCGACGGCCTCCGCTACCGGCTCGGCAGCGGGGCCCGGGTCATCGTGCGCCCCAGCGGCACCGAGCCGAAGCTCAAGTGCTACCTCGAGGTCGTCGTACCCGTCGACGCCGAGGCCGGCGTCGACGCCGCCCGGATCTCCGCCGCAGCGCGCCTCGACGCCCTCCGCGACGACATCAGAACCGCAACCTTCGGCTAACCCCACCCCAACCCCCTCGGCCTGCCGCCCCTTGTCGAATCCCCCGCTTACGCGGGGGAGTTGGCACTTATTGGGGGTTGCAGCGGCCAGGAAGTGCCAAGTCCCCCGCCTCAGCGGGGGATTTGACGTCAAGAGCAGCCCACCACGGTTAGGGGAGGGCCAGGGCGAGCACGAAGGCGATGGCGAGGGCGGCCAGGAGGGCGAGCTCGGGCCAGGCCACCCGGCGTACGACGTGCGAGCCGAGCTCGTACTCCTCCTCGGAGCGCTCCTCGATGCCGCGGCGGGCTCGATCGCCGGCGGCCAGGTGGGCGATGCGCTGCTCGACGAAGTCGGCGTAGGCGAGCTCCTGGTCGCGGCCCGTTGCGAGCGCTGCACCTCCACCGAGCGGGGCCTTGCCGCGGCCGGTGGACCGACCGTCGCCGGCATCGCCGCTCGACCCGTCGTCGAGGCGGTCCATGATCGCCGAGGCGCCGAAGAGCTGCTGGGAGCCGCGCCACTTCATCTCGGCCCGCACGGTCTTGCGCAGGGAGCGGCCGATCGCGGGGCAGATGTACCGACGGCCTCCGGAGCGGACCAGCAGGTAGCGCCGGACCACGACCGTCTCGATCGAGGCCATCGGGACCGTCACGGTCTCGAAGACCGAGCGGAGCCGGAGCTCGGAGTCCGTGGCCGAGACGCTCGGCCTGAGCATGGCCAGCCAGACGACGACCGCAGCGAAGGCACACGCGATGACACCCGCAACGGCGGCGTGCGCCGGCTCGGAGATCACGATCGCGGCGGCGACGACGGGGCACGCGACCAGCCCGACGATGCCCGTGACCTTGCCGTTGGTGGCCCGGAAGCGCTGGGCCTGCTCGGGCGCCTGCTCGGGCATGGCGGCCTCCTCGCGCGAGTTACAGGTGTACGACCGTCAACTCTATGCTGGGTGGGTGACGAGCACTGCTGCCCGGACTGCCGCTTCGCGTAACGATTCGGCAGCGCCCGACGCGACGTACGACGCGGCAGCGCAGGAGTGGGCCGACGTCACGGCCTCCGAATCCTCGCTGCGGCGCTTCCTGCACGGTCTGCCCGGCGTCGACCAGGTGGGCGCCGAGCAGCGGGCGGCGAGCCTCGGCACGCGCTCGATCAAGACCACGGCCAAGGCGTTCGCCATCGACCTCGCCATCACGATGGTCGACCTGACGACCCTCGAGGGACAAGACACCCCCGGCAAGGTCCGGGCCCTCTCGGCCAAGGCGATGCGCCCCGACCCGGGCGACCCCGGCTGCCCGTCGGTCGCGGCGGTGTGCGTCTACCCCGACATGGTCGCCACGGCCAAGCAGGCGCTGGGCTCCAGCGGCGTCCACGTCGCCTCGGTCGCGACGGCCTTCCCCAGCGGACGTGCGGCTCTCGACGTCAAGCTCGCCGACACCCGCGACGCGGTGCACGCTGGTGCCGACGAGATCGACATGGTGATCGACCGGGGGGCGTTCCTCGCCGGTCACCACCTCCAGGTCTTCGAGGAGATCGTCGCGGTGCGCGCGGCCTGTGCGCGAGCCGACGGCGGGAGCGCCCACCTCAAGGTCATCTTCGAGACCGGCGAGCTCCAGACCTACGACAACGTACGGCGGGCCAGCTGGCTGGCGATGATGGCCGGCGCACACTTCATCAAGACCTCGACCGGCAAGGTCCAGCCGGCCGCCACCCCGCCGGTCACCCTGGTGATGCTCGAGGCGGTGCGCGACTTCCGCGAGCAGACGGGCCGGATGGTGGGCGTGAAGCCGGCCGGCGGCATCCGCACGAGCAAGGACGCGATCAAGTACCTCGTGATGGTCAACGAGGTCGCTGGGCCCGCCTGGCTCGACCCCGACTGGTTCCGCTTCGGAGCATCGACCCTGCTCAACGACCTGCTGATGCAGCGCACCAGGCTCGCGACCGGCCGCTACTCCGGCCCCGACTACTTCACGCTGGACTGACGAAGGACTGACGAAGGACTGACGAGGGAGCTGATCGACGTGGCCAACAACGTGTTCGAGTACGCCCCGGCGCCCGAGTCCCGCTCGATCGTCGACATCAAGCCGTCGTACGGCTTGTTCGTGGGCGGTGAGTTCGTGGACGGACACGGTCGCAGCTTCAAGACGATCAGCCCCGCCACCGAGGAGGTCCTCGCCGAGATCGCCGAGGCCGACGAGTCCGACGTCGACCTGGCCGTGCGGGCCGCACGTCGCGCCCACAGCCGCGTCTGGGGCCGGATGCCGGGCAAGGAGCGCGCCAAGTACCTCTTCCGGATCGCCCGGATCATCCAGGAGCGCAGCCGCGAGCTGGCGGTGCTGGAGTCGATCGACAACGGCAAGCCGATCAAGGAGACCCGCGACGTCGACGTGCCGATCGCGGCCGCACACTTCTTCTACTACGCCGGCTGGGCCGACAAGCTGGAGTACGCCCTGCCGGGCCTCGGCCCGAGCGGTGCGCGGAGCCTTGGCGTCGCCGGCCAGGTGATCCCCTGGAACTTCCCGCTGCTGATGCTGTCGTGGAAGATCGCGCCGGCCCTCGCCTGCGGCAACACCGTGGTCCTCAAGCCGGCCGAGACGACTCCATTGACCGCGTTGCTGTTCGCCGAGATCTGCCAGCAGGCCGACCTCCCGCCCGGCGTGGTCAACATCGTCACCGGCGCCGGCGACACCGGACGGGCCCTGGTCTCGCACCCGGACGTCGACAAGGTCGCCTTCACCGGGTCCACCGAGGTCGGCCGCGCGATCGCGGCGGCGGTGGCCGGCAGCGACAAGCGGGTGACGCTCGAGCTCGGCGGCAAGGCCGCCAACATCGTCTTCGACGACGCCCCGATCGACCAGGCGGTCGAGGGGATCGTCAACGGCATCTTCTTCAACCAGGGCCACGTGTGCTGCGCCGGCTCGCGGCTGCTGGTGCAGGAGAGCGTCGCCGACGACGTGCTCGCGCGGCTCAAGCGCCGGATGCGCACACTGCGGGTGGGCGACCCGCTGGACAAGAACACCGACGTCGGGGCGATCAACTCCGCCGAGCAGCTGGCCAAGATCCGCGAGCTGTCCGAGATCGGCGAGCAGGAGGGCGCCGAGCGCTGGTCGGCCCCCTGCGAGCTGCCCGACCACGGCTTCTGGTTCCCCCCGACAGTCTTCACCGGCGTGACCCAGGCTCACCGGATCGCCCGCGAGGAGATCTTCGGGCCGGTCCTGTCGGTGCTGACCTTCCGGACGCCGGGCGAGGCCATCGAGAAGGCCAACAACACGCCGTACGGGCTGTCGGCTGGTGTCTGGACCGACAAGGGGTCCCGCATCCTGAAGATGGCCAACGCCCTGCGCGCCGGGGTCGTGTGGGCCAACACGTTCAACAAGTTCGACCCCACGAGCCCGTTCGGCGGCTACCAGGAGTCGGGCTACGGTCGCGAGGGCGGGCGCCACGGGCTGGCCGCGTATCTCCAGGATCCCGGAGCAAAGGGGGGCGACGCCTGATGGCGCGCGCCGAGACGCGACAGAGCGTCCGCAAGACCTACAAGCTCTTCGTGGGCGGGGAGTTCCCGCGCTCGGAGTCCGGGCACTCCTACGCCGTCGGCGACGTGCGTGGCCGGTTCGTCGCCAACGCGGCCCTGGCCTCGCGCAAGGACGCCCGCGACGCCGTCGGCGCGGCCCGCAAGGCGTTCCCCGGCTGGTCCGCGCGCACGGCGTACAACCGCGGGCAGGTGCTCTACCGCGTCGCCGAGGTGATGGAGGACCGCCGGCCCCAGTTCGTCGAGGCGCTCCGCCAGGGGGAGGGCCGGACCTCGGCGGTTGCCGGACGCCTCGTCGACGACTCCATCGACCGCCTCGTGTGGTACGCCGGGTGGGCCGACAAGCTCGCGCAGGTGGTCGGCAACGCCAACCCGGTGGCGGGGCCGTTCTTCAACCTCTCGACGCCGGAGCCCACCGGGGTCGTGGCAGTCCTGGCCCCGCAGGGGTCCAGCCTGCTCGGCCTGGTCAGCGTGATCGCGCCGGTGGTCGTCTCCGGCAACACCGCGGTCGTCGCCGCCTCGGTCGACCGACCGCTGCCCGCGGTCACCTTCGCCGAGGTGCTCGCCACCTCCGACGTCCCCGGCGGGGTCGTCAACATCCTGACCGGCTCGCTGGACCGCACCGCCGCGACGCTGGCGTCGCACATGGACGTGAACGCGCTCGACCTGACCGGCTTGGCGGGCGACCCCGAGCAGGCCACGGCGCTGGAGGTCGAGGCGTCGGCGAACCTCAAGCGCGTACGCCGCGCGCCGGCCGTCGAGCCCGACTGGAGCCTGGAGCCCGGGCTCGACCGGATGACCCAGGTGCTGGAGACCAAGACCGTGTGGCACCCGATCGGTGTCTGAGCAGCCACGGGCCGTTCGGACCCGTGGTCTCGACGAGTTCCGGCGACGGCTTCAGCGGGTGACCATCACCGGCCGCCAGCCGACTCTCAGGGACGTCCCCGCGGTGACCGGGCGATGGCCGCCGAGGACGCCGTGGAGCGCGCGGGCGTTGCCCCGGAGCGTGACCCGCGCGTGCCGGAACGGGTTCCAGTAGATCCGGCGCGTGCCGGTGGAGTCGTGGACGACGCAGGTGTAGGTGCCGTGCCTGTCGCGGGCACACGGCCGACGTCCCCTCGCGCCGACCAGCGTGCCGTGCATCCACTGCTGGACCAGCGCGTAGGCCTGGCCGGCCGGGGTCAGCTCGGCGGGCTGGTAGGCCACCGCGAGCCGGGTGTTGGCGATGGAGCCACCGCCGGCGTAGGTCCCCATGTCGTAGGTGTACCAGAAGACGCGGCGGACGCCGGCGGCGGCGTTGAGCAGGTAGGTGCGGACGACGTTGGCCGCCTGGCGGGCGTCCGACACGGTCGTGGCCGGGGTGTCGGCCTGTGCCCCGCTGTTCAGGCCGTAGTTGATCTCGGTGTCCCAGATCGGCAGTGACCGGGGCACCCCGGCGGCCCTGAGCTTGCCGCGCACCTGCCGCAGCAGCTGCATGCTGTCCTCGGGGACCCCGATCCGGCCGCCGTACCTCGGCATCGGGTAGAGGTCGACGGAGACCGCGTCGACGTACCTCCACACGGGGACGCCGCCGATCCGCTGGTGGTAGTAGGCATGGATCCCGTCGAGCTCGAACGCCATCCGCGCAACCATCGCGGGCGCTACCACCTTCGCGCTCGGGTCGACGTGGTCGCGCACCCGCGCCAGGGCTCGGGTCAGCTGCGCGATCTGGTGCATCGAGCCGCTCCAGAAGGTGGAGATGTTGACCTCGTCCCAGGCCTGGTACGCCGCGATGCCGCGACTGCCGTCGAAGCTGCGGTAGCGCTTCATGAGCGCCCGCACGAAGCGCCGGTAGGCCGCGACGTTGCGCGGCGGGTCGGTGGGCTTCGCGGCGTAGAAGCTCGGGGTCATCGCCACGACCATCGTCACCTCGGCACGGGCCGCCTGAGCCGCGGCGACGAGCTGGTCGAGCCGGGTCCAGTCGTAGGTGTTGCGACTGGTCTCGACCTGGTTCCAGCGGACCCCGACGTCCCAGAGGCGGACCGAGCCCTCGGCGATGGTGGCGAAGGAGGAGGAGGCGGCCGAGCTGTCGTGGGCGCCGAACAGGCGGTGGTTGACCCGGACGTCCGCCGCCGCGGCGGGCGCGGCCAGCGACAGAGCCGTGGACATCACCACGGCCGCGGTCAGCAACGCCGGCAGCGCAGCCCGCGTCGCGCGCGCCACTCCCCCCACCTGGTGACTCCCCCCGGTCAGATCGACGGGAGGGATGCTAGCAAGCGACCCGAGGTGGGTCGTCGCTCACTTCGAGGACTTGACCAGCACGGGCTCGTAGCTCACCTTCAGCTTCGAGCCGCCCTTGGCCTTGCTGCTGGTGCCGAGCTCGTCGACCTTGGTCCTCGCGGAGTGCACGAGCTTGACCTTCGCGCTCCGGTAGGGGTTCCAGTAGACCCGGCCGACACCGTGGCGGTACTTCACCTCGCACGTGTAGGTCCCGTTGCGGTCGGCGATGCAGGGCTGCTTGGTGCGGGTGCCGATCAGGGTGCCCTTCATCCACGACTCGACCCGAGCGAACGCCCGGCCAGCCGGGGTGAGGACGCCGCCGGCTCGGTCGGCCGGGTCGGTGAGCAGGGTGTTCCCGAGCGTTCCGCCGCCCGGCAGCTGGCCCATGTCCCAGGCGTACCAGTCGACGCGCTTGACGCCCGCGGCGGCGTTGAGCAAGTAGGTGCGGATGACGTTGGCGACCTGCCGGGAGTCGGAGATCGGGGTCGCGGCGACGCCGGAGCCGATCCCGTAGTTGACCTCGGTGTTCCAGATCGGCAGCGACGACGGGACCTTGGCCTTGGCCAGGAGCCGGCGCACGGTCTTGAGCAGGACCATGGTGTCCTCGGGCGTCGAGAACCGGGTTCCGCCGCCCTTGAGCGCGACCGTCTGCGGGGGGTAGAGGTTGAGCGAGATCGCGTCGACGTACCTCCACACCGGCTTGTGCGTGCTCGAGACCTTGCTGGAGTAGAAGGTGCCGATGCCCTTCTGCTCGAACCCGAGACGCGTGACCATGGCCGGCGCGACGAGCAGCGCACCCTTGTCGACCTGGTTGCGGACGTCGTAGGCGGCCTTGGTGAGGTCGTCGAGCTGGGCGGTCGTGCCGCTCCAGAACGTCTTGATGTTCACCTCGTTCCACACCTGGTACGCCGCGATCCCGCGGTAGCCCCAGTTCTTGGCGCTGTAGCGCTGCATCACCGCCTTCAGGTACGCCTTGTACATCGCGATGTTCGGTGCGTCGATGGTCGACGCCGCGGCGTAGGACGGCGAGACGCCGAGCACGAGGGTGACCTGCGTGTGGTTGGCGTGGGCGGCGGTGACGGCGTCGTCGAGAGGCTGCCAGTCGAAGGTCCCCTGCGTGGGCTCGATGTCGGGCCACGTGGTGCCGGCGTCCCACAGCCGGATCGAGCCGGTGCTGGAATGCGTGAGCGAGGTCAGGTAGCGGTCGTGGACCCCGAACAGCGTGCGCGCGACCTTGACCTTCCGGACCTTCTTCTTGTGCACCTGCTTGGCCGACCTCTCCGACGCCATGGAGTGCGCGGACGGGTCCGCCGAGGCCGAGGACGATGCCGTGGACGCGCCCAGCACACTCAGGGTCACCGCCAGGACCGAGGCAGCCAGGACGCGGGAGCGGGCCAGCGGGTGTCGTGGAGACGACGCGTGCATGAGGTTGATCTCCATCATGGGAACAGGGTCCGAGGGACAGGGTGGGCCGGGGCGCCACCGTCAGTCTCAGCGCCTTTACTCGCGGATGGAGGCGATTCGTAGAATCCCGACCGATCGACATCGCCAAGGGGCCGAACGGGCCAGACGACGACGCCCGCAGCCGGTCCGGCACAATGTCGCGGTGCGTGCCGTTGCCCGGGTCCTGGTGCTGGCCGGCCCCTCCGGGGTCGGCAAGTCCCGCCTGGCCGCCCACTCCGGTCTGCCGGTGCTCCGCCTCGACGACTTCTACCGCAGCGGCGAGGACCCCGACCTGCCGCGGATCGGACACGGCGCCAACGCGCGGCTGGTCGACTGGGACGACCCGCGCTCGTGGCACCTCGACGAGGCCGTGGACGCCATCTGCCGGCTCGCCGCGACCGGTCGGACCGTCGCCCCGATCTACGACATCGCCCGCAACGGCCCCTCGGGCAGCCACGAGGTCGCCCTGGACGGTGCGAGGGTGTTCGTCGCCGAGGGCATCTTCGCCCAGGAGGTGGTCTCCGCCTGCCGCGACCGCGACGTGCTCGCCGCCGCGCTGTGCCTGCGCCAGCACCCCCTGGTGACGTTCTGGCGGCGACTCACCCGTGACCTGCGCGAGCACCGCAAGCCGCCCCTGGTGCTGCTGCGGCGGGGGTGGGCCTTGAAGCGCGCCCAGCGTCGCGTGGTCGCACACGCCGTGTCGTGCGGGTGCGAGGCCCTCTCCGTGGCCGAGGCCGGCGCGCGGATCAGGCAGCTCGTGGCCGCCGGACGATCCACGGTCGGCCGCCGCGGGACCCTCTGAGGCGCGCTCCGCGCCAGACCTCGAACCACTCACCGGGCCGCTCCAGGCGGAACCGGTTCGAGCCGTCGTCCCCCACCGTGAGCCCCAGCAGGTCGGCACCCACCACGACGAAGCCGTCGAGTGTCGCCACCCAGGGCAGCCGGCCGCCGGCCGACACCGACACGTCGAGCAGGGCCACGGTCATCGCGGGCATCCTCGGCACCCGGTCGAGTCGATCGACCACATCGGCCCACGGCCTGGTGAGGTCGGGAGGATCTGCCCGCGGCAGACGGGCGATGTAGGCACCCGCCGGACACGCCGCCTGCTGGGCCGACTCGTCGAGCCAGGGCCGATCCGCGAGAGCCCGGACGGCGTCGCGATCGAAGTAGAGGCCGGTGTCGGTGATCACTCCCGACCCTGCCAGCCCACTGCGCAGCAACGACCGGGCCTGCGCCTCACCCGTGATCCCGCCTCGCCTCCGCAGGATGCGGACGGCCTCACGTCCGGACACCAGCATGCGCCGACGCTAGAGCGTCGGCCGCCGGCGCCGTGCCCGACCCTCCACAGGTGCCCGCTTCACAGCGGGGACCCCGAGCGCCCGCATCCGAGCACATGCCCGAGCACTGGCTCAGTGAGCACACTCGTGCTCATTGAGCCAGTACTCGGGTAGTCGTCCACGTGGCCAGCGGCGGGCTCAGCCAGCCCCGAGTGCGGCGTACCCGGGCTTGACGACCTCCTCGATGATGGCGAGTCGCTCGTCGAAGGGCAGGAAGGCGGACTTCATGGCGTTGACGGTGAACCAGCGCAGCCGCGCCAGGTCGTAGCCGAACGCGTCGACCAGGGCCGCCATCTCGTCGGTCATCGAGGTCTGGCTCATCAGGCGGTTGTCGGTGTTCACCGTCACCCGGAACCTCAGGTCGGTCAGCAGACCGATCGGGTGCCCGGAGATCGACGTGGCGGCGCCCGTCTGGACGTTGGAGGCGGGGGCGAGCTCGAGCGGGATGCGCTTGTCGCGGACGTACGCCGCGAGCCGGCCGAGGTGAGCCCGGCCGTCGTCGTCAACCGTGATGTCGTCGACGATCCGGACGCCGTGCCCCAGCCGGTCGGCGCCGCACCACTGGATCGCCTCCCAGATCGACGGCAGCCCGAAGGCCTCGCCGGCGTGGATGGTGAAGTGGGAGTTCTGGCGCTGGAGGTACTCGAAGGCGTCGAGGTGCCGGGTCGGCGGGAAGCCGGCCTCGGCCCCCGCGATGTCGAAGCCGACGACTCCCCGGTCGCGCCAGGCCACGGAGAGCTCGGCGATCTCCCGCGAGCGTGCCTGGTGACGCATCGCCGTCAGCAGCTGGCGCACGACGATCCCGGAGCCCGGGGACGGCGACCCGGCGGAGCTCGCGGCCCGGGCGGCCCCCGCCATCCCGGCCTCGAACCCCGACCGGACGGCGCCGACCACCTCGTCGAGCGTGAGCCCGCCGCCGACGTGTTGCTCGGGGGCGTAGCGCACCTCGGCGTAGACGACACCGTCGGCAGCCAGGTCCGCGACGCACTCGCGGGCGACGCGCTCGAGCGCGTCGGGAGTCTGCATGACCGCGACGGTGTGGTCGAACGTCTCGAGGTAGCGCACCAGCGACCCCGAGTCGGCGGACTCGGCGAACCACCGGCCCAGCGACTCCGCGTCGTCGGCCGGCAGCCGGTGTCCCACCGGGTCGGCCAGCTCCAGGACGGTCTGGGGCCGGAGCCCGCCGTCGAGGTGGTCGTGTAGCAGCACCTTCGGGGCCTGCCGGATCTGCTCGCGGCTAGGTTGGACCATGGCGAGATCCTCGCAGACCGTCACGACGACCCGGAGGCCACATGCGCGTCCTCGACGACCTCGACTCCCTTGCCGAGCACAGCGGCGAGGAGCTCGGCACGAGTGACTGGCTGGAGGTCGACCAGGAGCGCGTCAACCGCTTCGCCGACGCGACCGGGGACCACCAGTGGATCCACGTCGACCAGGAGCGGGCCGCCACCGGCCCGTTCGGCGGCACGATCGCGCACGGCTATCTCACGCTCTCCCTGGTGCCCTACCTGGGCGGCCAGGTGTTCTCCCTCGAGACGCCGGGGGCCAAGCTCAACTACGGCGTGAACAAGGTGCGCTTCCCCAGCCCGCTCCGGGTCGGCTCGCGGATCCGCAGCCGCGTGGTGCTGGGCGAGGTCACCGATCTCCCGGCCGGCAAGCAGCTGACCCTGCGGCACACCATCGAGGTCGAGGGTCAGGACAAGCCGGCCTGCGTCGCCGAGACGGTCGTCCTGCTGCTCCCCTGACACCCCCGCACGTGGGCGCGGCCCCTCAGGCACCGATCCGGTCGATCACCAGGGCTGAGAACGAGGACGGCGAGGTGCTGTCGCCCCGCCGGATCTCGCTCTGCTGGATCTCGAAGCTGCCCTCGAGCGACTCCATGGCCCGCGCGAAGCGCTCGGGCTCGTCGGTGTGCAAGGTGAGCAGTGGCTGCCCCTCGCTCACCGGGTCGCCCGGGCGGGCGTGCCAGACGACGCCCGCACCCGCCTGGACGGCGTCCTCCTTGCGCGCGCGCCCGGCGCCGAGCCGCCAGGCCGCCATGCCGACCGCCATGGCGTCGAGCCGGGCCAGAGTGCCGGACGCCGGTGCCGTCACCACCTGGGTCTCACGCGAGGTCGGCAGCGACGCGTCGGGGTCGCCTCCCTGGGCGGAGATCATCGCCCGCCACACGTCCATCGCCGAGCCGTCGGCCAGGCGGTCGGCGGGGTCGACGTCGTCGTGTCCGGCTCCCGCGAGCATCTCGCGGGCCAGCGCCAAGGTGAGCTCGACGACGTCGTCCGGCCCACCCCCGGCGAGCACCTCGACCGACTCGCGGACCTCGAGGGCGTTGCCCGCGGTGAGCCCGAGCGGCGTCGACATGTCGGTCAGCAGGGCCACGGTGTGTACCCCGGCGTCGAGCCCGAGACCCACCATCGTGGTGGCCAGCTCGCGCGCCTCCTCGACGGTGCGCATGAAGGCGCCGGTGCCGACCTTGACGTCCAGCACCAGCGCGCCGGTGCCCTCCGCGATCTTCTTGGACATGATCGACGAGGCGATCAGGGGGATCGCGGGCACGGTCGCGGTGACGTCACGCAGCGCGTAGAGCTTCTTGTCGGCCGGGGCCAGCCCGTCACCGGCCGCGCAGATCACGGCGCCGACGGACTCCAGCTGGGCCAGCATCTCGTCGTTCGACAGGGCGGCCCGCCACCCGCGGATCGACTCGAGCTTGTCGAGCGTGCCGCCGGTGTGCCCGAGACCGCGCCCGCTCAGCTGCGGGACGGCGACCCCGCACGCGGCGACGAGCGGGGCCAGCGGCAGGGTGATCTTGTCGCCCACGCCACCCGTGGAGTGCTTGTCGGCGGTCGGACGCGAGAGCGAGGAGAAGTCCATCCGCTCCCCCGACGCGATCATCGCGGTGGTCCAGCGGGCGACCTCGCGGCGCCCCATGCCGTTGAGCAGGATGGCCATCGCGAGCGCGGACATCTGCTCGTCGGCGACCTCGCCTCGGGTGTAGGCGTCGACCACCCAGTCGATCTGGCTGTCGGTCAGCTCGTGGCGGTCGCGCTTGGCGCTGATCACCTCGACGGCGTCGTGCCTCGGATCAGGCGTCACGGACAGCCTCCAGGTCGGCCGGGCCGAAGGCGTCGGGCAGCACCTCGGCCATGGTCCGCACGCCGTGCGGTGTCAGCACCTCCAGCGCCGCGCCGCCGTTCTCCCAGAGCAGCTGACGGCAGCGGCCACAGGGCATGATCACCGCGCCCTCGCCGTTGACGCACACGACGTGCGTCAGCCGCCCGCCCCCGGTCGCGTGCAGCGAGCTCACCACCCCGCACTCGGCGCACAGCACGACGCCGTACGCCGCGTTCTCGACGTTGCAGCCGACCAGCACGCGGCCGTCGTCGACGGTCGCCGCCGCGCCCACCGGGTAGTGGGAGTACGGCGCATAGGCGCGCCGCGACACGGCGACGGCCTCGGCGCGCAGCGCCTCCCAGTCGAAGGAGTCCGGCACGGTCAGCTCTTCACGTAGGGCTGGCCGTCGGCCTCCGGGGCGCGGACCTTCCCGACGAGCCCGGCCACGGCCAGGATCGTGGCCAGGTAGGGCAGCATCGCCACGACGTTGGACGGGATCGAGGTCGCGTTGATCGACAGCGTCACCTGGAGCGCCGAGGCGAAGCCGAAGAGCAGTGCCGCCCCCACCGCGCCGCGAGGGCTCCAGCGGCCGAAGACCACCGCCGCCAAGGCGATGAACCCCTGACCCGAGGTGATGTTCTTCTGGAACTGGCCCACCTGGAAGACGAAGTAGGAGCCACCCAGCCCGGCGATCGCCCCGCCGATGATGACGTTGCGGTAGCGCATCGCGAGCACCTTGATGCCGACCGTGTCGGCCGCCTTCGGGTGCTCCCCGACCGCCCGGGTGCGCAGTCCCCACCGGGTGCGGAAGAGCCAGATGTCCACCAGCAGGATCAGCACGTAGGTGATGTAGACCAGCACGATGTTGTCGAACAGCAACGGCCCGATCACCGGGATGTCGCCCAGCAGGGGGATCTTCACCGGGTCCATCAGCGGCGGCTGGTTGAGCGACTCGGCGTGCGGCTGCATGAAGGCGTCGTAGGCGAACCCGGTCAGGCCCGCCGCGAAGACGTTGAGCACGACGCCGAGCACGACCTGGTTGACGAGGTAGCGAATGGCGAAGACGGCCAGGATCGCGCCCATCAGTGCGCCGGCGAGCGCCCCGGACAGCAGGCCGGCGGTGGTCCCGACCAGCGTGCCCAGCAGGGCGGCCGCCCAGGCACCGGCCAGCATCTGCCCCTCGATCGCGACGTTGATGACCGCGGACCGCTCGCACATCACGCCCGCCAAGGCGCCCAGGATGAGCGGCACGGCGAGCTGGATGGAGCTGAAGAGGAGCCCCACGATGTCGATGAACGCGAACGAGCTGGCCGAGGCCAGCCAGCAGATGAGGGCGAAGACGAAGAGCAGGATGCCGAGCCCCATCAGGGCGCCGAAGAACCGGCGCCGCGGCACGGCCAGCCAGAGCAGGCCGAGCAGGATGATCACGACCCCGACCCCCCAGGCGACGGGGGCCGCAGGGAGCGAGAAGTGCGGGACGTGAGCGGTGTGGGAGGCGCCCAGCTGGAGCCTGGCCTCCTCGTGGTGGTGGCCGTGGATGCCGAAGCGCCAGATGGTGAGCAGGCCGATCGCGACGAGCACGCCTGCTGCGCCGTACCGCTGGGCGGAGGAGACCGGTGCCCGGGTCACCTTGGTCTCGACGACCAGCTGCTCGGCCGCGGCCACGTCGGCGCTCATCCGTTCCACCCCTTCGCGAGCTCGCCGGCGACCCCGGAGGTCGACCCCTTCAGGCGGTAGATGGCGCGGACCAGCATCGGTGCGGCGATGAACAGCACGATCAGCGACTGGATCACCTGGACCAGGTCGATCGGCGTCCCGGTCGACGACTGGAGCTGGGTGCCGCCGGCGTGCAACGCGCCGAACAGCAGGCCGGCGGCCACGATGCCCTTGGCGTTGGCGCGGCCCAGCAGCGCGACGGTGATCGCGTCGAAGCCGATCCCGGCGTCGATGTCGCCGGTGATCTGGCTGTTGGTGCCGAGGATCTGGCTGACCCCCGCGAGTCCGCACAAGGCGCCGGAGAGCAGCATCACGATGATGTAGCTGCGCTCGACGTTCATCCCGGCGGTGCGGGACGCGAACTGGTTGGCGCCCACCGCGCGCAGGCGGAAGCCGAGCGTGCTCTTGGTGAGCAGCCAGTGCACGAACCACGCCGCGAGCAGGGCCAGGATCAGGCCGCCGTGGACGCGCACGCTGCCGCCGAGCAGGGGCGGCAGCTGGGCGCTCTTGTAGACCTGGTTGGAGATCGCCTGGCCGTACGGCGGGGCCTGGAAGCCCTTGACCGACAGCAGGTAGGCCAGGAAGTACACCGCGACGTAGTTGAGCATGATCGTGGTGATCACCTCGTGGGCGCCCGTCTTGGCCTTGAGGAACCCGGCGAGCCCGCCCCAGGCGGCGCCGCCGACGATGCCGGCGAGGATGCCGAGCAGCAGGTGGATGCCCGGTGGCAGGTGGTAGTGGAAGCCGATGAAGCCGGCGCAGATCGCGCCCATGATGACCTGGCCCTGGCCGCCGATGTTGAACAGCCCGGCCCGGAAGGCCAGGCCGACCGACAGGCCGCCCAGGATCAGCGGGGTGGCGTTGGTCAAGGTCTCCGAAACCGGGTTGACGTAGCCGGCCCAGGTGCCCTTCGCAGCCGTGTGCGGGTCGAAGATCGCGCCCTGGAAGAGCGCGACGTAACCCCGCCAGATGGCCGCGAAGCCGTAGTGGAAGGTGTCCCAGGGGTACTGGAAGAAGTAGTGGCTCGCGTCCTGCGTCGCCGGGTCGGCGACCGCGATCAGGATGCCGCCGATGATCATCGCCGTGACGAACGCCAGCAGGGTCACCACCAGCGAGCTGGCCCGGGCGTACCTCGCCCAGAAGCCGCGCGGCTCGCCCTCCGGCTCCTCGCTCGTGGCCAGGGCGGCCTGGGGGTCGGCGGCCGGGTCTGCGGTCTGGTCGCTCACGACGCCTCCTCCTCGTGGTCGGCGGCCTGCCCGGCCATCAGCAGTCCGATCGCCCCGGGGTCCGCCCCCGCCGGCATCTCGCCGATGATCTTGCCGCGGTACATGACCCCGATCCGGTCGGCGAGGCCGAGCACCTCGTCCAGCTCGGTCGAGACCACCACCACTGCCGCGCCGTTGTCGCGCTCGGCGACGATCCGCTTGTGCACGAACTCCATCGAGCCGACGTCGAGGCCACGCGTCGGCTGGGCGACGATGAGCACCTTCAGGGGCCTGGACAGCTCACGGGCCAGCACGACCTTCTGCTGGTTGCCGCCCGACAGCGTGGAGGCGGAGTGGTCGATGGACGACGTGCGCACGTCGAACTCCGCGACCCGCTCGTCGGCGTTGGTGCGGATCCGGTCGAGGTCCAGCGAGACGCCGTTGGAGAACGGCTTGTGGTGGTAGAGGTCGAGGACGAGGTTCTCGGCCACCGAGAAGCTGCTGACCAGGCCGTCGTGGAGGCGGTCCTCGGGGACGTAGCCGACGCCCAGGCCGAGGATCTCCTCGACGCTGGTCTTGGTGACGTCGCGGCCCTCCAGCATGATCGAGCCGGACTCGATCCTCTCCAGGCCGATCAGGGCCTCGGTCAGCTCGGTCTGGCCGTTGCCCTGGACGCCGGCGATGGCGTAGATCTCGCCGGCCCGCACCGAGAAGCTGACCCCGTCGACGGAGACCTGCCCCGCCTCGTCGACGACGCGGACGTTGTCGACGGTGAGCACCTCGGCGCCGGGCTTCGCGTCGTCCTTGTCGATCTCGAGCTGGACCGGCCGGCCGACCATCATCGAGGCGAGCTCGTTGGACGTCGAGGTCGGGCTCGCCTCGCCGACGACCTTGCCGCGGCGGATGACGGTGATCCGGTCGGCGACGGCGCGCACCTCGCGCAGCTTGTGGGTGATGAAGACGATGGAGGTGCCGCCCTCCTTCAGCGACCGCATGATCTCCATCAGGTCGTCGGTCTCCTGCGGCGTGAGCACGGCGGTCGGCTCGTCGAGGATCAGCACCTGGGCGTCGCGGATCAGCGCCTTGATGATCTCCACGCGCTGCTGGACGCCGACCGGGAGGTCCGCGACGAGAGCGTCGACCGGGACCTGCAGGCCGTAGCGCTCGGAGACCTCGCTCACCTCGCGCCGGGCGGCCTTGCGGTTCAAGAACCCGAACCGGGTGCGCTCGTGACCGAGCTCGACGTTCTCGGCGACGGTGAAGACCGGGATCAGCATGAAGTGCTGGTGGACCATGCCGATCCCGGACCGCATCGCGTCACCGGGACCGGAGAAGGTGACGGGCTTGTCGTCGATGAGGATCTCGCCCTCGTCGGGCTGGTACAGCCCGTAGAGCACGTTCATCAGGGTGCTCTTGCCGGCGCCGTTCTCGCCGAGCAGGGCGTGGATCTCGCCCGGCTCCACGACGAGGTCGATCGAGTCGTTGGCGACCAGGTCGCCGAAGCGCTTGGTGATGCCGCGAAGCTCCAGCTTCACAACGAGACCTCCTCATGCCGAGGGGAGCACCGGCTGAGCGCCGGTGCTCCCCCAGGGGCCTAGCTCAACGTGCCGGCCTCACTGAGGCTGGCTGGGAGAGGTGATCTTGATCTTGCCGGAGATGATGTCCTGCTTGACCTGGTCGAGCTGGGACTTCAGCGACGACGAGACCTTGCTGTCGAAGTCGTGGAACGGAGCCAGGCCCGTGCCGTTGTTCGCCAGCGTGCCGACGTAGCTGCCCTTGGGGTACTTGCCCGAGGCCGCCGCCTCGACGTACGTCTTGACCGAGTCGGTGAGGTTCTTGGTCACCGAGGTCAGGAAGTACTTGCAGTACTGCGAGACGCTCTCGCAGCCGTCGGTGTCGACCCAGATCACGTTCAGCTGACCACCGGAGGCTGCCGCCGCGGCCGCCGAGCCGACGCCCGTGCCACCCGCGACCGGGAAGACGATGTCAGCTCCCTGCTGCTGGAACTGCTGGGTGATCTGCTTGCCCTTGTTGGCGTCGGTGAAGGAGTTGGCAAAGGTGCCACCGTGCTGGTTGGTCTCGTCCCAGCCGAGGACCTTGACGTCCTTGTTGTTCTGGTGGTTGAAGTACTGCACGCCCTCCCAGAAGCCGTCCATGTAGATCGTGACGGGCGGGATGTTCAGGCCGCCGTACGTCGCGACGGTGCCGGTCTTGGTCATCCCGGCCGCGAGGTAGCCACCGAGGAAGCCGCCCTGGGCGGTGTTGTACTGAAGGCCGTAGACGTTCTTCAGACCCTGGTTGCTGTTGTCGATCTCGGCGTAGTGCTGGGTCGGGTTCTTCTTGGCGATCTTGGCCACCGCCGAGTACATCAGGCCGCCGACCGCGATCACGGTGTCACAGCCCTTGTTGGTCTCGGCCGTGAGGTTGGGCGTGTAGTCGTTCTGCGAGCCCGACGGGACGTAGGAGACCTTGATGCCCGAGTTGTCGGAGTGGGCCGCGGTCATGCCCGCCCACGACGCCTGGTTGAACGACTTGTCGTCCACACCGCCGATGTCGAGGACCATGCACGCGTTGAGACTGCCGCCCGAGGACGACGTGCTGTTGCTGGTGGGGGTGGAGTTCGTGGGCTCCGTGGTTGCCGTACTCGAGCTCGGCTTGCCGCAGCCGGCCAGCAGCAGGCTGACCGCCCCGAGCGCGGCGACGATCTTGATTGGCTGGCGCAAAGGTCTCTCCTCATCCGTCCCACACCCCAGGAGCGGGAAATGTTCGGCTCACCCTAGTGCACGTGGGTGTCCAGGGCGCCACCCCCCGACGACGTGCTGGGGATGCGTCGAGACAGGGGTGTCAGAGAGCGCCGACGGCGGCCGCGGCCAGGACCTTCGCCCCGATCGCGGTGGCACCCTCGTCGATGCGCAGGTTGCCCTGATGGATGTCGTACGTCGGGCCGCCGGGCTCGCGGGTGCCGAGCCTGCCCATGGCTCCGGGGACCTGGGTGAGGTACCACGCGAAGTCCTCCCCGCCCAGGCTCTGGGAGGTCGGGACGCGGCCCGAGGTGCCGAGGATGTCGGCGACGGCCCGGCCCAGCAGAGACACCGAGACCGCGTCGTTGACGACCGGGGGGACGCCGCGCCGGTAGGTCACCGCGGCCTCCACGCCGTACGGCGCGACGATCTCGGCGACGTGGCGCGAGATCCGCTCCTCCATGCCGCTCCAGGCGACGGCGTCGAGCATCCGCACCGTGCCAGCGAGCGTCCCGGCCTCGGGGATCACGTTGATCGCCCGGCCGGCCTCGAGGCGCCCCCACACGACACTGACCCCCACGCGCGGGTCGAGCCGGCGGGACAGGATGGCGGGCAGCTCGGTGACGATCTTGGCCAGGGCGAAGGTGAGGTCCTCGGTCAGGTGCGGTCTGCTGGTGTGCCCGCCGGCGCCATGGAGGCGGATCTCCAGCGCGTCGGCGGCCCCGGTGACCGGCCCTTCGCGCAGCCCGACGTGCCCGACGTCGATGGTGGGGTCGCAGTGCAGGCAGAAGATGCGGCCCACGTCGTCCAGGGCGCCCAGCTCGATCAGCCGCTCGGCCCCGCCGGGCATGACCTCCTCGCCGGGCTGGAACAGCAGGCGCACCCGGCCGGCCAGCCGACCGGCGGCGTGCACCTCGGCCAGGGCCAGCCCGGCGCCGAGCAGCGCCGTCGTGTGGACGTCGTGCCCGCACGCGTGGGCCACGCCCGGCACCTGGCTGCGCCAGGGGTCGGAGGTCGTGTCGGTGACGGGAAGGGCGTCCAGGTCGGCCCGGAGGGCGACCCGCGGGCCCTCGCCGTCGCCGAGGTCGGCGACCAGGCCGGAGTCTCCGGTGCTGGTGACCCGCCAGCCCACCTCGTCGAGGTGGTGGCTGACCAGGTCGGTGCTGCGGCGCTCCTGCCAGGCCAGCTCGGGATGGGCGTGCAGGTCGCGGCGCAGGTCGACGAGCTCATCCTCGCGCTTGTCGACCGCCGTCTCGACGATCGCGAGCGCCTCTTCCCTGGACATGTCGGTGCCGAGGCTAGTTCACGCGCGAAGGCCGGCCCGCATCGCCGTCGTACGCCGCGAGGATCTGGTCGGCGGCCTCGACGGCGGGCAGTCCCCCGGTCAGGACGAGGTGCATGACCTCGGCGCGCACCCGACGTACTCCCTCGGAGGCGCGCAGGCGGTGCTCGAGCTCGTCGCGCACGAGCGCCCAGGCGAACTCCTGCTGCTGCTCGGCACGCTTGCCGGCCACCCCGTCGGGGCCCAGGGACTCGCGGTGGGCCAGCACCTGGTCCCACACCGCCTCGACCCCGGTCCCGGTCAGCCCCGAGCAGGTGACCACCGCGGGGGCCCGCTCGCGGCCGTGGACCATCCGCAGGGCACCGGCCAGCTCGCGCGCCGCCGTCCTCGCCTCGGCCTCGCGGTCACTGCCACCGACGCTGTCGGCCTTGTTGACCGCGACGACGTCGGCCAGCTCGAGGATGCCGCGCTTGATCCCCTGGAGCTGGTCGCCGGTGCGGGCGAGGGTCAGCAGCACGAAGGTGTCGACCATGCCGGCGACGGTGGTCTCCGACTGGCCGACCCCGACCGTCTCGACCACTACCACGTCGTAGGCAGCCGCCTCGAGCACGAGCATCGCCTGGCTCGTGGCGCGGGCGACCCCACCCAAGGTGCCGGCGCTCGGGCTGGCGCGCACGAAGGCGTGCTCGTCGGTCGCCAGACGCGGCATGCGGGTCTTGTCGCCGAGCACTGAGCCGCCGGTGCGGCTGCTGCTGGGATCGACGGCGAGCACGCCCACGCGGTGACCCGCGGCGGTGAGCCGGATCCCGAGCGCCTCGATGAACGTCGACTTGCCGACCCCGGGCACCCCGGAGATCCCGACGCGCACCGCCGGCCGCTCGGGCGCCGGCAGCCCGGCGATCAGCTCGCGCGCCTGGAGCCGGTGCTCGGGAAGGCTGGACTCGACCAGGGTGACCGCCCGGCTCACCGCCGCGCGACGGCCGTCCCGGATCTCGTCCGCGAGATCACTGATCGACACTGCCGGCTCCATCGAGGACCGTGACCCCGCGAGCGCGTGCGACCTGGGCGAGACGCTCGTCGAACGTCGCGAGCGGGGCGCCGTGGGCCTGTGCCACGAGGAGCGCGCAACAGTCGGGGAGGCGCAACCTGGACTCGGCTCGAAGGCGGGCCAGCGAGATCGCCTCGTCGCAGACGCGATCCGCCTCGGCGACACCGAGGCCGACCAGCGTCTCGCGGATGGCGTCCGCACGACCGACTCGGGCTCCGCCCGCAAGGACTTCTGCCAAGGTGACGGCGTGGGCCAGGAACTGCCGGTCACCCTGGAGGATCCTCGACGCTCGCTGGTGATGGGCGTCGGTTCCCTTGAGTGCCGCGACGATCGCGCTGGCGTCGAGCACGATCACTCCGGCCAGTCCTGCCGCAGCTGTTCCAAGAAGCCATTCGGGAAGGCGTCGTCGAAGCCCCCCGCGAGCCGGTCCACCAGCTCTCGTCGCGTCTCTCGGACCTGCTCGTGATCGTCCTCGATGGTCTTGGCGCCTTCCACGAGCAGCAGCGTCACCAACGCGCCGCGCGAGTGCCCGGGCCAACGCTGCGCGGCTAGATCCAGGGCATGAGCGACCGCAGGGGTCTCGGTCACCTGATGACGCGGCTTCGTGGTGGGCACGTCTCGAGTGTACCACCGTCGAACTGGTGACCCACCGAACTCTTTCTCGCCTAGTGACCCAGCTGCTGCCGCAGCCGGGCCAGCAGATCGAGCGCCGACCTGGCGATCACGGTGCCGGGCAGGAACACCGCGGCTGCCCCCATCGCCTCCAGGGCCGGCACGTCGGCAGGCGGGACCACGCCGCCGACGACGACCATGATGTCGCCCCGGCCCTGCTCGGCCAGTGCCTGCGTGAGAGCCGGCACCAGGGTCAGGTGACCGGCGGCGAGGCTGCTCACGCCCACGATGTGCACGTCGGCGTCCACCGCCTGCTGGGCGACCTCCTCCGGCGTGGAGAAGAGCGGCCCGACGTCGACGTCGAAACCCATGTCGGCGAAGGCGCTGACGATGACCTTCTGCCCTCGGTCGTGGCCATCCTGACCCATCTTCGCGATCAGGATCCGCGGCCGGCGTCCTTCGGCCTCGGCGAACGCCGCGGTGGCGTCGAGCACCTGCCGGACGAGGTCGTCGCCGGCGGCTCCCGCCTCGTCCCTGAACACACCGGAGATCGTACGGATCTGCGCCTGGTGCCGGCCCCACACCTGCTCCAGCGCGCCGCTGATCTCCCCGACCGTCGCCTTCGCCCGAGCCGCCTCGACAGCGGCGGCCAGGAGGTTTCCGCTCGCCGGGTCCGAAGCCGTGGCGGTGAGCACCCGCAGGGTCCTGCGTACGTCGTCGTCGTCGCGCTCGGCGCGCAGCCGCTCGAGCTTGGCGAGCTGCCGCCGGTACACCTCGTCGTTGTCGATCCTCAGCACGTCGAGCGGGTCCTCGTCGTCGAGGCGGTAGGTGTTGACGCCGATCACGGCCTGCGCGCCGGAGTCGATGCGTGCCTGGGTGCGCGCGGCGGCCTCCTCGATGCGCAGCTTCGGGATGCCCTCCTCGATCGCGCGGGCCATGCCACCGGCCTGCTCGACCTCGCTGATGTGGGCCCAGGCGCGCTCGGCCAGGTCGTGGGTGAGCCGCTCGACGTAGTAGCTGCCACCCCACGGGTCGATCGTCCCGGTCGTGCCCGTCTCCTGCTGGAGCAGCAGCTGGGTGTTGCGCGCGACGCGGGCGCTGAAGTCGCTGGGCAGGGCGATGGCCTCGTCGAGCGCGTTGGTGTGCAGGCTCTGGGTGTGCCCCTGGGTGGCTGCCATCGCCTCGACGCAGGTGCGGGCGACGTTGTTGTAGACGTCCTGCGCCGTGAGGCTCCAGCCGCTGGTCTGGCAGTGGGCGCGCAGGCTCAGGCTGCGCGGGTCGCGCGGCTCGAAGTCGCGCACCAGCCTCGACCACAGGGCGCGCGCCGCGCGCAGCTTGGCGACCTCCATGAAGAAGTTCATGCCGACCGCCCAGAAGAAGCTCAGCCGCGGGGCGAACCGGTCGATGTCCAGCCCCGCGGCCACGCCGGTGCGGAGGTACTCCACGCCGTCGGCGAGCGTGTAGGCCAGCTCCAGGTCGGCGGTCGCTCCGGCCTCCTGCATGTGGTAGCCGGAGATCGAGATGGAGTTGAACCTCGGCATGTGCTCGGCGGTGTAGCTGAAGATGTCGCCGACGATGCGCATGCTCGGGGCCGGCGGGTAGATGTAGGTGTTGCGGACCATGAACTCCTTGAGGATGTCGTTCTGGATGGTCCCGGACAGCTGCCTCGGCTCGACGCCCTGCTCCTGCGCGGCGGCGATGTAGAGCGCCATCACCGGCAGCACCGCGCCGTTCATCGTCATGCTCACCGACATGGTGTCCAGGGGGATTCCGTCGAACAGCGTGCGCGCGTCGTAGATCGAGTCGATCGCCACCCCCGCCATGCCGACGTCGCCGCGCACGCGCGGATGGTCGGAGTCGTAGCCGCGGTGGGTGGCCAGGTCGAAGGCGACGCTGAGTCCCTTCTGCCCCGCCGCGAGGTTGCGGCGGTAGAACGCGTTGGACTCCTCGGCCGTGGAGAACCCGGCGTACTGCCGGATCGTCCAGGGCTGGGTGGTGTACATCGTCGGGTAGGGCCCCCGGAGGTACGGCGTGAGGCCGGGCCAGGTCTCGAGGGCGTCGAGGCCCTCGAGGTCGCCCTCGTCGTACCGCGGCCTGATGTCGATGCCCTCCGGGCTGCGCCACGGCTTGTCGTTCGGCACCGAACGGCGGGATCCGGCACCTGGCGCCTGCCGCTCTGCTCCGATCGGCGGGGGGCCGTCGGCGCGGAGGTGGAGGCCCGCGAAGGTCTTCGGGACGCTCATCGCAGCGCCTCCCGGGTGCGCTCGAGGAAGGCGATCGCGTCGATGCCCGGTGCGCACCAGTCGTCGGCCCAGTCGGCCGGCGCGCCCACCACGATGATGCGCTCGGCGCCCCCGTCGCGCAGCCTCCTGGCTTCCGCGCCTCCCCACTGGGCGTAGGCGGTGTCGGTGCCCGCGAGGCACACGACCCGCTGTCCGGCGTGCTCGCGCAACGCGTCGGCGGCGACGCCGCCGGCCGCGAGCAGGGAGGTCGCGAAGCCGGCCCGCGCCGAGTGGTCGGCGACCGGGCCCAGCGTGGCCAGGAAGACGTGCGTATCCGGCGGGTCGGCCCGGAGGGCCTCGAAGGCAGCCCCCCAGCGGTAGGACAGGTTGCGCCGCGGCGGCGGTAGGTCGGCGGGGTTGGCGAACTCGCTGAGACCGGTGACCGGTCGTCGCCGATGCGCGACGTCGTCCTCCCGCGCCGCCCGCACCTGCGCGACCCGGGCGTCGAAGGACTCCTGGCCGTCGGTCTCGATCAGGTCGAGCTCGGCCCACGCGGCCCGGCCCAGCTCGTCGGTGACCTGCTCGACGGCGTACGAGCCCCCGGCCGGGTCGGCGACCCGGGCCAGGTGGGCCTCCTCGACGAGCAGCGCGGAGATGTTGCGGGCCAGTCGCCGTCCCCTGGCCGAGGTCTCACCGGTGGGCTCGTCGAAGGGCACCACGGTCAGCGCGTCCGCGCCCCCGACCCCCGCCGCGAACGCCGCCACCGTGGTCCGCAGCAGGTTGACGGGCACGTCGTAGGCACTGGTCATGGGCCGGCTGGTGACCGCGTGCACGCGCGTGCCCGGGTCGGACACACCGCACAGCTCCGCGACCCGCGCCCACAGGACGCGGAGCGCCCGGAGCTTGGCGATGCTGGGGAGCTGCTCGTCGGTGACGGCGACCCGCAGCTCCAGCAGCCCGAAGGCCTCGGCGGATGCGATGCCCTCGGCCTCGAGCGCGCGCAGCACCTGGGCACCGCGGGCGAGCACCCAGCCGAGCTCCTGCGCGTCCGAGGCACCCCGCTCGTGCACGGCCACGCCGTCGACCACGACCGCCCGCGTCCCCGCGTCGAGAGCGAGCCGGGCGAAGTCGGCGAGGTCGGCGTCGGCGGTGGCGCCCAGGTTCGCGTCGGGATGCAGGGGGCCGAGCGCCACCAGCGCCTCGGCGTGGGTCAGCGTCGGCTGCTCCAGCACGACCGGGGCCAGGTCGAGGCGGACCCCGTCGAGGAACGCCGGCAGCGCGTCCGCCGCAACGTGCTCGGCCAGCACCCACAGGCTGGTCGCGCCGCGCTCGAGCTCCGCGACCACGTCGAACCCGTCGAAGGCCCGGACCCGGACGTCCCACCCACCGACCCGGTCCGCTCGGGGGGAGGCGGGAGGGCGAGCCGGGTCGGGAGTGCCGAGCGGCGGGATCGGCACGCCGTCGTACGTCGTGCGGGTCAGCGCCTCCCACACCTGGTCGTCGGGGTCGCTGTCGGCGAGCCGCCCGGCCTTGCGCAGCACGTCGGCCGCCGCCTTCTCCCAGTCGGCGCGGGACCAGTCGTCGGCGGGCGCCGCCAGGGCGAGCGAGCCGGACTCGGGTCGCAGCCGGTCGGGCTCCTCCAGCCCTCCGGCCACGTCTCGGTTCACCTGGTCGCTCACCCTGGCAAGGGTAGGAGCGGCCCCGCGGACCAGCCACCCCCTGTGAGGTTTCCGACGGTGGCGGACGCCGGAGATGCCGGTTATCCACAGATTGCCGGAGACGGGTGTCGGAGCCGGTGCCCCGGCCGCGAGACTCCGGCCATGACTCTCGGGATGCCCAAGCCGCTGGCCCTGTGCCGCGCCACCACGTTGTTGCTCGCGCTCGCGCTGGGCTCGCAGGCCACCGCCGCGTGCACCGCACACCGCACTCCGGTCGGCGCCGCCGACCTGCACGGGGCCGGGGCCGTCGGCCACCGCCGTCTCTCGGTCAGCCGACCGGCCGCAGAGCACGCGGTGGCGAGCGTCGCCCGCTCCGTGCCCGGGCTCCACCACGGGATCGAGCGCTGCCCGGGCGGCTCGAGCTGCCGAGGCGTCCCGCGGACAGCGTGGAACGTCTCGGCCCGACGTGCGGGCGCGCGGATCGCGAGCGCCAACGGCATCTCGGCGGGCGCCTACGTCGCGGTCTCGAGGTTCCGCGACGCCCGGGCGGCCAGAGCCTTCGTGGCCCACCTACGGCACCAGCACCGTCGGTACGACGGCGTCTTCAGCGTCGCCCTCGAGGACGGGCGCGGCCGCCGGTACACGCCCGGCGAGCGCGGTGTCGGAACCCTCACCGCGGTCACGCGCCACGGATGGACGGGGTGGGCCCTCGACATGCAGCACTCCTACGTCTTCGATGACGCCTCCGAGTCGTCGACGGAGTACACCCGCAGGTTCGTGGCGCAGCGGGGTCGCTTCGTGTGTGCGGCCTTCCTCGACGGGCGTTCCCTGACCGAGCTGCGCCACCTGGTGCCGGCATGGGCCCGGCTGCTGACGGCCCTCGACCGTTGACCGACGCCGGGGGGCTACGGCCAGGGCCTGAGGGACGACCGGCCGGCCCGCGTCGCGCCTGCGCGCGGGCGAGGGAGGGCGCTGGCACCATCGGCTCTGTGATCGTGGTGATGAGCATCGGCCACCTGGTCGGGACCGACGGCAAGGGCTGGTACAACTTCTGGTCCGGCCTCGGCGCCGACATCGGCGGCCTGACGATCCTCGGCGGCGCGCTCGGCGTCTACCGCAAGCACAACTGCCACGTCGCAGGATGCTGGCGGATCGCCAAGCAGCAGGTCATCGGCACCAGCTGGATGGTCTGCCACCACCACCATCCCGCCGGACGACCGACTCCGGACGACCTCGTCCAGGCGCATGCCGAGCACGTGCAGTTCCGCGACGCCGAGCGCAAGGGTCTGACCCGGCTCGAGCACCTCGGCCATCACGACGACCAGGAGAGCGGCGCCGCGCCCCAGCCCTAGTCCCTGCCCGCAGTCGGTGCTCGGCTGAGGGGCTGAGCGGTCGAGGGGCTGAGCGGTTGAGCGGCCGCCCGCTCAGAGCTCGGCGCGGGAGTCGCGGTCCTTGTCGCGGATGCCGATCTTGTTGCCGAGCCAGACCAGCGGGTCGAAGGTGCGGTCGGCGACGCGTTCCTTCATCGGGATGATCGCGTTGTCGGTGATGTGGATGCCCTCGGGGCAGACCTCGGTGCAGCACTTGGTGATGTTGCAGTACCCCAGGCCCGCCTGCTCGCGGGTCACCCGACGGCGGTCGACGGTGTCGAGCGGGTGCATGTCCAGCTCGGCGTACCGCAGGAAGAAGCGCGGCCCGGCGAACGCCGGCTTGTTGTCCTCGTGGTCACGCACGACGTGGCAGGTGTTCTGGCACAGGTAGCACTCGATGCACTTGCGGAACTCCTGGCCGCGCTCGACATCCTCCTGCATCATCCGGCGCTTGCCGTCGGCGTCGCGCGGCGGGAGCTCGACGTAGGGCAGCTCCTTGGCCTTCTCATAGTTGTACGAGACGTCGGTGACCAGGTCGCGGATCACCGGGAAGGCGCGCATCGGGGTCACCGTGATGGTCTCGGCCGGGTCGTAGTCGGAGAGGCGCGACATGCACATCAGCCGCGGGCGGCCGTTGACCTCGGCACTGCACGACCCGCACTTGCCGGCCTTGCAGTTCCAGCGGACCGCGAGGTCGCCGGCCTGGGTGGCCTGCACCCGGTGGATCGCGTCGAGCACGACCTCGCCGCTCTCGACCTCCACGTCGTAGTCCTGGAGGTCGCCGCCCGACTGGTCTCCGCGCCACAAGCGCATCTTCAGGGTGTACCCCATGTCAGTGATCCTCCTCGAAGAACGCGGCCAGGTCGTCCGGCATCACCGGCAGCGGCTGGGTGGCGAGTTCGACGCCGTCGCCCGCGGCGTTGAGGGAGAGCGCGATGTTGAGCGTGCCCCAGCGGTCGTCGAAGCCGGGGTGGTCCTCGCGGGTGTGGCCGCCGCGCGACTCCTCGCGCTCCAGCGCGGCCTTCGCGATGCACTCCGAGACCAGCAGCATGTTGCGCAGGTCGATCGCGAGGTGCCAGCCGGGGTTGTACTGCCGGTCCCCGGAGACCACGAGGTGCTTGCTGCGCTCCTTCAGCTTCTCGATCTCCGCCAGCGACCTCTCCAGCTCCTCGCGGATGCGGATGATCCCGACCAGGTCGTTCATCGTCTGCTGGAGGTCGTGCTGGACGGTGTAGGGGTTCTCGGTGCCGGCCCCGGAGCCCGCGAACGGCGCCAGCGCCAGCTCCTCCGCCGCCGCGAGGTCCGCGTCCGACAGCGAGGCCCGCGCGCCGCCCAGGCCCGCGACGTACGAGGCGGCCGCGTCGCCGGCCCGCTTGCCGAAGACCAGCAGGTCCGACAGCGAGTTGCCGCCCAGCCGGTTGGAGCCGTGCATGCCGCCCGAGCACTCGCCGATGGCGTAGAGCCCCGGCACGCCGCTCATCTCGGAGTCCGGCTGGACCTCGACCCCGCCCATCACGTAGTGGCAGGTCGGCCCGATCTCCATCGGCTCGACGGTGATGTCGACGTCCGCCAGCTCCTTGAACTGGTGGTACATCGAAGGCAGCCGCTTGCGGATGAACTCCGGGGTACGCCGCGAGGCGATGTCGAGGTACACCCCGCCGTGCTCGCTGCCGCGGCCCGCCTTGATCTCGGAGTTGATGGCCCGGGCGACCTCGTCACGCGGCAGCAGCTCGGGCGGACGCCGGTTGTTCTTCTTGTCGTCGTACCACCCGTCGGCCTCCTCCTCGCTGTCGGCCGTCTCCGCCTTGAAGAACTCCGGGATGTAGTCGAACATGAAGCGCTTGCCGTCGGAGTTCTTCAGGATGCCGCCGTCACCCCGCACCGACTCGGTGACCAAGAGCCCCTTCACGGAGGGCGGCCACACCATGCCGGTGGGGTGGAACTGGACGAACTCCATGTTGATGAGCTTCGCGCCGGCGCGCAGCGCCATCGCATGACCGTCGCCGGTGTACTCCCACGAGTTGGAGGTCACCTTGAAGCTCTTGCCGATGCCCCCGGTCGCCAGCACGATCGCCGGCGCCTCGAAGGCCACGAAGGAGCCGGTCTCGCGCCAGTACCCGAACGCGCCCGAGATCGCGTCGCCCGACTTCATCAGGTCGGTGACGGTGAACTCCATGAAGACGTCGATGCCGAGCTGGACCGTGCGCTGCTGGAGGGTGCGGATCATCTCCAGTCCGGTGCGGTCGCCGACGTGGGCGAGGCGGGCGTAGCGGTGCCCGCCGAAGTCGCGCTGGGAGATCAGCCCGTCCTTCGTGCGGTCGAACAGGGCCCCCCAGTCCTCGAGCTCGAGCACTCGCTCGGGCGCCTCCTGGGCGTGCAGCTGGGCCATCCGCCAGTTGTTGAGCATCTTGCCGCCGCGCATGGTGTCGCGGAAGTGGACCTGCCAGCTGTCCTCGGGCCACAGGTTGCCCAGCGCCGCGGCGGCGCCGCCCTCGGCCATCACCGTGTGCGCCTTGCCGAGCAGGGACTTGCAGAGCACCGCGACCTTCGCGCCGGCCTCGTGCGCGGCGATCGCCGCGCGCAGCCCCGAGCCTCCGGCGCCGACGATGACGACGTCGTACTGGTGCTTCTCGATCTCAGTGGGGGTCTGGGTCATCTCGGAGCGCCTTTCGGGACTCAGAAGAACCGCGGGTCGTTGAACGCACCCGAGGAGATCAGCAGGACGTAGAGGTCGGCGATCGCGACGGAGAACAGCGACAGCCACGCGTAGCGCGCGTGGTTGGCGTTGAGCCTCGAGACGAGGTCCCACATCTTGTAGCGGACCGGGTGCCTGCTGAAGTGGCGCAGCTTGCCGCCGACGATGTGGCGGCAGGAGTGGCACGACAGGGTGTACAGCCAGATCAGCACGATGTTGACCACGAAGATCAGCGTGCCCAGACCCATGTGGACGTGCCCCGACTCACCCTGCGTGGGCCCGAAGGCCAGCACCGTGTCGTAGGTCAGGACCAGCGCGATCAGCACCGCGCCGTACCACGCGTAGCGGTGGATGTTGTTGAGGATCAGCGGCAGCCTGGTCTCGCCCGAGTAGGACTTGTGCGACTCCGCGACACCGCAGGCCGGCGGGCTCATCCAGAAGGCGCGGTAGTAGGCCTTGCGGTAGTAGTAGCAGGTCAGCCGGAAGCTCAGCGGGAAGATCAGCACCAGCAGCGCCGCCGAGAGCGGCCACCAGTGGAACGGCTGGCCGAAGTCCGAGCTGCCGCTCACGCACTTGCCCAGGCAGGGCGAGTAGAACGGTGAGAGGTAGGGCTTGCTGTAGTACGAGGTGTGCCAGAACGCCCGCACCGTCGCGTAGACGATGAAGGCGGAGAAGACGACGAACGTGGTGAGTGGGTAGAGCCACCACCGGTCCGTCCGCAGTGTCTTGGCCTCGATGCGGGCCCGGGTGGGGCCGTGCACTCCCGTTGTCCCGGTTGTCCCCGTCGTCCCCGTTGTCCCCGTTGTCATCGTCGTCCTTGCCGTCCTTCCGCCGTGGCCGAGGACCCCGCTGTCGACTCAGCACGCATGGCTCCGCGCCGTTGGGCGCGAGCGACACCAGAACTTATCGCGCGTTCCGGCCGGAGAGCCCACCCGGGTGGTGTGACATTGTCGTCGCCGGGCGCCCCACCCCCCGGCGCGGCCGCGTCGGCTCAGCCGCGACCACCGGCGAGGGCGTACTCGCGCACGGGCTGCCAGCCGCGGTCGGGGTCGTGGACGTAGAGGTGCAAGGCCTCGACGACGAACGCACAGTCGAACGACGCGAGGTCGGCGAAGGCCCGGTCGAGCGTCGCGTCGTCGTCGAGGTGCGCGACCGTGACGTGCGGGTGGTAGGGGTAGTCGAGGTCGAGCGCCAGCGGGCCGCGCCGGCAGTCGTGAGCCAGCTGCTCGGTCTGGGAGATCCCCTCGACAAGACTCACGAACACCACGGGAGAGACGGGCCGGAAGGTCCCCGAGCCGCGCAGGTGGACGTCGTACGCCGCGCTGGTGGCGGCGACCGACGCGAGGTGCGCCTCGACGTCGTCCAGCCGCTCGTCGGGCACCACGGCCGGCGGCACCAGCGTGATGTGGGTCGGGATCGTCGCGCCCTGGCTGTCGCCGTTGGCCACCCGGAACTTCTGGAGCCGGGCGCCCCACGGCTCCGGAACGGCCACGGAGACCCCGATCGTCGGCACCGCGCCCCTCCCTTCTCGGCCTCGTGCCGTGCCTAGAGTCCCGGCCGGGCGGCGGCGGCGAAGCCGACCCGCTGGTAGACGTCGCGCAGCGTGGCCTCGGCGATGGCCGTCGCCTGCTGACGGCCGGTCTCCATGATGTCCAGGAGGCGCTGTCGGTCCTCGAGCAGCTCCAGGGTGCGGTCGCGGAACGGCGTGACGAACTCGACGACCAGCTCCGCGAGGTCGCCCTTGAGGTCGCCGTACCCACGACCGGCGTACGCCTCCTCCAGCTCGGTGACCGACCGGCCGGTGAGCGAGGAGTAGATCGTGAGCAGGTTGGAGATGCCGGGCTTCGCCTCGGGGTCGAACCGGATCTCGGAGCCGGAGTCGGTCACCGCGGAGCGGATCTTCTTCGCGCTGACCGCGGGGTCGTCGAGGAGCTCGATGATGCCGCCCGGGGAGGACGACGACTTCGACATCTTCGCGGTGGGCTCCTGGAGGTCGGTGATCTTCGCCGTGGCCTTGAGGATGTAGGGCTCGGGGAGCCGGAAGGTCTTCTTGTAGCGGTGGTTGAAGCGCTGGGCGAGGTCGCGGGTCAGCTCGAGATGCTGTCGCTGGTCCTCGCCGACCGGGACGTAGTGCGGGCGGTACAGCAGGATGTCGGCGGCCTGGAGCACCGGGTAGGTGAACAGGCCGACGCTCGCGGCGCCCTCACCGCCCTTGGCCGACTTGTCCTTGAACTGCGTCATCCGGCGGGCCTCGCCGAAGCCGGTCAGGCACTGGAGCACCCAGCCGAGCTGGGCGTGAGCCGGCACCTGGCTCTGCACGAAGATCGACGACCGGGCCGGGTCGATCCCCATCGCGACCAGCTGGGCCGCGGCGCGCAGCGTCCGGTCGCGCAGGATCTTGGGGTCCTGCTCCACGGTGATCGCGTGCAGGTCGGCGATGAAGAAGAACGGCTCGTACTCCCGTTGGAGGTCGACCCACTGCCGGGTCGCGCCGAGGTAGTTGCCGAAGTGGAACGAGTCGGCGGTGGGCTGGATGCCGGAGAGCACCCGCGGCCTGGGCCCCGTCGCCACGTCGGGCACGGTCAGCTCGGGTGACGTGGTCGTCGGCATGGGGCGCATTCTGTCAGGCGTCCCGGCACCCGCGGCGCCTGCCCGTGCCGGCCTCCCGGCGCCTGGGCGGGCTCCCCCGAGCCGGACCCGCCCAGGAAGGCGGGTGCCAGTGAGAGCCACCCGGCCAGGAGCACGCCGTAGGCGATCACCCGCATACCTGCCCAACGAGCGGACCCGGCCAGGGTTAGGCGTCGCGGTGGTCTGGTCGGTTGCCCCCTCGCCTCTGCGTTGGCAGGGTGCGGCCATGAACGCGGCGCCCACCCTCACCGACGGCCACGTCACGCTGCGCGCGCACCGTGCGGACGACGTCCCGGGCTGCTTCGAGCAGTGCCAGGACCCGGTCAGCCAGCGATGGACGACGGTCCCGGTGCCCTACTCGCCCGACGACGCGCGGCACTTCGTGACCGAGCTGGTCCCCCAGGGCTGGTCGGACGGGTCGTCATGGGCGTTCGCCGTCGAGGTCGACGAGAGGTACGCCGGCACCGTCGAGCTGCGCGACCGGGGCGAGGGTCGGCTCGAGGTCGCCTTCGGGTCGCATCCGTGGGTGCGCGGCAGCGGCGCGATGACCCGCGCCGTCCGGCTGCTCGTGGACTGGGGCTTCGCCGAGCGCGATGCCCGGGTGGTCCTCTGGCAGGCACACCAGGGCAACTGGGCCTCCCGCAGGCTCGCCTGGCGACTGGGGTTCACCTACGAGGGCACGGTCCGGGCGGCCCTGCATCAGCGCGGCGAGCTGCGCGACGCCTGGGTCGCGACGCTCCTGGCCACCGACGACCGGGAGCCCAAGGGCGTCTGGCTCGACGTCCCCGTGCTGGAGGCCGAGGAACTCCGACTGCGGCCCTGGCGCGAGTCGGACGTGCCGCGCATCGTCGAGGCCAGCTCCGACGAGCGCACCCGCACCTGGCTCGGGAGGATGCCATCCCCCTACGGCGACTCCGACGCCCGGGCGTGGCTGGAGCATCAGCAGGAGAACCTCGCGACCGGGGACGGCGTCCAGTGGGCGGTCGTCGACGTGACGGGTGGCGAGGAGGGTGAGGACCGTGCCCTGGCAGCGGTCGGGTACTTCCACTACCAGCCCGAGGTCGAGCTGGAGATCGGCTACTGGACCCACCCGGACGCCCGGGGCCGTGGCGTGATGACCCGGGCGGTGGCACGGGTCGTGCAGTACGCCTTCGAGGACCTCGGGGTTCGCCGCGTGCTGGCCGGCGCTGCCGTCGACAACGCCGCATCGCGACGCGTGATCGAGGCGAACGGCCTGAGGGCCTGGGGCACCGAGCGGCTCGGGACCTTCGTGCGCGCCGGTCGCGCCGACTGCGTCTTCTACGACGTGCTGATCGAGGAGTGGCGCCAGCAGCGACGCCGGTGACCCGCGCGCAGGATTTCCGGCCTGTGGCCGGACTTGGCACAATGGATGCGACTGTGCAGTGAGGAGGACGGGGAGCATGTCACGCGCGATCTCGTCTCTGCGCACCCGGCGCATGCTGACCTGGTTCGTCCCGTCAGTCGGTCTCGCGCTGTACCTCATCTTGGTGCCACCGGTTCCCGACTTCGCCGCGCAGGCGACCCGCGCGGAGATCTTCCAGAAGCTCGGCAACATCACCTGGTGGCCCGGGTGGTACGGCGGGCTCGAGCTGCCGACGTACTCCGTGATCGCGCCGGGGGTGATGGCCACGATCGGCGTGGCGACGACCGGGGCGCTGGCCGCCGCGATCTGCATGGTGTGCGCGCACCTGCTCCTGCGCGACTCCGCCCGGCCACGCGCCGCCAGTGTCGTCTTCGCCGCCAGCGTGCTGCTGAACCTCTTCGGTGGCCGGATCACCTTCCTGGTCGGCCTCGCCGCCGCGATGGCCGCGATCCTCGCGATCTCGCGCAGGCACCCCTGGCTGGCCGGGATCGCGACCGTCGTCAGCGTCCTGGGCAGCCCCCTGGCCGGACTCTTCACCGGCATCGTCGCCGCCGCGGTCCTCCTCGGCGATCCCACCCGCCGGCGCGAGGCGCTGGTCACCGGGGCCGCGACGGCCGCCTCGTTGGGGACGCTCACGGTGCTGTTCCATGACCCCGGGGTGATGGGGTCGCCGCCCAGCCAGATGTTCCTGGCGCTCCTCGGCCTGGCCCTCGTGGTGGTCGCGTGCGACAACCGCACGATCCGGGTCGGCGCGGTCATCGTCGCGGTCGGCCTTCTGGCCTGCCTCGTGGTGCCCAACAGCGTCGGGCTCAACCTGACCCGGATGGTCTGGCTGCTCGCGGCCCCGCTGATCGTGGGCTACGGCCAGCGGCCGGACCGCCACGTGCTCGCGCTGACGGCCCTGGCGCTGATCTTCCCCGCGGCCGACGTGTCGTGGCAGCTGGCCGAGGCCGACTCGCCCTCCGCGTCGCGGGCGTACTACACCCCGCTCCTGCACCAGCTCCAAGCCCGCATGGACACCGACCGGCGGCTGGGGCAGCGCATCGAGGTCGTCGAGCCGCAGTCGAAGGGAGCTGCGCGCTACGTCGGCGAGACCATGCCGGTCGCCCGGGGCTGGGAGCGCCAGGCCGACATGACCGACAACCCGATCTTCTACCAGAAGGACGGGCTGGACGCGGCGTCGTACCGGCGCTGGCTCGACAGCCTGGCGGTCGCCTACGTCGCCGTGCCGAACACGAAGCTCGACTTCGCGTCGGTCGACGAGGCGAAGCTGATCGCCGGCGGCCTGCCCTATCTGCACGTGGTCTGGGACAACGCCGACTGGACGCTGTACCAGGTCGCGCGATCCGCTCCCCTGGTCCGCAACGCCCAGGTCATCTCGATGTCCGGCAACCAGCTGCGCCTGTGGGTCGAGCACCCGGGCCCGGTCCCGATCCAGATCCGGTGGTCCAGCCACCTCGCGGTCCTCGACGCGAGCCGCCCGGTCTCCGACGACGTCCGCGCCCACGGCTGCCTGTCGCAGAGCGGGCAGTGGATCATGCTGCACGCCCACCGGATGGGCGCCTACGTGCTCACCTCCGACTTCGACGTCATCCCCGGCGACCAGCGCCGCGGCGGCACCTGTCGTCAGCCCGGCAGCTGAGCACCCCCCGGTCGGGCTCCGCCGCCCGGCGGTGAGGCAGCGACATCTCGGAGCGCGATGAAGGTGGCTGGCTCACCGCTCCAGGCCGGGGACCCGGCGAGCGGTCGTGGCCGCCAGGAGCAGGACGCCGAGGCCCGCGACAGCGAGCGCCGAGCCGATCAGGGCCGGTGCGCGGTATCCCCAGCCGGCGGCGATGACCAGGCCACCGAGCCATGCGCCCAGGGCGTTGCCGACGTTGAGCGAGGAGTGGTTCATCGCGGCGCCCAGCGTCTGGGCCTCGCCGGCGACCGACATCAGCCGGAGCTGGAGGTTGACGACGAGGACCGAGGAGGAGACCGCCACCAGGAACGCCGGCACGAGCGCCCACCAGCCCGCCGGCGCCAGCGCGGCGTAGGCCAGCAACAGCAGGGCCATCGCGGCCGAGGACCCGAGCAGCGAGCGGAAGACCGACCAGTCGGCCAGGGCCCCGGCCACGTAGGTGCCGGCCACCATGCCGAGGCCGAAGACGAGCAGGAAGACCGGCACCGCGCCGTCCGCGAGCCCGCCCACCTGGGTGACGACCTTGGCGATGTAGGAGTAGAGCGCGAACATCCCGCCGAAGCCGATCGCGCCGGCCAGCAGGGTGAGCCACACCTGAGGCTCGGCGAACAGGCTCAGCTCACGGCGTCCGGTGGCCTCGCCGTCCCCCGGGCTCGCCGGGACCAGCGCGGTGACCAGGACGGCGGTCAGCGCGGCAAGGCCGGCGGCGACCCAGAAGGCAGAGCGCCAGCCGAGGTGCTGGCCGAGCCAGGTGGCCACCGGGACGCCCGCGACGTTGGCGACCGAGAGGCCCAGCATCACCATCGAGACCGCGCGGCCCTCACGCCCGCGCGGGGCGAGGCCGGCCGCGACCAGGGAGGCGACGCCGAAGTAGGCGCCGTGGGGGACGCCGGACAGGAAGCGGGCCAGCAGGAGCAGCCCGTAGCCGGCCGCCAGAGCGCTGAGCGCGTTCGCGCCGGCGTAGGCAGCCATCAGGGCCACCAGCAGCCCGCGCCGCGGCAGCCGGGCACCCAGGAACGCCAGCACCGGGGCGCCGACGACCACGCCCAGGGCATACGCCGAGATCAGGTGGCCCGCGGTCGGGATCGACACTCCCACCCCGTCGGCGATCTGCGGCAGCAGGCCCATCGCCATGAACTCGGTGGTCCCGATGGCGAAGCCGCCCATCGCCAGTGCCAGCAGGGACAGGCCGTAGGGAGTGCTCCGCGCTCGTGCGGTCCGGCCGGGGGTCTGCGTCGTCGTCATGCTCACCCCAGTCTGGAGCCACTGCGCCGGATCGGGAATTCCTCAGTCGCCCGGAGTTCCTCAGCCGGCCGCCCTCCCTCAGCCGCCCTCCCTCAGCCGCCCAGTGCGGCGAGCGCCGCGTTGAAGGTCGGCGACGGGCGCATCACCGCGTTCGCCTTGGCGTCGTCGGGGCGGTAGTAGCCGCCGAGGTCGACCGGGTGCCCCTGGACGCCGACCAGCTCGTCGTTGATCGCCTGCTCGCTCTGCCTCAGCGTGTCGGCCAGCGCCTGGAAGGCTCCCGCGAGCTCCGGGTCGTCGTCCTGCTCGACCAGCTCCTGGGCCCAGTACGTCGCGAGGTAGAAGTGCGAGCCACGGTTGTCGATCGAGCCGATGCGACGGGCCGGTGACCTGTTCTCGTTGAGGAACGTGCCGGTGGCGCGGTCGAGGGTCTCGCCGAGGATCTTGGCGTGGGGGTTGTCGTTCGCGGCGGCGTACTTGCCGAACGACTCGGCCAGCGCGAGGAACTCTCCCAGGCTGTCCCAGCGCAGGTAGTCCTCCTTGACCAGCTGCTGCACGTGCTTGGGAGCGGAGCCGCCGGCACCGGTCTCGAAGAGGCCCCCGCCGTTGATCAGCGGCACGATCGAGAGCATCTTGGCGCTGGTGCCCAGCTCGAGGATCGGGAACAGGTCGGTGAGGTAGTCGCGCAGCACGTTGCCGGTGACCGAGATCGTGTCCTCGCCGCGCCGGATCCGCTCCAGGGAGTACGCCGTGGCGAGCTGCGGCGAGAGGATCTCGATCTGCGGGGCGGGGCCGTCAGCCGGCGACCCCTGGTGTTCGGGCTGGTGTCCGGGCAGGTGCTCGGGCAGGTACTCACGGACCTTGGCGATCACGCTCGCGTCGTGGGCGCGGCTCTCGTCGAGCCAGAAGACCGCGGGCACGCCGGTGGCCCGCGCGCGGGTGACCGCCAGCTTGACCCAGTCGCGGACGGCGACGTCCTTGGTCTGGCAGGCCCGCCAGATGTCGCCGGCCTCGACGTCGTGCTCGATCAGCACCGCACCCGAGCCGTCGAGCACGCGCACGGTGCCCGGGGCCGAGATCTCGAAGGTCTTGTCGTGCGAGCCGTACTCCTCGGCCGCCTGGGCCATCAGCCCGACGTTGGGCACCGACCCCATCGTGGTCGGGTCGAAGGCGCCGTGCTTGCGGCAGTCGTCGATCACGGCTTGGTAGACGCCGGCGTAGGACGAGTCGGGGATCACCGCCAGGGTGTCGGCCTCCTGGCCGTCAGGACCCCACATGTGGCCGCTCGTGCGGATCATCGCCGGCATGGACGCGTCGATGATGACGTCGGAGGGGACGTGCAGGTTGGTGATGCCGCGGTCGGAGTCGACCATCGCCAGGGCCGGGCCCTCGGCGATGCCGGCCTCGAACGCCGCCTGGATCTCCGCGCCGTCCTCCAGCGAGCCCAGGCCGGCCAGGATGCCCCCCAGGCCGTTGGTCGGGCTCAGGCCCGCGGCGGCGAGCTGCTCGCCGTACGTCGCGAAGACCTCCGGGAAGAACGCCGTGACGACGTGGCCGAACACCACCGGGTCGCTGACCTTCATCATCGTCGCCTTGAGATGCACCGAGAACAGCACGTCGTCGGCCTTGGCCCGGGCGATCGCGTCAGCCAGGAAGGCATGGAGATGGCTGACCTGCATCACCGTGGCGTCGACGATCTCGCCGGCCACCACCGGCACGGCGTCCTTGAGCACCGTGAGGGTGCCGTCCTCGGCCTCGTGCTCGATGCGCAGGACGTCGTCGCCGGCCACGACGACGGACTTCTCGTTGGACCGGAAGTCGTGGCCGCCCATGGTCGTGACGTTGGTGCGCGAGTCGGGGCTCCAGGCACCCATCGAGTGCGGGTGCTTGCGTGCGTACTGCTTCACCGACTCCGGAGCGCGACGGTCGGAGTTGCCCTCGCGCAGCACCGGGTTGACCGCGCTGCCCTTGACCTTGTCGTAGCGGGACCGCCAGTCGCGCTGCTCGTCGTCGGCCGGGCTGTCGGGGTAGTCCGGCAGGTCGTAGCCCTGCTGCTGGAGCTCGGCGACGGCCGCCTTCAGCTGCGGCACCGAGGCCGAGATGTTGGGCAGCTTGATGATGTTGGCCTCGGGGCGCGTCGCCAGCTCGCCCAGCTCGGCCAGCGCGTCGTCGATCCGCTGCTCGTCGGTGAGCCGCTCGGGGAACTGCGCGATGATCCGCCCGGCCAGGGAGATGTCGCGCGTCTCCACGACCACGCCCGCCTGCGCGGCGTACGCCTGGACGATCGGCAGGAAGGAGTACGTCGCCAGCAGCGGCGCCTCGTCGGTGCGGGTGTAGATGATCGCGGGAGTCTGGGACACGTCAAGGACGCTAGTCAGGCGCCCCGACCCCGGGCAAACCGGGGCGGCGGGTCACCGGTCACGGGCTCGAGAAGTGCACCAGCTGGAGGTTCACCGACGTCGACGTCGTGTCCGTCTGCGCGACCAACCCGATGCCCCGCGCGAAGAACGTCTGGACGATGTGGATCGGCGCCAGGCTGCTGAGGTCGCGGGTCACCACGGTGTGCCGGTAGGTGTGCTCGGTGGTCGACACGGTGCCGTCGAGCGAGAGGACGGTGCTGTGCCGAGCCACGACGCGCGGCTGCGAGCCGTTGAGGTAGCCGTCGCCCATCCGGGGCGCGGCGCTGAGGACGAGCCCGGCCTCGGCGTGAGAGTCGCCAGCCAGCCACGACCGGGTGGCCAGGGCGTCGAGCGGAGGGCCGAACGGCGTCACCCGCTGGCCGAACCACCACACGTCACCGGCCCGGTCGGCGGCGTACCACCGGACCATGACGGTGTGCGCGCGGCGGCCCACGAGCGCCTGCCACCGCACGGCCCGCGTCGCGATCCCGTCGACCACCCGCCGGCCGGGCAGCACCGTGGCCGTGACCCGCTCATGGCCGGTGGGGCTGTACTGGCGGTAGGTCCACCTGGTCCCGGGCGCCAGCGGGAACCACGGGTTGGTCGCGCCGCCGCCGAAGTCGGCGGGGTCGGGACTCGGGGTCGGGATGGCGAGCTCGTCGATGCCCGTCGGACCGACCGGCTCGGCCGACGCTCCACAGCCGGCGAGGCAGCCGGCGAGCAGTGCGCCGACGGCTGCCAGCCCGAGCTCCCGGACGCTCCCGACCGTGCCGCGCGGCCTCGGGGCACGCGCGCGGGTCATGTCCAGCAGCATGACAGCCCGGAAGAGTCGCGCCGGGCTCGCGCTGCTAGCGTCGGAAGCGTCGCCTGCTGTCCGCACTGTGTCCGCACTCGAGGAGTCCGAAGTGAGTCCAGCCCCGCTCAAGGTCGCCGTCACCGGTGCGGCCGGCCAGATCGGCTACAGCCTGCTGTTCCGTCTTGCGAGCGGCTCCCTGCTGGGTGCCGACCACCCGGTCGAGCTGCGCCTGCTCGAGATCGAGCCGGCCCTGAAGGCGCTCGAGGGCGTGGTCATGGAGCTCGACGACTGCGCGTTCCCCAGCCTGGCGGGCGTCGAGATCGGCTCGGATCCCGAGCGGGTCTTCGACGGCGTCAACCTCGCGCTGCTCGTCGGCGCGCGACCCCGCGGTCCCGGCATGGAGCGCGGCGACCTGCTCGAGGCCAACGGCGCGATCTTCACCGCGCAGGGCAGGGCCTTGAACTCCGTCGCCGCCGCCGACGTGCGGATCGGCGTCACCGGCAACCCGGCGAACACCAACGCGCTGATCGCCATGAGCAACGCCCCGGACATCCCCCAGGAGCGCTTCTCGGCGCTCACGCGCCTCGACCACAACCGTGCCATCTCGCAGCTCGCGCGGAAGACGGGCGCCTCGGTCAACGACATCGCGAAGATGACGATCTGGGGCAACCACTCGGCCACCCAGTACCCCGACCTGTTCCACGCCGAGGTCGGCGGCGCCAACGCCGCCGAGGCCGTGAACGACCAGGACTGGCTGGAGAACACCTTCATCCCGACCGTGGCCAAGCGCGGCGCCGCGATCATCGACGCCCGGGGATCCTCGTCGGCCGCCTCGGCGGCGTCGGCGACGATCGACGCGGCCCACGACTGGCTGCTGGGCTCGGCCGAGGGCGACTGGGTCTCGATGGCGGTGCGCTCCGACGGCTCCTACGGCGTGCCCGAGGGCCTGGTCTCGTCGTTCCCCGTCACCACCTCGGATGGTCACTGGACGATCGTCCAGGACTTGGAGATCGACGACTTCTCCCGCTCGCGCATCGACGCCTCCGTCGCCGAGCTGGTCGAGGAGAAGGACGCCGTCACCCAGCTCGGCCTGCTCCAGACCTAGCGAAGTGCCGATCAACGGCGCGGTGTCGACGGCATGGTGGGCGCACGTCGAGCGGCTGCAACGCAGCCGGCGTGCGCGCATCGCGGCGCGCAGCAGCCGGGACTGGTCGGCGCTTCCCTAGAGCGGGGGCTGGTTGGGGATGCTGCTCGAGAGGAACCACAGCGCCGCGCCCAGCAGCACGAGAATGACGACGTCGACGGAGCGACGGCGTACGGCGAGCATCCCTGCCTGCTGGGCCGGGATGGCCAACCGCACGAGCGCGGCGAGGACGAGCCCGCCCGCGACCGCCTTCACGCCGGCTCGCCAGTGGCCCTGCGACACCACGGCCAGCCCGACCGCCGAGATCCCCAGCACGACCAGGTAGAACATCCCGCCCAGGGTCGAGGGGTAGCGACGGCCCTGTGGCTCCGCCGACGCCGCGGGCACGTCGGGCCGCGGCGGGTCGAGCCCGACCTCGGGCTCGACCTCGGACACGCGCTCCGGCTCGTGCTCTCGCGGCTCCACGTCCGCCTTCCCGTCGAGGTGCACGACGCTAGTGTGCCGCCTGCTCCGCGATGTCCACGACGTTGGTCAGCAACATCGCCCGCGTCATCGGTCCCACACCGCCGGGGTTGGGCGACACCCAGCCGGCCACCCCGGCGACGTCGTCGGCGACGTCACCGGCGATCCGACCGTCGACCCGCGAGACGCCGACGTCGAGGACCGCCGCGCCCGGCTTGACCATGTCGGCGGTGACCAGACCCGGTACGCCGGCCGCGGCCACGATGACATCGGCCCAGCGCGTGTAGTCGGCGAGGGCACGAGTGCCGGTGTGGCACAGCGAGACCGTCGCATTCTCCGTGCGCCTGGTCAGCAGCAGCCCCAGCGGCCGGCCGACGGTGATGCCGCGGCCGACCACGACGACGTTCGCGCCGTTGAGCTCGACCCCGTGCCGGCGGAGCAGCTCGATGCATCCCACGGGGGTGCACGGAACCGGGCCGGGCTCCATCAGCACCAGCTTGCCGAGGTTGACCGGGTGGAGCCCGTCGCAGTCCTTGGCCGGGTCGACTCGGGAGAGCAGTGCGAACTCGTCGAGCCCGGTCGGCTGCTGCACGAGGAACCCGGTGCACGCCGGGTCGGCGTTGAGCTCGTCGATGACCGCTTCCACCTCGGCCTGGGAGGCGGTCGCCGGGAGGTCGCGCCGGATGGACTCGATGCCGATCGAGGCACAGTCCTGGTGCTTGGCGCCGACGTACCAGTGCGAGCCCGGGTCGTCGCCGACCAGGATGGTCCCCAGGCCCGGCGTCACCCCGCGCGCGCGCAGCGCCGTCACCCGCTCGGCAAGCTCGGCCTTGATGGTGCGCAGGGTGGCGGTCCCGTCGAGGATGCGTGCGGTCATGGACGTCGTTCCTACTCGTGGAGGTCAGTGGAAGAAGTGGCGGGTGCCGGTGAGGTACATCGTGACCCCGGCATCCTGGCAGGCCTTGACCGTGACCTCGTCGCGGACCGACCCGCCGGGCTGGACGATGGCCGAGATCCCGGCGTCGAGCAGGATCTGCGGACCGTCCTCGAACGGGAAGAACGCATCGGAGGCCGCCACCGACCCGGCGGCGCGGTCGCCCGCGCGGTCGACGGCGAGCCGGCAGGAGTCGACGCGGTTCACCTGCCCCATGCCGATGCCGACCGACGCGCGGCCCTTGGCCAGCAGGATCGCGTTGGACTTCACCGCGCGGCAGGCCTTCCAGGCGAACGCCAGGTCCTCCAGCACGTCCGCGGAGGCAGCGTCACCGGCCGCCAGGGTCCACTGCGACGGGTCGTCGCCGGGCGCGTCGACGTGGTCGACGCGCTGCATCAGCATGCCCCCGGAGATCCCGCGGAACTCGACGGCGTCGGGGTGGGTGTCGACCGGGCAGCACAGGATCCGGAGGTTCTTGCCGCCTCGGGGCAGCGACCGGAGCACCTCGACCGCGCCTTCGTCGTACGCCGGCGCGACGATCGCCTCGGTGAAGGTCTCCCGCATCGCCTCGGCCATGGCGACCGACACCGGCCGGTTGACCGCGATCACGCCACCGAAGGCCGAGGTCGGGTCGCAGGCGTTGGCGCGCAGGTAGACGTCGGCCACGTCGTCGCCGGTCGCGATGCCGCACGGGTTGGCGTGCTTGATGATCGCCACCGCAGGCTGGCCGAAGTCGCCCGCGGCTCGACGCGCGGCGTCGGTGTCGACGTAGTTGTTGTAGGACATCTCCTTGCCGTGCAGCTGCTCGGCCGCGGCGAGCCCGCCCCGCCAGTGGCGGTACAGCGCCGCGGACTGGTGGGGGTTCTCGCCGTACCTCAGCACCGCCGCGCGCTGCCAGGTGGCACCGGTGAACGCCGGGAACCCGGAGCCGTCGCCCGAGTCGGTCAGCACGCTGCCCATCCACGAGGCGACCTGGACGTCGTACGCCGCGGTGTGGGCGAACGCCTCGGCCGCCAGCCGCTTGCGCTCCTCGAGGGTGAAGCCGCCGGCCGAGACCGCCGCCAGCACGTCGGCGTACCGGTCCGGGGAGGTGACGATGGCCACCGACGGGTGGTTCTTCGCCGCGGCGCGGACCATCGAGGGCCCGCCGATGTCGATCTGCTCGACGCACTCGTCGGGCGAGGCGCCCGACGTCACCGTCGCGACGAACGGGTACAGGTTCGACACGACCAGGTCGAAGGGCTCGATGCCGAGCTCGGCCAGCTGCTGGACGTGGGAGTCCAGCCGGCGGTCCGCCAGGATGCCGGCGTGCACCGTGGGGTGCAGCGTCTTGACCCGGCCGTCGAGGCACTCGGGAAAGCCGGTGAGGTCCTCGACGCGCGTGACCGGCAGGCCGAGCGACTCGATCCGGGCGGCCGAGCCGCCGGTCGAGACCAGCTCGACACCGCCCTCGGCGAGGCCGCGCACGAGGCCGTCGAGGCCGGACTTGTCGTAGACGGAGACCAGGGCACGCCTGATCGGGATGCGGTCGGTCATGAGGGGGACACCACCTTGTCACTCGCACGCTGGCTCCGAGCACCCAGGCGGTCGATGCTCGGCGACGTCACTCCCCGGTGGTTGCCCACCTGCGCCAGTCGTGTGCCGTGAACCCTACCCGAACCGCACCGTGCGGCCCTCGACCGAGAAGCCCTCGCGCGCGATCCGCTCGACCGCCCCGACCAGCATCCTGCGCTCCTCGGTCTTGATCCGCTCGTGCAGGGTCTCGACGGTGTCGTCCTCCTGGACGACCACGGCCGCCTGCGCGAGGATCGGACCGGTGTCGACGCCGGCGTCCACGACGAACAGCGTGCAGCCGGTGACCTTGACGCCGTAGGCAAGCGCGTCGGCGGGCGCGTGCATCCCGGGAAACGCCGGCGAGAGCGCCGGGTGGGTGTTGACCAGACGCCCCCCGAAGGATGCGAGGAAGGTGTCGCCGACGAGCTTCAAGAACCCCGCGAGGACCACCAGGTCGGGCTCGAAGCCGGCCACCGACTCGGTGAGCGCGGCGTCCCAGGCCGCCCGGTGCGCGAAGTCCGAGACCCGATGGGTGAACGTCGAGATACCGGCGCGCTCGGCCCGGGCGAGGGCCTCGATGCCTGGGCGGTCGGCTCCGACGGCCACCACGGCGTACGGCGCACCGTCGGGGTACGCGGCCGGGCCGGCGGCGTCCAGCAGGGCCTGGAGGTTGGTGCCCGAGCCGGACACGAGCACGACGACGCGCAGGGGCACGCGCGGATTTTACCGACATCTTCACCCGTTTCCCCGTCACCGAGGCACCATCCGAACGTTAATTGGGTGTCAAGATGGTCTTGGGGAAGACCTAGTTAGCACAGGCTCCGGGGGACATAGGAAGGTCCCGCCCCCCGTGACCCGGACTCTCGGTGCAGTGCTCGTCCTCGCGTCCTTGGCGGTGATCGGCTCCCAGGCGCCCGCCGGCGCCACCACGGCCGCCCACGGCGCGAGCCACGCGGCCGCCCCCTCCGTCTCGCAGCATCGGACGACCGCCGCCGCGCGATCGAGGAGGAGCGCCTCGATCCACGTCTCGCCGCGCTTCTTCGGGATCCACGACGGCTCGGGACTTGCCTACGGCCGGGTCGACTTCGGCTCGCTCCGACTCTGGGACGCCCAGGTCACCTGGGCCGACATCGAGACCTCGCCAGGCGTCTACGACTGGAGCCGTCTGGACACGCTGGTCCAGCTGGCCCAGGAGCACGACACCGAGGTCACCCTGGTGCTGGCGATGACCCCGTCGTTCTACGCCTCGGCCCCCTCCCTGCCGCCGAGCCGGCTCGCGGACTACCGCGCGTTCGTCACCGCCGTCATGAGCCGCTACCGCGACTTCGACGGCAGCCGCGGCATCCTGGACTACCAGGTCTGGAACGAGGGCAACGTGCGGACCTTCTGGACCGGGACACCGCACCAGCTCGCCCAGATGACCCGGGTCGTGGACCAGGTCCGCGACCAGGTCGACCCGGACGCCACCGTCGTCGCGCCGTCCTTCGCCGTCCGCCTCAAGGGGCAGCGCAAGTGGCTCTCGCAGTACGTCGCCCAGCGGGTCGGCGGCAAGCCGGTGTGGCGCTACTACGACGTGAACGCGCTCAGCCTCTACCCGATGGCGACGTACGGGAGCCGCACCGGCGGCCCCGAGGACGCCGTGGCGATGCTCGGCAACGTCCGGCACCGGCTGGCCGCGGCGAGGGTGCCGGCGTCGATGCCGCTGTGGGCCACCGAGATCAACTACGGCCTGCCCTCCGGCGCTCCCCCCGGCCACCTCGCGGCGGCTCCGATCTCGCAACGGCGCCAGGCGGCCAACGTCATCCGCACCTACCTGCTGGCCGCCGCGGCCGGGGTGTCGCGCGTCTACTGGTACCGCTACGACTGGGACGACCTCCCGGCCTCAGCGGGCGGCGGGACGCTCGGCAACACCTTGCTGTCCGACCCCCAGAACCACTCCGTGGTGACCCCGGCCGGTCAGGCCCTCGCCACGGTCGCCAGCTGGCTGCGCGGCCGGCTCGTCGGCGCCGACGGGAAGCAGCCGTGCGCGAGCAACGCCCACGGCACCTACACCTGCACCGTGCGCTACCACGGCGGCACCCGGACCATCCTGTGGAACCCCTTCCACAAGGTGACCGTCCAGGTCCCCGGCGGCACGACGGAGCAGGACCAGCGCGGCCGCTCCGCCCCCTTGTCACGCCGTACGGCGAAGGTCAAGGTCGGCTACCGCCCGGTGATGGTCACCACCCCCTGACCCCACCCCCCGTGGGCTCCATGGGGTCGGTCAAATCCCCCGCTTACGCGGGGGAGTTGACACTTATTGGGGGTTGCAGCGGCCAGTAAGTGCCAAATTCCCCGCTTCAGCGGGGGATTTGGCAGACCCCGATAGCCCTAAGGGTGGGTTAAGGGGTGGGGGGCGAGGCTGCGGGAGAACGGCGGTGGCGGGCGGTGGCGAGGAGCGAGCCGACGAGCCCGCCGATGCCGAACGTCGCCACCCCGTGCAGAAGGACCTGGAAGACGAAGGGGCCGACGTCGGCCATCCGGCCCGGCCCGACGGCACCGCCGGACAGCGCGGCCAGGACCGCGAAGCCGGTCGCCGCCAGCAGCCCGGCCCCGACACCGCGCAGCGCGGCGTCGTCCCAGCGCGCGGTCGGGTAGCGACGCATCGTGTGATGAACGGCGACCGCCGCCACGAGCGGGGGGATCGCCAGCAGGGCCGACGCCAGGCCCGAGGTGGGTCCGGTGCCGGGCAGGGCAGCCAGGAGCGGGAACATCGGCAGCGGGCCCAGCACCACGGCCGTCGGCGTGACCATGGTGTGAGCACCGACGGCGAAGCCCGGACCCAGGAGGTACGACCCGCTGAAGAGCGTCGCGTTCGGCGTCAGCAGGACGCACACCCCGACCAGGAGTACGGCGGCCCCGGGGCTCGTGTGGAGCTGGGCCATCACGTTGACGGCGTCGTTCCAGCTCAGCACCAGCGAGACGCCGAGCACCACGGCCGCCGCGACGGCGTACCACGCGACGATCCTGCGGGCCGCCACCACGGCGGCGCGCAGCGACAGCGGCAGGAACGACGACCAGATCGCGGCCCGTCCCGAGCCGACGGCGACGGCGCCGCCACCCACCACGACGCACAGGACGACGACCCACAGCAGGGTGCGGGCCAGCGACGGAGAGGTGGCCGGCGTCGCGGCCAGATGGTGGGTCAGCACCGCGACGGCGGCGTACCCGAGCACGAAGACGCCCGTCGCCGAGGCCACCGTCCAGTCCCGCACGCCGTCGGCGATGGCGTCCGCGTCGGGGCCGTGCCCGGACACGGAGTCACCGAGACGGAGCCCGACCCGCCAGACCACGACGGCCGCGAGCAGCGACAGGGCCAGGGGCACGGCGGTCACGCTCGTGCCGTCGATGTGGACGCCGGACCCGTGCGCCGTCAGCCACCCCACGGCCCCGACCCGCAGACCGTCACGCGGCGCGCCGTGCGCACCCGCGTCGGTGAGGAACCAGCCGACGACGCCGCCGGCGAGGCTGGGCAGCAGGGTCGCTCCGGCCGCGGCGATCCCGGCCAGCGCGGCCAGGGCGACCAGGGGTCTGCGGTGTGCGGCGTCCGTCCGGTCGACGGCCGGGGCGGTACGTCGCGGGGCCGGCAGCAAGGAGGTCATGGTCCGGCCATCATCGCCCGGCGGGGCCGCCGGACCGGGGCTGCCACGCCGAAGGGTCCACGGCGCGGGAGTGGCCGCGGTGGTCGATTCGCGAAGCGCGCAAGGTGCCTCGTACCGTGGGCGGCGCCATGTCCGACGCCCACCGGTTCGACGCACAGCGCTTCGACGACTACTACGCCGAGAGCCGCGACCGGATGCTGGCCCTGGCGTTCGCGCTGACCGGAGACCTGGTGGCGTCGCGCGGTGCCGTGCGCGACTCGTTCGTCGCCACCTGGCACCACTGGTCCAGGGTCGGGCGCCTGGAGGACCCCGACCGCTGGGTCCGGCCGCTGGTGTGGAGCCACGCCCAACGCCGACACACCGCCCGCATCTGGCACCGCGACCGCAAGCTGGGCCCCGAGCTGCGGGCGACCCTCGACGCGCTCGGCAAGCTGCCGGCGGTCTCGCGCAAGGCGCTGCTGCTGACCCAGCTGAGCAGCGCGTCCCGCGATGACATGGCGCGTGAGGTGGCGCTGCCGCTCGAGGAGGCCGAGAGCCGGCTCCAGACCGCGACCACCCAGTTCGCCCTCCAGCGCGGCGTGTCCTCGACCGCCGTCCGCGCCCTCCTCGACCAGCTCGCGGCGCACGCGTCGGACGAGCGCTGGCCGCGCGCCACGATCCTGCGCCGGGCGGGCACCTCGCGACGCCGTACCCACGCGATCGCCGGCGCCCTGCTCGTCGTGATCGGCCTGCTGGGCAGTGGGCTGCTCGTCGGCGACGTCCACGGCGTCCACCCCACCTTGGCCGCCGCCGGGGACCGGCTCACCTCGGTCCCGTCCGGCGGCACCGGCGAGGGAGCATCGCCCCCGGCGGTGCAGATCTCGCCGTCGACCCTGGTCTCCACCGCCCAGCTGAGCCGGGCCATCCCGGGACATGCCTGGCGGATCACCGGCACCGATCCCAAGCAGGGCACGACGTTCCCCTGCCAGCTCAGCACGGACGCCGACCCGAAGGCGCAGGGCGCCCTGGTCCGCGGCTTCACGTCTCGGCGTGACGCCACGCATCCGCAGCTGATGGTCGTGCAGTCCATGGAGCTGTCGGCGAGCGACGGCGCGGCCGAGGCCGGGTACGCCGCCGCCAACCGCTGGTTCGGCGGCTGCACGGTGCCGCAGATGCAGCTGATCGGCGTACGCCGGGTCCGGCAGCTCGGCGACGACGCCGAGCAGTACGTCCTGCGCAGCTGGCAGAGCCCCGTCGCGACGTTCGTGCTGGGCGTGGCACGCACCGGTCGGATCAACACCCTGACCCTGACCCGGACGCCGGGCGTCACGGCCCCGGACCTCGGCGGGAACCTGCGGCTGCTCACCGCCGCCGTGGGCGGCCTGTGCTCCTCGACGGGCGGCGGGCAGTGCCCCGCGACGCCCGTGGCCCACGACGTGCCGGCTCCCCCGACCGGGACACCGCCGATGCTCCTCGGCGCCCTGGACCTGCCGCCCGCGGACGGCGTGAGCCAGCCCTGGGTCGCGACGACCGCCGGTCCCGCGACGACGAACGTCGCCGCGACCGGCTGCGACCGCAGCAGCTTCGCCGGCACCGGCTGGCAGCACGCCACCACCCGGTCGTTCCTGGTGCCGGACGCGCACCTCGCCGCGTCGTTCGGCATCACCGAGACCGTGGGCCGGCTGCCGGTGGCTCACGCCGGCTCGTTCGTGGGCGGCGTGAGCGCGAAGCTGGCGTCGTGCCCGCACCGTCAGCTGGGGACCAAGGTGCTCCGGCTCTCCACCGGCGCGACGTGGTCGGCCTGGCGGGTGCGCACCGAGGTCTCCAAGCAGCAGACCCTGACGATGTACATGGGTGTCGTGCGCGACGCCGGCGCCGTGGCCCAGCTCGGCTTCGTCCCGGACGGCACCCACACCATGAGCACCGCGGACTTCCTCGCCCTGCTCCACCGGGCCGGCGAGCGCCTGTCGGCCATGCCCTGACCCGCTGGCCCGCTCCCTCGACGTGTCGAGGGCGAGGTGGTCAGCGGGAGAGGATCTCCCGCATCAGGGCGGCCGTCTCCGAGGGCGTCTTGCCGACCTTGACGCCGACGGCCTCGAGGGCCTCCTGCTTCGCGGCCGCGGTCCCGGAGGAGCCCGAGACGATGGCGCCTGCGTGGCCCATCGTCTTGCCCTCGGGGGCGGTGAACCCCGCGACGTAGCCGACGACCGGCTTGGTGACGTGCTCGGCGATGTAGGCCGCGGCGCGCTCCTCGGCGTCGCCACCGATCTCGCCGATCATCACGATGGCCTGCGTCTCCGGGTCGGCCTCGAACGCCGCCAGCGCGTCGATGTGGGTGGTGCCGACGATCGGGTCGCCGCCGATGCCGATCGCGGTGGAGAAGCCGTAGTCCTTCAGCTCGTACATCATCTGGTAGGTCAGGGTGCCGGACTTGGAGACCAGACCGATCGGACCCGTCCCCGCGATCGTGTGCGGGGTGATCCCGGCCAGCGACTGCCCCGGGGTGATGATGCCCGGGCAGTTCGGCCCGATCATCCGGGTGCCGCTGCCGGCCGGGCCCTGAAGGTAGGCCCAGACCTCCGCGGTGTCCTGCACCGGCACGCCCTCGGTGATCACCACGAGCAGCCCGATGCCGGCGTCGATGGCCTCCAGACAGGCGTCCTTGGTGAACGCCGGCGGCACGAACACCACCGAGACGTCCGCACCGGTCTCGGCCATCGCCTCCTTCACGGTGCCGAAGACGGGTAGCTCGCGGCCGCCGAGCTCGACGCTCGTGCCGGCCTTGCGCGAGTTGACGCCGCCGACGATGGCCGTGCCGGCGTCGAGCATCAGGGTCGTGTGCTTGGAGCCCATGCCGCCGGTCATGCCCTGGACGATGACCTTGGAGTCCTTGTTGAGGTAGATCGACATCGGGTCAGTCCCTCACTTCGAAGCCAGCTCGGCGGCGCGGTCGGCCGCGCCGTCCATGGTGTCGACCTGGGTCACCAGCGGGTGGTCCAGCTGGTCGAGGATCTCCCGACCGCGCTCGACGTTGTTGCCGTCGAGCCGCACGACCAGCGGCTTGGTCGCCTGGTCGCCGAGGATCTCCAGGGCGCCCTTGATGCCGTTGGCGACCTCGTCGCAGGCCGTGATGCCGCCGAAGACGTTGACGAACACGGCCCTGACCTGGGCGTCGCCCAGGATCACGTCGAGCCCGTCGGCCATCACCTGGGCGTTGGCACCGCCGCCGATGTCGAGGAAGTTCGCCGGCTTCACGCCGCCGTGCCGCTGCCCGGCGTACGCCACGACGTCCAGGGTGGACATCACCAGGCCGGCGCCGTTGCCGATGATCCCGACCTCGCCGTCGAGCTTGACGTAGTTCAGGCCCTTCTCCTGGGCCTTGGCCTCCAGCGGGTCGGTCTCGTCGCGAATCTCGAACGCCGCGTGGTCCGGGTGGCGGAAGCCGGCGTTGTCGTCGAGGGTGACCTTGCCGTCGAGCGCCTCGAGCCGGTCACCGGCGAGCCGGGCGAGGGGGTTGACCTCGACCAGGGTCGCGTCCTCCTCGGTGAACACGGTGTAGAGCGCCGCGATCAGCGTGACCGCCTGCTCGAAGACCGCCTCCGGGAAGGCCGCCTCGGTGGCGATCGCGCGCGCCGTCGCCTCGTCGACGCCGACACCGGGGTCGATCGCGATCTGCTTGACGGCGTCCGGGTTGGTCCGGGCGACCTCCTCGATCTCCACGCCGCCCTCGACGCTGGCGATGCAGAGGTACTGCCGGTTGGCGCGGTCGAGCAGGAAGGAGAAGTAGTACTCCTCCTCCGGGGGCGTCGCCGGGGTGACCAGGACGCGGTTGACGGTGAGTCCCTTGATCTGCATCCCGAGGATGTCGGTGGCATGGGCGAAGGCCTCGTCGGGAGTCTTGGCCAGCTTCACTCCGCCGGCATTGCCCCGGCCTCCGGCCTTCACCTGGGCCTTGACCACGCACGGACCGATGTCCGCGGCCGCCGCGCGAGCCTCCTCGGCGGTCGTGACCACGACGCCGAGCGTGGTCGTCACGCCGTGCTTGGCGAAGAGCTCCTTCGCCTGGTACTCCATCAGATCCACGTTCCACCAACTCCTGTGAGACCGGGTCGCGACTCGAGGGCGCGCGCACGGCGCCGCAAGGCCTCTCGCACCCTAGTCCCGGACCGGACGTCCTTCGAAGTCGGGTCGCGGACCGGCGGGACGCTCAGGACTGGTCGGCGAAGGCGCCCGCGACCCACGCGGTGATCTCGGACGTCGTGGCACCGGGCGTGAAGACCTTGGCCACTCCCAGCTCCTCGAGCACCGGGATGTCCTCCTCGGGAATGATCCCGCCGCCGAAGACCCGGATGTCGCCGGCGTCGCGCTCGGCCAGCAGCGTCACCAGCCGACGGAACAGGCTCATGTGCGCGCCCGAGAGGACGGAGAGCCCGACGAGGTCGGCGTCCTCCTGGATCGCGGTCTCGACGATCTGCTCGGGCGTCTGGTGCAAGCCGGTGTAGATCACCTCGTGACCGGCGTCGCGCAGAGCGCGGGCGACGATCTTCGCCCCGCGGTCGTGACCGTCGAGGCCCGGCTTGGCCACCACGATCCGAAGTCGGGACGAGGGAGCCATGACCGAAGACTAACCCGCCTGAGCCAGGGGGATTTCACCCGCCGTGACCTATCCGTTACTGTCGTGGCTTCGCCTGCCCCCGACCCCGACTTCCTCCGGAGACTCATCCATGGGTGACCACCGCGCCGGCTCCACCGGCACGACGGCCACCTCATCGACCGCATCCAGCACCGGCTCCGGTGTCGCCGGAAAGCGCGCCGCACGGCACGCGGTCGAGCCGCGGACGTCGCAGCCGTACGCCGGGCGCCGGGTCGCCAGACCCGAGCCGGCCGGTCGGCGGATCGCGCCTTTGCCCCCCGTCACCGCGGACGACCTCGAGGACGTCGCTGCGCACTTCCTGGCTCCCGGCACAGCGCCGGTCCGGGCGCCGTACGTCGGTCGCCGCGTCGCCCCGTCGCTGATCGTGCCCGCCGAGCGCGTCGAGACCGCCGCGCCAGCCGAGCCCGCCGAGCCCGCCGCGCGCACTCAGCCCGTCGAGCTCCCCCTCTCCGAGCCACCCGTCACCGAGCCCCGGGCCGCGGCCCCGGCGCGGGTCCCGTGGTTCGAGCTGGTGGACGTCTCCGCTCAGCCGCTCGAGGTCCCGGTCGAGGTCACCGCCGATCGCCCGGTCCGGACGCCGGCCCGGAAGGCGGTCCGGACGGCAGCCGAGCCAGAGTCCGCGCCGCCCCACGTCGAGCCGCCCACGCCGATCGCCGTCCTACCTCAGACCCGGCCCGGCGTACGCCGGGCAGCCAGCCGGCGCGGGCGGGTGCCGAGCCTGCCGTTGATGGCCGGCGTCGCCGTACTCGCCATCTCGGCCGGCGGCGCGCTCCAGGCCATGCACCCCGCCGCCGCCGACACGGACGCCGACGGCACCATGTCCCCGGCCAGCGCCCTGTCGGGCAGCGGTGCGCTGTCGGCCAGCCTGGTGGGGAACCGCAGCCTCCCGGTCAGCCGCGACTCCGACCGCCAGGTGCTGAGCCTCCAGTCCGCGGCGAACGCCCAGGCCAAGGAGCGCGACCAGTTCCTGTCCTCGCTGCGCGGGAAGGCCCAGGCCCAGTCGGCGAAGATCCGCCTGCACCGTTGGGTGCTGCCGGTCACGCCGGGCGTCTACCACCTGACCGCGAGGTTCGGCGACTACAGCTCGCTGTGGGCCAACTTCCACACGGGCCTCGACTTCGCCGCCCCTACCGGCACCCCGATCATGGCCGTGGCGGGCGGGACGATCACCGAGGTGGGCTACTCCGGTGCCTACGGCAACCGCACGATCGAGAAGCTGCCCGACGGCACCGAGCTGTGGTACTGCCACCAGAACGAGTTCGGCACCCAGGTGGGCGCGACCGTGCAGCCCGGCCAGGTCATCGGCTACGTCGGCTCCACCGGCAACGTCACTGGCCCGCACCTCCACCTGGAGGTGCACCCGCACGGCGGCGACCCGGTCGACCCCTACCCGGTGCTCGTCGCGCACGGGCTCTACCCCGGGCCTCCCTAAGGCCTAGCGCGAGCGGTCGCGCCCGAGGAACGGGGTCGCACGGGCGCGTCGAGACCCGGTGACTCCCGCGCCACCGCAAGCCCTACAGCTTCTCGACCGGCGCGTATCTCAGCAAGAGTCGCTTGACACCGTCGGCACCGAAGTCGATCGAGGCGACCGACTTCTCCGCCACCCCCTCCACGGCCACCACCGTGCCGAGCCCGAACGTGTCGTGGGTGACCCGGTCGCCCGGGGAGAGCGTCGGGACGGCACGGGCGGGCTTGGACTTCGCCGCCACGTCGGCACGGGCCGCCGCGGCCCCGAAGTGCCGCCGCCCGGCCGCCGTCGGCTGCCCCAGCCCGCCACCAGCCGGGGCGCCGAAGCCGGTCGTGCGCGACAGGTCGGGTCGGTTCCAGTGCACCTGGTCGGCCTCGGTACGCCGCCAGTCGACCAGCTCGTCGGGCACCTCGCCGAGGAAGCGGGACGCCGGGTTGTGGGCCGGCGCCCCCCACGCGGATCGCACCAGGGCCCGGGAGAGGTAGAGCCGCTCACGCGCCCGGGTGAGCCCGACGTAGGCGAGCCGGCGCTCCTCCTCCAGCTCGCGGCCGTCGTCGAGGCTGCGTGAGTGGGGGAAGACGCCGTCCTCGAGTCCGGACAGGAAGACTGTGGGGAACTCCAGCCCCTTGGCGGTGTGCAGCGTCATCAGGGTGACCATGCCGACGTCCTCGGAGCCGTCGTGGCCGGGAGCGTCGGGGATCTGGTCGGTGTCGGCGACCAGCGCGACGCGCTCGAGGAAGTCCGACAGCCCGGGCGAGACCACGCCCGCGTCGACGTCAGCCGGGTCTGCCGACGGCCCGGCCTGGGGGTCGTCGGCGAACTCGCGGGCGACCGCGACGAGCTCGGCGAGGTTCTCCAGGCGGGTGCCGTCCTGGGGGTCGTCGGAGGCCTCGAGCTCGTCGAGATATCCCGAGCGTGCCAGCACCGACTCCAACACCACGTCGGCCCGCTCGCCGGCCTCGACCATGGACTGGAGCTCCTCCACCAGCGCCACGAAGCCCTGGATCGCCACCAGCGACCTGGTCACCAGGCCGGGCGCCTCGTCGGCACGGCGCAGCCCCTCCCAGAACGTGGTCCGCTCGCGCTGGGCGAACGAGGTGACGCACTCCAGCGCCCGGTCGCCGATGCCGCGCTTGGGGGTGTTCACGATCCGGCGCAGCGACACCTCGTCGTCGGGGTTGACCAGCATCCGCAGGTAGGCCAGCGCGTCGCGCACCTCGCGACGCTCGTAGAAGCGGACGCCGCCGACCACGCGGTAGGGCATGCCGTGCCGGATGAACACCTCCTCGAAGACGCGCGACTGGGCGTTGGTGCGGTAGAAGACGGCCACGTCGCCCGGCCGCGAGCCGGCGTCGGTGAGGGTGTCGATCTCACCGGAGACGAACCTCGCCTCGTCGCGCTCGTCGTCGGCGACGTAGCCCACGATCGCCGACCCCGGACCGGCGTCGGACCAGAGGCTCTTGGGCTTGCGACCGCGGTTGTGCCCGATCACGGCGTTCGCGGCGTTGAGGATGGTCTGCGTGGAGCGGTAGTTCTGCTCCAGCAGGATGGAGGTCGCGTTGGGGAAGTCCTGCTCGAAGTCGAGGATGTTGCGGATGTTCGCGCCGCGGAACGCGTAGATCGACTGGTCCGCGTCGCCGACGACCATCAGCTCCGCCGGCGGCACGCGCTCGGTCCCGGTCGTCTCGACCGGCTCGACCGACGAGATCGGATCCTCCAGCGGGTCGGCGCACAGCTGGTGGATCAACGCGTACTGCGCGTGGTTGGTGTCCTGGTACTCGTCGACGAGGACGTGCCGGAAGCGCCGACGGTAGGTCTCGCGCACCTCGGGGAACGTCGCGAAGACGTCGACGGTGAAGGTGAGGATGTCGTCGAAGTCGAGAGCGTTGGCCTCGCGCAGGCGTTGCTGGTAGCGCGTGTACGCCGCGGCGTAGGCCTCCTCGAACTTGTTGTGGGTGTCGGCCGCGACCTCCGCGGGGCCGCGCAGCTCGTTCTTGTGGGCGGAGACCCAGTGCAGCGCGGCACCGGGCTGGTAGCGACGGGGGTCGAGGTCGAGGTCACCCACGACCATCGTCATCAGCCGCTTGGAGTCGGCCGCGTCGTAGATCGTGAAGCTCGACCTGAACCCGAGCTTGTCGATCTCCTTGCGCAGGATCCGCACGCACGCCGAGTGGAACGTCGAGACCCACATCAGCCGCGCCCGCGGACCGACCAGCGCCTCGACCCGCTCCTTCATCTCGGCGGCCGCCTTGTTGGTGAAGGTGATGGCCAGGATCGACCCCGGGTGCGCCTTGCGCTGCGAGACGGTCCAGGCGATGCGTCGGGTCAGCACGCGCGTCTTGCCCGAGCCGGCACCTGCCACGACGAGCAGGGGCGAGCCCTCGTGGACGACCGCGGCGCGCTGCGGCTCGTTGAGGCCCGCCAGGAGCTCCTCGGCGGTCAGGCCCTTCGGCTTCTTCGAGGTCTCGGCATCGGTCTCGGGGAGGCCAAGGCCCAGGATCGGAAGGGTGTCGCTCATCTCCGGGCCAGCCTACGGCCCACCGCCCCCAGGGCCGAGCGCCGTCGAGCCCACCCTCCGTCGGGGGAGCCTGTCGAGACCGCGGTCACGCCCCAGGAACCGGCACCGGGTCTCGCGGGTCACAGGAGGCGGCGGTCCGAGGCCCAGCGGGTCAGCTCGTGGCGTGAGGAGAGCTGGAGCTTGCGCAGGACGCTGGACATGTGGGTCTCGACGGTCTTGATGGAGATGAACAGCTCGCGGGCCACCTCCTTGTAGGCATAGCCGCGCGCGATCAGGCGCATCACCTCGCGCTCGCGCTCGGTGAGGCGGTCGAGGTCCTCGTCGACCGCGGAGATCTCGATCGTGCCGGCGAACGCGTCGAGCACGAACCCCGCCAGCCGCGGCGAGAAGACCGCGTCCCCCTCTGCCACTCGCCGGATCGCGTCGATCAGCTCCGGGCCGGTGATGGTCTTGGTGACGTAGCCCCGGGCGCCGGCGCGGATCGTGCCGATCACGTCCTCGGCGGCATCGGAGACCGACAGCGCCAGGAAGCGCGGTGCCTGCGGCGAGGACATCAGCGGCGCCATCGTCGAGCCCAGCCGGCGCATCACCTCGGCGCCACCTCCCCCGGGCAGGTGGACGTCGAGGAGTACGACGCCGGGCCGGTGCTCGGCCACGGCTGCCACCGCCGTGTCGACGTCGGCGGCCTCGGCCACCACGTCGACCGAGGTGCCGAGCTCGGCGCGCACGCCGGCACGGAACATCGCGTGGTCGTCGACGATGAGGACCCGGACGCTGCTGGGCTGGCTCACGTGCTGCTCTCCTGTCGGCTGTCGGGTCGGGTGTCGGGGCGGCTGCCGCGATGGGCGCCTCGGGGCAGCGTGAGCCGCACCTCGGTCCCGGTCTTCGGCGTGGAGCGGATCTCGGCGGTCCCCCCGTGCCGCGACATCCGGTCCAGGATGCTGTTGCGCACGCCGTGCCGGTCCGCGGGCACTGCTTGGGGGTCGAACCCGGCCCCGCGGTCGCGCACGAACACCTCGACCGCCGTCGGCGACACCTCGGCGTAGATGTCGACCGCCGGGGTGCCGGCGTGCTTGGCGGCGTTGGTGGTGGCCTCGCGCGTGGCGGCCACGACCGGCGCCGTCGTGTCGTCGATGCCGACGTCTCCCACGGTGACCAGCTCGACGTCGACGCCGTAGGTGTCCTCGATCTCGCGCACCAGCTCGCGCAGGGCACCGGCCAGGGTGCCGCCGCCGGGTGTCGTGTCGAACAGCCACGACCGCAGGTCGCGCTCCTGCGAGCGCGCCAGCCGGGCGACGGTCGGCGCGTCTGCGGCGTTCTTCTGGATCAGGGCCAGGGTCTGGAGCACGGAGTCGTGGAGGTGGGCGGCGAGGTCGGCCCGCTCCTGGGTGCGGACCCGCTCGGCACGCTCGGCGCTCAGGTCGTTGGTGAGCCGCCACACCCACGGTCCGAGCACGATCGCCAGCCCGATCCCGCCGAGCGCGGCCGAGAGGAGCACGTCGGTGACCTGTTGCACGTGCCCGTGCCGCACGGCGAACAGCGCCATCGCGGAGACCACCAGGACGAACCCCGCGCCCACCCGCAGGTACGCCGCCCAGCCGCCGTCGCCGAAGACCGCGCGGACCGGGTTGAGCCGCTCCGACTGGTCCAGCCACCTCGACCGCTGCGCCTCGTCGGCCTGACGCCACAGCAGCCCGAAGCCGAGCACCGCCAGGACGACGGCCCAGAGCAGGACGCCACTGCCGCCGAAGAGCGCCTCGGCCGTGAACACCAGCCCCAGACCCAGCGCGACCAAGGCGACCGCCGGGCCGGAGTCGGCGAGGCGGCGGATCCGCCCGGGACGCCGGCCCTGACGGCTCGCGCTCTCCAGGCCCGGCGCCTCGCGGTCGAAGGGCTGGGCCGGCAGGACCAGCCAGAGTCCGGCGTAGAACAGCACCCCGCTGCCACCGAGCACGGCGAGCACGAGGAAGGCCGCGCGCACCCACACGACGGGCAGGCCGAGATGACGCGCGAGCCCTGCCGCGACGCCGCCGATGATCGGCTGGCCGGTGTCGCGGTAGGCCTTGCGCACCGACGGACCGGGCGTCTCGGAGGCAGGGGCTGTGGCGGTCATGACATCTTCATCGTCGCAGGTCGGCGACGCCCGGACCACGAGGACGACCCCCGGCCCTACCCTGAGCCGCACCCGGGGGCGCACGGGCGGGATCAGGGGTTCCCCCGATGGTCCGCGGGCGCCGCGTGCCGCATCGTTGGTGCCATGTCCACGACGCCACCCGACGCCTCCACACCGCCCGGGCCACCGGACTCCGGCCCTCGTGTGGGCTGGGACGACACCCGCGACCTCGGCCGGATCCGGCGCAGCCGCACGGACCGCAAGATCGCGGGAGTCGCCGGCGGGCTCGGTCGTCACCTCGACATCGACCCGATCATCGTGCGGGTGGCGTTCGTGGTCCTCACCTTCTTCGGCGGTGTCGGCCTCCTGCTGTACGTCGCCCTGTGGCTGCTCCTGCCGGAGGACGGCAGCGACTGGGCCACGATCAAGCTGGACCGGCGCAGCCGCACTGTGGCCCTGATCGTGATCGGCGCCTTCGCGCTGGTCCTCCTGATGTCGCACGGCTGGTGGGGCACCCCCGGGCCGCTGTTCTTCCTGGCCGCGATCGTCGGAGCCGTCGTGGTCGCGCTCCAGCTCACCCGTCGCGACCGGCCGCAGGCTCCGCACGACCCGCAGGCCCCGCCGGCGTCGAGCTGGGCGCCGGTCGCCCCGGACGCCGCGGCCGAGGCCGATGCCGTGCCGCAGACCGAGGTCGCGCCCGCGACGTACGCCGCGGCGCAGACGGATGCCGCGCCCCCGTCCTACGTCGTGCCCGAGCAGCCCCGGCCGGTCAACCCGCGCAAGCGCGGCCCGATCCTGTTCTGGTACGCGCTGGCCGTGCTGGTCGTGGCCCTGGGGACCCTCGGCATCGCCAACCTCGCCGGGGGCGACGTCGCGCCCTCGGCCTACCCGGCGACGGCAGTCGCGGTCAGCGCGGTGTTCCTGCTGGTCGGCTCGTTCTACGGCCGGGCCGGCGGGATGATCCTGGTCGGCCTCGTCGCCACGGCGGTCACGGTCGGGACCACGATCGCGGACCGCTGGGACCCCCACCGCACCACGGTGGTGCCCGCGAGCTCCGCCCAGGTCCGGAGCAGCTACTCGATGGACGTCGGCGAGCTCGTGCTCGACCTCTCGTCGGTCACCGACCCCGCGTCCCTCGACGGCCGGGTGATCACGGTCACCGGCAACGTCGGCCACCTCGACATCCGGGTGCCGGCCGACGTCACGGTCGTGGCGGACACCCACGTGACCGGCGTCGGCGGGATGAACGTCTTCGACCGGGACGGCGGAGGCATCGACACCGAGGTCGACAGCACCTACGACGCCGGGCCGCACGCCCCTCGCCTGAGGATCGACGCCGATCTCCACGTCGGAGGCATCGACGTGCACGCCGAGTCCAACGACCGAAGGAGCCTGCCGTGACCGACGAGACCACCGAGGCCTTCCCCGAGCCTCACCAGCAGGCCGGGCAGGCCGCGACACCCGCTCACGAGCCGCACGCCGAACCCGAGCGCAGCTGGGCCGCCGGCGTCCACCAGGTCAACGTGCTGCACCTGGTGTTCGGGGTGGCGTTCCTGGGCCTGGTCCTGAACTGGGCCCTGGTCGAGTCCGGAGCGGTCGGCGGGCACGGGCTCCGCTGGCTGCTGCCGATCCCGTGGGTCGCCGCCGGCGCCGCGGGGCTGATCGCGGCGACCCCGCGGCTGCGCGGCCGCTGACCCCCCGGCCGCGCAGGCCAGGTCCAGGTCCAGGTCCAGGTCACAGCCTCTCGTCGGGCAGCCGGATCTCGCCGGTGTCGGGATCGGTGAACGTCACGTCGATGGAGCCGATCGACTTGTGCTGCTGGGAGCGTGCGTAGCCGGCGTAGGCGCGGAGGTCGGCGTCGGTCAGGTCGTGGTTGTCGGTGAACAGGCTGGCCAGCGAGCGCGGCCAGAGGCGCCGCGCCAGGACGACGTTCACCTCGATGCCCAGCACGCCCATGACCGCGGCGACGTAGATGATCCCGACCAGGCCGAGCACGAGGGCGAAGGTGCTGTTCATGCCGCTGGTCTCCTTGATCACGTGGTCGACGTAGAGCGTGCCGCCGTACTGGAGCGCCGCCCACATGACCGCCGTGGCGAAGGCGCCCGGGGCGGCGCGCGCCAGGGTGGTCCGCCGCGCGGTCGTGGTGAACCGGAAGATCAGCGTCAGCACGCTGCCCAGCACGAGCACGCTGGCCAGCCGCACCAGCCAGCCCAGGCTGTCGCTGGCCTTGGTCCCGAAGGCGGACGTGTCGGTGCCGAGCGTCGACAGCGTCGTGATCACGATGATCGCGGCTCCGGTCGCGCCCAGCACCAGCAGGCTGCGCAGGCGCAGCGTGATCGGGTTGGGCCGGCGGTTGCGCGGCACCGACCAGGCCACGTTGTTGGCGTTCTGGAGCGACTGGCCCAGACCCAGGGAGCCGTAGAGAGCGGCCAGGCTGCCCACGACCACGCCGGCCACCGAGCCCTTGAGGCCTCCTGGGCGGCCCAGCTGGTCGCCGACGATCGGGAAGTTCGCGAGCGCCGAGGTGAGGATCCGCTGTGCCAGGTCGGGGTCGTTCTGGAGGAAGAAGCCGAGGATCGAGCTGCCGAGGAGCAGCAGCGGGAAGATCGCGATGAACGCGTAGTAGGTGATGGTGGCGGCGAGGTAGTTGCCCTGGTCGTCGACGTACTTGTAGAAGATCGCGATCGGCAGGCCGAAGACGGAGTAACGCCGCTGTCCGCGATCCACCGCAGCGACGAGTCCCACGGGTGAACCGTAGCGACGGCATGCCAGAGTTGGCCGCATGCTGCCACGACTGCCGGGGTTGGAGTCCCTGCCCGCGCTCTCCCGCACCGACCTGCTCGCGCCGTCCGTCGTCGAGGCGCTGCGCGGATGGCCCGGCGCCGAGGAGGTCGCGGTGGTCGAGATCGACCCCGACCTCGCCGACACGGCCGCGATGTCACGGGCCTACGGAGTGCCGATGGAGTCGGGGGCGAACTGCGTGGTCGTGATGGGCCGTCGCGACGGCGAGGAGCGGGTCGCCGGCTGCCTGGTCCGCGCCGACACCCGGGCCGATGTGAACAACCTGGTCAAGCGCACCCTGGACGTGCGCAAGTGCTCGTTCCTGTCGATGGAGCGAGCCGTCGAGGAGTCGGGCATGGAGTACGGCGGCATCACGCCGGTGGGCCTGCCGGCGCACTGGCGGCTGCTGGTCGACCGGGCCTGTCTCGACATCGAGGCGGCCGTGGTCGGGTCCGGCGTACGCCGCTCCAAGCTGCTCGTCCCCGGCCGCCTCCTCGGCGAGCTGCCCCGCGCCGAGGTGCTCGCGGGCCTGGGCGGCTGACCGGCCCGCGCCTTGCGACCGTGACAGTGTTTCTGTCACAGTCGGGGGTGTGAGGCTCTCGACCCAGCTGATGTACGCCGGCAACCCCCGCGAGGCGGCCGACCAGGTGCGCGCGCTCGAGGACGCCGGGCTCGACACCGTCTGGGTGGCCGAGGCCTACGGCTTCGACTCCCCGACCCTGATGGGCTATCTCGCCGCGAAGACCGAGCGGGTCGAGATCGGCAGCGCGATCCTCAACGTCTACTCCCGCACCCCCGGCGCCCTGTTGCAGACCGCGGCCGGCCTCGACAACGTCAGCCAGGGCCGCGCGATCATCGGGCTGGGCGCCAGCGGCCCGCAGGTCATCGAGGGCTTCCACGGCGTCGCCTACGACAAGCCGATCGGCCGCACCAAGGAGATCATCGACCTGATCCGCCGCGGCCTGCGCCGCGAGACCCTCGTGCACGACGGCATCTTCACCCTCCCGCTGCCCGAGGGACAGGGCACCGGCCTCGGCAAGCCGCTGAAGCTGATGACCCGACCCGAGCGGCCGAGCATCCCGCTCTACACCGCCGGGCTGGGCCCGAAGAGCGTCGAGGGCGCCGCGGAGTATGCCGACGGCTGGCTGCCGTTCCTGTTCGTCCCGGAGAAGGCGGGCCAGGTCTGGGGTGAGGCCCTCGCCGCCGGGAAGGCCAAGCGCCACAGCGACCTGGCAGCACTGGAGATCTGTGCCGGAGGCATGGTCGCGATCGGCGAGGGCCCCGAGACCAAGGCCCTGCTCGACTTCGCGCGCCCGACCGTGGCGCTGTACGTCGGCGGCATGGGCGCGCGCGGCAAGAACTTCTACAACGACCTCGCCGTCAAGTACGGCTACGAGAAGGAGGCCCGGCAGATCCAGGACCTCTACCTCGCGGGCAACAAGCGCGATGCCGAGGCGCTGGTGCCCACCGAGCTCCTCGAGCTGGGCAACCTCGTCGGGCCCCTGTCGTACGTCAAGGAGCGGATCGCCGCCTTCGCCGAGGCCGGCGTCACCAACCTCCAGGTACTGCCCGCCTCCGAGGACCCCGCGGCCACCATCCGTCAGCTGCGCGAGCTCGTCGACTGACCGGGCTTCCGGTGCGGGGCACTAGCCGGTGACCTGCACGGTGAAGCTGCGGTCGCCGAGGTCGAACGAGCCGTTGACGGGGTCGTTGCCGGTCGGCACGACGTCCGTCGGCCCGGGCAGGATCCGGAAGCTGACGTTGTAGGACTTGCCCTTCACCCAGCCCAGCGTGCTCGCGACCAGGTCGGCATCGAAGGTGTGCTTCTTCTGGGTGTAGGTCACCAGGTCGGTGCGAGCGGTCCAGAGCCCCGTGGTCCCGGCCTGCCGCCATCGGATCTGGACCCGATGCGCCGCCACGAGCGCCTGCGCGGTCTTGTCGGGGATGAGCTGGATCGGCCGGAGCAGAGCCGTCGTCAGGTGGAGCTTGCCCTTGACGCCGACGGTGGTGTTGCCGATCAGCCTGACGGGCGAGGCGAAGGGCACCACGAGGTACTGCGTCGCCATCGCCTCGGTGGCGCTGACCGCGTCGGGGGCGCTCACCTCGACCCCGAAGGTCCCGACCACGAGCCGCGACGTCATCTTCGGCGAGACCGCCACCCCCTGGGCGTTCGTCGTCACCGTGGCGGTCGTCCTCAGGCCCGGGAAGACCGCGCCCGGAGCTGTGGTGGGCAGCGTGAACGTCACCGGGACGCCGGCCACCGGGCCGATGCCGTCGGTCACGGTCGCCTTGACGGTCCCGAGGGTGAGGGCCGGAAGGGCGACCGCCGAGGTCGGACTGAGCGTGATGGTCGCGGTGGCCAGCTCGATCTGCACGGTGTGGGAGTCGGCCGGCTCGCCGTCGTCCCCGATCAGGTCGGCCTGGACGCTCAGCTTGCCCGACGGCAGGCCCTGCCCGGCGGGAAGCTGGAGCACCACGGTGCCGTCGGCCGCGGACGCGTCGGCGTACTGGAAGAGCGGGGTGCCGTTCCTCGAGACCGTGAAGCGCACCGTCCGGCCCTGCACCGGGCCGTCGGCGTTGGTGACGGTGGCCGTGACGCCGAACGGCGAGCCGGCGGACGGCGTCGCCGTCTGGAGCAAGACCGTGGCGGTGTCCGCGTTCGCCGGGAAGACGCGGTAGCCGTCGCCGTCGGAGGTGTCCAGGCCCACCGCACCGACGCCGTTGGCAGCCTGCACGAGGAACCGCATGCCACCCGACGACTGGCCCGAGGGCAGGGCCAGCGTGCCGGTCCAGTGGGTCGAGTCGTTCGGGTCCTGCGACAGGTCGACCGAGCGCCAGTGTCCGAAGCCGGTGTCGGAGCCGGTGCCGGTCCAGGTCACCCAGACCTGCTGGACGCCCGCCGACGGGTCACCGGTGACGGTCGCGGAGAAGGTCACGACTCCGTCGGTCACCGTGCCCGAGACGTTCCCGATGCTGGGAGCCGCCGCGAGCAACGGCTGGTTCTGCCCGAACGACTGGCCGTCGCTGCCGCTGTAGAACAGCCGCACGCCGAGGTTGGAGTAGGCCCGCTGGGTGTCGGTCAACGCCCCGCCGGCATCCGACTCGTACTGCGCCGGGCTGAGGATCAACGACGTGTGCCCGCCACCGCCCAGGGTGTCGAAGTAGTTGGGCGTGAGCAGTCGCTGCGGGAAGAAGGCGTCGGACTCGAAGGTCGTGTTGGGCGTCGAGCCCTCGATCGCAGGAGCCCCGGTCACCGGCAGGATGCCGGTGCTGTCGGTGTAGTCGGCGCTCCGGAAGCCGACTCCGCGGAGCACCTCTCCGGGCGCCGTGACGTCCTCGATCTGCTTGGGGATCGCGGGCGCGCCCGGGAGCACGCTCACGCCGTCCCGACCCGCCAGCCAGGTGCTCTGGGCCGGCAGGCCGGCCTGCGCCGGGTCGGTCGGGTCGACGCCGGAGTCCTTGGTGTGGGTGGTCAGCGGAGTGTCGTAGGACTCGTCGTCGGTCTCGAGGCCGAACGTCGCCCCGGGCGTCGTCGCGCTGACCGGCTGCGGGGCGACCTGCGCGGTCTCGGTGGCGATCGGGCTGCGGGCCGGAGCGTCGAGGCCGGTCATCGGCAGGCCGTACAGCGTGGCCTCGAGCATCGCCTTCTGGTCGATCCCGCTGACGGTGCTCAGCCCCGACAGGTAGTCCTGCTTGGCCTGCACCAGGGCGGTACCGACGGCGACCGAGGAGTCGCCCGGCGTCTCCTCGTGGAGCCGCTTGGCGATGTCGAGGTAGACCCGCTCGCTGTACTCCAGGAAGTCGGAGTCGCCGTACTGGTAGCCGGTGCCGCCGATCAGGACGGCGTGCTGGTCGGCCATCGCCTCGGTCCAGTCGAACGTGTCGGTCTGGTTCAAGACGGCCGCGGAGTCGACGATGTTGTACCCGGAGTGGCAGCCCGCGCTGAGGACGACGGTGTCCTCGAGGGCGTCGGGCGTGAGCTGCCGGTCGTCGAACCCGGTCTTGAAGTCAGCGGCCAGGGTGTCGTTGGCGCTGAAGTGGCCGGCGAGGTAGACCAGGTCGTGGTGGGAGTCGAGCAGCGCGTGGCTCAGCTGGTCGGCGTTCCAGTTGTCGGCCGTGCCGTCGTCCTGGTTCGGGTGGTCGATGAGGGTGTCGTTGGTGCCGGCGGGAAGCGCGCTCCGGAACTCCTGCTCGACACCGTCGGCGGCATCGGCGAGGAAGTCGTAGCCGGTGACCAGCGAGGAGGTCGGCGCCGGCAGCGTGCCGTCGTCGAGGCCGAGGTAGTGCGACACCGTCGACTCGATCTCGCCGGGCGTCTTCACGAGCCGTCCGACCGCGAGATCGGGAACCGGGAGGGTGACTCCCCCGATGGTCACCGACGTCTCCGTGCCGTAGGCGTCCTGGCTCTGCACCTGGTCGTTGAGCAGGCTCGCACCCGACGGCGTGTCGGCCTGGACGGGCGGGGAGAACAGGCTCTCCTCGCCCAGACCGGAGACGTCGGGGTAGCGGAAGAACGGGATGACGTCGTCGCCGCCGGCCAGCACGACGTACTTGCTGGCCGAGCTGCGGGAGCTGTCGACCAGCTGCTTGACCGCACTCGCCACGAGGTTCACGGCGTAGGGGCAGGACGGGTTGGCGTCGACCTGGGCCCACAGCGCCTGGACCCGCGGTGACTGCGCCACGTCGAGTCGGACGCCGTTGGTCGCCGAGGCGAGGCTGTCCAGGGACGAGAGGTAGGTGTCGTAGTCGGTGGAGAACGGCGCGAGGCCGAGCCGGTCGGTGTCGGTGACGATCACGGTCGTCGGGTCGGTCGGGTCGGGAGACTGCGGCGCCTGCTGGGTCGGGTCGGTCGGCGGCGTCAGCGCCAGCGGGAGGCTGCTGTCGTCGGTGAGGCCGCCGCAGTCGGTGCCGTTCGCGTCGGTGACGGTGTCGGCCACGTGGAAGCCGCCGGCGGGCGTGAGCGCGGTGTGGCCCTCGACCCGGACGTAGAAGAAACCCGAGGTGTTGCCGCTCGGCGCCGTGACCGTCTCGGCCTGCGTGCCGGAGTTCGCCGAGACCGCGAGCAGCGTCTGGTTCTGCGCGGCCGAGAACGCGTCGCTGAACCCCGCATCACCCGACAGGCTCGGGTCGTAGGCATCTGGTGCATAGATGCGCGGTGCGTAGACGGACGGCGCGTAGATGCGCGGGGCATACGCCGACGGCGCGTAGATCCGCGGCGCGTACAGGTCGGGGGCGTAGATCCGGGGCGCGAACGCGGGCGTCACGTTGGAGGTGGGGATGGTCGTGGCCGCGGCGGGGTACTGCGGGACCTGCGACGACGACCCGGGCGCGGTCTGCGCCGAGGCGGCCGCGAGCTGGCTCAGGTCTGAGGTGCTGCCGCTGCTCAGCTGGTCGAACGCCGCGCCGATGTCGCCGTACAGCGCCACGTCGTCGTCGGCGGGCAGGTTGCTCAGCTTGACCGTGACCTGCTGACCAGGCACGACCGGGATCTTGTACCAGCGTGCCTCGCCGGCCACGGTGAGGTTCCCGTCGGCCGCCGCGTCCTGGTCGAGCTCGGTGGCACCGGTCCACTGGCGGTTGTCGGTGCCGAGGTTGGCGTCGAGGTAGGGCTTGGTGCTGAGCGTGAACGTGCCGCGCAGGAAGTCGTTGAAGTCGTCGTTGGACCCGCTGAGCCTGAAGCCGTAGGTGTCTCCGGCGTGCACCTGGAACGTCGCCACGCCGCCGTAGAGGAACCCGTTGGACGGGCTCGTGCAGCAGTCCACCGGGCCGTCGTTGACCAACGTGCCGGTGACGGACCCGTTCACGACCGTGTCGAGGCGCGCCGTGACCTCGAACCATGCGTGCAGTCCCTGCCAGGAGTACGGCACCGTGACGGTGCCCGTGCTGGTGGCGGTGGCGGTGAAGGTCCAGGACCCGGAGAAGGTCCCGTCGTCCTCGTAGGTCATCTGGGCAGCGGACGCCGTGCCGTCCGACACCGTGTGCACGGTGCCGTCACCGGCGGCGGTCCACACCGGATCGCCGGGCGCCGCCTCGGCCGGACGCGCCAGCGCGAGCGGGGCACTCAGACCCACGACGGTCGCCAACGCGGCCACGGCTCCGAGGAACCGGCGCCGGACAGAAGTACGAGAAGACGTGCGGAACGTACCGGACATACTGACGAGCCCCCCTGGCCTCACTCTCATGGTCACCGCGATCCCCCCGTCATGGGACCCCGAGAGCGGCTGGCACAGCGTACCTTCCTTCGTCCGGCAGGCACACTGCACGACTGGGCTATTCGCACCTGGGGTACGACGCTCACCGGCCGAGCACCCCACCTGCTCGTTCGACCACGTCGGCGAGCCCGGCCTTGGCGCCATCGGTCTCGGCGTCGTCCAGCACGGTCGCGGCGGTCCGCAGGCGGGCCGGCGCGAGCGCCTCGTCGAGGGCGGCCTCGGTCGGCGGAAAGCGCGGCGCACCGATCTCCTCGCGCAGTCGCCCCGCGGCCGCGAGCAGGTACGCCGCGTCGGCGTCGGCATCGGGTCCGTCGGCGAGGGCCCAGACGGCGATGTCCTCCAGGACGTGAGCGACCGACCAGCGGTCCTCGCGCGCGAGGTAGGCGTCCAGGGCGATGCGGAAGTCGGCGGCGGCCGAGGCCAGGTCGCCGAGGTCGCGGCTGACGTTGGCCAGGTTGTGCCGGCCGACCGCGACGACCCACGGGTCTCCCACCTCCTCGGCCAGTGCCTGCGCCTCTTCGAAGCGCTCGCGGGCCAGAGGCAGGTCGGCGCGCACGGTCGCCAGCATTCCCATGTTGGTCAGGCAGACGCTGACGGCCCGGCGGTCGTCGAGGGCGCGACGCCTCGCGAGGCCTTCCTGTCCGAGCCGCTCCGCCAGGTCGAGGTCGCCCTCGTCCTCGGCGACCAACGCGAGGTTGGTGAGCATCGCCGCCACTCCGCCCTCGTCCCCGAGCTCGTGGCGCAGGGTCAGGCTCTCCTCGTACGCCGCTCGCGCCTGGGCCGGGTGGCCCTGCTGGGACTCCAGGGTGCCGCGCAGGTGAAGCACCTGGCCGCGGCCGGCGTTGTCGCCCATCTGGGCGAACGCCGCCTCCGCGGCGGAAAGCTCCTCCTCGGCCTCGCTGAACCGGCCCTGCTTGCGGTCGAGCTCGGCCCGAGCCACCCGTGAGCTGGCCACCCCGGCGGTGTCTGCGACCTCCTCGGCGCTGGCTCGGGCCCGGGCCACGGCATCCTCGGCGGCGGCCCAGTCGCCGCCGATGGTCAGCGCCTCCGCGAGTCGCAGCAGCACGTCGCCGCGCTGCGCGGGCTCGACCACGGGCAGCAGCTGCTCGAGGTAGCCGATCGCCGTCTCCTGGGCGTACGCCGCTCGGGCGGCGCCCGCGGCCTCCCAGAGGTAGTGCCGCTTCTTGACCACGTCGTCGCTGCGGGCGTAGTGGAAGGCGAGCAGGTCGAGGTGGCGCCGGGGGCCGTCGTCCTGACTCTCGAGAGCGTCGCCGACCCGGCCGTGGAGCACCGAGCGCGTGCTGAAGGGCAGCGAGTCGTAGGCGACGTCGCGGGTCACGACGTGCCCGAAGGCCCAGGCCCGGGCGACGGCGTCCTGAAGCTCGATCAGCCGGGTCGCCGCCGCGGCGGCGAGGTCGGAGTCGACGGCAGCCTCGGCACCGAGGTCGGGATAGACCGCGGCCACGAACGGCGTGTGGAAGTCACGGCCGATGACGCTGGCGACCTTCACCGCCCTCCTCGTCGACTCCTCCTGTGCGTCGATCCGGCTGAGCACGAGGCTGTGCAGGCTCGCCGGCAGCTCGAGATCCTCACTCCGGGCGCCGTCACCGGTGCGTGAGGAGACGTACTCGACCAGCTGCTCGAGATAGAACGGGTTCCCCTCCGCGCGGGCCACCACGGTGTCGACCAGGGTTGGCGCGGGGTCGTGACCGACCAGGGCGCGGTGTCGCTGGGCGACCAGGGTCCGGGCCGACGCGGGATCCAGGGCACCGAGGACCAGGTCGGTGACGTGGCGTCCGGGCCGGATCGGCAGGCCCGCCACGGCAGATCCGTCGGGCCGGCTGAGGACCACCAGCAGGACCGGGATCCTCGGCACGGCCCGGCCGAGCACCTCCAGCAGGTCGCGGGAGAGCTGGTCGAGCCACTGGGCCTCCTCGAGGACCACGACCAACCGACCGCGCGCGGCCAGGGCCGTGAGCATCCGGGACAGCAGGTCCTCCAGGGATGCCTTGCGCAGCTCGCCGTCGAAGGCCGCGGTCAGGTCGCTGTCGGGCAGGGCCAGCCCGAGCACCGGACCCAGCAGCGGCGCGCGCGCGACCAGCAGCGGGTCGAGCGCCGCGACCGCCGCGAGGGCGTCGTGGGGTGTCGTGCCGTCGTCGAGCCCGAGCAGGCCGGTCCACACGTCACGCCACCCGGCGTAGGCCGACTGGCGGGCCAGTGCCGCCTCTCCGGTCACGACCGGCACGCCGTCGTCCGCCAGCCGCGCGGTGAGCTCACCGACCAGCCGGGTCTTGCCCGTGCCGGCCTCGGCCTGGACCACCACGACCTGGCCGGAGCCGGCTCCGGCCAGGTCGGCCAGCTCCTCGAGCCGCGCCAGCTCCGTCTCGCGGCCCACCAGCGCGTGTGCCGACCGCCTCGCGCCGTGGTCGGGTCGGGCCTGCCGCCCGACGAGGCGGCGCACGGAGACGGGGTCGCTGCGCCCCTTGACCCGGGTGTCGGGGAGGTCGGACCAGGCGAAGCGCTCTCCGGTCTGGAGGGCTGCGTCGCCGTGCACCCAGATCTCCCCGCTCCCCGCACGGCTCATCAGCCGGGCCGCGAGGTTGACCGGGTCGCCGAGGCAGCAAAAGGTACGACGCTCGGCGTGGCCGTAGGTGCCGCTTCGCAGGCGGCCCGTGGCGACCCCGACCGCGATGTCGGTGACCGCGACCTCGGCGGGCAGCGCGAGGAGACCGAGGGCGGCCTCGCACGCCCGCGAGGCGTCGTCCTCGTGGGCGACCGGAGCACCGAACACGCCGTACAGGTAGGCGCCCTTGTCACCGATCGTCAGCTGGAGCACCGATCCGCCGTGCTCGTCGAGGACCAGCTGCGCGCGGGTCACGAAGTCGTCGAGGATCCGCGGTGCCTCGGGGTCGCCGTCGAAGTCGAGCCCCCCGAAGCGCACGAACACCGGGACCCCGGGACGCAGGTCGGCCAGGAACTCGCCGCGCCCCGCGACCATCCGCTCCCACACGGCGGGCAGCAGCCACTCCCGGGCGGTCTCGTCGGGCAGCCGCGGCCATTCCTCGGCAACGTCCGGCTCGGCCGTCCCGCCCGGCAACGAGTCGACGACCCCGACGGGACCCGCCTCACCGGATCGCTCCTCCCGCAGGGTGACGCGCTCGCCCAGCGACGCCATCGCGCCGGCGTCCAGCACGACCTCACCGGAGGTGGCCTGCTGCTCGGCGGCTGCCAGGCTGTCCATGAGCTGACCCGCGAGCACGTCGATCAGCTGGACACGAGGGTCGCCGACCACGAACCGGTGCACTCCCCCGACGGCCACCGCGACCTTCAGCCCCAACACGACCGGCGCGCCGTCCGGTGTCGGCACGACGCCGACCCGGGACATCTCGTCCTGGAGCTCCAGCGCGCAGGCCGTCGCCCGCGTGCCGTCGTCGCCCTCGATCCAGGCCGTGACGGCATCGCCGCTGAAGTAGACGACGCTGGCCCGCCAGGTGTGCAGGGACTCGATCAGCCGCGCGAAGACCCGGTCGAGGGTCGCGGTCACCTCTTCGGCCCCGCGGCGTCCGCCATGGGCGGCGGCCAGGGCCTCGGCGAGCGGGGTGTAGCCGGCGATGTCGACGAAGATCGCGGCCCCGTCGGAGCGTCGCGGGAGGGCGCGGCCGTGCGCCAGCGCCCTGCGCCGGTCCTCCGGGATGTAGGCCTGGGGGTTCTCCCCGGGCAGCAACGTCCGCATCAGGCTCTCCCACCCTCGCACGTCGAGGCCCAGTCTGCCGCACGTCGGGAGGAGCGGCGGTTGTCAGCACACAGAATGATTTTCCATTGACGCCCTATTGACAATTGCCTGTCGATTAACAAGCGATGGACGTTAACGGTTCATCAGATATGGGGTTTTTGCTGTCTCACGCCTCGGCCTAGCCTGTGCCATCTCGACGCGGGGACGTCGGGCCATACATGATGCCGCCTCGATGCGGCGGTGGGGGTATCACATGAGACGCGCAAGCCTTCGCCGAGTCCGGACCTCCTTGGCGGCCGTGGCCTCCGTCGCCCTCCTTCCAGCGGTCGCCGTGGCGACCGCCGCAGGGCCCGCGCAGGCGGGGGTCAACGACCAGGCCGTCAGCGGCGTCGCATCGCCGATCTGGCAGCCCAACGGCGTCGTCGACGCTGTCGCAGCGGGCAACGGCCTGATCTACGCGGGCGGCAACTTCACCTCGGTGAAGCCGCCCACCGGCGGGTCGGGCTCCGCGACCGCGCGCACCTACCTGGCCGCGATGAGCGGCTCGACCGGCAACCTGGCGACGTCGTTCAACGTGACCCTGAACGGCCGGATCTACGCCCTCGACCTGTCGCCCGACAAGAGCATCCTCTACATCGGTGGCGCCTTCACGACCGTCAACGGAACCGCGCGCAACCACATTGCGGCGGTCAACGCCACCACAGGGGCGCTTGTGACGGCGTTCAACTCCGGCGCCAACCGTGCGGTCCGGGCGATCGACTCGACGAGCTCCACGGTCTACATCGGCGGCGACTTCACCACGGTCAAGAACAAGACCCAGGCCTACATGGCCTCGGTGACCGCGGCGACCGGCGCGCTGAACACGGCGTTCGCGCCGACGTTCCTCCAGCGGCCGGCGCAGACCTGTCCGACGAACCCGCCCCCGGGCTGCACCACCACGACGTACACGCCCAACGTGCTCGCGATCAAGGTCTCCCCCGACGGCAGCCGGGTGCTG
>NZ_DATAVI010000085.1:0-16210 GCF_036267815.1 Nocardioides sp. | reverse complement strand
AGGTAGAAGCGGACGCCGTCGCTGTACGCCTTGAGGGTCTGCGGGCTCTTGCGCTCGGCACGCAGTGCGAGCTGCCAGGACTCGGCCAGGAGCTGAGCGTCGGAGACGTTGAGACTCACTCTTGATCCTCAGTCAGACCTTGGCGCCGCTGCTCCCCTAGGAGGGGCACCACCCAGAAGTACATGTGCAGCAGGAGCGCCGGGACGAGCAGACCCCATGTTGCGCCGGCCACTACAGAGACCCTGTACAGCCACAACTGCAGGACGATGACAAGGACCAGCGCCCACAACTCCATCCATTGCCAGGACTTGAGCGGGGTACCCGGCTCGCCATCATTCACGACACGCAGGGTAGCCGAATATCTGGACTAGAAGCGCTGTAGCGCCTAGCGTGTCGCCTGACAGAGCGGCTCAAACGCCTCTCACCTGCACGGAAGCGTCTCGGACACCGGATACCTCAGTCGAGGTAGTCGCGCAGCACCTGGGAGCGGCTGGGGTGACGCAGCTTCGACATGGTCTTGCTCTCGATCTGCCGGATCCGCTCGCGCGTCACGCCGTAGACCTTGCCGATCTCGTCCAGCGTCTTGGGCTGGCCGTCGGTCAGGCCGAAGCGCATCGAGACCACGCCGGCCTCGCGCTCGGAGAGCGTGTCCAGTACGGCGTGGAGCTGCTCTTGGAGGAGCGTGAAGCTGACGGCGTCGGCCGGGACGATCGCCTCGGAGTCCTCGATCAGGTCGCCGAACTCGCTGTCGCCGTCCTCGCCCAGGGGCGTGTGCAGCGAGATCGGCTCGCGCCCGTACTTCTGGACCTCGACCACCTTCTCCGGCGTCATGTCGAGCTCCTTGGCGAGCTCCTCCGGGGTCGGCTCGCGCCCGAGGTCCTGGAGCATCTGCCGCTGGACGCGGGCGAGCTTGTTGATGACCTCCACCATGTGCACCGGGATGCGGATCGTCCGGGCCTGGTCGGCCATGGCGCGGGTGATCGCCTGCCGGATCCACCAGGTGGCGTAGGTCGAGAACTTGTAGCCCTTGGTGTAGTCGAACTTCTCGACCGCACGGATCAGACCGAGGTTGCCCTCCTGGATGAGGTCGAGGAAGAGCATGCCACGGCCGGTGTAGCGCTTGGCGAGGCTGACCACCAGACGGAGGTTGGCCTCGAGCAGGTGGTTCTTGGCCCGCCGGCCGTCCTCGGCGATCCACTGGAGCTCTTCCTCCAGCTTGGCCGAGAGCTTGCCGCCCTTGGCGAGCTTCTCCTCCGAGAACAGGCCGGCCTCGATCCGCTTGGCGAGCTCGACCTCCATCTCGGCGTTCAGCAAGGGGACCTTGCCGATCTGCTTGAGGTAGTCCTTCACCGGGTCCGCGGTCGCGCCGGCGACCATCACCTGCTGCTCGGGCTCGCCGGCGTCGTCGGCGTCGGAGACGACGAACGTCGCCTCCTTCTCGTCCTCCTCGATCGAGGGGTCGGTCGCGACATCCTTCTCGAACTGGTCGTCGGGGATGTCGGGCAGGACCTTCTTGCCATCGGGTCCGACCTCGGCTCCGTCGACGATCACGGCACCGGTCTCAGGCGCCCCTGCCCCGGCGCTCGCCGCGGTCTTCGACGTCGCCCCCGGTCGGTCCGCCGCAGTCTTCTGGGCGGTCGCCTTCTTCGCCGGACTGGTCGGAGACGCCGCCTTCTTCACCGGCGCCTTCGGCGCGGTTCTGGTCGAGCTCGACGTCGTCTTCTTCGTGGTCGAGGACACGAACACCTCTCGTCAACGTGATCCAGGGCGCGGCAAGGCCCGGTTTGGTCAAGAGCCGCACTGTCATTCTGCCATGCCACCGGTCACCGACACGAAGTGGGAACGCCCCAGGACGAGCCCGGTCCGCCGGTTGTCACCGCCTCGTGTGCCTGAGCCCGCGCCATGGCGGGGCTCAGGCACACGACCCGACAGATCCGGGTCGGGCGGGGGGTCTGTCCATGGCGAACACACTCCTCGCCCTCGCGGCGCTCGTTGTCGCCTGGCTCCAGGCGTAGTGGAACACCGCGCCGGTTCTGCCCAGGCGGGGTTGTCCGTGTCATGGAAGCCGACTCATCCTCGTCGAGCGGCAACGAGACCATCCGGGAGCGCCGGGCGAGGTAGATAAACGGCCTGGCTTGTCGAGCAGCTCTTCGACACTGGACCACCACGGGAGGCCGCATCCGACCGTGGATGATGTCCCCCGGGTCCCCCGGGTAGGTGCAGTCGCTTCGCAGCCAGCAGATGGGGTGAGCCAGTCTCAGAATGTCCTCGTCGAAGTAGAAGCGGACATCCGCGGGCCTGTGCCGTGACAATGCGGACGCCTAGGAGGCCCGGCGTGAGTCCTCGTAGGCCAAGGCCCAACGGACATCGGAGAGCGACAGGTCGAAGTCGGCAGCTATCTCCTCCCGCGTCGCGCCCTCCTCGGAGTACTCGTAGAGGATTTCGGTGCTGACGCCACCTACTGCCGGTCGCCCAAAGCGCACGTCGGGTCGGACGAGAACGGTCGACTTGCGGTCTTCCGAGGGCCTCCAGCCGTCGGCGATGTCGCCGTCCCAACTGACGTGGCTGACGAACTCTTGCCCCGGGTTGGTCAGCATCCCCTCGGCATCGACTAGATGGAAGTACGGGGAAAGCATCGCCGCCTCCTGCGCGCGGAACACTAGGTCCTTGCCGCTGACGAGCGGCTGACGATGCGCCAGTGGATAGGGGACGCCGAGGTCGTCGCGAAGTCGCTCGACGAACGCCCGCAACTCTCTCATCGGCACCCTGTTGCGGCGGTATGCCCTGAGCCAACCGGCCTCCACGAACTCGGCCCATGTTACCCATCGACTCTCCTTGTTCGGCGCTGGGCGGAGGATGGGCATGTACTGCACACCTCGCCGCACGCCGCCTTGGAGCCAGTAGTGCAGGGTCGATGGGCTGACGCTCAGGAGCCGAGCCGCCTCCGGCTCTGAGTAAGTCTCCTGATCCAGAATGTCCGCCACATGCCGGAGTGTGCCAGAACCCGCCGATCCCCCCCCCGATGCTTTCGACCTCATGACCCGCGGGTCACCTTCCGCACCCCACGCCGCCCGACGTCCTGCGAGTGCCGCTCGACCTCGGTCTCGAGGAGGTCTCGACCATGGGGCCTAGACCGTGGGAGCTCGCTGACGGGCAGTCGTGGTGACTCTCGCGGGCAGTGGGCTCCGCATCGGCGAGCTGCTCGGTCTCCAGGTCTCGGATGTGGACTTCCTGCGCCGGACCATCAGGGTCGAGCGCCAGCGTCTCCAGCGCGGCGGCATCGGGCCGCCCAAGTCCACGTCCTCACGCCGCGTCCTGCCGGTCGGGCAGGTCGCGGTCGATGATCTGGCCGCGCACCTTACGGCCTACCCGAGTGACGGCGCGCTGTTCGTCGATGAGGCTGGCGACCCGCTCACGTATCGCCGCTGGCGCTCCCTCTGGGCGGCTGCGGCGACTGAGGCCGGCGGGGAGTTCACCTCGCACGGTCTGAAGCACTTCTTCGCCTCGGCGCTCATCGCCGGCGGCGCCTCGGTCAAACAGGTTCAGGCGGTGCTCGGACACAGCTCCCCCGTCATCACCTTGCAGACCTACCGCGGCCTCTGGCCGGGCGACGACGACCGGACCCGCGACGTGATGGACGGCGATCTATCAGGACTTTGTCCACCTGCTGCAGACTCTCCGCGGACTGCGGAGGCCTCCGATGGCTGAGCGTGCAGGTCAGCCGCTCGCCGCCTTCGCGGCGGCCTTCTTCTGCTGCTTGTACTCCCGCACCTTGTGCAGCGACGCCGCGTCGGTCACGTCGGCGACCGAGCGATAGCCCTCCAGCGCGTAGTCACCGACGGCCTGCTGCCAACCCTCCGGACGCACGTCCAGCTGCTTGGCCAGCAGCGCCGCGAAGATCTGGGCCTTCTGCCGGCCGAAGCCGGGCAGCTCCATCACCCTCCTGACCAGGTCTGCCCCCGACGTAGCCTCGGTCCACAGCCGCTCGGCGTGCCCGTCGTACCGCTCCTCGACGATGACCGCCAGGGCCTGCAGCCGCTCGGACATCGACCCTGGGAACCGGTGGATCGCCGGAGGGGTGGAGCACAGCTCCTTGAACGTCGCGGGGTCGGCGGCGGCGACTGCGGCGGGCTCGATGCTCCCGAACCGGTCAAGCACCTTGGCCGGGCCACGGAAGGCATGCTCCATCGGGTACTGCTGGTCCAGCATCATGCCGACCAGCAGGGCGAACGGGCTGTCGGTCAGGACCTCGTCGGCGCGGGCGTCGCCGGTGATGTGGATGGCCATGCCAGCGAGTGTGGCAGGTCGCCCGCGAAGCGAGCCCGGGCAGCGGGGTCAGCCGACCTTGACCGCCAGCACCGGGCAGGGGGCATCGAGCAGGATGCGCTGGGCGTTGCTGCCCAAGATGAGCTTGCCGACCGGCGTACGCCGGCGCAGGCCGATCACGATGAGATCGGCTCCGGAGTCCTCGGCGATCCCGATCAGGTCCTCGGCGGGCTCGAACCCTCGGACGAGCTGGCGCACGTCGTAGGTCAGCCCGGATGCCTCGAGCTTGGCCTCCAGCGCGGTCATGTCGTCGGAGGTGCGCGCGGAGGCCTCGACGTCGTAGTCCCGACCGCCGCGGTGGGAGTTGACCACGATCAGCTCGCTGCCGCGGAGCTTGGCCTCGGCGATGCCCTGGTCGACGGCCGCCTCACCCTCCGGCTTGGGCACGTAGCCCACGACCACCGCTCCCATGGGACCTCCTCCGCGCCGGGCAGCCCGCTCTCGCGCGCTCCGTACGCAGCAGAACCTATCCCACCCACGGGCCCGCACCACCCGCGCTGCGGGGCGAAGGCTGTGGAGGACAGCCACCGCCCGTCCGAGGCCTCGGGCAGGCTGGCGACGTGGCGGTCCTCGAGAGCCCAGTGGCACCGGAGGTGCGGCGGGTGCTGCGCGCCGCGGTGCTCCTGGCCGCGGCCGACCGTCGCCCCCGGCCTCCGGCCACCCTCAGCGTCGGGGTTCCGAACGGGCCCACGACGACCGTCCTGGACGACCGCGCCTGGGACCACGGTCTGCGCACGGAGATCGTGGGCGCCGCACTTCGCGCACGCGAGGACCCACCGTGGGTCTGGGTCACCCGCTCGGGTCCGCTGGACCTCCAAGACGTGGACGCCGCGTGGCTGGGCCCGACCCTCGCCGCCGCCGCCGAGCGCGGAGTGGAGGTCGGGTACGTCGTCGTGACCCGGCACGGCTGGAGCGATCCCCGGTCGGGGGCTCGTCAGGAGTGGAAGCGCATCCGCAGGCCGCGTTGACGGGCCCGGTTCCCAGCGGCAGGCTGCCAGCGGCAGGCTCCCAGCCGGAGGCTCCGCGGAGCGTCAGTCCCAGGTGTGGACGGGGTCGTTGCTGTGCATCCGCTCGCAGTACTCCAGCAGCGTCGCCCGGAGCGCGTCGTAGCGGTCCTCCCCCGCCCGCTGGTGCATCCGGTCCACGAACCAGCTGGCGCCGTTCACGCGCAGCAGGCAGCGCTGCTCGATGATCCCGAGCAGCCGGTCGCGCTCGTCGGCCCCCACGCCCCACGACTCCAGGCCGGCGTGCGCCATCGGCAGCAGCCGACGCAGCACCAGCTCGGTCGCCGGCACCTCCCCCACGCCGGGCCAGTAGACCGTGGCGTCGATCCCGTCCTCGGCCGCCCTCTCGAAGTTCTCCTCGGCGGCCTGGAACGACATCTGCGACCACAGCGGACGGTCACTCTCGGCGAGATGCCGCACCAGCCCGAAGTAGAAGGCCGCATTGGCGATCAGGTCGGCCACGGTCGGCCCCGCGGGCAGCACGCGGTTCTCGACGCGCAGGTGAGGTGTGCCGTCGTTGATGTCGTAGACGGGACGGTTCCAGCGGTAGACGGTGCCGTTGTGGAGGCGCAGCTCGGCCAGCGACGGCGTCCCTCCGCCCTCCAGGACGGCCACCGGGTCCTCGTCGCTCGTGATCGGCAACAGGGCCGGGAAGTAGCGGACGTTCTCCTCGAAGAGGTCGAAGACCGAGTTGATCCAGCGCTCGCCGAACCACACCCGGGGGCGCACCCCCTGGGCCTTCAGCTCCTCGCTGCGGGTGTCAGCCGCCTGCTCGAACAGCGGGATCCGCGTCTCGCGCCACAGCTCCTTGCCCAGGCAGTACGGCGAGTTGGCGCCGACCGCCAGCTGCACCGCGGAGATCGCCTGCGAGGCGTTCCAGTACGCCGCGAACTGCTCCGGCGAGGTCTGCACGTGGAACTGGGTGCTGGTGCAGGCCGCCTCGGGCAGGATCGACTCAGCCGTGGTGATCAGCCGCTCGGGCCCGGTGATGTCGATCCGGATGTCCTCGCCCCGGGCGTTCAGGATCTGCTCGCTGAGCAGCTGGTAGCGCGGGTTCGCACTCATGTGCGAAGGGCTGAGGTGCCCGGGCGCCAGGGTCGGCAGGACCCCGATCATCACCTGGTGGGCGCCGACCTGCGAGGAGCGCGCCTCGGCGTCGTTGAGAGAGCGGCGCAGCGTCGCCTCGAAGGTCCCGAGCCCCGACTCCCGCAGCAGCGCGGGCGGCACGTTGATCTCGATGTTGAACTGGCCCAGCTCGGTCTGGAACGCCGGGTCGGCGATGGCCGCGAGCGCCTCGGCGTTCTTCAGGGCGGGGTCGCCGTGCTCGTCGACGAGGTTCAGCTCGACCTCGAGCCCGGTCATGGGGTCGTCGGTGTGGAACTGGTGCTCGCTGAGCATCCGCTCGAACACGTCGAGGCAGCGGTGGACCTGCTCGCGGTAGCGGGTGCGGTCGGCCCGAGAGAACTCCTGTGCTTCGACGTCCTCCCCCATGCGGTCACCCTAGGGACCGAGAACGGGCCTGGGAAGCATGCGAGACGGCGCCGGACGCCGACGGCCTCGGTGACAAGGACTGTCAGCGGACCCGGATAGGTTGCGGTCATGCGGCCGGAGGCGTCGGTGATGCACCTGGACCTCGACGCCTTCTTCGCCTCCGTCGAGCAGCGCGACAAGCCCTCCTTGCGCGGCAAGCCGGTGGTCGTCGGCGGCGTCAGCGGCCGCGGCGTGGTCAGCACGGCGTCCTACGAGGCCCGCCGGTACGGCGTCCGGTCGGCGATGTCGACGCGCGAGGCGCGCGCCCGCTGCCCGCACGCGGCGTTCCTCAACCCGAGGTTCCACGCCTATCGCGACACCAGCCTCAAGGTGATGGAGGTCCTGCGCGAGGTCTCGCCGCTGGTGGAGCCGATGTCGCTGGACGAGGCGTTCGTGGACCTGGCCCCCGCCGCCCTGGAGGCCTACGACGAGCCCAGCGTGCGCGCGTTCGCCGAGCAGGTCCGCGCCGAGGTGAGTGCGGTGACCGGCGGCCTGACGGCATCGGTGGGCATCGGCACCTCGAAGTTCATCGCCAAGGTCGCCAGCGACCTCGACAAGCCCGACGGACTCGTCATCGTGGCGGCCGGCGCCGAGCAGGACCTGCTGCGGCCGATGCACGTCACCGTCATCCCGGGCGTCGGGCCGGCCACCGCCGAGCGGCTACGACGTGCCGGGATCACCACCGTGGCCGACCTGGAGAGCGTCACCGAGGACGAGCTGGTCCGCCTGCTGGGCAAGGCACAGGGACACGGGCTCTACCAGCTGGCCCGCGCCCAGGACGACCGACCCGTGGTCCCCGAGCGCGAGACCAAGTCGGTCAGCGTCGAGGGCACCTACGACACCGACCTCACCGACCGCCGGCTCATGGAGGGCCTGGTCAGCCGGCAGGCCGTCGGCGTCGCCGAGCGGCTGCGTCGCAGCGGCCTGTCCGGACGCACGATCACCCTGAAGGTCCGGCTCCACGACTTCACCACCCTGTCTCGGTCCACGACGCTGAGCGCCCCCACCGATGCTGGTCCGACCATCGCCCGGCTGGCCCGCGGCCTGCTCGCCGAGCTCGACCTGACCGGCGGCGTCCGACTGCTCGGCGTGGGTGTCTCGGGGCTCGCCGACTGGATCCAGGACGACCTCTTCGGCGAGCAGCCGGCCGGGGCCGAGGAGGAGCCGCTGGAGTCCCTTCCCGACCTGCCCGACGTGCGCACCTGGCTGCCGGGCATGGACGTCGAGCACACCGAGCACGGGCGGGGCTGGGTGTGGGGGGCGGGCCGCGGCATCGTCACGGTCCGCTTCGAGACGGCCGACTCCGCGCCGGGGCCGGTGCGCTCCCTGCCCGCCGACGACGCCGCGCTCAGCCCCTGGCGGCCGCAGTGAGCGCCCCCGGGGCGAACCGCACCGGCTCGCCGGGCCGGAGCTGGGCGCACTGCCACAGGTCGCGCGCGTCCACGACGGCCACCACGGGGTAGCCGCCGGTCGTGGGATGGTCGGCCAAGAGCACCAGCGGCCGGCCGTCCGGCGGCACCTGGACCGCGCCCAGGACGATCCCCTCGCTCGGCAGCTCGTCGCGACGGGCCAGCGGCAGCGGGTCTCCCACCAGCCGCAGCCCGACCCGGTCGGAGTCCACGGAGACGGCGTAGGGCGTGGAGCACAGCAGGTCGACCACGTCCCCGGCGACGCGGTCCGACCTGGGGGCCGCCACGATCCGGAGCGGCCCTCTGGCCGGGGAGTACGGCGTGTCGACCGGGACGGGTGGCCGGCCACCGGGTCCGACCGGCAGCAGGTCGCCGACGGCGATCGGCGCCGGCCCGAGCCCACCGAGGGTGTCGGTCGAGCGCGAGCCGAGGACGGCCTCGCTCGCGATCCCGCCCGCGACCGCGAGGTAGGAGCGCAGTCCGCTCGAGGGCACGCCGAGCCGCAGCTCGCTCCCGGCCGACACCCGCACGGGCACCGAGAGGCCCGCGGCCCGGCCGTCGACCTCGACCGGGCAGGGTGCCCCGGTGACCGCCACCCAGACACTGCGGTCCGAGACGAGCACGAGGCCTCCGAGCAGGATCTCCAGGCAGGCGTCCTCCGGGTCGTTGCCCACCAGACGGTTGGCGAACGCCGCCGCCGGGCCCTCCAGGGCGCCGGACCGGGGCACGCCGAGGTGCGCCCATCCCGGGCGCCCGAGGTCCTGCACCAGCGCTGACGGGCCGACCGCGCGAACCTCCAGCATCAGCGCGTCACGAACCTCACCCGGGTGCCCGGAGCCAGGAGGGCCGGGGGTGTCCGGGCGGCGTCCCACAGGACGACGTCGGTGCGTCCGATGACCCGCCAGCCTCCCGGCGACGCCGTCGGGTACACCCCGCACCAGGTGCCGGCCAGCGCCACGGAGCCCGCCGGGACCCGGGTCCGCGGAGTCGCCAGGCGAGGCACGTCGACGTCGAGCCCCGACAGGTAGGCGAAGCCCGGCGCGAACCCGCAGAACGCGGCGACGAGCTCGGTCTCCTGGTGTCGCGTCGCCACGTCGTCCGGCGAGCAACCCCACCGTGCGGCGACGTCGGCGAGGTCCGGACCGTCGTACACGACGGGTACCTCCACGAGCGGACCGGCCGGGGTCTCGCCCGGCCGCCACGGCGACAGGGACGCCGGCAGGCGTGCGGGATCGACGAGGCCGTCGAGCAGCACGGTCAGCGCGCCCGGCACGACGTCGCGGGCGAGGCCCCGGTCTCGGGCCCACCGCGCGAGCGAGACGGCCTCGGCACTCGACGCCACCTCGACCAGGACCGCGTCGCGGCCCACCCGGAGGATCTGCACGGGAACATGATGGCCGCACCCGGGCCCCATGGTCATCCGCACCGGCCGGCAGCCGGAGGCGGGCCCGGAAGGAGTCCGGAAATTAGGTGAGGGGCTCTCGATGGTATGAGCACCAAGAGCCCCTCTAATGATCGCGCGGTGGCGCCCGATCCCGGACAAGCCCTCCGACCCCGCGTGCCGCCACCGGCCCGCGCCGCGAGCAAGCTCGCGATCTGGATCTTCCTGCTTCTCCGCTCCGCCCCGCCGCAAGCGGCGGGTTGGTAGGAGAGTTCTATGCCCCGCGACCCCACCCGCGCAAGGGGTTGGGGGGCAGAAATTCCGACATTTTCGAGTTGCCGGCGTGTCCTCCACAGAGATGGCCACGTCGTCCACAGATCGGCCTTGCTCGTCCACAGAAATCGCCCATCGGCTGTGGAGAGAGAACGTCACTCATCGGAGGAAGCCCGTGACCGTGAACGACGCCTCCTCCAGGGCACGTCGCACCGCCAGGGCGTGCCGGACCGCGCCGGGCGAGTCGCCGTGGACGCACAGCGACGCGACCGTCGGAGCCAGCCGGACGGCCTGAGCCGCGACCTCCGCACCGACCGTCAGCAGGGCACCCGGCTGCCCGCGCTCGACGAGCCGCCCGTCGGCGTACCCGCGGTCGGGGAAGCCCTCCTCGTACGTCGCGCGACCCGCCCGCGCCGCCAGAGCCAGCAGCCTCGAGCCGGGGAAGCCGAGGACCGGCAGACCTCCGGAGCCCGCGAGCACGGCGTCCGCCTGCTCCGGATCGTCGGTCACCCGGTGGTAGAGCGCCCCGTGCGGCTTGAGGTAGCGCACCGCCGAGCCCTCGGAGTCGGCGATGTCCGCAAGCACTCCGACCTGCTCGGCGACCTCGTCGCGGAGCACGTCGTGGTCGACGTCGCGGGCCACCCGGCCGAAGCCGGCCCGGTCGCGGTAGGAGACCTGGGCCCCGAGGACGACGCCACGCTGCGCGGCCTCGGCGCACACCGCGCGCATGATCGACGGGCTTCCGGCGTGGAAGCCGCACGCGACGTTGGCCGAGGTGACCACCGCCAGCAGACCCCGGTCGTCGGTGACCTCCTCTCCGAGGTCGGCATTGAGGTCGACCGAGCGGGAGGGGTCAGCCGGCATCGGGGAGGTCGAGGGCGTAGTAGTCATGGGTGACCCGGTATCCGAGCTTGTCGTACAGCGCGCGGGCGTGGGGGTTGTGGCCGAAGACATTGAGCCCGAGGTAGGGATGACCGGCATCGCGGCAGTGACGAGCCGCGGCGTTCATGATCGCGGCGCCGTGGCCGCGGCGGCGACGGCCCTCGTCGACCTCGATGTTGTAGACGAACGCCATCGTCTGGTCGGTGTTGAGCCACAGGTCCCCGACCACGTCGTCGCCGACGCGAGCCAGGAAGAACTCCATGCCCGGCGAGTCGAGCCCGGACGGGATCAGCTCGGCCATCTGGGTCCGGCTGCGCTCCAGGGCGGCCTCCGCCGACATCCCGGTCGCGGCCAGCTCCTCGGCGTAGGCCTCGACCTCGCCCTGGACCCAGACGTCGAACTCGGCGGCCGTCATCGTGTGCAACGCCAGGGGGGCAGGGTCGGTGAGCACCGCGTCGAGGGCCAGCACCATGTTGGTCGCTCGCACGGTGAAGCCGGGCTGGGACACCAGCGCCGAGCGGACCTGCTCCCCAGGGCCGGCGCCGATGCCGAGCATGCGCGCCCCGTGCGCGCGGGCCTGCCCGACCAGAAGCGGCAGGAGCTCGACGGCGAGGTCGGGCGAGTCGAGGACCACGTCGTAGACCACCAGCTCCTCGGCTTCCGCCCCGAGCCAGGTCCACCCCAGGGCCCGGGCGTCGTCGCGGGCGTCGTCGACGATGTCGAACCAGCTCGACACGGGCCTCAGCCGCTCCAGGGCCCCAGCCATCTGGACCCGAGCCTGGTCGGGGTCGACGAACCTGGTCGCGACGCGTCGCTCGATCGCGCGGGCGAGGGCGTCGGCCTCGTGCGCGGAGTGCGGGTCGGCAGGGATCTCACGGAGCGCGAGCACGCCGCGATGCTACTGCCGGGAGATCGGGTGGCCAGACCTTGCCAACCCCCGACCCCTCGAGGGCGGGCGGCTACTGTCCGCAGCATGACGAGCCCCGACCCGGAGGCGGCCCCGCCGACAGCCCCGCCGACAGCCCCGCCGACAGCCGAGCGCCGGCCGGTGAGCACCGACCACCACGGCCGCGCGCGGGTCGACGACTACGACTGGCTGCGCGCGAAGGGCACGCCCGAGGTCACGTCGTACCTCGAGCAGGAGAACGCCTGGACCGCCGTGGCCACCGACCACCTGGCGGCGCTGCGAGACGCGCTCTTCGCCGAGATCAAGGGCCGCACCAAGGAGACCGACCTGTCGGTCCCGTCGCGCAACCGCGGCTGGTGGTACTACGGCCGCTCCTTCGAGGGTCGTGAGTACGGCACGACGTGTCGGGCACCGGTCGCCGACCCGGACGACTGGACGCCGCCGAGCCCCGACGACCAGGCGGGGCCCGAGCACCCCGCAGTGCCCGGGGAGCAGGTCCTCCTCGACCACGACGAGCTGGCCTCGGGTCACGACTTCTACTCCGTCGGCGGGGTGACCGTGAGCCCCGACGGGACCCTGCTCGCGTTCGCGACCGACACCGTGGGCAACGAGCGCTACGTCCTGGAGGTCAAGGACCTGCGCACCGGCAACCTGCTACCCGACCGGATCGAGGGCGTGCTCGGCGGTGGGGTCTGGAGCCCCGACGGCCGGGACCTCTACTACTGCACCGTCGACGAGACCTGGCGACGCGACAAGGTCTGGCGACATCGGCTGGGGTCTGTGGAGGCCGACGAGCTGGTGTTCCACGAGACCGACCAGCGCTTCTGGGTCGGCATCGGCCGCAGCCGATCCCAGCGCTTCTTGGTGATCGCGTCGGCATCGAAGAACACCAGCGAGAACCGCTACCTCGACGCAGACCACCCCGAGGCCGGCTGGGTCGTGTTCCACCCGCGCGTCGAGGGGCTCGAGTACGGCATCGAACACGCCGTGATCGCCGGGGACGACGTCTTCCTCGTCCAGCACAACCACGGAGGACCAGACTTCGAGATCGGCAGGTGTGCCATCGAGCCGACACCGCCATCGCAGTGGCTGCCGCTGATCGCCCACGACCCGCGAGTGCGCCTGGAGGACGTGTCGGCGTACGCCGGGCACCTGGTGGTCAACCAGCGCAGCGGCGGACTGACCCAGCTGCGCATCCTCGAGCTCGACGACACCGGGGTGGGCGAGGACTACCTGGTGGACTTCCCCCAGGAGGTCTACACCGTCGGCGGAGGCGGGGGCGCGGAGTTCGGGCAGCCGGTGGTGCGGCTCTCCTACACCTCCCTCACGGTGCCGGCCTCGGTCTACGACTACGACGTGCGCAGCCGCGAGCTCCTGCTGCGCAAGCAGCAGCCGGTGCGCGACCACGACCCCTCGGCCTACGAGGAACGCCGGCTGTGGGCCACGGCGCCGGACGGCGAGCAGGTGCCGATCTCCTTGGTCCACCGCCGCGACGCTCGCGGGCCCCAGGGCCACGAGGCTCCGATCCCGTTCCTGCTCTACGGATACGGCGCCTACGAGCTCTCGACCGACCCGGGCTTCTCCGTCGCCTGGCTCTCACTGCTGGACCGCGGCGCCGGCGTCGCGATCGCGCACGTGCGAGGCGGTGGCGAGATGGGCCGGCGCTGGTACGACGACGGCAAGCTCCTCCACAAGCGCAACACGTTCTCCGACTTCGCGGCCTGCGCACACCACCTCGTCGACACGGGCTGGACGACGTCCGAGCACCTCGTCGGCGAGGGTGGGTCGGCCGGCGGCCTGTTGATCGGGGTCGCGGCGAACGAGTTCGGAGAGCTCTTCGGCGGCCTCGTCGCCGAGGTGCCGTTCGTCGATGCGCTCACGTCCATGCTGGATGCCAGCCTGCCGCTGACGGTCACGGAGTACGACGAGTGGGGCGATCCGGGCTCCGACGTGCGGGCCTACGACTACATCGCCGGCTACGCGCCGTACGAGAACGTCGGGTCGCAGACCTCTCCCCCGATCCTGGCGACCACGTCCATCAACGACACGCGCGTCCTCTACGTCGAGCCCGCGAAGTGGGTGGCCCGGCTGCGGGCGACGGCGCCCGGGGCCGACGGCCGACCCGACGTCCTGCTGAAGACCGAGATGGCGGCCGGGCACGGGGGGGTGTCCGGTCGCTACCGCGCCTGGCGCGACCGCGCCTTCACCCAGGCCTGGATGCTCGACAGGATGGGCCTGGCCACGACGCCTCCCGCCGAACCGGTCTCCTGACGGACAAGCCGCCTCGCGAGCAAGCTCGCCGCGACGCTCACCGCGGCGCGGTCGGACGGACCTCGTCCGCCCGACCCCCCAACCGGCCCCCTGACGGACAAGCCGCCTCGCGAGCAAGCTCGCCGCGACGTTCACTGCGGCGCGGTCGGACGGACTTCGTCCGCCCGACCCCTCCTCGCTCACGACTGAAAAGTCCCTGAGAGTTCGCCGGCGACGCAACTCACGGAACTGGTCGCTCGTCTGGACGGGTGAAGGGTCCGAACGACCCGGAGCGGGAATCCCCCCGCCCCCCGGTGCGTTGGAGTCGATGTGGGTACTACCGGCGAGTAGGCCCGCAGCACAGGAGGGCGTCATGGCAGCACGAACCATCAGCGCGACCCGCGAGATCGAGGGTCGCGACAGTGTGGGCCTGTATCTCGACGAGATCGCACGTACCCCGCTCCTGGACGCCGCCGCCGAGGTGGAGCTGTCCAAGACGATCGAGGCCGGCCTGTACGCCGAGAGCCTCCTGGCCGAGGGTCGCGTGGGGCGCAAGAAGGGCGGAGCGCCGCTGAGCGCCTCCGAGGCCGAGCTCGAGTGGCTCGCCGAGGAGGGCCGCAAGGCGGTCGACCAGTTCATCAGCGCCAACCTGCGCCTGGTGGTCTCGATCGCCCGCAAGTACGGCCGCGCCCAGATGCCGATGCTCGACCTGATCCAGGAGGGCAACACCGGGCTGATCCGGGCCGTGGAGAAGTTCGACTACACCAAGGGCTACAAGTTCTCGACCTACGCGACCTGGTGGGTGCGGCAGGCGATCACCCGAGGCATCGCCCAGCAGGCCAGGGTCGTGCGGCTCCCCGTGCACGTCGTCGAGGAGCTCAACCAGGTGGGCGGCGCGCGCCGCACCCTCGAGCGTCAGCTGGGCCGCGACCCCGACCCCGAGGAGATCGCGGCGGAGCTCGGCATGGAGCTCGAGCGGGTGCTCGACCTCGTCGCCTGGGGGCGCGACCACGTGAGCCTCGACACGCCGGTCGACGAGGACGGCGACACCTCCCTCGGTGACCTGATGGCCCAGGAGACCACGCCGGGACCGGACGACACCGTCCTCGACGTGGAGGCACGGGAGCGGCTCGACGCACTCGTCGGCCAGCTGGACGACCGGGCGGCCGACATCATCAGGGCCCGTTACGGGCTGCTCGACGGTCGCCAGCACAAGCTGGCCGACATCGGGGCCCGCCACAACATCTCCGCGGAGCGCGTGCGCCAGCTCGAGCGTGAGGCTCTCCAGAAGCTCCGCCGCCTGGGCGACCCTGACCTGGCCGCCTGAGAGTCGGTCACGAGCTGGTCTCGAGCAGCTCGCCGAAGACCTTCGCCACACGCTGGCGAGGGTCTTCGCGTTTCACCAGGATTGGGGATGGTGATCCCCACGCTGCTGCTTAACGTCGAGCAGGGCGGTCTGCGTCTTCCGGCTATCCATGGGCCGCCCCGGGGGGATCACCAGATGAAGCGCTCCAACGTCATGCGTGCCCGGGTCGCCATCGCGGCCCTCGCATCCGTCGCCGTTCTCCCGGCCGTCGCGCTGGCGACCGGCGTAGCGCCGGCCCAGGCTGCCGGGGTCAACGACCAGGCCGTCAGCGGCGTCGCATCGCCGATCTGGCAGCCCAACGGCGTCGTCGACGCTGTCGCCGGCGGCAACGGCGTGATCTACGCGGGCGGCAACTTCACCTCGGTGAAGCCGCCCACCGGCGGGTCGGGCTCCCCGACCGCGCGCACCTACCTGGCCGCCTTCGACGCCACCACCGGTAACCTGATCACGACGTTCAACTTCACGTTGAACGGCCGGGTGTACGCGCTCGACCTCTCCCCCGACAAGAAGACGCTGTACGTCGGCGGCGCGTTCTCGACGGTCAACGGCGTGAGCCACAACCACATCGTGGCGATCAACCTCACCACGGGGGCTCTGAACACGACGTTCGCCGCCGCGGCCAACCGCAACGTCCGCGCGATCGAGTCGACGAGCTCCACGGTCTACATCGGCGGCGACTTCACCACGGTCAAGAACCAGACCCAGGCCTACATGGCCTCCATCTCGGCCACCAACGGCGCCCTGAACACGGCGTTCGCGCCGACGTTCCTCCAGCGGCCGGCGCAGACCTGTCCGACGAACCCGCCCCCGGGCTGCACCACCACGACGTACACGCCCAACGTGCTCGCGATCAAGGTCTCCCCCGACGGCAGCCGGGTGCTG
>NZ_DATAVI010000084.1:0-6518 GCF_036267815.1 Nocardioides sp. | reverse complement strand
TCAGCAGCGCCACGACGGCGTCGACGTCGAGCCGCTCGGTGTTGTGGGAGTGGTAGTCGTCGACCTCGGACTCCCCCGGATCGCCCTCGTCGAAGTACTCGCCGTAGTTGAGGTCGCGCGCGTCGACGGCGATCCGGAAGTAGTCGCCCTGGTCCTCGGCGCGGCTCAGCTCCTCGCGCGTGGCCAGGGTCTCGTAGAGCTTCTCGCCGTGCCGGGTGCCGATCACCGCGATCTCCTCCTCGCCACCGCAGGCGCGCGCGACCGCCCGCGCCAGGTCGGCGATCGTGGAGGCGGGCGCCTTGCGGACGAACAGGTCGCCCGGTGCCGCGTGGGCGAAGGCGTGCTCCACGAGCGCGACGGACTCCTCCAGGGACATCAGGAAGCGCGTCATCTGCGGGTCGGTGACGGTCAACCGGCGCCCCGCCCTGACCTGGTCGACGAAGAGCGGGATCACCGAGCCGCGCGACATCATCACGTTGCCGTAGCGCACCGTCGAGACGACCGTGCGCGCCGTCGGGTTGTTGCGGGCGAAGGCCTGCGCGACCTTCTCCATCATCGCCTTGGACATCCCCATCGCGTTGATCGGGTACGCCGCCTTGTCGGTGCCCAGGCAGACCACCGACCGCACGCCGTTGGCGTTGCTGGCCTCGATCACGTTGGCACTGCCGAAGACGTTGGTACGCACGGCCTCCAACGGGAAGAACTCGCAGCTCGGCACCTGCTTGAGGGCGGCCGCGTGGAAGACGTAGTCGACACCGCGCGTCGCCCGCTCCACGCTCGTGTAGTCACGCACGTCGCCGATGTAGAAGCGCACCCTCGCGTCGTCCAGCGCCCGCCGCATGTCGTCCTGCTTGAGCTCGTCGCGGGAGAGGATGCGCACCTCGCCCACGCCGCCGGCCAGCAGCCGGCGCACCATCGTCGAGCCGAACGACCCGGTGCCCCCGGTCACCAGAACCGTCGCGCCGCTGGGCACACCGCTGGGCACGCCTGTGGTCTCCACGCCACTCCTCACACTCGTGGGCAATGCTGCACTATCTCAGCGCTGGACGCCGACCCCATCCTGGGTCTGACTGCTGCTCCAAGCGTCGATGAGCTCGCGTGCGAGCGTTGCGGTCACCGTGGCCTCGGTCCGCACGGTGCCGAGAGCCAGCGGCGGGACCTGGACGTGCGAGATCAGGGGATGGATCGGCCGTTCGTCGGGCTCGCCCGCACCGAAGACCTGCTCGTGCAGCTTCTCTCCCGGACGCAGCCCGGTGTGCACGATCTTCATCGGCCGACCGGCCTGGCGGATCAGATGCTCGGCCACGCTCTGGATGCTGACCGGCTCGCCCATGTCGAGGACGAGCGCCTCACCCCGGCGTCCGATCGCGCCCGCCTGGATGACGAGCTGCACGGCCTCCTCGATCGTCATGAAGTACCGCGTGACCTCCGGGTCGGTGACGGTTACCGGGCCGCCGGCGGCGATCTGGGCGGCGAACGACGAGAGGACGGACCCACGGCTGCCCAGCACGTTGCCGAAGCGGACGCTGAGGTACGTGCCGGACGCGCTGTCGGCCACGCCGGCCGTGAGGCGCTCGGCCACCCGCTTGGAGCTGCCCAGGACACAGGTGGGGTCGGCCGCCTTGTCGGTGGAGATGTTGACGAACCTGTCCACCCCGACGTCCTGGGCGGCCTCGAGCACGTTCGCCGTCCCGATCACGTTCGTCTTCACCGCCTCGGCGGGGTACTGCTCGAGAAGCGGCAGGTGCTTGAGCGCGGCCGCGTGGAAGACCACCTCCGGGCGGCGGGTCCGGAAGACGTCGAGAAGAGCGTCGTAGTCGCGGATGTTGTTGAGCACGACGTCGCTGGAGTCGAGCAGGCCGTGACCGCTGACCGACAGCTGGACCGAGTGCAGGCCCGACTCGTCGCGGTCGAGCATGATCAGCTCGGCGGGGTCCCAGCGCTGGATCTGGCGGCACAGCTCGGAGCCGATCGAACCGCCCGCACCGGTGACGAGCACGCGCTTCCCGCTGAGGTAGCCCGCGATCGACGCGAGGTCGGTGTCGACCTGGTGCCGCCCGAGTAGGTCGGCGACGTTGATGTCGCGGATGTCGGAGATCGCGACCCCTTGGTCGATCAGGTCGTCGAGGCCTGGCAGGACCTTGGCCCGCACGTCAGCCTCGAACGCCAGGTCGGCGAGCCGTCGGATCTGCGCCGAGGTCGCGCTCGGGATGGCGATCACCATCTCGGACACTCCGGTGGTGACCGACCGAGCGGCCAGCTGGTCGGTGCGGCCGAGCACGGGGACGCCGCCCACCACGAGGTTCCGCTTGCGCGGGTCGTCGTCGAGGAGGCCCACCGGCGTCCACCGTCGCGCCGGGTCGCGCAGCATCGACCGCACGAGCTGCTGCCCGGCATCGCCCGCACCGGCGACCAGGACGGGCACCGACACCCCGGACGAGGCGAACAGCAGCTGACGCTCGTGCCAGGCCCGGTAGATCCCCCGCGCGGTTCCCATCAGGACCAGCGCCGTGACGCTGGCCGCGGGTGGCACCGAACGCGGGACGTAGACCAGCGGCAGGTTGACCAGCGTGACGACGACACCGACCGCGAGGGCGATCCTGGCCAGCATCACCATGTCGTCGAAGCTGCCGGCGATGGTGCGCCCCTGATGGAACCGCTGGGGCCACGACACGGCGAGGTGGACGGCGGCGGAGAGCAGCGCCAGGACCAACGCGTGGTACGCCGGGTAGCGGTCGAAGTCTCCGCCGTCGACCATGCGGTAGCTGAGCATCGTGAGGTACGCGAGCGCCCAGCAGGTGGTGTCGACGCCAGCGAGGGTCAGCGCACGGTGCGTACGCAGATGTCCCATCAGTCCTGCTGTCACTCGCGCCTCCCGTCACAGCGTCCGAGTCCGTCATTCGAGCAGCGCGCACTTGCGTCGTCCGCACCACTCGACCGGCCGAGGTTACTTATATAGTTTTTCGATAGAACCACCCTAAGGGAGGGCGCCTTTCTGCGCCCTGCCGCTCCCGGATCGCGTGCGTTCGTGTGCTCAGCGGTGCCGGCTGCCTGAGGCGGTCCGCGGGGCTTGCTCGTCCTTCTGGTGGGCGGGCACCGCCCGGATCGGAGCCTCTGCCTCCGCCAGATGAGGCGGAGCGTCGGAGGTCGACTTCGGGTGGGACGACCCTCCGCGTGAGCTCTTCTTCCTCCGGCCGCGCCGAGCCAGGTCCGGCTCGTACCCGCCGTAGCCGTATCCATACCCGTAGCCGTAGCCGCGGCCCGAGGTCGGCGCCATGTTGATCACCATGCCGACGCACTCGCCGTCGACGGCCTGCACCCGCTGGAGGCCGAGCCGCACCTGGTCGCGGCTGGTCTTGCCGTGCCGCACCACCATCATGAGACCGTCGGACTGCGCCGCCAGCAGCGCGGCATCGGTGACCGGCAGCAAGGGCGGCGCGTCGAGCAGCACGACGTCGAAGCGGCTGCGCAGGTCTCGGATCAGCTCCTGCATGGCCCGCGACTGGAGGAGCTCGGACGGGTTGGGGGGACGCCGGCCGGCGGTGAGCACCGACAGGCCGGTGTCCGGATGCTTCTGGAGCGCCTGGTCGAGTGAGAGCTGGCCGATCAGCACTGTCGTCGTACCGACCGCATCGTCGAGCCCGAGCCGCTCGGCGATGCGCGGCCGGCGCAGGTCGCACTCGACCAGGGCGACCCGCTGGCCCGCCAGGGCCATCGTGATCGCCAGGCTGACCGCGGCGGTGGTCTTGCCCTCCTCGGGCACCGAGCTGGAGATCACGAAGACGCGGTCGCTGTGGTCGACGTCGACGAACTGCATGTTGGTGCGCAGCACCCGGAACGCCTCGGCCCACGGGGTCGACTCGCGCAGCGCGACCGCGCTCGGCTTGTGCACCGCGCCGGTGTCGACGTGGACCGTGCCGAGCAAGGGCACGTCGGTGACCTCCTCGAGGTCCTCCGCCGACGAGATCGAGGTGTCGAGCCGGTCGCGGAGCACCGCCAGGCCGATCCCGATGAGCAGACCGACGATGAGGCCCAGGGCGATGTCGCGCTCCTTGCGGGGGCTCACCGGGCTGGTCGGCAGCTGGGCGTCGTCGACGACCGACATCCGGATCGGTGAGGGCTTGCCGTCGGCCGGCGCCTCGATCCGGGTCACCTCGCGACTGAGCTCGACGGCGTACGCCTGGGCGATCGCCTTGGCCGCCGATCGGTTGGCGTCGGTTGCGGTGATGGTGAGGTTGACGGTGTTGGGGACGACGGACGACGAGACCCGCTTCACCAGGCCGTCGGCGCCGTACGCCCCTCCGAGCCGGTTCGAGACGCGTTGGGCGAGCGAATGGGTCTTGACCAGGTTCGCGTAGGACTGCACCCGCTCGATCGCCAGGGAGTTGCCCTGGTTGGCCTCGGTGAGGTCGCTGCTCTGCGACGACGTCGAGACGAAGAGCCGGGTGCTGGAGGCGTACATCGGGGTCGAGAGGCCGATCAGGGCCACGGCTCCGGCGATGCCGAGCACGATGGGGACGGCGATCCAGCGCCACCGCCTGCGGAGGATCCGCAAGTAGTCCGAAAGCTCCACGTCATCCCGTCTCAGTCGGTTGCGACCCCCCGACGAGTGCTGACTCTACTGGGCCAGGTGGGGGGGACCTATGGCGGAGTTAAGCATAGGTCCGCCGGTCCAGCCCAAGCCCGCCGCGGTCGCGCAAATTTCCCAGCGCAGCCCCGGGTGGCGTGAGCGCGTGGATCCGACCGCACCGCGTGGAGGCGGTGCCGAAGCGCGGGCTCAGTGGTGCAGGAACACCGGCGCCTGGGTGACCTTGAGCTTGTGTCCCGCGACGACGCGGCGCTGGCCGCCCGTCATCGTCTCCAGGTGTCGCGTGCCGTGCGGGACGCGGATCCGTGCCTTCCCCTGGGTCGTCCAGTACACCCAGGCGTCGTGGTGTGCCGACGTCAGCTCGCAGGCGTAGAGGTGGTGCTTCTTGCTCGTGCAGGACCGCACGGTGCTGCCCGTCAACCACTGGTGCACGGTCTGGTAGGCCACGCCCGCCTTCGAGATGGTGGTGTTGTCCTCGTCGAGCAGCTGCACGCCGAGAGTCGGCTGGTAGTGCCAGATCAGCCAGTAGACCCGCTTCACGTTGGCGGCGGCGTTGAGCAGGTAGGTGCGCACGACATACGACGCCTGGGTCTGCATCGGAAGCGTGCTCACCAGCTGGTGCGCGCCGAGGACCCCGTAGTTGATCTCCATGTTCCACACGGGCGCCGAGACCTTGTACTTCTTCATGATCCGGCGAGCCAGCGTGACATAGCCCGCCGAGGTCTCGGGGGTGCCGTCCGCCGGCGGGTAGGGGTCGATCCCGACCGCGTCGACGTAGCTTCCGATCCGGTGACCGCCGACCTTCTGGGCGAAGAACGACTTCATCCAGCGCTGCTCGAACTTGAGCCGCAGCACCATCGCCGGCGACACCACCACGGCCTGCGGCGCCTGCCCGTGGATGATCTGGGACGCCGCCGCCACCAGCGACGCGAGCTGCTGCGGGGTGCCGCTCCAGTTTCCGATGATGTTGGGCTCGGGCCAGATCTCGTACTCGATGCTGGCGCCGTACCGGTCGACGACCGCCTGGACATAGCTCTTCCAGGCGTCGATCGGCGGCATCTGGGTGGACGCCGGGTGGAGGTCGAGGACGCTGGCGTAGAAGTTCGGTGTTGCCCCGAGCACGAGCAGCGGCTTGGCGTGGTGCGCCTGGGCCTGCGCGACCAGGGCGTCGAGGTTGGTGAAGTCGTAGTGTCCGGGGGAGGTCTCGATCGAGCGCCAGTACACGCCGTTCGAGCTGAGGTCGAGTGCCTTCACGGGCACGGTGGGATAGCCGGTGTCCAGCGACGGGGCCCACATGCCGAAGAAGCCGGCGCCGATCTTCTGACCCTTGGGCCGCTTGTGGTGCTTGTGCTGGTGGCCCTTGGGCTGGTGCGCCTGGCGGCTGCCGGCGTGGCTGGCTCCGGTCGCCCGGCTGTCACCGGCCGAGGCCGGGCCGGTCAGGCCGGTCAGCAGGACCAGGGCGCCGACGGCGGCAACCCCGCGGGTCACCCAGGGGGTCCCGAAACGACGTGCGTGCACGCTCTTCACCTTCACTCGAGATCCCAGCCCGACCGAACCATAGGTCGCGGGCCCCCTCCGCGGGGCATTTTCGCCCGATTGGTGACCTACGACCCCGTCGAGTTGGCCCCCCTGACGGGGTAGTCCCTGACAGAAATGTCGTCAGCGAGGTCCGGCGACGACATTTCTGTCAGGGACTACCCGATTGGGACTAGCCACTCAAGGAGGGGGGGTCAGCCGACCTCGCGGAGGGTGTCGGCGTGGTCGCGGTACCACGCGACGGTGGCGGCGATGCCGTCGTGCAGGCGGATGCTCGGCTGCCAGCCGAGCGAGTGCAGGAGGCTGACGTCGAGAAGCTTGCGGGGAGTGCCGTCGGGCTTCGAGGCGTCCCACTCGGTGCGGCCGGTGAAGCCGACGGCGTCGGCGACGAGCG